>PHEU01000038.1 GCA_002841295.1 Actinobacteria bacterium HGW-Actinobacteria-6
CACTGGTTCCGGCTTGGCCGCTCGCTCACGCAGACCGAAGGCGGCCGCGCGCTGGTGTCGTGGAGCGCCAGTATGTTCGAGTACCTGATGCCGCTTCTGGTCATGCGTGACTTCCCGGGGACGCTGCTGCACCAAACGTACCGTAACGTTGTGAAGCGCCAGATCCAGTACGGCAAGCAGCGCGGTGTGCCGTGGGGCGTCTCGGAATCCGCGTTCAACGCGAAAGATGTCGAGCTCACGTACCAGTACCAGGCGTTTGGTGTACCGGGTCTCGGACTCAAGCGTGGGCTCTCCGACGATGTCGTCATCGCACCGTACGCAACGGTGCTCGCGCTTCCGATAGCTCCGCGTGCGGCGCTCGATAACCTGGACGTGCTTTCCACCCAGGGTGCCGAGGGCCGCTACGGCTACTTCGAGGCCGTCGACTACACGCCCGGCCGCGTGCCCGCCGGCCGCGAGCGTGCGCTCGTGAAGGCGTACATGGCACACCACCAGGGCATGAGCTTGGTCGCCCTCGGCAACATGCTCACCCACGACCGGATGCAGCAGCGCTTCCACGCCGACCCGGTCGTGCGCTCCTCCGAGCTCCTGCTGCAGGAGCGCGTGCCGAGACGGACGCAGCTTGCGCAACCGCACGTGGAGGAAGTGAAGTTCGTGCGCTCGGTGCGCGAAATCGCCGCGCCGGTTCACCGCTCGTATCCGCTCGCCGGCACAACGATCCCGGCGACGCATTTCCTGTCGAACGGGTCGTACTCGGTCATGACCACGAACGCGGGAGGCGGCTACAGCCGCTGGCGCGACCACACCATCACCCGATATCGCGAAGATGTCACCCGCGACTGCTGGGGCTCTTTCTTCTACTTGAAGGATGTCGAGAGCGGCCATGTCTGGTCAAGCGCGTATCAGCCCACGTGCACAGAGCCTGACGAGTACCACGTCACCTTCTCGGCGGACAAGGCCGAGTATCGCCGGATGGATAACGGCATCGAAACGCACACGGAGGTCGTGGTCTCACCCGAAGACGACGTGGAGGTCCGTCGCATCACGGTGACGAACCGGAGGAAGCACCCGCTCCACCTGGAAGTGACGTCGTACCTCGAGGTCACGCTCGCCAAGGGCGAGTCCGACCATGCGCATAAGGCGTTCAGCAACCTGTTCGTGGAGACCGAAGCCGTCGACGCCCACAGGGCGCTCCTTTTCAGCCGCCGGCCTCGCTCCGCACACGAGGACCGTCCGTGGGGCCTGCATGTGCTCGCCTGCGAGCTTGGAGAGGCATGCAACTGGAGCTATGAGACCGGTCGCGAAGCGTTCCTCGGGAGGCTTCACACGCCGGGCGACGCCCGCGCGATCTGGGGCGACGGCAGACTCACCGGCTCGGTCGGTGCAGTGCTCGACCCTATCTGCTCCATCCGACAGACGCTCACGATCGGTCCTGGCGAATCCGCACGCCTCGCATTCACGACCGGTGCCGCCGAGACACGCGAGGCCGCCGTGACACTCGCCGAGCGATACAGCGACATCCGCGCCGCCCAGCGCGCGCTTGACCTCGCATGGTCCACCAGTCAGATCGAGCTGCGCGACCTCGGCATCACCCCTGAGGAGGCCGTCGTCTTCCAGCGCCTCGCCTCGCGCCTGCTGCTGACCGACCCGCGCTCACGGCTCAAGATACTCACAACTGTTGAGAACCGCCTTCCCCTGTCGGGGCTCTGGTCCATCGGCATCTCGGGTGACCTGCCAATCCTGCTCGTGAAGATCGAGCGTCTCGAGGAGACGCCGCTCGTGCGGCAGGCGCTGCTCGCGCACCAATATTGGCGCTCGCGAGGATTCGAGTGCGACCTCGTCATCCTCAACACCAAGCCGAGCGCGTACGCCTCTGAGCTCGACGGACGGCTGCGTATGCTCCTGCGCACCGGTCACGCGCTGCAGCTCCAGGATCGCCCCGGCGGCGTGCACCTCCGAGTAGCCGACCAGGTGTCACCTGAGGTGCGCAACCTGCTCGATAGCGTCGCGCGCGCGGTGCTCACCGGCGACGGGGGCCCGATCGGGTTGCATCTGAATCTACGCGCGGTACACGAGTCCGAGCCAGACCAGCTCGTGCCCGTCTCGGCGGCCATTCACGACCCGCTCCCCGCCTTCACTAGACCGGAGCTGGTGCACGACAACGGCTATGGAGGCTTCGATCCCGAGACCGGCGAGTACGTGATCGTGCTCGAAGGTGACGTTGCCACCCCGGCCCCATGGGTGAACGTGCTCGCAAACCCGACCTTCGGTGCGCTCGTCTCGGAAGCTGGAATCGGTTGCACCTGGGCCGAGAACAGTCACGAGAACCGCATCACCACCTGGAATAACGATCCGGTAAGCGACGGTACCGGCGAAGCGTTCTACGTCCGCGATGAGGACACCGGAGAGTTCTGGAGTCCGACGCTGCTCCCGATCCGCGATGAGGCTCCGCACGTCGTGCGCCATGGTCGAGGGTACACGCGCTTCGAGCACTCGTGCCACGGCGTAAGCCATACGCTGGACTGGTTCGTGGCGGCCGACGCCCCGGTGCGCATCGTGCGCGTCCGGCTCGAGAACCTCACCAAGCGGACCCGACACCTGTCGGTCACACACTTCATCGAGTGGGCTCTCGGCGATTCACGCAGCAAAGCGCAGCAGCAAGTGGTCACCTGGTGGGACGATGCCGAACGCATGCTCATGGCTCACAACTACTTCAACTTCGACTTCCCCGGGCGTCCCGCATTCCTCGCAAGCGACTGCGAGGTGGATTCGTGCACCGCCAGCCGCACGGAGTTCCTCGGCCGCAACGGCGACCCGCGTGACCCCGCCGCAATGCACCGACACAAGCTCGGCGGTTCAAGCGGACGATTCCTCGACAACTGCGGCGCGATCATGCGAAAGCTCACGTTGGAGCCGGGGGAAACGGCAGAGGTTGCGTTCTTCCTCGGCCAGACCGAAACCGTCGAAGAGGCGCACGCACTCATTCGACGGTTCCGCGCTGACGGCGCCATCGAAGCCGAGCTGGTCGAAGTCCGTTCGCGCTGGGAGCGCACGCTTGGGAGCGTGCAGGCCACCACGCCGGATGCCGAGTTCGACCGCATGGTTAACGGCGCGGCGCTCTACGAGGCGCTCGCGTGCAGGTTCTGGGGTCGCACGGCCACATACCAGTCAAGCGGCGCGTTCGGCTTCCGTGACCAGCTGCAGGACTGCCTGGCGCTCATCTACGCGCGCCCCGATCTCGTGCGCGAACACATCATAGAGGCCGCGCGGCACCAGTTCCCGGAAGGCGACGTGCTGCACTGGTGGCAGCCGATCTCGGGCCGTGGCGTGCGTACGCGTTTTGCCGACGACCGTCTCTGGTTGCCGTTCGTAGCTGCCGAGTACATCCACGCGACCGGCGACATGACCGTGCTCGATGTCGAGGTTCCGTACATCGAGGGCCCGGCTGTGCCGGAGGATCGCGAAGACCTCTACTTGCAGGTTCAGCCATCGGTTCGCGTAGGCAGCGTCTACGAGCACTGCATGGCCGCCATAGAAGTGAGCCGTACCCTCGGCCAGCATGATCTGCCACTCATGGGCGGCGGCGACTGGAACGACGGCATGAACCGCGTTGGCATCGGTGGCGCTGGCGAGAGCGTGTGGATGGCATGGTTCCTCGACGTCGTGCTGCGCGCTTTCGCACCCATCGCCGAAGCTCGCAATGAGAGCGACATCGCCGCAACGCTCAGGGAGCGCGCAGACGCGCTCGTAGCCGCAATCGAACGTGAGGCATGGGACGGCGCCTGGTACCGCCGCGCGTTCTTCGACGATGGTACGCCTCTCGGCACGAGCCACGCCGAGGAATGCCGCATCGATGCCATCGCGCAAGCGTGGGCGATGATCTCCGGCCGCGGAGATGCCAAGCGGGCTCGGCGCGCGCTTGAGAGCGTGGAGGAGAAGCTCGTTCGCTGGGACGACGGGCTTATCGCGCTTCTCACGCCGCCGTTCGATCACATGGAGCACGATCCCGGCTACATCAAGGGATACGTCCCCGGCGTCCGCGAGAACGGCGGGCAATACACGCACGCCGCCATCTGGGTGGCACTCGCGTACGCACTCCTCGGCGATGGTGACGAGGCGGTAGCGCTACTCGACCTCATCAACCCAGTGAACCACGCGCTCGATCGGGAAGCTGCCGAGCGGTACCGCGTTGAGCCGTACGTCATCGCCGCCGACGTCTATGCGGTCGAGCCACATATTGGGCGCGGCGGATGGACGTGGTACACCGGCTCGGCGAGTTGGTACTACCGTGTCTGCGTCCAGAACATCCTCGGCCTGAATCTTGAGACCGAGAACAGCCAGCGCTACCTCCGAATCGAGCCGTGTGTGCCCAAGGGTTGGACCGCATGGACAACGGTGTTCCGCGACGAAGAGGCAACGTACGAGATCTCAGTGGAGAACCCGCGGGGCGTCAATCGCGGCGTCGAACGAGTGCTTGTAGATGGCGTGGAGCGCGAAGACAGGCGCATCGCTCTCGGCGGAGACCCCGGCGTTCATACCGTGCGCGTGGTAATGCTCGGCGGGTAAGGCCAGTCGCTAATAGCGGATCCGCATGAGTTCGCCTGCGACCGCCTGTGAAATAGCGCTGGTGCTGCCAAAGAGGACAACCGGGGTGCCGTCATACCCGGAGTTCTGCACGACCACGCGCGCGCTGTCGTGGAGACTCGCGGGTGTGGTCAAGAGCACCACGCCGCCATTGTGGCCGGCAAGCGCTCCACCGCCGAGCGCGTCGGGGAAGTTCACACCCGTTGCGATGCCAAAGTACGAGCCGCTTGCCCACCCGCGCGCAAAGCCGCCCGTTGCCACCTGCGCTGCGGTCGCGTACCGGTCACTGCCTTGCCACCTCACGATTCTGACACCCGGCATCGCGTCGACCTCGGCGGCCACGGCTGTTGATACGGCAGCCGAGCTACCGGCGATGACAACCTCTGTCGTGCCGAGACTTGTGAGCGCCGAGCGGGTCGAGCCCGAAAGCGTTGCTGTCCGCGTCAGTAGCACCGGTATGCCCGCAGAGGCTGAAAGTGATGAAACCGCGAGAGCATCGGGGTAGAGATCGCCACGGGCGAGAAACGCCTTCGGCAGTACGTCGGCACCGGTGATGCGCTTGTACTCCAATGCAACCGCAGCGGCTGTCGCATATCGATCCACACCCGCAATCCGTTGCACCGTGAGCCCCGCCGCTTTCAGAGTGCTTGTAACCGACGAATCGATTGATGCCGGCCCGCCGATGAGAACCACCTTGCTCGCACCCAAACGCGCAATCTCGGCGAGCATCCCGGCGGGAAGCGACGAGCGACGCGTCAGCAGAATCGGGCTGTCATAAAGACCTGCCAGGAGCCCGCCCGAAAGCGCGTCGGGGAAGTCCTCGCCGCTCGCAAGCACCGTTGTCGTGACAGTGCCGCTCTCGAACCCGGATACCGACTGCGCGATCGCCGTGCCGTAGCGGTCGACGCCACTCACGCGTGACACGCTCGGCGAAGGAGCAATAAGCGCATCAAGCGCGCCTCGCATCTGCAGGAGTCCATAGCCGTACTTGGAATCCCAGCCGATATCACCAAGATCGCGTGCCGAGGAAAGAAGCGCACTCTCGACCTCAGTGTTCGTTGCGGCCGGTACGTGCGAGATCAGAAGCGCGGCAGTAGCAGCCACGAACGGCGACGCCATCGAGGTGCCGTTCATGTATGCGTACGTGTGCAGGCCTGCAGACGTATAGGTTGAGTAGATTCCGGTACTAGAAGTCGAACCGCCGCCCGGGGCAGTGATGTCGATCGCCGATCCGTAGTTGGAATATGTCGCCAGGACATCGGTCTGACCTGTTGCGCTGACCGCGATGACGTGGTTGCACGCAGCCGGATAGTAGACCGCAGGGTCACCGTCGTTGCCTGCCGCCCCAACGAGGACGACACCCTTGGCATACGCGTAGTCCACAGCCTCCTGCATCAGTGCAATGCCGGATGGGCCAAGATCAGAAGCTGTCGTTCCGAGGCTCATGTTCACGACATCAACACCAACATCAGCTGCGTAGTAAAGTCCCTCTACGAAGTCCGTGTTCGATCCGGTGTATCTACCGATGACCTTGATCGGCACGACCTTCACACCGGGAGCCGTACCCGCCACGCCTGTACTGTTGTCGCTCGCTGCGGCAACAATGCCTGAGACATGAGTACCGTGACCATTCTGGTCGTTGGCCTCGTCGTCGTCGTTCACAAAATCGCGATCGCGAGTCAGGTCGAGCACTGGAGTGAGCTCAGGGTGTGCCAGGTCCGCGCCGGTGTCGATGATGCCGACCGTCACGAATGACTCGCCGCGCTCGATATCCCATGCGCTCTCGGCTTGTATGCGCGAATAAGCCCACTGACTTGGATACCGCGGGTCATTCGGCGTCCAGAGCGGCCGGATGACCTGGCGCTCCTCGGTAGCGATCGTCACGCCGGGAACGGCGGCAAGGTTGAGCCTGAGCGCCTCGGCATCGGTGCTTTCGGGAATCTCCACAACCGCTCCGTGATTGCCATAGAGGCTGCGGCTCACGTGTAGCCCCTTGGCCGCGATTGCGGAGCGCACGCTTCTCTCGGAGCCATTCTTCCACGTCACGATGACCCCGGTAGCCGCTGCCGGCGAGTGTGCGCCCACGCGCGCTTCGACGTTCGCCGCAGCCTGCGAGGAGACTCCGAGCGCCAGTGCGACCGTCACAGTGACGGCCAAGATGCGGTTGGTGACGCGGCGCATGCAAGCTCCTTGGGTTCTCGGATCGATTTGGAGTCTCTACAGAGTTGCACGTTGCACGGTTCGCGCCAAGTGCGATTATTTCCCCAACCACTGCCGATTCATGAACCGCATGAAGGTCATGCTTCCTACCAGAGCGCGAGCTCGCACCATCACGCGGGCGTATGCAGCGATTGGGTAACGAAGCTTGTCGGATGCGTCGGAAATCGCGCGCCAAGTCTCCTCGGCGGCCTGCTCCGGGGTAGAGCGGTTGGTGATGCTTTCACTGAACCGATTCATCGCCGAGAGGGACTTCGCGTAGGGACCCGTCGGCTTGGCACGATCGTCCATCGCTCTGTAGATTGGAGTCGCGACGTACCCCGGCTCGACCGCCTTCACGCGGATCCCGAACGGCTTGAGCTCATGCCATAGCCCCTCCGAGTACCCTTCCATGGCGTGCTTGGTGGAGTTGTAATTCGTGAAGAACGGGAAGACCAGCCGCCCGCCAAGCGACGTCACGTTCACGATGGTGCCGCTGCCGCGACTGCGCATCGTGGGCAGGAACTCCTGGATGAGCGAGATCGGCGAAAAAACGTTCACCTGATACAGATCGCGAATGCGCTCCAGCGGTGTTTCCTCGACCGGCCCATACAGCACGTAGCCCGCGTTGTTGACTATCACGTCCGGGCATCCGTGCTCGGCGAGTATGCGTCCGGCGAGTGCAGCAGCCGCATCCGCGTCCGACGCCTCGAACGAGTACAAGAACGTTGCATCCGGAAGCCCGTGTTCCGACGGCGGCTTCACGGTCCGTACGGTGCCAATGACCGTCCAGCCCGGCTCTGCGGCTACACGCCTGACGAGCGCGTTGCCGATTCCCGACGAGACGCCTGTGATAAGCATGGTTGGCACGGGGGCTCCTTTCGAGTGCACGAAACCGCGACCTCGAGACTGGAAGTCATTGGGTATATTCCCTTTCAGTGGAATCTTGTGGATTTGCATACTTGAGAGGGGTTCCCGGATGAGACTGGCTGTCATCGGATCGGGCATCTCTGGCGTCTCAGCGGCGTGGCTGCTTTCAGCCGAGCACGAGGTCGATATTCTGGAAGCGGAAGATGATCTCGGCGGTCATACGCATACCGTTGATATCAAGGTTGACGATACCGACGCCACCGCTGATACGGGCTTCATGGTCTTCAACCACCGCACGTACCCGAACCTGGTTAAGCTCTTCGAACACTTCGGCATCCCCGAACAGGCCGCCGACATGTCCTTCTCGGTACAGCACTTCAAAGACGGCGTGGAGTGGAAGGGTGACCTCGGCGGGTTGTTCGCTCAGCCAGGCAACGCTGTGCGGCCCGCGTTCTGGGGGATGCTCGGCGACGTTCTGCGGATGTCGCGCAATGCCGAGCGCCTGCTGGCCGATCCGACCTGTGACGACCTCACCCTCGGTGAGCTGTTGCGGCGAGAGAAGTACGGACACGAGTTT
The DNA here is from genome assembly GCA_002841295.1 of Actinobacteria bacterium HGW-Actinobacteria-6. Lineage (GTDB taxonomy): Bacteria > Actinomycetota > Coriobacteriia > Anaerosomatales > Anaerosomataceae > UBA2286. The sequence goes on from PHEU01000038.1 coordinate 8,228, forward strand.
CTGGAGTGGTATCTCGTACCTATGGGCGCCGCAATCTGGTCGATGCCCACCGGAAAGATGCTCGCCTTCCCCGCCAAGACGTTCCTGCGCTTCTGCGACAACCACGGCCTGCTACATGTTCTCGGCAAGCCGCAGTGGAAGAGCGTCCCCGGCGGGGCTCGGCGCTACACCCGTGCGCTTGCCGGTGAGGTCAGCGGCCGAATCCGCACCGGTGCCCGGGTCACGGGCGTGCAGCGCTTCGCTGACCGCGTCGATATCGTGCTGGAAAGCGGCGAACAGCTCTCATACGATGGCGTCGTACTGGCCGCTCACGCGGATCAAACGCTCGCAATGCTTACCGATCCATCCCCCGCTGAGGCATCGATGCTTGAGTCGTTCCCATACTCACCGAACGATGTGATCCTGCATACCGACAGGCGCTTCCTGCCCCGGTCGAAGCGCGCTTGGGCGGCCTGGAATTACGCTTCCGACGGTCACGGCAACGCGCCTGTGGCGGTCACGTACCTCCTCAACATCTTGCAGGGCGTGCCGGTTGAGACGCCGGTCATGGTGACGCTCAACCCGCTGCGCGACTGCGACCCTTCGACCATCATCGAGCGCCGCGAGTTCGCGCACCCGCAGTTTGGCCGAGACGCGATAGACGCCCAAGCATCCATCCCCGCGCTCCAGGGAGTGAACCGCACATGGTTCGCCGGAGCCTGGCAGCGCTACGGATTCCACGAAGACGGCCTCATCTCCGGGCTCAAGGTCGCCGATTCGCTCGGCATCAAACCCCCGTGGGGCGCGATACTCGACCCGGAGGAGCGCTGAGATGGAAAGTCGCGTCTTCGAAGGGCAGGTTGCGCATGAGCGGTCGCGGCCGGTGCGCAACCGCTTCCGTTATCGCGTCTACCTGCTCTATCTGGACCTGGCGGAGCTAGATGAACTCGACCACACGGTTAAGCGCTTCCGCTACAACCGTCCTGGCTGGGTCTCGTTCTACGACCGGGATCACGGGCCGAGAGATGGCACCCCACTGCGCCCGTGGATCGATGCGCTTCTCGGCAAGGCTGGCATCGACCTGGACGGCGGCCCGGTCCGGCTGCTGTCATTCCCGCGGAGCATAGGATTCCGGTTCTTCCCGGCGTCGTTCTGGTACTGCTTCAGCGCTGAAGACGAGCTTCTCGCCGTGCTCGCTGAGGTCCACAACACCTTTGGCGGGCAGCACAACTACCTGCTGCATCGCGGCGGAGAGCCGATGGGTTTCTCGGATGACCTCTTCGCCTATAAGGTCTTCCATGTTTCGCCATTCATACCGATGGGTGGCAAGTATCGCTTCCGCTTCACGGCCCCCGGTGATGCTGTGTCGGTGAGCATCCATGAGGACGTCGAGGGCTCACCGCTTCTAACCGCCGGTGTTTCAGGTCGCGCACGGGCGATCGATGACCCGACGCTACGGCAGCTTGTCTGGCGCTACGGCCCGATGCCGCTGCGAGCCTGGCTACTCATCCACTTCCAGGCGATACGGCTCGCGCTGAAGCGGGTACGGTTCTACAGCGACCCCGGAATGCCCGAGGAGGAAACAACGCTTGACTCGCAAAACTCACTCCGCTCCGATTAGCGAAACTCGCTCTGGGCTCGATGCCTTCACGAGAGGGTTCTTCGCCGCGCTCGATCATCTGCCGCTCGGCGAGCTCACTGTAGGGTGGCCGGACGGACGCGTCTTCACCTTCCGTGGACAACGCCCGGGAACGTCGGCAAACATCACGGTTCACGAACCCGCATGCGTCCGACGCGCCATTCTCGGCGGGTCGATCGGCCTCGCTGAAGGCTACATGCTTGCCGAGTGGGACTCATCCGACCTGACCGCATTCCTGGACTTCGCAGCCGCCAATCTCGATGCCGTCAGTGGACCTGCCTGGCTGAGCGCGCCGATGACACCGGTGCACCGACTGCGGCACGCACTGCGCTCGAACACGCGCTCCGGCAGCCGGCGCAACATCGAGCAGCACTACGACCTCGGCAACGACTTCTACGAGTTATGGCTCGATCCTGACATGACCTATTCGTGCGCGCTGTTCGATGGCACCGACTCTGACCTCTCGCTGGCACAGCAGCGCAAGTGGGATCGCCTTCTCGGCCTGCTGGATGTCCGTCCCGGAGACTCACTGCTAGAGATCGGCTGCGGTTGGGGCGGCTTCGCGATCCATGCCGCCAAGACCGTCGGTGCGCGCGTCACGGGGGTTACCATCTCAGCTGAGCAACACGCGTGGGCCACACGCCGTATTGCCGAGGAGGGCCTCTCGGACCGCATCGAGATTCGGTTGCAGGATTATCGAGATGTTGATGGCACCTTCGATCACATCACCTCGATCGAGATGTTCGAAGCCGTGGGCGAGCGGTTCTGGCCTACATTCTTCAACACCGTTCACGATCGCCTCGCCGAGGGCGGCCGAGCCGCGCTCCAGACGATCACGATTCAGGGTTCGCGTTTCGAGGAGTACCGCTCAAAGCCCGACTTCATCCAGCGGTATATATTTCCGGGCGGCATGCTGCCCAGCCCCGAGCGCTTCGCGACAACCGCTAGCGACGCCGGTCTCAAAGTCGCCGAACCGTTCTTCTTCGGCGGCGACTACTCAATGACGCTGAGCACATGGGAGAGTCGGTTCGTCGATGCTATCCAGCGGGTTCGAACCATGGGTTTTGACGAGCGATTCGAACGAATGTGGCGTTTCTATCTGTCGTACTGCCAAGTCGGATTTCGCCAGGGATCCATCGACGTCATGCAAGTCGCACTCACGCGTCCCTGATCTCGCGCCGTCATTCGACCGTGCGCCCCCTCGGCCAAGTGGGTATGTACACTCTTGTCGCGGCGCCATTGAAGGGGGCGAATGTGACAGGTCACAGGTTTCTCCTCGTATGCATGACCTGTCTGCTTGCGTTGGTTGTCCCTGCTCTCTCTGGTTGCTTGAGTTCCGGCACCCCCGCCCCCGGCGCCGTGGCGGAGACAGGAGCTGCGGCTACCAGCCCGGAGGGAGGCTCGCCAGAGATGCTCACCGTCACCTCCACCTCATTCGCTGATTCCGGGCGAATCCCCAACATGTACTGCGCCATCGGCGTGGATGGCGCCTCCAACATATCGCCGCAGCTCTCCTGGACCACGCCGCCCGAAGGCACGCGATCGATGCTCGTCACCATCGTCGACCACCATCCTGTCGCCCGCATGTGGGTGCACTGGGTAGTTGTCGGCATTCCGCCCTCGGTGACCGACCTTGCCGAGAACGCATCGGGTGCTCTTGCTGGCCCCGCACGCGAACTCAAGAACGCCACGGGGCGCCCAGGATATGGCGGGCCGAAGCCACCCGTCGGCTCAGGCGATCACGATTACGTTGTGACCGTCTACGCACTCGACATCGAAGAACCACCTCTTCCGAAAGAGCCCACCGCGTCGGACATCGCCCTCGCGGTCGACCGACACGCCCTAGCTATGGGCACCATCACCGGCGTCTTCGGACGCTAAGGCTCCAGCCTTTGGCAGAAAGGAACTCCCATGGACGCACTGTCGCTTACCGACCTCAAGGAACTCTCCCGCCACAGCGGTAACTCGCTCGTGTCGTTGTACATGCAGACGCAGCGCTTCGGACCCGATAGCCAGGTCGAGAACGTTGCAAGGTTGAAGAACCTGCTCAAGACCGCCTCGGCAAAACTGGGCGAGACCGGTCTACGGTCGACTGAGATCAACGCCCTTCTCGACCCCGTACGCGCGCTCGCCGAGGAACGTCCATTCTGGCTTCGCGCGACCGAGGGCCTCGCGGTCTTCGTTGATGGCGACGTCCGCATCTTCCGGCTGCCTGTCGCACCGGCGGAAAGCGTCTTTGTAAGTGACAGGTTCCACCTACGGCCACTCCTGACGCTTCTTGGCAGTGACCGCCATTACTACCTACTAACGCTCTCGCAGAAGCGAGCACGGCTTCTGCGTGGCTCCGTATCAGGCCTCGAGGAAGTCGACCTTGGCGACGTTCCAGCAAGTCTCGCCGAGGCACTCAAGTGGGATAACTTCGAGAAGCGTTCCATGCAGTTCCATACAGGGACAAACGGCGCTCCTGGTAGCCGGCACGCGGCCGTCGCGCATGGGTCGGGAGAACCCGACCCTAAGGACGAGATACTTCGATACTTCCGCGGCATCGATCGCGGCATCGTCGAGCTCGTGCGGGATGGATCACCCTTGGTGCTGGCAGGCGTCGACTACCTGCTGCCCCTGTACCACGAGGTCAACTCATACGACGCCATCACGACCGATGCGGTGATCGGCAACCCTGATTCGGTCGGCGACGATGTGCTGCACGAGCGCTCACTTGCGATCGCTGCCGAGGAGTTTGCTGCAGACAAGCGGCTCGCGGCAGAGCGTGTGGAGGACCTGTGGGCGACGCCACGGGCCACATCCGACCCTGAAACCTTCGTCCCCGCTGCAATCCACGGCCGCGTAGAAACGCTCTTCGTGAGCAGCGAGGCGGAGCTGTGGGGCTCAATCGATGAACCGGCAGATGCGGTTGCCATCCACACATCCCGTCAGCCAGCCGACGAGGACCTGCTCGACGTGGCCGCGCTGCGCACCATTCTCGCTGGAGGCGACGTCTTCTCGGTTCCCCCCGAAGAGATGCCGAGAGACGCCGCTGCCGTGGCGCTCTTGAGGTACTGAGCCTGACCGCGCATCCGACCTCCCAGACTTGACGTTCCCAACGTTTAGAACATACTGAACGTTGGGAACGTTCACATCGTGACCTGAAGGGAGGATTCGTGCCAGACTCCGAAATCACAAAGAGACGCTCGGCGCTCTTCGAGCGCATGACGGTAATGATGGAAACTCTCGGCTTCCCTCATTTGACCGCGCGCATCTACTCAGCGCTCATGCTTGCAGAAGGTGAGGGACTCTCGACGCGCGAGATTATCGGCGACCTTGGTATTAGCAAAGCGAGCGTGAGCACGTCGACACAGGTGTTGCTCGCATTCGGTCTCGTCGAGCGCTATCGCGTCCAAGGCTCGCGCGAGGCACACTATCGGATGCTCAAGGGCGTCTGGGGTCCGATCCTCGCAAAGAAGTTCGAAGCGATGACGGCCATCACCAACACTGCACGCGAAGCGCTGGCGATGGCGGAGAGCGACAAAGCCAAGGAGCGCCTGCAAGAGATGTACGACGTCTACTCGTTCTTCGAGGAGGAGTACCAGACGGTCATGAAGCACTGGAGAGAGAGAGGCATGTCATGACGGAAGCCGCCATCAGAGTCCAGGACATCACGTACTCGTATGGTGATCTGTTGGCCGTGAAGGGCATCTCGTTCGAGGTCCAGCCCGGTGAGATTCTGGGATTTCTCGGGCCGAACGGTGCCGGGAAGTCCACCACCATCAAGATGCTTACGGGACAAATCGCTCCCAAGGGCGGTGTGGCGCAGATTCTCGGAAGGGACATCACGCTCGACGACCCGGAGACTCAGGCACGAATCGGTGTGTGCTTCGAGGAGAAGAATCTCTACATCAACATGTCCGGCAAAGAGAACCTGGATTTCTATGCTTCGCTGTTCGGCATGAAAGAATTCGACTCACTTGAAGTTCTACGCCGGGTTGGTCTTGCCGACCGGGCGAAGGACCGCGTGAAGACGTACTCCAAAGGGATGCGCCAGCGCATGATGATCTCCCGCGCGTTCATCAACAAGCCCGACGTGCTCTTCTTGGATGAGCCGACCGACGGACTCGACCCGGTCACCTCGGTCTCGATCCGCGCGACGATCAAAGAAGAGGCTGCTCGTGGCGCAGCAGTTCTGCTGACTACGCACGACATGTATGAGGCTGATGCCCTATCCGATCGCGTGGCGTTCATCAATGAAGGGATGATCGTGGCGATCGACACGCCGGAGAACCTCAAGATCAAGTACGGCAAGCGTTCAGTGAAAGTGCGGCTTCGCGACGGCGCGGGTGTCCGAGAGGAGATTGTGGCACTCGACACTCCCCAGTCTGGAGAGCTGCTCAAGGGAGTCGTCGGCTCTGGTGACGTGCTGACCATCCACACCGAGGAGGCTACACTCGAGGATATCTTCATCGAGATGACGGGCAGGGGGTTGGCGGGATGAGCCGACCAGTCTCACGCGCCGCGATCATTTCCTCGATAGTCAAGAAGGACTTCCTGGAGTTCTCTCGCGATACCCTCTATCTGTTCCTCTCGGGCCTGGGCATGTTCTTCTTCATCCTGATGTTCTGGGTCGTTCCGAAGACCGTAAACGAGTCGCTCACGCTTGGTGTGCACCAGACCGGGATGGACGCGATCTTCGACCAATACCAGGAGGACGCCGCCTCGTCCGAGGGTCTTAAACTCATATCGTTCGACTCGGAAGACGAGCTGAAGAAGGTCGTAGCGGGCGACCTTGAGTACTGGGAGGCCGAGGACGGCTCCGCGCACTATCTCCGCGACAAGGCAACCGACGACCCAAAGCCTAAAGACGCCAAGAAGGTCACCGTCGTAATCGGCATCGGATTCCCTGACCGATTCTTGGAGAAGACCGCCGCGAAGGAGAAGACGACCGTTACGGTCTACTCCGACGCAGGCGTGCCCTCGGAGATCCAGGGCGCCATGAAGAGCTTCGTCCGCGAAATCGCATACAGCATCGCGGGTAACGAGCTACCGGTGACAGAGCCCGACCAGGAGAACGTCGTCCTCGGCGAAGATCGCGCTGGCGATCAGGTCTCTGTGCGCGAGAAGATGCGGCCGATGCTTGCGCTGTTCGTCCTGATGATCGAAGTGCTTTCGATGGCGTCGCTCGTCTCAAGTGAAGTGCTCAATCGAACCGTGACCTCCATCCTGGTCACGCCCGCTAGAGCGGGCGACTTCCTGGCGGCGAAGACTATCTACGGCACCATCCTTGCGATGTCGCAGGCGGTCATCGTTCTGCTTGCCATTGGCGCGTTCACAGCGCAGAACTGGCTACTGCTCCTAACCACCATGCTAATAGGCTCGTTGATGTTCACGGGTGTCGCAATGGTCGTCGGTTCTGCAGGCAAAGACTTCATCGGTAGCCTCTTCTACTCGATGCTGTTCCTAATACCGCTCCTGATTCCCGGGCTCGCAGTCCTGTTCCCCGGGACGGCGA
>PHEU01000039.1 GCA_002841295.1 Actinobacteria bacterium HGW-Actinobacteria-6
GATTCGAACCTGCGACCTTCTGCTCCGGAGGCAGACGCTCTATCCCCTGAGCTAAGGAGGCAACTGCGGGCTCCGGCGAGCCGCCCGAGAACAGTAGCATACAAACTGAGCCGTTTCCAACCCGCGCGGCGGGCGCTATTCTTGAAGAAGCAAGCGCGCTCTACACACGCACAGACTGCCGCACATCGATTCGAGGAGAGCGCATGTCCCTCGGCCAGACCCTCGTCATCATCAACCCGGAAGCCCGTCACGGCGAGACCGCGGCACTGATTCCGGTGGTCGAGCAATTGCTCGGCAGCATCCCTCACGACTCGGTCATCACCGAACACACCGGCCATGCGGCCGAACTCGCAAAGGCTGCCGAGGGGTACGACGTCGTCGTCGCTGTCGGCGGTGACGGAACCGTACACGAAGTCATGAACGGCCTCATGGCTCACCCCCCTGAGCGCAGACCTGTCCTAGGACTGCTGCCGACCGGCTCAGGAAACGACACTCGCAGAACCCTTGGCATCCCGACGGAGCTTGCCGAGGCGGTCGTCGTCCTCGGTACCGGTATGCGCCGGCGCTTCGACGTTGGACTCTGCAACGGCGTCTACTTCAACAACAGCTTCGCAGCCGGCCTTGATGCCAAAGTGACTGCCAAGGCCGTCGAGTACAAGGTGACCACCAAGAGAGCGGGATTGTGGCTCTACCTCACAGCGCTTCTGCACGTGCTCTTCAAGGATCTTGGCAGCTTCCCGGTGAGAATCGCCTTCGACGGCCAAGTGTCAACGGAGTATGACACCCTCATCATCGCAGTGACCCAGGGCCGTACGTATGGAGGAGGCTTCCTCATCACTCCAGATGCGATTGCCGATGATGGGGTTTTCGACGTCTGCATGATCGACCCGCTCTCGCTCCCTCAGGCGCTCATGCGGCTGCCATTCGTGATAGCCGGCAAACACACCCGGATGAAGCCCGTCCACATGTCCAGGCACACGTCGATCACGATCGACAGCGACTGCCCGATACCCGCGCAGATCGACGGCGAAGTGCTCTACGAGTCGAGGTACGAAATCACGATGCTACCTGGCGCAATCGAGTGCATCGTTCCGAGGCTGCCGTGATGGGCACCCCCCTCACTCTCGTGTCGGTCACGCTCGCTGCATACCTGATCGGCTCGCTTCCATTCGCGTATACGATCGTCCGTCTTGTGACGGGTGAGGATATCACCACGCATGGCAGCGGCAACATCGGAGCTATGAATGTCCGTCGGACGACCGGCTCCTGGAGCTGGTTCATCGTGGCTATGCTCTGTGACGTCCTCAAAGGCTTTGTGCCGGTACTTGCTGCTGCATGGCTGGCGAGCATGCTCAGCGGCACGACAGCGCTTGCCATGCCCGCACGACAGGCCGCCCTGGCTGGCGCTGTCCTCGGTCACAACTACTCGATTTGGATGGCCATCAAACGGCATCGCTTCGTGCGCACCGGCAAGGGTCTCGCAACCGGCGGGGGCGCACTGCTCGCCTACGACTGGCGCTACGCAATCGCGGTAGTGGTCATCGCACTCGTGGTCATTGCGATAACCAAGTACATGATGGCAGGACAGGTCGCAGCAGCATTGTCGCTACCACTGATAGCACTCGCGCTTGGATCAGCCGACTGGCCGTTCGCACTCGTCATGGGCCTCGTTGTGTATGTGGCACACCACAAGCGATTCGTCGGAATGCTCAAGGGACTTGAGCCCAAGCTCTACATCCGGGACCGCATGGGGCCGCAAGGCTAACAACGCAAGGAGGGCCGGGCGAATCGCCCGGCCCTCCTTTGTGATGCAGAATACGCTGCTATCAGGCGAGCGTGATTGCCTCGTTCGGGCACACATCCTGGCAGGTACCGCACTCGGTGCAATCGTCCGGGCGAGCCAGAACCGCGACATCATCAAGGTCGAGAGCGCTCGTAGGGCACTCGTCGACGCAGATTCCGCAGGCCGTACAAAGATCAGCATCCACAACAGGCTTACCCATGCTTCAGGTCCTTTCCAGTCGGCACACGGCACGTCGCCGTGTCAGATTCCGCACCATGATACACCGGTGAGCGTGTTCGGCTACTACCGATCTAGCGAACCTTGTCCGCGACCTCGAGCGGATCCCACAAACAGAACGGATACGTCCTATCCGTGAGAACCTCTCCGGCGTCCCTGAGCGTCTTGAGCTCCTCGAGTTCTGCCACCGTTTGACGCACGAGCGGCTGCATCAGTTCGGCCATCTCGGCGTTGACTGCCCGTATCCGAGTACCGATCGCTTTCTTGTCGGCGTCGGGTTGTGCGATCGCGAGAACGAGGTCGCACTTCTCGGCAGCAAGAGCCGTCGCCCGCTGACGCTCCGAGAGATCCTCGAACTCGATCTCCCCCATCAATTGGTCAGGGTTGTGTGAGAGTCGGTTGAGCCGTTGTTCCATCTCGACGACTTCTTCGTCGGTGACCACGTGCGCGCCAAGCGGCAGATACAGCGTCATCGACGCAACCACGAAGTGCGGTGGCTCAATACCGAAGAACCGGGCGATGACACCGTCGGTGACCTGATCGTAACGACCTCCTCCAACGCCGTGGATGAAGAGGTCCGACACGAAGACCCGCTCGAACATCGTGAGCGCAAGGGCCTTCGGTGCTATCAGGAGACCCGCGTCGTAGAGCTTCTCAAATGCGTCATCCGGTGTATTGCCCAGCCCAACGATAACCTCACCGTCGGCGAGCAGCGCTGGCGAAGCGCCCGTACGCGCCCAGACCGTGCGGCGGCGGTTGTCAGCGATGAGCCAGAGCGGAAGCTCGACGAGTTCACCTTTGACCCCAAGGTCAGGAAACGGTTGCGCCGAAGAGCGCGTGCCCGTCCGCTCGCGAAACGACGCCAGTTCGGCGTTGTAGGCAGTCGCAAATCGGTGTGCGTCGAGCGCCAGGTGCGTGATGAAGCGCATGAATGATGGTCGCGTAGCCTGGCGGGACAGCGGTAGCTCCAAATACGTCGTACCTGCAGCAGCCTCGTAGCGCCTCCGCGCGATCGTTATTGCCGAGGCAAGATCGTCACTCTCGGCAGACGCAGAAGCGAGCGCATCGCAGAAACTGCCAAAGTGCCGCACAAGCGCCGGTGCCGGCAACGTCTCTAGCGCTCGGAGACCAGACTCGCGAAACGCCGCAATGGCGGCCGGTTCAGGCGCCGGCGTGCGCACAAAGCACCCGTCGGGACCTGACGTGGCCAGCACGGCTGAACAACGTCCGACCCCCGCACTGAAGCATGGCGTACGCAACTCCACCTGATCAAAGCCATCCGAGTCGACGACCACATCGACTGCAGTCGCGCCGAGCTCATCGGCGAGTCTCTGGAGCAAGAAGTCCTTCACCCAGATTCCGGGATGATAGAGCTCGGGCTGATGCCCGGTCATGACGATGAGTGCATCAGGGGCTCCCGGCACCGCAACACGCGTGCCGAGACCCGCAGAGAATTCCTCGGCAGCCGAAAGTGCCTCAGAACGCGCAAGGGCACGAAGCTCGCCGAGCGGCATGCCTGCAATCGTTCCGCCCCAGGTAGCCGCCGCTGCGGCATTGCGTGTGGCAACAGCCGCCCAGGTGGAGTACGCGGGCTCGGTCAAGACCTCGCCATGCCCCACCGGTGTGTGCCGTCTTACTCGCATGACATGCTCACAGCAGCCCGGTGACGCTGGTGATTCCGATCTCCTCGGGAGAGAAGAACGGTTCGCCGGCAGGCGCACCGATGAGACCGCCCCAGTATCGAGCCCGGTTCTCCATCGTCGGTATGATCGCCGCGTTGCGCTCGTTGGCCTCGAACTGCGAGCGATACTCCCTCAGCGCCGCGAGCTTGAGAGAAAGGTCTTCATCCTCGGCCGCCGCAATGAACGACGGCTTCACGTGCAAAGCGAGATGAACCGCGATGTAATGGTAGAGGCGGGCCGGATAGTGCGGCTCCCCCGCCATGTCGGTCTTCGTGAACTTGGAGTAGAAGCGGGCACCGACGACGATTGCCGAGGCGGCGATGTGATCGGGGTGTGCGTCTGTCGGATACGGCGCGAAGAGAATTCGCGGGCGCAGTTCCCTGAGTACCTCGGCAAGCTCGGTGCGCGCCTCAACCGAATCGAACAGATAGCGGTTCTTCATGCCGAGAGTGCGCCTGGTCACGCCGAGCATGGCCGCAGCAGCAGATGACTCAGCAGCACGGGTCTCGGGTGTTCCGTAGGGAGTCGGCTCGCCGTTCGTGAGATCGACGATGGCCACGCTCAGCCCTTGGCGAACCATGGCGGCGACAGTGGCGCCCATGCCAATCTCGACGTCATCAGGGTGCGCACCGATGCATACAACGTCAACCATCAGACCTCCTCGGCCAATGCTCGTTGCCAGACCCGCATGTAGTACGCGAGGCGATGCTCGGGATCGTCGAGGTCCTCGCCGAAGGAGCGGTCGCCATCGAAGTATATGCGCTCAACGGGCATCTCGATCACCCGCAGCCCCGCATGCCATGCCTGAGCCCACAACTCGAGCGGCATCGCATATCCCGACTCAGTCAGATGTAGTCGCTCAAGTGCATCGGCACGATATGCCTTGAAGCCGCAAAATGCATCAGTGATGGACCATCCTGTGACCTGCCTGATTTCGGCCGAAACGCGCGCATTCACCGCGCGACGCCCCTCGGGGGCGGCGCCGACGACTTCGCTACCGACGAGATAGCGGCTACCGGAGACGATATCTGCATCCGCGAGCGCCTCTAAGAACGCCGGGATATGCGCGGGCTCATGCTGCCCGTCACAATCCATCGTGACGATTCGCGTGGCGCCGACCGCGCGCGCCATGTCGAGACCGTCCGCAAGCGAACGCCCGTAGCCGCGGTTGTTCATGTGGCACACGCTCACGATGTCTTTTCGGGCGCCGAGGACTTGCTTTGAGCCGTCAGTGGATCCGTCGTCCACAACGATCACGATTCCGTCGAAGACGGCGCGGAGCGACTCAAGCACATCACCCACGGTGGACGCTTCGTTGTAAACCGGAAGCACTACAGCGTCTGTGACAGACACTGAATCCGAACAATCAGGCATCGGCAACGACCTTGATGACCTCAAACGAGGTCGTCACCTCCACCTGCGACCCGAACATGCCCTTCACCGAGCAGTACTTCTCCTCGGAAAGCTCGATTGAACGCTCGACCGCAGCCTCCGTGATGTCGGGACCGCTCACGATGTAGTGAACGTTGATGCGCTCGTATATGTGTGGGAAGTCGTCTTCGCGCTGCGTCCCGTCAACACGCAGCTCAAGGCTCGTGACGTGCTGCCGCTTCTTCTCAAGAATCGATACGACGTCCATGCCGGTACAACCGGCGAGCGCGTAGAGCACAAGCTCAACCGGGCGCGGCCCTGTGCCTTCACCCTTGTATTGGGATGAAGCATCCATGACGACACCATGTCCAGCCTCGTCCCAACCGATGAACTGGCGACCAGAAGACCACCGAACGCGTACGGAATCCATGCGCTGCCCCTTTCGTACGCTTGGCTGCAAGTATGACTTGAGGAGTGTGTACCCTGCTAGAGCTTACGACCGAGCATCTGAGCGAGTTCACGAGGCTCCTGTGCTTTGCCCATCGCTTCCTCGAATGTGATGCGGCCTGCCTGGCAGAGTGCCTTGAGGTGCTGGTCCAGCGTCTGCATGCCCAACGAAGAGCCGCCCTGGATGATCGTCGCCATCTGGTGCGTCTTTCCCTCACGAATGAGGTTGCTGATCGCGGGAACGCCCAGCATGATCTCCATGGCCATCACGCGGCTCTTGCCGTCTGTCGACCGGAGCAGTACCTGCGACATAACGCCCTCGAGCGAGCCGGAAAGCTGCATACGCACCTGCTGCTGCTGGTGCGGCGGGAAGACGTCGATGATACGGTCAACCGTGGCGGGACCGCCCGTCGTGTGCAACGTCGCAAGCACAAGGTGGCCGGTCTCGGCTGCGGTGATCGCTGCCGAAATGGTCTCAAGGTCGCGCATCTCGCCAACGAGGATGACGTCCGGGTCCTGGCGCAAAACACGCTTGAGCGCCGAGGCGAACGAGTGTGTGTCTTCGCCGACCTCGCGCTGGTTCACGTAGGACATCTTGTTTCGATGCATGAACTCAATCGGGTCTTCCATCGTCATGATGTGAAGCGAGCGCGTTGCGTTGATGTGATCGATCATCGCTGCAAGCGTCGTCGACTTACCGGACCCCGTCGGTCCGGTCACGAGGACGAGCCCGCGAGGTCGCTCAGCGAGGAACCGACAGACCTTCGGCAGAGCAAGGTCCTCAAGCGTCGGAATCTTGATCGGAATGACACGGAAGACAGCGCCCATCGAGTTGCGCTGCTGGAAGACGTTCGCGCGGAAGCGTGAAAGACCGGGGATGCTGTACGCAAAATCGAGCTCAAGCTCAGTCTCAAAGCGCTTACGCTGTTCCTCCGAGAGCAAGCTCAGAATCATGGCTTGTGTATCGCGCGGAGTGAGAACCTTGGCGCCATCAATCGGTAGTAGTTCACCGCGCTGCCGGATACCTGGAGTGCTGCCCACCGCGATATGCAAGTCTGATCCACCGCGATCGATCATCATCCGCAGCAAGTCGTCGATGTGCGGCACATCACTCATGTCAGGCGCGGTCGTCAACCCCGAGGTCTGGACGCTACCTGCCGAGGCCTGCACTGCGGGCTCAGGCGAGTTGTAGCCGGCGGAGGCCGGCTGCGGGACACCGTACCCCTCGGGTACCGCCTGTGGGGCTCCGTAGCCCGCTGCATCAGACGCCTGCGCAACCGGAACAGGGGCGTTCACAGGTGCGGTGCGATTCGGGACGGCGGCAAGTGCGGCAAGCTTCTGCACGAGCGTCTCAACCGGTATCGCCATCGGCAAGTGAGCCGCAGCACCGGACTGACGCGCCTTCAGTGCGGTCGCCTCGGTGGGCGACGCTGACACGATAATCACCGGAATACTCGCGATATCCGGATCCGACTTCAGCTCAGAGGTAAACGCGTATCCATCCATGCCGACAAGATCACCGTCGGCGATGATTACGGCAGGCTGGCGCTGCTTCGTGATACCGAGCGCACGCGGTCCTGATATTGCGTTGTACACGTCGGCGCCTTCAATAGCGGCGCGACAAGCATTGCTGACCCGCTCAAAGAACGCGGCGTCGTCATGCACGATGAGAATCCCGATATCTGCCACTATTCCGAAAGACCTCCCGATCCATGGGCGTGCCCCCGCCCGACATTAGTAGATGCCCGCATTCGGACATGAATACTCTATCGGCAGCCGCTTCCCAGTTCTCAACCACCAGGAAGCATGAAGTGCAGCTATCATGAAGCTCAGCACTACGACAAGGAGAACTCATGCGAGTCACTATCGACAGCCTAGCATACGGCGGCGAGGGCGTAGCCCGTGCCGATGATGGACGAATCGTCTTCATCGAGGGCGCATGCCCGGGCGACACCCTTGAGGTGACCGTCTCTGAGGAGCATCCACGTTTCATTCGGGCCCGGGTGGCCGAGATTCTCGAAGCATCCCCCGACCGCGTGGCTCCCCCTTGCCCCTACTTCGGCATCTGCGGCGGTTGCCAATGGCAACACATCGGCTACGATGTCCAACTCGAGAGCAAGCGCAAAGCTATTGAAGAATCGCTTTCTCGGATCGGCAAGCAGGCGGGCATCGCCGTCTCTCGCATAGATGCTTCTCCCGAGGAATACGGCTACCGCAACAAGATCGAGCTCTCGGTAGCCGCCACCCCCAAGGGTCCCGCCTTCGGCTTCTCCCGCCACGGAAGCAATGAAGTCATCGCAATCGATGAATGCCTCCTCCTGCCGAAGAAGTACCGCAAGGCGCCGCGCGCGCTCTCCGGCGCGCTTCGGTACCTGAGTTCGCGTATCCCCACCCCCGTAGAGCGTGTCTCACTTCGCGTTGCGCGATCAGGCGACGTTGAAGTCGACGTATGGACCAGCTCTGGCTCGTTCCCACGGCAGCTCGCAGCGAAGGTTATCGGGGATGCAGTTGGGGCACGCACTGTGACGCGCGTTGTCCTCAAGGGCGACGCTGACTCGCGCAAAGTGTCGAAGGTGGAGGTGCTTTCCGGCCCCGGCGCATGGCGTGAGAAGCTCGGCGGATACTCATATCTGGTGTCCGCACCGTCCTTCTTCCAGGTGAACACGCGCGCGGCCGAACTACTGCAGCACGCCGTTCTCTCGGCCACGAACTTTGACGAAAACACGCTCGTTGCGGATCTCTACGCAGGAGTCGGCACCTTCACCCTCCCGCTCGCCGCGACAGGGAGCGAGGTCGTTGCGGTTGAATCCTCTGCGCACGCGCTCTCTGACCTGCGCCGAAACCTAGACGCGGCCGGCCTTGAAGCAGACATCATGCCCGGGGATGCCGGTCGGATCGCTGAGGAGCTCGAAGACATCGACACGATCGTCGTCGACCCGCCGCGCGCGGGTCTCTCTCCACGCGCTGGGCGGGCCCTCATCGAGGCCCGCCCAAAGACGATCGTCTATGTGTCCTGCGACCCTGCAACGCTCGCTCGCGACGTTAAGGTGTTCACGGAGTCAGGGTACGCAGTTGCATCCCTCAGCGCCGTCGACCTCTTCCCGCAGACCTATCACGTTGAATCAGTCGCAACCCTCATTCGCAAGGGCTAAACGAGCTTCCCGACTTCCGGGAAATCCAGCACGTGCTCATCGTGCGGGGCATCATCGTGATCGACGGTGAGGTCCGCACCTGCAGCGTGCATGCCCTCATGATCGCCATCGACCCACATCGAGCTCTCGGTCATGTCATAGACCATGCCCTTGTACGCCACGTACGCGGACCGACCCTCTCGGCCGTCGAACTGCTTCAGCTCTTCAAGCGTGAATTCCTTCATGGGAACCTCCTGGACTCGTCAGAATATGGGTGCCGAGGATAGTATTCCCAACTCGGGCAACTCTTCTAGCTTACAAGGCGAAGAAGGAACGTTGCACCTTTGAAGATGCCCGCCGCGATGGCGCTGATGACTGCGATTCCACCAAGTCCACCGCCGGCTCCGCCGCCGCCGGGTACGATATCTCCAAGGTCAAGCGAGACGTCGTGCGCGGCACCGTCAACATCAAGGCTGAACGTCGCACCATTCGAGCCGAGTGCAACATGGTCGAGGTCTTTGATGGCCTGGGTAGCGATCTCGTATCCGCTTACAGACTGAGTCCTCGTGGAAACGACCTCAGCATCGGCCGGAATCGCGTAGGCTACGGCTGGCACCAAGACCGCTATCAGTACGAGAGCCACTCCGATTCCAACGAAACGCCGCACTGCACTCACCTCACATAATCCTGCACCCAAACCAACCTGCAGCAGGTATATCGGAGCGGCGGCACAGCGAACTGGTGATTGGTGTCACTTTGTGATGGCCGAGGCGCTAAGCGGTCGTAATTGAAGGTCCAACGGCGGTTGTCAGTGTTTAGACCGTATCGCTAGTCGCGCTCGATCCGATCGCGCAACGCAAAAAGGTCGACGATGACACGCCGCCCCTTGGTGCCGACAACACCGTCTTTTGCAAGCTGAGATATGACCCTACTCGCCGTCTCGCGCGAAGTACCTGCAAGGGTTGCCACTTCGTAGTGTGTGAGCCCCTCGACAACAGGCACTCCCCGGGACTCGTACGACGCGGTCGCCACGTTCAGGATCACGCGCATCACGCGGTGCGTGGCGTCATGGAAGGCCATATCCTCAAGTCGGCCGATGAGGCCGCGCACCCTGCGCGAAAGGGTCGCGATGAGCGTCAGGGCCAACTTGGGCTGCACCTGTATCGCAGCCGAGAGGTCTTTCGCATCCAGGCACAAGACCTCGACCTCGGTGACCGCGATTACGTCCGCCGAGCGTGGCTCGGCGTCCACCAGGCTCATCTCGCCAAAATGCGACGGCGCCTCAAGGTAGTTGAGTGCGAGCTCCTTGCCCTCAGGAGAAGCAAGGGAGACCTTGACTCGTCCCGCGACCAGCAGGTACATGACCGATCCCTTGTCGTTCTGCGAGATGACGAACGAGCCCTTCGCGAACTGGCGAAAGGTCATCATGCCCGCAAGAGCCATCAGATCTCCGGCCGAAAGGTCGGAGAACATAGGGAGCGACTTCAGTTTGCCGACGATAGATTCCTGTTGCACGTCCATGCCCCTAAGTATCGGTACCGTCATGAGGTTTCTATAGTGATACACGAAGGGCGACGGCTTTGAAAGCCGTCGCCCTTGATGATTCCCACACAATCGGTACCCGCTCTAGAGTTCGTTCTTGATGTACTCGAGCATTCTCGGTACGAAGTCGTCGTAGATAAGCGGCATCATATTCGGGAGCAAAGCGTCCATGGTCTCCGGAAGGAGTTCCGGCATGAGCGCTTCCATGTCTTCGGGCAGCGGACCTACTCGACGGGAGACCTCGGCGAGCATTGCCGGCATGACCTTCGGCATCATCGCCGGCATCATGCCCGGCATCATCTTGGGCATCATTGCGCCCATCATCGTGAGGCCGCCCGGCACCACGCGCGCCACCTTCATCATCGGCACCATGCCTGTGGGCATCGCCTTCATCATCTCCGGCAACAGCGTGGCCATGATATCCGAGATCGACTCCGGCTTCATGAGCCAGATGAACTTCTCGAAGTAGCCCCACATCTCGTTGGCATATGCCGTCGGATCGGGATGAGCGATGCCAAGGCCGTCCATAGCGAGGTGTGCGAGATCGACGACCTCCATCGGGATGTTCTTCTTCGCTATCGAGTCGCGGAACTGCACCTGGCAACACGGGCAGAGTGCGACCATGGCGTCAGCCTGAACGTCGACGGCCTCGTCCAGACGCATCTTGCCAAGCTCCGGGGCGACCGGCGTGTCACCGATGAGGGTGAGGACCGACCCGCAGCACAGCGCGTCCTCGCGGTTGTGCTCCATCTCCACGAATTCAACTCCCGGAATCGCCTTGATGATGTCGCGCGGCGGCTCGTAGTTGCCCTGAGCGCGGCCCATGTGGCACGAGTCATGGAAGGTGAGCTTCTTGTTGACCTCGTGGTCGAACACAAGCGACCCGTCAGCGATAGCGTCACCCACGAGCTCGGAGTAGTGCTTCACCTCGAACTCGTACTCGTCGCCCCGTTCGGCGGCCAGGTTCGCGTAGAGCTCCTTCCACACGAGACCGCACGCCGGGCACGACGTCACGATCGTCTTGGCGCCGCGCTTGCGCGCCTCGGAGGTATTGTGCAGGTAGATCTCCTCGAAGGTGTCCCACTTGCCGGCGACCTTCATCGGGATACCACAGCATGCCTCGTCCTCGCCCATGTAGTTGAACTTCACACCGGCGCGATCGAGCAGCTCGACCGATGCCTGCGCGACGTCCGTATTCACAAGGCTCGCGGTACAGCCGGCGAAGTACAGAATGTCCGACGACTCGTCGATCTTGGGCTTGATATGCTCCGGAACCCAATCGGCACGATGCTCCCTCTTCGCGGCCCAGATGTTCAGCTCGCCTCGAAGCGAGGCTGCCATCATCTCGAACGGCGGGAACGTCATGCGCTTCTCTTCGTGGATGAGCTTGCCACGCATCGTCATCCACGAGTGCTCAACGGGGAGCTGCAGCTGGCAGCGTGTATTGCAGACCTCGCAGGTGGTGCACACGAGGAACGTATCGACCATATTCTGGTCGAACTTCTCGCGACCTTCGATAACCTCGCGGAGGTAGAGGTACTTCCCTCTCGGCGAATGCGACATCCAGCCTCGGACCGAGTACTCCTCACACGTCGGCACACAATAGCCGCACTGTGCGCACGCGTAGCTGTAGAAAGCCACGTCGGCAGGAATGCCGTTCTTCTCCTTGGTGCCCACCATGTCGCCGGTCGGCGCCTTGGCTGCATTGGCGATCGGACGCACGAGCGGCTCAAAGGCGAGTGCCATGCCCATGAGCGCGTTGATGGCGCCGGTGCCGAGGATCTTCTTCGGGTTCAGCATGCCGCCGGGGTCCTTGGTGCGTTTGTACTCCTCAAGGGCCCGGTACTTCTTCTCGCCGAGAACGCTCTTGGATTCCTGGCGGAAGTACAGACCGGTCGAGTAGGCTCCGCCGTGATGCTGCTTGGCGATCTTGATGACTACCAGCGACAGCGCGAAAGCGAGGTTGAACGCAAGCGTGCGCTCATCGTGCGGGATGAATCCGAGCAAGACGACCTTGTCGCCTTTGCCGAGCATGCCCTCAAGAACGAACGGCTGCGTAACGCGCTTGCCGATCTCCGTGAGGACAGCGCCAAGCTCCTCGAGCGGAACGACGACTTCCGTCGGAACGATCGACGGTCCAACGCGCTTGAGACGCATGGGGGCAAAACGCTGCTCCCACTCGTGCTCGGCGGCCTCTGACTCAAGCTCGGTGCCACCGGAACCCGCGCAAATCGCGCTGAGTGCTGCGTCAATGGCGCCACGGCGGGACTCGGGGTACGCAATGACGAGAAGGAAGGCTTCAGGAAGCGTTGGCTCGTACTGCGGGTGTTTCATCTCCCACGGATGACCATGGCGATGCGGGATCGTCGTCTTCAGGCGCACAGACTCCGGATTGAGGAACGTGAGCGACCAGATCGGCAGTTTCTGCATAGAGATCGCGCTCAGCGCCGACTGGATGGCGTCGATGGTCGGGAACGCGAGCAAGCGGTGTACCTCTGGCTCAAGCTCTCTGAGCGGAATCGTGACCTCGGTGATGACACCGGTGATGCCTTCGGCGTCAGCGATGAGCAGGTCCAGCTCGGCGCCACTGAATACCACGACAACCCCGTCTGGCTGAACGACCCTGGCCGAGATGACGTTGTCCTTGAAGAACCCGTACTCAAAGGAGCCAAAACCTGCGCCGCCCTGAGCCAGCCAGCCTGCGACAGTCGACGATGGGAGTGACGACGGATACATCCTCAGATCAAGACCTTGTGCGTTCAGCTTCTTCTGGAATGGCTCCCAGAGCGTGCCACCCTGGACACGGGCCGTCTTGGCCTCGGCATCGATATCAAGGATCTTGCCCATGCCGGAGATGTCGGCCACGATCGCGCCGGGAGTCGGCAAGACGCCACCGTAGCCCGACGTGGACATGCCTCTCGGCACGACCTTCAGATTCTCAGCGCGCGCCAGCTTGAGGAGTGCGACGATTTCATCTTCGGACGTGGGACGCACGACCGCACCGGCCACACCCGTTGGCATGAGCGGCTTCACGAGCTTCGGCAGCGAACCGATATCTGCCGAGTAGAGCTTCCTCTCGACCCTGTCCGTCCGCATTCGATCGCCGAAGATCTCCTTCAGCAACTGTTCAACGCGCGTGCTTAAACCCGACATCGTGTCCCGTTCCTTTCCGCTGGGTTCGGCCCGGCAGCCGTAGATGGGAATACCCCCATGGGTAATTTCATTACAGGATACCCCTCACGGTATTTCACGTCAATTAATGGCGCCGCAGACGGCGGTCAGAATCGAACGAAACGAAAGGCGCATGCTAGAATCCACTCCCCTGAACGCAAACGCTCGAGAGGGAGTCCAATGGTACGCGCGGTACTGTTCGATCTTGACGGCACGCTCCTTGACATCGATCTTGACCGATTCCTGGAACGCTACTTCGCCGCACTCCGAGTGGTTGCTGTTGAGACCGCTGGCGCCGAGCATGCCGATAGAGTCATGGAGGCTATCCAGAGGTCCGTGCGCGCGATGATGGAACCTCACCCCATGCTCACCAACCGTGCAGTGTTCGAGGCAGAGTACGAGCGCATCTCAGGCTGGGCGCTCGGGGACGTGTGGCCCGCATACGAGCGCTTCTATGCAGAGGTGTTCCCAACGCTCGCAGACGCCACAGGCCCGGTACCAGGCGCACGACGCGCCATAGAGACCGCGCTCGAGCTCGGCCTCTCAGTCGCCATCGCCACGAACCCGATCTTCCCGAGAGCCGCGGTGGATCACCGACTCGCCTGGGCTGGTCTCGGCGACCTCGATCTGCCCGTTGTGACAACGTACGAGGACATGATGGCCTGCAAACCTCTTCCGGCATACTTCATACAAGTCGCGGAGATGTTGGATGTCCCAGCCTCAGATTGCATGATGGTCGGCGACGACCGATACCTCGACATGCCCGCCGCAGACGTAGGGATGCGCACATTCTACGTTGGGAAACACGAGGATACGGTTGCGACCTACGCGGGCACAGTGCAGGATCTTGCGGCGCTACTGCCGCGGCTCATCGCTACAGACGTCGTCTGACGAGAGCGACCCAGGCACCATCCATTCGCTGGTCACAATCAAACTCGTAGCAGCCGCGAGACTCCCTGCGTAAATCAAGCTGATAGCCAAGTCCGGAGGGATCGTGGTCGCAGATGAGTACGATGCTGTCCTGACAGTCGATTTCGATCATCTTGTCGACGACCGCAAAGACTACAGGTCGACGCATCGCCGGCGCCAGGCCGCGAATGTCTACCACGAGACCGCTTGAAGAGCGACTCACAGCTCAAACTCCACTTGCAGGACCAAGCGAGCGTTCACTAACAGGTTCCTCCCCGGGCAGAAGAACGAAGACACACCCCTCATGTACGTACAATTATGCGCCTGCTCCCGAATTCCTGCATCCGGCGACCTAATGCTTGGCAGGTTGTGGCTAGTAGGCGCAGAATCAGTAGGCGAAGACATTTGTACATCAATCGTTCCGCATATGTCATGCTCTTGTTACACTTGGGCACAGGACTTCGATGTATATGGCCGAGGGGGATATGGACGGCATAAGGTTCATGGGGATCCCTACCACCAACAGGCGCGCGGCATCTCGGGGAGATGCGCGCTTTACGCCTGTTACGTACGTCACCCCCTCATCTCCACTCACCGCCACTTGATTCCACTCCGGGGCAGGTCTGCCCCAGGCGGTGCGCAATGCCGCGTTGCACGTACGCGCTGCGCTCCGCTCACACCTCGAAAGCCCTGGGAGACACCGAACCGTACCGGTCACGGTCGCTGTCGCGTTCCCGTATAAGGCTGAAAGAATCCTGACTTTGTGCGCGAAAGGAGGAGTAGCCATCATCTAGCGCACGTGCCGGGCTGAAGCCCGGCGGGACTGTTTTTCTAGAAATGTTGGTTCCGTACGACACCAAGGAGGTGTATGGCATGGCGCAAGAGGCGCAAGGCGCGCTGCACGACCTGCTCGCGGTCCGTGGCGTGACCCGTCGCG
>PHEU01000065.1 GCA_002841295.1 Actinobacteria bacterium HGW-Actinobacteria-6
GGTTACCGAGCTGATGTTGTCGTCAGTAAGCGGATCGTTCTCATCGGGCGGAATAACCGACACGACGTTCGTGAGCGATCCCGTTGTGTTGGGAATCAGGGTTAAGGTTACTGTGGTCGTTTCGTAAGCAGCCAACGGACCCAAGAAGCAATCCAATACTCCAGCCGATTCCGTGCAACCCGTGGATGCGTTCACGAAGGTCGAGCCTGCAGGCAGGGTGTCAACCACGTGGACATCCGAGGCGGCGTCGGGACCGTTGTTCGTAATCACGATGTCGTAGGTCAGAGGCTGGCCATTCGGGACGCGGTCCTCGCGGGCCAACTTCGTCACCATCAGGTCGGTGCCGCACTGGCCAACGCCGGGCGAACACGTATCCGTGACCAACTCCAGCGACCAGCAGACCAGTTCGCCGTCATCCAGCGAGTACTGATCCGCAATGCGGAGCTTCCACTCGCCGTTTACCGCCGCACCCGACGTGCCATACAACACGGTCAGCGGGGTTTCGGGGATGAACGAACCGACGAACGGAGCCGACGAACCAACAACCGAAACGGCTGCTGTATCGTCGAAGATAGTCCGCTGGTCATCGGGCGAGCAGGCGACACCGTAGTTGTCACCATTGGCACCCTGCTTGTTCGCCAGAAGAACCACGGTTCCATCCGGAGCGACCAACTCAATGCGAAGGTCGCTGACGAAGGTGTGCGTGGCGTGCATCATCACGCGTACACCGGCCAGAGGTCCGTTCACGCCGGCAACCATCACCGGCGAGTCTGTTGTAGTGTTGTCGAGCAGAGCAATCTGCTCGTTGGAGTCGAAGCGGTAGGTCGCGGCGACACCACCGGTTGCCACCGTGAAGGGCAGAGTGAAGACGCTCTCCGCCGTGGTGACCGTGAGGACGAGTTCGATGTCGGAGCCACACTCGAAATCGGGTGCCGTCGACAGACGGAACGCGAAGTCGTTGATCTCGGTGCCGCCTGCAGCTATGTCGGGGTAGCCGGACGAATCCTGCTCCACCGTCACACCCGGCGTGACCGTGCTCAACACCGCCGCTACCACCGTGGCACTGGTGCCACCGATGTTCTCCACCGAAACAACCAGCGGATTACAATCGTTGGCGGTGATGGCGCCGTCGCCCAGCACCTCCGACCCGGCGTAAATCAGGTCGGGGAAGACCGACAGCGACGAGACCGAGTCGGTGAAGACCGGCAGCGTCGAGCCGGGGTGCGTTGTCGTTACATTGACCGTGTTGGTGATCGTGCCCGTGGTGTTCGGTGTCACGTCGATGGTGACCGTCGTCGCCTCGCCCGGAGCCAGATCGCCCAGATTGCACATCACGATGCCCGCGGATTCGGAGCAACTCGTGGAGCTGGAGACATACGACACCTCGGAAGGCAGGGCATCCGACACGGTCACATCTGTGGCCGTAACGATGCTGTCGTTCGTCACCGTGATGGTGTACGTAAGGGTCGTACCCATCAACACCGGATCGGGTGCAGCGGTCTTATCCACCAGCAGCGTTACCGGCTGGTAGGCCGGAGTCACCACAGGCGGTGTTTGGTTATTGTTCGTGATTGGCTCGGAGGTTGAAGTATCCACCGAAGCGGAGTTCTCGGTAAGGCCTTCAGCCGTGGAGAGCAACACAACCACAACGGTCGTGCTCTCGCCGGCAAGCAGCGAGCCGAGGTTGCATTCCAACACGCCCGCCACCGGTGCGCAACCCGTGGACGCTGACACAAAACTCGTGTTCAGCGGCAGCGTGTCGCTCACCGTAACGTCATCGGCGGTGCTGGGTCCGGCGTTCGTCACCACGATCTCGTAGGCGATTTCTGAACCCACCAGAACCCGCGTTGAAGTCGTCATCTTGGTG
>PHEU01000040.1 GCA_002841295.1 Actinobacteria bacterium HGW-Actinobacteria-6
GAAGTATTAATATCAATTCGCACTAAGAATAACATTTACCGGAAGTGTGGGCGGACTTTCTGAGATGGAATGTGCTCATCGCAGCCTACGGAGAGTTCCAGCAGAGCGTCGGACAGCTGGGGAGCGGGTGTGGGGCAAAGCACTGACATGAGATCCGCTGCGCCAAAGGCGGACGTGACGCCACGTGGGAGAGAACGAGTCAGTGAGTCGATAACGATATCATTTCGGGCCAAGTGATATCGTTTGGGGAGGGGGAGGCAAGGCAGCATGATCGAAGGGAGCGAACCCGCTGCGACCCGGCTGCCGTGAGTGCGAGGACAGCTACATGCTCGCTCTTCACCAACCGCCGGGACGTCGCGCAAGCGCGTTGCCGACGAGTTCCTGGCCGACGAGCGCGTCTCGCTCTTTGCCACGAAGTCGTTCTGGGAGGGCTTCGACGCCAAGGGCGACACGCTCAGGTGCGTTGTGATCCCGCGGCTGCCCTTCGGCCAGATCAACGACCCGGTGCTGGAGGAGCGCAAGGAGCGCGACCGAGCCTGGTGGGCCCACTACTATCTGCCCGAGGCGATCCTGGAGCTGAAGCAGGCGGCCGGGCGGCTGATTCGTTCGAGCACCGACGAGGGGTGTCTGGTGCTGGCGGACGCGCGGCTCGTGGGCGGGAAGAGCTACGCGGGGCGGTTCCTCGAGGCGCTGCCGGTGCGGGATATCGAGCGGCTGGGGGTTGAGGAAGTCGTGGAGGAGATCGAGCGGCGGTTCGGGCGGTAGGGCGGCTGTCAGGCGCTGACAGGGACGTGGTACGCTGCTGCGGTGGGATGTGCGGACGGTACATCCGGGGGTTAGCAATGCAGGGGGATAGCTTGGATGAAGGTGGGGGGAAGCTGTGACCGCTGAAATCGTCATCATGAACAAGTCATGCGTCGCGCTGGCGGCAGATAGCGCCGTGACCGTGACAGGCCCTTCTGGTAGCAAGGTGTACAACTCGGCGAACAAGTTGTTCATGCTGACGAAGACCGATTCCGTTGGCGTGATGATCTACGGCTCAGCCCAGTACTTGGGCATGCCTTGGGAAACGGTGATCAAGGACTTTCGTGAGTCTCCCGAAGCCAAGACGTACGAGCATTTGGAAGACTACGCGAATGCCTTCATCAGATACGTGTCATCCGCGGATCACCTATGCGATTCGGCCGCCGCACGTGAATGGGCACTCGCATTCATTGGGGGCTACTTTCAGAACGTCGTTCTCAAGAAGATTGAGGATGCGGTCAGCGAGCGCATTCTCGCGAAGGGCGCTATTACTGAGACCCAGTCCAAGTTGCTTGCGAATCGCGTCATTCGAAACGAACTCGATGCGATCGTGAAGGCGCCACCTCTGCACGGCGTCGACGCCAAGGACATAGACCCGCTTGCGCGGCGGCTCTCCAAAGAACTTGATACCGCAACGGGCAACGTGTTTCAGAAGCTGCCCTTGTCGGCACTGTCAAAGACCGCTCTACGGCGACTGGGCGCAAACCTGTTGCTGCGGCAGGGCCCCTGGCCCGAGCACGCTGTCACGGGTGTGGTTATTGCTGGTTTTGGGCGTTGTGACTACTATCCGCGCAGTTTTCACTTCATGCCGCGCGCGCGGCTCGATGGAACGCTCTACCACACAACGCCGGAACTCCAATCGGTGAGCGACGGGCAGCCGGCGGTCGTACAAGCATTTGCCCAGCATGAGATGGTCCGCACCTTTCTCGAAGGCATCGATCCCCGGTTCAGGCAGGCAGTTTCGGCGTGGGTGGGAAAGATAATGGAGGGGCTCACGGCCGCTGTCCCGCAATTGGCTCCGATTTGTCCGCCCATACTTGGGGATTTCGAGAAGGCCATGGATGAACTGAGCGCTCGCGAGTTTCGCAATGACGTTATCGGCACAGTCTCGATTCTCCCGAAAGACGAGCTTGCCGCAATGGCGGAATCGCTGGTCAACTTGACCTCGTTCAAGCGTCGGGTCACGATGTCACCTGAGTCGGTCGGAGGACCTATCGACGTAGCGGTGGTCTCCAAGGGAGACGGCTTCGTTTGGATCAAACGGAAGCACTACTTCGAACCGGAGTTGAATCCGCACTTCTTCGCTCGGTATCAGTAGGGGGAACGATGGCCAAGAGCAACGAGTCTGTATCTTGTCTCGAGTTCAAGACACTCGAGGAGTTTCGGAAACACTACTTCCCCAAAGCCGCCGCTCGGCAAGATGACGAGCGGGACATACGCGTCGCTGCTGAGCAGCTCGCTGCTCGGACGATTCGCGCGGTGCGCAGGCAGCTGTCGGCCAGCTAGAGGACTCCGCCCTACTCTTGCTATCGACCACACCGCGCTCTGTTCAATCCACGCGCGCTGCCTGATTGCTAACCCGGGCTTCCACCTGACTCGCTTCGCTCGCAGGTGAAGCCCAAACACGTTATACGGAATTTCACGACCGATAGTTGTCTCGGGTAGGGTGTAGGGCATCGTTGACACCAACCCAGTAGCGACTAAGCACTCGTGGCCCAGGTGTTCGCACCCCGTCGTCCGTCAGTCGAGTAGGCGTCCGTAAGTCCCACGGTACGGCACTGCGAGTCATGCGGTGATTCAGCTCAACTCGCTGCTCGTCCGACAATCCTTCCCACCACTCAGGATCGATACATAGGTTCTCGAAGAATTCGAACATGAATCGAACCACTGCGTTCCATAGGTCGGCATCAGAGGTGTCAGCTATGGACTCTGCGAACCGCCATGGTGCGGGTTCCCCATTGTCGAGCCAGCTCAACACCAGGACGCCGCCCTCTCCGCCATGGAACAGACTGGTGGTGAACATGCCTAACGGCGAGTCGAGCTCCAGCAGGTTCAGGAGTGGCTTTCCGCTGAAGTCGATTTCGGGATAGATGCCTCCGCTGCATTGAAGCGGCGCAGTCGAGTCGAACTCGATCACATATGCACGAGTCGTCGAGAAGTCGGACTTAGCCAAAGCCGCTTCGTACTCCCTGCGGATCAACTCGTTGTCTCGGAACGCTGCCTCAGCAGCGGCCGCATGCGCCCGTGCGATTGCCTGAATCTCGAGTTGCCTGCCAAGCGGTTTGCCCTTGTCCGCATGTTCGGCAACTAGGCCCACAGTCTCCAGCTCGCCCCGCTTCGCGTAGTTTTCCTTAGCCTGAGCTCGATACGCAAGAAGAAAGCACTGTTCAATGGAGCCAACAAACGGACCGTTCTCCAAGGGGGCGAAGATACTGTTGTCGTGTTTTGCGCAGAACCCGTAGAAGGTGGATGCTCGGGACACGCCAATCAAGCGGGGCTCGATGACGCCGCCGGTCTCATTGAGACGTGCAAATGAAGCGGCACCCTTGTAAGAGTAAACACGTCCGTCGCGAGCGATCTGCAGCAGGCTTCCGCTTCTGGGGATTGTATGGGCAGCAACGATTTTCGGAGCGCAGTCATGTCGCCATACCTCAGGCGCGAGGCAGTAGCGACGGGTGAATCCTGCGACGTGCTCCTTCTCGATCTCCCACGGGTTCACACGCTCGTCATCGGCGCGACCCATATGACAGTTCTTGTACTTTTTGCGGGAGCCGCACCAGCAGGGAACGTTTCTGAGTGCTCCTTCGCCCATTCGCCACCCCCCCCTAGAACCTGACCCTCACAATACATGCACGCACTGACATTGAGGGACGGGTGGCAGGTGCGCAGGGGATCCGCCTAACCTGCGCTTCCAGCTGACTCACGCGAGCGGGCGATGATTGGAGCAATCCGACAGCCCGAACGCGATACGGCTCATGACGGACTTCATCCTTGGCAAGGCTAATGGAGGAGCGACCCTCGCGCCTTGTGACAGAATCGGCCTTCTCCCTTGGCGATTCCGCCACTGTGCGAGGCGGGAGTAGATCTGACTACGGGTCGATGACATCTAGTTTCGGGCTACTTGTCGTTTTGATATGGTGCGCGCGCCAGACTTGTTGAGCCTGTAGTCCACCATCGACTCGCTCACTCCGAAGAGTCGCGACGCTTCCCGAAGCGACATGTGGCGCTTCATTATCATCCGGCACGCTTCGTCGGGCAGAAGCAAGACGCCGGAGAAGAACGCCGCCTGCTCCTCGATTTCCCCATCGAAGTTTCGTACGCCGTCACCTGACAGCACGTGTGCAGGCGGATGTTGTAGAAGTGCGTGCCCAAGTTCGTGTGCGATGCTGCTGGCCTGACGATAAGGGTGATGCGTGTCGTTGACAACGATGAAACGGCTCGTGCCGTCAAAGCCTGTGACCGCGGAGAACTTCGAGCTTGCCACCCCTGAGAAATGCGCAAGGGCGCTTGGCGCATCTTCGAGTGAAGTCATGTCAAGGATGGGGATTCCAAGACAGTCGCAGGCGTCATGTGCGTCGATTGGGTCAAAAGCCGACAGAGCAAGCTCGGCCCGAAGACTGAGTGCGACTCGCTTGATGTAGGCCGGGTAACCCCACTCCATAAGCTCACTCCTTGCGAAGCCGCTCGTAGGCGGCCTTGAGCATATCTTGAAGCATGGCGGCGCTTGTATCGTCGAGGTTGGGATCTGAGCGCAGTAGCGCGAGCGACTTCGAGAAATTGCCCGCCTGGGCTTTCGAGTTGGTGCGGATGAAGTTGTCCGTGTCAAGCCCTGACCAGGCTATGAGCGCGGACAATGAATCCACGTCGGGCCGTCTGCCCTGTGCGATCCGCGTGAGCGTCGAAGCGGGTACCCCGGACTGCTCGGCAACCTGCTTCCAGTTGAGATTGCGACTCGAGCGCTCAGCGTCGACGGCTCTATAGAATCCTTGCCCATCAAACACGCCGGCTTTCTCAGCCACGATTCCTCCTAAGATTGTCAATTGCAGACTTGCAATTGTTAGGTCCACCCGATATTCTGTGATTCGAGAATAGCAATCGGTACTCAGAAGAGCAATACCGATGCTTACGTGGCCTACTAGGGCTGCACTTGAGACAGAGGAGTTGATGCCGATATGAAGGATGAGCGTAACGAGTTTGAGATCAAGATCGACGGCGAGAACTACAAGATTCAAGAGAAAAGGTTGGTGGCTAGTGAGGTGCTCGCGTTGGCTGAAAAGTCCTATGACAATTTCCATCTTGTCGAGCTAAAGGGTGGCTCCGACAAGCCCGTCGAGTTCACAGATGCCTCGGATGTGGTCAATCTCCATCACGGGATGGAGTTCATCACCAAGCATATCGGCCCGTCCACGGTGTCGTGATTCCCATGGCACTCGACGACTTCATCACACAGCTCCGCGAGCTCGGGTACGACCCAGCGGTGGGCCCAAAAAACTTCGTCTCGTTTAACTACGAGATTCTTATAGGCCCACTACGTGGAAAGCAGATTGGCCTGGGCTTCCAAGACCCCTCGCAGTTTCCACTCAACCCCCCAGGTGGCCCGTGCGTGTCGCCACGTCTGCTTCCACTTCGCGGGGGGAGCGCGCCCCCGCTCGAGGGTGTCCATGCGATCGACCCCGCAGTAGATCCGAGCGGCGAGTGGGAGTACTGGAGCCGCCCCTTTCACGGTTGGGACAAGACAAGTCGGCGCGTGACGGACTATCTCGCCCACGTCAACACGCTCTTCGACAGGCTTCCCGACGATGTTTAGCGCAGCGATTACCGAGTCCGTCGATGAGAAGCTTCGTGGGCACCTAACTCGCCCCGATGACCAGGAAGACGTGTGCTTCGCGCTCTACTTTCCGAGTAATGGACGTGACCGGGCGTCGGCTTTGATCGGGCGCGTCGTGTTGCCCCTACCAGGCGAGCGGTCGGTCCACGGGAACGCGAGCTTCACCTCCGACTACTTCTTGCGATCACTCGTGCTCGCCCGACAGTGTGAGGCCGGTCTGGCGCTTCTCCACAGCCACCCCGATGGCCACGGATGGCAAGACATGAGTAATGATGACGTCGAGGCAGAGCGGTCGCACGCAGCACAAGCTTTGGCGGCAACCGGATTACCGCTCGTCGGGCTGACACTTGCCGCCGACACAAGCTGGAGCTGCCGGCGCTGGATTCGAGTCGCTCGCTCATGCTACCAGCGTGACGATGCGGTGTCGGTCCGAGTCGTCGGAGATCGATTGAAACTTACATTCCATCCAATGCTTCGGCCTGCCCCTGATATCGACGGGAGGGTCGAGCGGACTGTTTCGGCTTGGGGGGGCACCATCCAGGCAGACTTAGGGAGAATGCGCGTAGGTATTGTGGGCGTGGGAAGCGTGGGCTCGCACGTCGCCGAGGCGCTCGCGCGGACCGGTGTCGGCGAGATTCGCCTCATCGACTTCGACTCAGTGGAGTACCGTAATCTCGACCGTCTGCTCCATGCCACCCGATTCGATGTCGCGTTGGCACGTTCCAAAGTGGAGGTGCTAGGTGAAGCCCTCGTTCGCTCAGCATCCGCCACACGGTTCAAGGTGGAGTCGCTGGAGATGAGCGTTTGCGAGGAGGCCGGATATCGGGCGGCGCTCGATTGCGATCTGTTGTTCTGCTGCGTCGACCGCCCGTGGCCGCGCTTCGTGCTCAACGTGATTGCCTATGCACATCTCATCCCCGTGGTAGACGGCGGCATCTTCGTCGATGCGGCGACGAACCCTGTGAGGATGCGGGGCGCGGATTGGCGCGCGCACGTTGCAGGTCCAGGGCGCAAATGCCTGGAGTGCTCAGGCCAGTACGCCCCAGGCGACGTCGCCGCCGATCGCTGTGGCGATTTTGATGATCCTGCCTACATCAAGGCGCTTGCTTCAAGTCACCAAGCTAAGCACGGCGAGAATGTGTTCGCCTTCAGTGTCGCGTGCGCCTCGTTGGAGGTGCTACAGGCACTCACGATGATCGTTGGTCCTGCTGGCGTGGGCAATATCGGTGGTCAGCACTACCACATGCTGCCAGGCACGATTGACACCGTTACAGACGGCTGCGCTGCTGGGTGCCCCTACTCGGAGACCCTAATGGGTCTCGGCGAGAGCGCGAATGCCCGCTGTACGTGTGAGCATGTCGCGGCTCGAGACGAGATCGCAGCGAGGCGAGCGCGGCAAAGGAGGCCTCTTACAGTCTTCGGGCGGTTGGCGGCCCGCCTCTTGACGGCCTGCAGTTCGCTTCTGGAGGCGTTGTTGAGCAGAAACGTCAGTGAGCAAGGACAGCCTAAGGGGGTGAAAGCATGACACGCCGATATGTGGCTCAAACCGGATTCGCAGAATTGGGTACAGGCATCGCACTGCTTGCAGTGCTCCTCTATCGACCGCAGTGGATCTCAGTGGCGGTAGTCGCGTACGCGAAGGTATGGGAGAGCACCGTCGCGCCGTGGCTCGTCCAACTTCTCCTGAGGGGGTAGTGTGTCGCGCCCAATAGTAAGTAGTGTCGCATGCGAGCGTGTTCGCGGCGACACTACTTCTGTCTGGAGGGCGCGAGATCGAGTCAGCTTGCGCCGAGATACGAAACAGCGAAGAGGCAACGCCATACCGGCAGCCGCAGACACCGAGGTGCTCTCTTGGAACCGCGGGTCTTCGTCGGACAAGACGGTAGCCCGGGAGCGGCGTGTCTGAGTAGTCGGTCGATTGGCAGGCATCTTGCACGTCTCCGCAGTCCCCTAGAAACAAAAAGACGAGGTCAGATGCCCTGACCTCTACTAATACCATACCACAAATCGGCCTCAAATTCGAGTCCTGTAATCGTCGCTGAACCGGCGTATAACAACGTATTCGAGGTGAGGCGAATGATGATTCCGCTCGAGCAAGACCCGACTCAGATCCAACGCGCGGCCGCGCGCCAGGAGCTGGAGTCCTGTAACCCCGCGCTAGCCGAGCACGGCCTGGTTCTCTCGGCAGAGGATGTGCAGGCGTTGGCGTCCGGGCGGCGAGATGCGCTCAAGACGGCCGCTCGCATTGAGTTCGGCGGCGGTGTGGTGAAGGACCTTGTGCTGTCGTTCGCGGGCTCGCCGTATGTGTCGCAGGCGACGTTCGTCGAGACTGTGCTTGAGCTGCAGGAGCTCTTCTATGAGGTCAAGAACGAGTCGCTTGAGCTGATCACTGACGACGAGCTCGTCGTCAAGATGCGATCGCTCTTTGACGACGTTGCCAGTGGGGACCTGGGCTACCTTGAGCAGGCGCTCTTCGAGGGCCTGGCGCGCCACGTGCGCGAGGAGTCTCTCGGCGAGGCTGATGCCGCTGACCCCGAAGCCGACAACGCTGCCATGAACGCGGCGACGCTCGCGCAGCACCGCTTCAACATTTCGGACTGGGTGGATGAGACGTACGCGCCCGCGTGGGACGGCGCGAGCTGGCTCGACGAATAGGAGGCGCCTGTTGACCGACGAGAACGCGCTAGCCAATGACTTCGACGCCTTCCAGCGCAGCTTCCTTCGGTTGCTTGAGCGGCGAACGGCAATCTACACCATGGGCGACAGTACGTCGGTGCCCGCGCACACCGCAGCCGACATTCTGCTGTCCGTCTGCTTCGTCCTCGGCATCGATCCTGGGGACCTCGAGGTGCCGGAGCGGCTGCTGCACGTGAACCTGGAGGACGAGTTCCGGCGCCGGCTCGCACAGGTCGAGCGCAAGGTGGCGCTCGCCGGCGAGCTCTGGAAGGCCGCCGTCGCAACGATGCCGCTAATCCCGAGCACCGCGCTCCGCGACACGCTTGCGGCCATTGGCGACTTCCCGCGCGCGTACGACTTCCGCTCCATGGCGCACGAGATCCCGGTGATGTTCGACTACCCGCTCTGCCAGCCGGTGCCCGAGTCGCTCCTGGGCGTGGAGTACATCAACGAGTACCTGCGTCGCCTGCTTGTGGAGTTCGACTTCCTGCGGCGATTCGAGCCCAAGGCGTGCGTGCGCGTCATAGAGCGCAGCAGCCCCGACTTCGTCGAGCTGCTCGTGAACCTCTACGAGCCGGTCGCGACGAACGCGATCGGTCGGGCGCTTCTCGGCGCGGATCCGACGTCGCTCGAATTCGCCGAGGACGAGCGCGCCGAGCTGGTGCGGCTGCTCGGGCGGGCGAGTGCGCGCGAGCGGGAGCGCATGCTGCGCGAGGCCGCGCAGGCGACCTGCGACGCGCTCGGGATCGGGGATGCGGGCGCTCGCGAGTACCTCTCGGCACTGGCTGCCGAGCTGCCGCCGCGCATCGAGGTCGCGCTGAGTCCGGGGGAGCTACGCGGCGTGTTCGTGTAGGGGTGCGGCCGCCCCTCAGATCGCCTCAAGCAGCAGGGCCTCGTTCGGCTCGAGTTGGAGGCGGCCAGGCTCGAGCGCCCCGGCGTCCCGGTGCGTCGATAGCAGCAGCCGCCACTCGCGATCCCCCGCCGGCAGCGGGCATTCCACCCGCTTCGCGCTGAAGTTCAAGCACACCGCAACCTCCCCAGCCCCTGCCTGTCGCGTGTACGCAAACACGCCCTTGGGCACCCCGCCGATCTCGCGGTAGTCGCCGCTGTTAAGCGCCGGGTTCGCCTTGCGCGCGCCCAGCAGCTGGCGGTACCAGTTGAGCAGCGAGCCCGGCCGCTCGCTCTCGTCCTCGACGTTGCGCGTGCGGTACGACGAGTCCACCGGCAGCCAGGATTCCCAGGCGCTGAAGCCCGCATTCTCGCTCGCGCTCCAGTGCATCGGGGTGCGCGAACCATCTCGGCCCACGCGCAGCGGCCAGAACTTGCGGCCGACCGGATCATCGATCAGCGCGCGCGGCACCCGGCTCGACGGCATGCCGATCTCTTCGCCGTAATACAGGATGGGCGTGCCGCGGAGCGTGAGCAGCATGGCGGCGGCCACTTTGGCGCGGGCGCGGGGCTGAGGGCCGCCCAGCCGCGTGAACGAGCGCGCCAGGTCGTGGTTGTTGAGGTAGTAGCAGGGCCACCCGCCCTCCGGGACGTTTTCTTCCAGCCACCGCACGGATCTGCGGAACGCCTCGGCATTCCACTTGTTGCGGACGAACTCCATGTAGAACGACAGGTGCAGCCGATCAGACCCATTGCCGAGGTAGTCGATGCAGACGTCGGGCGTGAGCGTGAGCACTTCGCCCATAAGCACGCGTTCTCCGAAGTCCTCAACGAGGCGGCGTAGCTCGGCTGCGATCTGAAGGTTCTCGGGCTGGGAGAGGTCGTGGAGGTGCTTCTGGGCCAGGTACGGCCGCGGGCCGAGCTTGGGCGGGTTGTTCCGCAGCTCGGCATCTTCGTAGAGGCAGTTCACTAAGTCGAGCCGGAAGCCGTCGACGCCCTTGTCCAGCCAGTAGCGGGCGACGCCGAACATCTCCTCGCGCACTTCGGGATTGCGCCAGTTCAAGTCGGGTTGGAAGGGGAGGAAGGCGTGGTAGTAGTACTGACCGGTGGTTGCGTCAAACTCCCACGCGCTGCCTTCAACGACTGCCACCCAGCTGTTCGGTGGCTTGCGGGGCGTGCGACCGTCTCGCCAGATGTACCAATCGCGCTTGGGATTATCGCGAGATGAGCGCGACTCGACGAACCAGGGATGCTCGATCGACGTGTGGTTGAGAACGAGGTCCATCACCACACGCATGCCTCGGCGATGGCATTCCTCAAGAAGCTCCTCGAAGTCTTCCATCGTGCCAAAGCGCGGGTCGATCGAGCGGTAGTCGCTCACGTCATAGCCAAAGTCAGACAGCGGCGATGTATTGATCGGCGTGAGCCAGATAGCATCCACGCCGAGCGAGGCGTCGGTGCCGTCGTTCAAGTAGTCGAGCCGCTCGATGATGCCGCGCAGGTCGCCTCTACCGTCGCCGTTCGCGTCCGCAAAGCTGGACACGGCGATCTGGTAGATGACCCCGCGCTTCCACCATGGTGCCTCAGGCATGGGTCGATCTTTGTCGGGAAGGTTCATGGCAATAGTTTACTCCCCGAGCAGCAATACACAGTCGCTTTAGGGCGCTATCTGCCTGCACTGGGCGATGACGTCGTCACTCACAACCGAACCGCCGAAGACGTATATCTCACGGAGCGCGTTCGTATGAGCGGCCAGGAAAGCGGCGGCACTTGGATCCAGCGCGGTCTTTCTCGTGAGCAGCAGCAGCCCCCGCTCGTACCCGCACGCGGCTCCTCCGGCGAGGGCATCGGGGAAGTTGTCCCCAATGGCCAGGCCGATGAACTCTCCCGCCGTGAAGTCGGCACCCATCGCCCATTGTGCGATGGCAGCAGCCGTTGCGTAGCGATTCGCACCCCCGGCACGGTCGATGTCGTTTCCAGCGATCTCCGCGCCGATCTGTTCGTAGACATTTGCCGAGACCGCGTTGGTGTCACCGGCGACAAGCGCATGCTCGTAGTCATATGCGGTGAGGGCACCTTTGATCGTGGAGGGCAGGCTGTCTGGTCGGGTAAGCAGCACGGGTCCGGGCGCTTCGCGAAGAGCCGCAAGCGGCGCGAGCGCGAGCGCGTCTGGGAAGGCGTCACCGCGTGCGACCCAACAGAACCGGGTGAGGTCGTGACCCAGAGATGGGCCCGCGGCTGCCATGTAGTCCGCTACCGCACGTGAGGTCGCGTACCGGTCAGCACCAGCAAGGCGCGTCACGTCGATTCCCATGGCAGTCAGCGCGGTCTCCACCTCGACGCCCACGGAGGGGGTTCCACCTACGATGATCGCCTCGCGTATGTCTTGACCCATCAACGCGTTCTTTACCGAGTTAGGCACACTGTGCGTGTCCGTGAGGAGCACCGGCGCGTGGAAGGCGCCGGCCAGCCCGGCGGCGCACAGGGCGTCAGGGAAGTTGCGTCCGGTCGCAATGATCGCGACTGGCGACTCGTTGTACCGGTCGCCGATCACAGCAACCGCTGTTGCGAAGCGGTCGATACCAGCGAGCCGTCCGATAGTCGTTCCGTACTCGAAGGAGCCCATGTCGACTCGAGCCACCGTGTCGGAGTCGGGCCCATCTTTGGGTCGCAGCAGGTTCTCGAAATCGTTGGTGAGTGTGGACGCGGGGTTCCCCACGTCGATACACGGAGAGTCCAAGGCGAGCCGCTCGATATAAGGACTCACTCGCGTGAACCGGGGATTCGACCCGGTGAGGTTACCGGTGCCGGCCACTGTCTTGCTCAGATACGAGTAGGCGACGGATATGTTAGTGAAAGACGAGGACGGCGGGACATCGTCTGTACCGTTGTCGTAGAAGATGGATGACTCGATCGTGACCGGCTGGTCTGCATTGAGGTCATAGATGCTCACCGCACCGGGCGAGCTTCCCCCCGGCCCGCGATTGCCGACGAAGGAGCACCCGTCGATCTGCACCGATGCGTTGTAGATGCGCATGCCGCCGCCGAGCCCACTACCTGTGTTGCTCTCGATCCGGCAGTTCTTGACCACAATCGGGAACCCTGCTGCGTCCAGAAAGATGCCGCCTCCATAGAGTGCGACGCCGCCAGACACGCGGGTCTCCGTGATGTCGACGACACCGTCCTGGTTGATGACTGCGATTCCGCCGCCGTTTCCAGCGGGAGCGTGCCCGTCCGCGATCTCACAGCGCTGTATCCGCGCGTGGCTTCCAGAAATGTAGATCGAGCCGCCGCCGTTGGGACTGGCCCCCGAGGCGCTATTGCCGCTGAACGTGCATCGGTAGATGTACGGGTTCGCTTCGTACACTGCGTAAATCGCGCCGCCGCTCAGACCGGCTTCGTTACCGCTGAAGGAGCAGTTCATGATCAATGGCCGACAGAACGAGTACATGCCTTTGTCGATGTAAATCGCGCCGCCGTGGCTAGATACTCCATTGTCGTTGAACTCGCAGGCGCTGATTATCGGAGCATCGGACTCCATGGCGCCGATGATCTGGACCGCGCCGCCCTCCGTTCCGCCGCCGCCACGTATTTGAAGACCCTCGAGCCGTGTGCTGGCGTCTGCACCCTGGAATATGAAGACAGGACCACTCGGGCCTCCGACACCCCAAACGACCGTGCGTCCAAGACCGGCTCCGATGAGCTGCACTCCCTGGGGGACGGCGATCGTGCTCGGCGGGTAGTAAGTGCCCGGCGCCACACGAACGATGTCGCCATGGATGCTGGCAACCGTCATCGCCTTCTCGATGGTCGCATATGGGTTTGCGAGTGTTCCCGTCCCGGTCACATCGCTGCCGGTGGCGGCATTGACGCGGATAGTCATCGGGTCTCGCATTGGAGAGGCTGCAGCACTGCCAGGCATGAACGACACGAGCGTCCACACGAGTGTGATGCTCAGTCCGACACGTCCACACGCCCGAATGACTGTACGGTGCATGATGACACCCCCTCGGCGATGCGATTCGCCCGCTGCAGCGCTCTCGGCGCGCAAAGCGGGCCCCCTATCGCACAGTACGACTTCGCCTGACTTATCTACAATTCCCGCGTACGGGCAGGCGCAATCTTCGTCTTCGACTCAGGGCGCTAAGGCGGGTGTGGGAGGCGTTGGGACTCGGCGTCTTGTGCGCTACACCCCGAGCGAGATCAGCACGCTTCGCAGGCCGTTCAGCAGCAGCTGCACGCCCACGACGGCGAGGACAAGGCCCATCAGCCGGTTGAGCGCTCTGATCCCGGTCCGCCCAAGGTAGCGCACCAGTGGCTTGCCGAAGACGAACAGCAGGTAGGTGACCACGCACAGGAGACCGAAAGCGACGATCGTGATCGACACCTCTGCGAACCCTCCGTGTCCGGAGTAGCTGAGTGCGGTGGCGATGGTGCCCGGTCCCACCAGAATCGGCACGGCAAGAGGAGAGATGGCCATGTCGAGACCGGACGAAAAGTCGCTCGAATCGACGACGCTTGGGTGAGGGACTTGGATGTTGGATGAGTCACCCTGGAGCATCCGGTAGCCGATGATGAAGGCGATGGCTCCGCCGGTGAGTTGCAATGCCGAGAGCGTGATGCCGAGAAGAGCGAAGAGCCACTTACCGGTCACACACAGCACCGCGACGATGATGAACGCCACCACGACCGCCCGGCGGGCAATCTGCTTGCGCATCTCATTGGTTTCGTTCTCCGTGATGGCCAAGAAAATAGGCGTGCTTGCGATTGGGTTCGAGATTGCCAAGAACCCCGCGAAGACTGTCACGGCAAAGCCCAGGTAGTTCACAGTAATGAGCGCTCCTTTCGGCGGTTGTTCTGTCGTCTTCGTGGACAACCGCGTCCCTCTACTGTAACAGGCGATCGCGTCGCTCCCTGTGTGCGGGTGAGCGCGAAACTCTCTGTCAATCTCTCTGACATAAATATATTCAAGGTGCGGCTTGACTTTCTCAATCTACGGTCGTACGATACTTCCGAAAGCATCACTAGGAGGTGAACGCTATGAGCAATGAATGGCACGAGTTGACGGACCTCACGGGGGATCGGCCCTTCGTCATCACGCGGGTTCGGTTGGCTCAGAGCGGCGTGGCGATCGAGGGCGAGTTCGATGTGCCGCCGCTGGCCCGGCTGACCTACGAGGACCAGGTGTTCGTGAGCGAGTTCGTGCGCAGCCACGGCTCGATCAAGGACATGGAGAAGGCGTTCGGCGTGAGCTACCCCACCATCAAGAACCGGCTGAACCGCATCGCCGGCAAGCTGAGCCCCGTGCAAGTCGTCACCGAGGCACCGGCCGCACCGGTGCTCGATGAGGACCCGCTCGGCATGCTCGAGCGCGGTGAGATTACGGCCGCAGACGCTGCTGAGAGGTTGAGGCGCTGATGTTCCCACCGATGCTCCTCTACCTGCGCTTCTCCACGCCTGAGCGCACCCGGCACGGAGTGTGGTTGCCGCTCTTCCTGATCTGGCTGCTCCTCCTGCCGTTGATCGTCCTCGTACTGACCGTCACGGTGGCCATCGACTTTGTGCTGCTGCTCGCCGGTCAGGCGTACCACCACTACACGCTGCTCGTGCTGCGCGCCTTCGGGTTGCTCGGCGCAACACGCGGCACCGTAGTGCATGTCCATTCAGACGACACCAATGTCGACATCGAATTCGTGTAAGGAAAGGTGAGAACCATGAGTGAAGACCGTGCCCGCATCCTGAACATGCTGGCGGAAGGCAAGATCAATGCCGAGGAGGCCGAGCGGCTGC
>PHEU01000041.1 GCA_002841295.1 Actinobacteria bacterium HGW-Actinobacteria-6
GACGGGGCTCGAACCCGCGACCTCTGGCTTGACAGGCCAGCGCTCTAACCAACTGAGCTACACCCCCACTTGGGTGGCTGTCGAACAAGCAGACAGCAAACGAGATTGTAGCCAGCATCGGCTCGCGTGTCTATAGCACAATTGGTTCCGAGAGGCCCTAGCTTCCGAGCGCCTTCATGATCTCAGCGTATTGCTCGGCGGTTATCTCTCCGTTCGCGAGACGTCTCTTGGCGATTACGACGGCTTCGTCGTGGCCAACAGGTGCACTAGCTCCGGGTTCGCCCACAGCGTGACCGTGCCCCGATGAGGACCGGATTGCCCAAATCACGAGCAGGACAAGCCCAATCACCACGAGCAGGCCAAAGCCCCACATGAGCAATCCGCCCAACCAACCGCTACCCGACATTCCGTAACCGTATCCCGATCCAGGTCCGCCCATCATGGCTGACTCAACTCCCTCTGTATTGGTGCGCTGCGTTGACTAACGCCCGTACCACTCTCGATACCACTGCTGCATCCGGTCGATCTCTTCGCTCTGCGTCCGAATGATGTCCTCTGCAAGTCCCTGTATCTCCGGACGGCTCGAGCCGTTATCGACCATCCGGGCCATCATGATTCCCATCTGGTGGTGTGGAATCATCTGCTCGATGAACGCTTGGTCGAACTGCTCAGCATCCTCAAGCGCTGTGAGGTCGCTGAAGTTGCCGCCCATCATGCCGCCACCCGTCGTGCTCCCGCGCCCCATCATGCCGAAGGAGCCGGAGCCGTTCGCGGGGACGCTCTCGCCGTACCACTCCTCGTACCAGTCACGCATCTGCGCGTTCTCGGCCGATTGTGTCCTGATGACGTCTGCGGCGAGCTGCTTGATCTCGGGGTGCTCGGCTCGCGTCAGCGCCAGCTCGGCCATCGCGATGGCGTCGTCGTGATGCGGGATCATCTCCTCGATGAACATCGAGTCCACACCGCGCGCTGCGCCCTGTGAGGGTGCCCTAGGCGAACCGATGGGGCCATCGCCGCACAACCCGGACGGGCAGTCAGCTACTCCGATGCTGCCGGATTGTTGGAACGACGCCGTCACGACCATTCCGAGACCACCCACGAGAATGAGTGCCAAGGCGACTACTAGGCCTGCCGTTATCTTCATATGAATCACCTTCTTCTAATGGGATGATACCCAAGGGGGTATCGGTCCAGACCGATACCCCGGTCTTGCACGATGCTCGACGGCGCGCTCGAACAGGATGTCCGGAATGAGTACGCAGGAGCACCGCGCTAGACGAGCCTGCTGGCGATGCCGATAGCCCAGGAGTGAACCACATCAAGATCCACCCAGTCGCCTGCAGGGAGCTTCGCCATGTGCATCATGAAGCGCATCGGTGCGGGCAGCTTGTCCGGATCGATCCGCCCGGCAAAGCGGCCTCTCGGCAGCGTGCTTCCAAGGAACGGGGACTCGCACAGGGCCACATTCATCGCTTGGTCGAGCGAAGCCCGCACTTCCGGTGTGTCTGTTCGCGCGGATGCGCCCACCTCAAAGACCGCCGTGGTCATGTTCTCAAGCGCTTCGCGGTTCGCCTTCACCCAGTCGCAGAGCGCCGAGCCAACGTGGCCCCCGAAGATCGGCGCGCCGAGCACGGCGGCGGAGTACTTGGCAATCTCGGGGGATGCACTCACCGCAACCACATCGGCCTCGAGGCCGACGCCTCGCAGCGAGCGACCGATCTCCTCGGCGATATCGCGTGTGGCCCCGAACTTGGTGTCGAACACAACGAGCACCCGACCCATCAGCCGCCCCCAGACTCTTGGTCGTTACCTGTTGCATTCGCGCCCCGGGGTCGTTTCCCTGCCATCCGTCACACTCTCCGTGCAATAACTTGCCGTCAGTGTTAAGTTATCAGGAGTAACGTAACCAGCCTGAGGAGCCAACAATGGCGCGCCCGTCAAACCCTGAACTTGCCGAGAAGATCCTGCTTGCAACCGCCGCGATCATTGAGCGACAGGGACCTGACGGCGTCACTATGCGGGGTGTGGCGAAAGAGATCGAGTACAGCGCCACCACCATCTACCTCTACTTCGATAACAAGGACGACCTGCTCAACCAGACGGTCGTGAGAGCGTTCGGGTGGTTCTCGGAAGCGATGGTTCAGGCGGCCGGTGAAGGTACCGGTATCGAGCGCATTCGCAACCGGGCGCGCGGCTATGTCCGCTGGGCGCTCGAGCACAAGGGCATGTACCAGCTCATGTTCCAGCACGACTCCATCAGACCGTTCGATTCCGAGACCGGCGCGGTTCAGCCGCGCTCGCTCCGGGACAGCGCAGCCATCATCCAAGATGCCATTGAAGCCGGCGACCTGAGTGCATCAATGGATTCCGCGACGATTGCGCGCATCAACTGGGCCGGTCTGCACGGCATCGTGTCGCTCTCGCTCTCGGGCCGCCTCTTCGGCTCCCCCGACGATATCGGCATGCAGAACGTTGAGGAGCATGCGCGCGCGCTCGCGGACAAGTTCGTCGAGGGCTGGCTCAGCGCGAGCGCCTAGACGCCAAGATCGAGCTGACCGTCTTCGCGCTCGATCGCATGTCCTCCATACGGCGCTGCAACGTCACCGAGAATCTCGGCCATCTCGCGGGCATTTCTCGGCGCGTAGTCGTTCTTGCAGTTGTTGAACATCACCCAGGTGGTGTCGCTCTCGGCTGCAAGCTCGCGCACGCGCGGCGCCCACCCGGCAAGCTCCTCTTCGGTGTAGAGGTAGTCGAAGCGATCGGCCGCGCTCGCACTCTTGCCGAAGTACGTGTCCCGGTTGCGCCCGTGTAGTCGCACGTACGACCAGTCTGAGGTTGCAGCGGCAATCGGCGGCATCGTCGAGCGATCGGGGAATTGTGGCGCATCCACGCTTACGTACGAGAACCCCCTGTCCGAGAGGAACCGCATCGTTTCGGCCTCCCGCGCACCGGTGACCCACGACGGGTGCCGGAACTCCACAAGCATCCGGGCATCGCCAAGCTTCTCGGCGGCATATTCGATGTAGTCGAGGTGCTCGCTCACCCGCGCGGGGTCGTTGGCCGTCATATACGGCGGGAACTGCATCAGCACGCCACCAAGCTTGCTTGCGGCTCGCAGTGGCTCGACGAAGTCATTGAAGCAGTCGAACGACGCATCAATCAGTTCCGCCGAGGGATGCAGCACCCGCCCGCGCTCGTCGACGTCGGTGACGAGCTCACGCAGCTCTGGCGGCAGCCGGCGTTCGTCGACGGAGTGCCGCGTCATCATGCCGAACGCTTTGACGTGGAAGACGAACTCGGCCGGTGAGCGCTTCGCCCAGTTCTCGGCAACGATGGGCTTCGGGATCGCGTAGAACGGCGAGTCGGCCTCGACGGTGTCGTAGCGCTCGGCGTAATAGCGCAGGCGAGCCTCGGCTGACGTGACCTGCGGTGGATACCACCGCTCGATCATCGTCTTGTCCGTCCAGGAGCAGGTGCCGACCCGAACGCGGCTCATCGGCGACCTCCAGTGCTACTCCTCGTCGTCGTACCCTCTGCGGCCGGTGACGATCAGGCCGAAGATGAGCGCGAAGACCGCGCCGAACGCCGCGCCGATGAATACCGCCTCGCGTGGTCCGAACATGACCTCGACATCGTTCCCGATCTCAACGTTGCCGCCGCATGCCAGGCCGACCCAGCCGTCCTTGATCGCGACTTCACGCGCGATGACGACACCAACGCCGCCACTCTCGACTGAGACCGAACCGCCAGAGAGAATCGTCTCGGCTCCGCCCTGCACGATGCTCACGTTGCCGCCTGCGAGAATGGCGCCTGCGCCGCTGCGATCCATCGTGATGTCACCTTGCGCAGCGATTGCACCGGCACCGGACATCGACATCGAGATGTCGTTCTCGGCCACGATTGCGCCAGCTGCCGAACCGGTCAGGTGCGCGTCGATAACGTCCGCCATGCCAACCGCACAGGTGCTGAGAGACATATCGTCAGCTTCGATCCTGGCGATAACCAGGTCCTCGCCGATCAGGTCCTCGAAACGGTCGAAGTCAACTTCCTCGGCCGATGTGTCGATGTCGTCGCTCATGGTTCCTCCCTCGGATTCGGTACCCACCCTTGAGACGATACCCGATTAAGCTGACAAGAACAGCCGCAATCTCATCAGTCGAGGAGTTCAGCGAAATCGCGGTT
This sequence comes from Actinobacteria bacterium HGW-Actinobacteria-6, assembly GCA_002841295.1. Classification (GTDB taxonomy): domain Bacteria; phylum Actinomycetota; class Coriobacteriia; order Anaerosomatales; family Anaerosomataceae; genus UBA2286. The sequence goes on from PHEU01000041.1 coordinate 4,183, forward strand.
GTATTCTGCGACGCTCGGCGGCTTGGGCGCTGCGTGATATGGCCAGTCCCAGCGCACCTCATGGATGTTCTCGAAGTGTTCGTTCACGAACTGAGCCGTGATGTTGAAGTCGAGCATCGGGTCGTTCACCGACATGCCGAACAGGCATGGCGTGGCGAATGGTCCGGCGACGTCTTCTTCCTTGGCCGAGAGGATGTGCTCGACTTGTGCGAGCAAGACATCAAGCGTCGAGGACGAGAATCCCGACAGGCGCTCACTTAGATCCGCAGCGGTCTCGAACTTGCCAACGAAGCGCATGTACCAGTCGATAATCGATACGGTTGCCGGGTTCTTGAGCAGATAAAGCATGCCCCGGCGCGCAAGCTCCGGGCGAAGCGCAACAATGGTGCTCCTGAGGAGCGCGAGCTTGGCAGGTGAATGCCTGAGCGCCTTGTTGGTAACGAACGGCGCGAAGAGCACAACACGATCGATGCGCTCTTCATGTTGCTGAAGCGCCTTGAGCGTAAGCAGTCCGCCAAACGAGAAGCCGAGCAGCGCAAAGCGCTCTGCGCCGATGGCATCCGCGAGATCCCCGATGGTCTGGGTGACCTTGGCAGCGGTGTACCCGCCCTCAAACGGCGTGCTTCCGCCATGGCCGGGCAGCTCGAAGAAGTGTGCCGTGTACTTCTGGCCGATGAACTGAATCAGCGTGGACCAGTCCTCGATAAGCGAGATGGTGGCCGGCACCATGATGACCGGCGGTCCACTTCCCGCGACGCCTACGCGAAGCGACGTCAGCGGCAGGTCGTACTGCCTGACGTCAATCGGTGGAACGCCGGTTTCAATGATGTCCGACACGCGAGTCTCCGTCGTCGGGGGCATATGATGCCCGCCGATTATGCGGCCGCACCTCTCCTCGCGCAAGCGCACGAGGCCACAAGGCGCATACAGCTATCTATTGGAGAGATAGAGCGCGATCGCTGACTGCTCTTCAGGAGTGATCACGGCGCCGTTCTGTTGCACCATTCGCGTGATCGTCGTCTGCCACCCGACAAGGTCCTTTGTGGCAGCATCAACGCGCTCAAGGTTGTGGCACGCGGTGCACTTGCTCTCCACCAACGCTGCGCCGTCACCCACAACGCCCGTACCTGTACCGGGAACCGGAACTGCCTCGGTGCCGCCGGTGCCTGTATCAGTGCTTGAAGAGCCACAACCCATAAGCGTGGCCGAGACGAGAACGAGCGCTACAACAACCGCTGCGGCGCGAGTGCCTGACCTCATTTGATGACCTCCCTGTGACCGAACGTACCAGTACGTGTATACCCGAGCCCGCTCGCATGTGTACGATGTTGCACGACACGACTACGCAGGAGGCACTCCATGGGCAACAAACGCTGGCGCATCACACTCGGAGCGGCACTCGTTGCAGCCTCTGCCGCGCTGTACTTCGTGCACTTCCTCATCTTCCGGGATGCGCACCACATCTTCATCTATCTCCTCGGCGACATCGCATTCCTGCCGCTTGAAGTGCTGCTCGTCACGATGGTCCTCCATCAGCTGCTGGAGCAGCGCTCTCGTCGCGACTTGATGCACAAGCTCAACATGGTCATCGGCGCATTCTTTGCCGAGACAGGCACGGAGCTGCTCGGCCATCTTGGCGCGTTCGATTCTGTGGTTGACGAAGTGCGCGACGACTTGGTGCCGGATGCGAGCTGGAACGACCGGCAGTTCGCCTCGGCACGCGCGGCGGTGGCCGGCCACGACTTCGAGGTGGATGCGTCGCGCGGCGACCTTGTCGCGCTGCAGTCATACCTAATCGCACAGCGTCCGTTCCTGTTGCGGCTGCTGGAGAACCAGAACCTGCTGGAGCACCAGTCGTTCACGGACACGCTGTGGGCGGTCTTCCACCTGGCCGACGAGCTCGGGCATCGCGACGATCTTGCATCGCTGCCCGCCTCGGATGTCGCGCACCTCTCCGGCGACATCAAACGCGCATACGCCGCGCTCGCGAGCCAATGGCTCGCACACCTGCAGCACCTGAAAGCGAGCTACCCGTACCTGTTCTCGCTCGCGGTTCGCACGAACCCGTTCGACCCGACGGCGCGGGTAGAGGTCACGTCGTGAACGACGTCCACATCATCGAGGCAACCCCCGACGACACCGACGAGCTCCTCGACGTGATCAGGCGCGCGTTCACCTCCGTAGCCGAGCAGTATGGCGAACCCGCGATTCCGCCGCTCACAGAGACCGCCGAGGCGTTCCGGGCGCGCTTCTCGGACCACATCGTGCTCAAGGCCGTCGACGGCGAGCGAATCGTCGGAGGAGTCGTCGGCGTGATGCGCGACGACACGTGCCTCGTCGGTCGCCTTGCAGTGGAGCCCGCGATGCAGGGACGCGGTCTCGGCAGGGCGCTTGCCATGGAACTTGAGACGCGTTTCCCGGATGCGCGCAGGTTCGAGCTGTTTACCGGCCACAACAGCGTCGAGACGCTCGGTCTCTACAAATCTCTCGGCTTCCACGAGTTCAGGCGGGAGCACGTGACCGAGCGGCTCACGCTTGTCTACCTGGAGAAGACCCGGGACTAGCGACCGTCGTCGTACGTGAACGGCGAGCCGACAGTGATGTCGTGGGCTGCGGCCCACCCCTGCGGTAGCTCGAGCACGTACCGCGACGGATTGGGACTTTGAATCTTGCGTGCATCGCCCACGTAGAGCGACACAACAGCGGTCACTTTGTTGTCAGTTCCGATGAACACTACATCTATCGGGAACCCGACATCTTTCATGCCGAAGGTGCGCACGCGTTCGTCCGGATAGACGAACAGCAGAGCCTCGCCATCGGCAAGCCCGTCGAACCCCTGAAGACCCTGCGAGCGTTTTGCCATCGTATCGGCAAGGTATGCATCGACGGCTTGCCCGCCAAGCGTGACGCGCGGCATCGGCGCAACGGCACAACCTGACAATACAACTACCACCAGGCCAAGCACTACCGTTCGGAGTGATGCCTTCATGCCGGTCGGCGCTCCGTCTGACGAACATCCCGTACCCTCTCGCAATACTCCGCCCGAACGCTATGATTGTCGAGCGCTAAACCTACGGAGGGAGCACGGAGAATGTCGTCCGGAGAATCAAAGACCGCGGTCATCGCCGCCATCACGGGCAATTTCGTCATCGCCATCATCAAATTCATCGCTGCCACCATCACGGGCTCCTCGGCAATGATCGCCGAGGGAATCCACTCGCTCGTCGATACCGGCAACGGTGCCCTGTTGCTCCTTGGCATCAAACAATCGAAGCGGCCCGCTGACGACCAGCATCCCTTCGGCTACGGCAAGTCGCTGTACTTCTGGAGCCTGATCGTCGCCATGAGCATCTTCGGCATTGGCGGCGGTATGTCTCTGTACGAGGGAATCAGCCACCTGCAGCATCCCAGCCCGCTAACGAATCCCACCTGGAACTACGTAGTGCTCGCAATCGCATTCGTCGTCGAGGGCGCCTCGTTCACGGTGGCGATTCGCCAGTTCAACAAGGCACGAGGCACGATTGGAATGTGGGAGTTCATCCGCGAATCAAAGGACCCGGGACTCTACACTGTTGTCTTTGAGGACGGCGCAGCGATGCTCGGCCTGGTCGTCGCACTCCTTGGCGTGTTCCTTGGCCACCTGTTCGAGAACCCGCTCTTCGACGGCCTGGCATCGATGGCAATCGGCGTGATCCTCGTAGGGGTCGCGTGGCTGCTCGCCGTCGAGACTAAGGGTCTGCTGCTCGGCGAAGGCGCCGATGCGACCACCGTCGCGCGTCTGCGCGTCATCGTCGACAGCGATGAATCGGTTGATCGCGCAGGTGAGATCCTCACGATGTACATGGGCACGCACGACATGATCGTGACGGTCGGCGTCCAGTTCAAGCACGGCATCCACGCCGAGACGATCCACCGCGCTATCCATCGCATAGAAAACGCGATCACAGCCGAGTTCCCACAGGTACGAAACGTCTATATCGAGGTAGAATCCCTGCCGAGAGACGAGGCGTCAGCCTAACAGGGCAGCGTGTCTTCTCCGCCACGCTCGCGAGCGTACGTTTCCACGCGCGAGTTATGAAGCAGCTCCACGACGGCATCAAGGGTCTGCACGCGGTTCACGTGGTGACGGCGCAGGCGGTCAGCGTGCGACACGATGAGCCGTGTGTGATGCAAGTCGATCTTGCTGAAATGGAGCTTGTCCCACTCCTCGCGCGAGTTCGCCGCCCAGATCTCTCCGGCGATCCAGCGGAGATTCTCAACGTCGTCATGCGACAGCAGCGTCCAGTCGGCACGAAGGCCGTTGCGCCACCTCGCAAGACACCGCTCTACTGCACGCTGCTTGCTGACCTCGAAGACTCGCATTCCGAGCGATTCATCCGACGTCTGACGGGATGTACTCTCAATCATGTGTAACCTCCGGCATAACTCAGGGTGCACCAGGATTTCGTCGACAAATGACGAGACCCTTTAAGCCTGAGAAAGCCTGAGTGTGCCTAAGGAATGCTTCAGCGGGAAGCGATCAGACGCCCGAAATGATGCGGGCGACCATCGCGTCCGCTTCGCGGCGCACGAGCATGACCTCAGGGTCGAAATCGAGCGACTCCTCGAGGTGCTCCAGCAGCTGGTCGCCGTCAAGGAACGAGGCTCTCCGAAGCCGCCTCGCCAGCGGTTCCCACACGCTCTCGCGCTGGCGGATCCAAGCGTAGACGGCGGCAGCGGCAAGCGCCACGAGCGGCAGAATACCGTACCAGCCCTCATGAGGGAATTCGGTAATCGCGCGTACAACGATAGCGGCTGCGGCAAGTAGCCACACAACCGGGCCTGGCTGATTGAGCGTCACGAACATCAGCTTGGGTATCTCGATAACATCGCCTGTGGGGTGGAAGCTCAACTCCTCCCGGCGAAGCTCGATGTAGACGGCGAGCGTTCCGCGGCGGCGACGCATGTCCCACATGGTGCCAAGCAGAAACGTCGCGACGGCGATGCCGAGCACCGCCCGGGAGAGAACACTCGCGCCGTCCATGGAGATGATGACGCCGGCTCCGGCGCTCAGTGCCGCGATGAAGTACAGGATCGGCATGCCGAGAAGTGACTCGGCGTGGCGTGCCTCAGCGACGGTATCAACACGGCTGGAGAGGAGGTAGCCCCATCCGATGGGGTCGCTGAGCGATGCGATGAGCGCGAGGACGAGAAACACGATGAGACCTGCTAGGACTGACAGCATGCTTTCTCCATAAGGGGCTCTATCGAGGCCTCACTGACCAACAACAAGGTCCGCTGAGACAATATAGCGGTCGGGCGCGCTGCCGACGAAGTCGAAAGGATAACACGTGCTCAATGTCAGAACGCCGTGGTCTTTGGGCACGATGACAGTCCTATCGTCCTTGTCGACGATCCTGATTTCACTGACCTCGTACGTGTACGAGGCAATGACGGTTTTCACGATCAGCTGGTCGCCAACCTTCACCTTGCCGAGATTCGCAAAGTACGTATCGCGATGCGCAGAGAGCACGCAGTTGTCGCTGACCCCGGGAAGCACGCTTCCAATGAAGTGGCCAACGCCCTTCTTCAGCTCTTTGGTGCCGGTTCCCTCGATGATTGGAATCTCCTGTTTGAGAACAGGGATCGAGAGGCTGCCGATCGTGTCGCCAGGCGCAGGGGCCGGCAAGACCGGTTCTGGTTTGATGGCGTCGTTCACCGACACCCGAATCTTCTCCACAACGGCGGTGGTCGAGCTCGAAGACGTGCCGTGGTAGGTGGCAGCAGAGAGCACCGTCTGGGCGTTGATGTTCACCAACGCCCAGACGGTGCAAATGATACCAAGAGCGAGCGCGCCTATCGAGAGAAGAACTCCGGGGGATAACGTCCCTCGTGATTGTGTGTGCTTAGGCATGCGTCTTTCTGGTTCTCCAGCCAAAGCCGCCGAGGACCATCAAGACGATTCCTGCGAGGAGCATCGAATACCAGGGTGTGCCCGTCTTGGGAAGTTCTCCGCCATCAACCGTCGGCGTCGGCGTTGTCGACGCCGGGCAAAGACCGTTCATGATGGTGTTGGTGTCGAGCGTGACCTCGCCGTTGCGTGCCAGCAACTGGCCCTGCACCGTCGCTTCGGTCTCAACGAAGATAGATGTCAGCGCGAAGAGGTGTCCCACGAAGTGCGAGCCCGTCCCCAGCGTCGCGGAACTCGTGACCTGCCAGAAGACGCGGCAGTAGCGCGCGTCGTTGAGCAGAACGACATTGCTGCCTGCAGCGGTAACCAGGCTGGATGCTGACTTGAAGATGAACACGGCATCCGGGTCGCCCTCTGCGTCAAGCGTGAGCGTACCGGTGATCTCAAAGGGACCGGTCTGCGACACGTAGACGCCCGGCTTCAGTGTGGCGCCGCCAAGCTCGTTCGCGATAGTGGTGAACGGTGTTCTGCCAGCTGCTTCATCATAGGCGGTGGCGAGATCGTTCTGCGCCTGAAGAGCGACGGCGTCGCCGAGATGTGTAGCACCGCTGAGCGTGACGTCCGCAAGTCCGGGAAATGCGCTGCCGGGCGAGATCCCGACGTCCCCGCCGGCGTCTCCATTGATCGTGGTCGGTCCCGTGTTGGTGATCGTCTGACCGGCCAACACGGCGAAACTCGAAGCGGTTCCGAGTTCAACCGGCGCCTGCGCGGCCAGAGCGACGGCCGGTAGAACCATCACTGCTATCAATGACAGTGCAAGCAATGGCATGAACCGAATCCTGTAAAGTCTTCTCATGGCGCTGCCCCCTGTTTTTTTATCCTGAAACTCCAAGCTGAACTCTACACCCGATGCCTTCCGAAACCTAGGTGAGACCGGGCACTACGCGCCGAACGGTACGTGAGGCCTCAGCCACGGCCGGGCTCGTGTGCGAACAAGAAGAAACCCCGCCACCTTGTTCGAGGGGGTGACGGGGTGCGAAGACCATGGTGGGCGATGAGGGATTCGAACCCCCGACCTCTTCCGTGTAAAGGAAGCACTCTCCCACTGAGTTAATCGCCCAACTCGTGTTGCATAGTGCCACATGATACCTCACCGGGCTTGTTCTCTGAAGTCGGGAGTTCGCCGCTATCTGTCGGCGCGGATGTGGCACTGTACGCAGTAGAGCGGGCCGTGACATTCGATACAGGCTGTGGCGCCGTCCGTGACAGCTTGCGCTCCATGTTGCTTGACCCAGGAGCCCTTCGCCGGGTCTTGCTTTGCGTGGTGACACATCGAGCACATGTTGGACTCGGCGGTGTGGCAGCGAAGACAAACACCGGGATCCGCCTGGGCAACGGCAGCATGGCCCTTGGTGCCTTCTGTCCACGCGTCCGGATGCGGCATCTCGACGCCGCCATGGCAGCTGTCGCAGAGGCTCTGCCCGTGGCACATGCCGCACAAGCTCAGATCAGCCGCGGCAATCTCTCCGTGGCGACCATCCTTCCACTTGGCGCCCGAATGCGACACCGGCACGAGTTCATAGCCGGATGGGTGACACACGCCACACTCCGCCGAAGCGTCGGGCTTCGAGGCAGTACCGTGGCACGTGAAGCACTGTGCCATGAGTGTAAGTGCAGTACCGCGCGTCTCGAGAGGATGCGCCGTCCGCACATGACATGAGACGCACGAACCGTTGCGCTTGGCGTGCTCGGCGTGGTCGATAAGGATGCGGTACCCCGATGTCGCGGTTCGATTCGGGCTGTGGCACTGGAGACAGACCGCGTCGTCCACTGGCTCGGCGACGGTGCGCGAATCTACGGGATCCGTGTACTCCCCTGATAGGTGCGCACCCACATCTCGTGATAGCAGCTTGCCTCGGTCAACCAACCTGGCGGGAAGCGCGTACCAGGGACGCGGCGTCTCGTGACACTTCACACATGTCACGCTGACATGCGCCGACTGCTCCCAGGAGCCTGCGCGCGACGCCATCTCGTGACACGAGATGCAGAGGCTCGGCGAAGAAGTGCCAAAATCGAGAGCAATCGAGAGTACCAGCACGCCAAGGGCCACAGCGGCTGCAACGAACACGCGCCTGCGCTGCACCGGATTCATCTACTGCACGATCTTGAGTGCGGGATTCAGGTTCAGCGACGGGACCTCGCCATGGCAGCGAACGCAGAAATCGCCCGCGTGACAGGCCTCACATCCGCGGTGCTCCTTGACGCGCTCGCCGTGTGTCGCACGCCAATCGGAGCCGTGGGAGGTGGGTCGCTCGGCATGGCAGTCGACACACCAGTCGGCCTTCCACTGGTGACACGTCACGCACTCCGGGTCATCCGCGTGCCCACCGTGCACGATCAGCCAATCCGCCGAGGCGTGCGTCGCAGGCGCCGCCTTCGCGGTATGGCATGCGGTGCACGCGTCTTTGGCCCGGTCGCCGTCGTGGCATGTCAGGCAGCCGACCATCGGTGGTGTATGCGTGCCCGCAGGGCTCAACTCGTGAACCAGGAAGTCGTGGCACTCGACGCACTGCATCTTCAGTACCGAGACGTGCGCACGATGCGGAATCTGCAAATCGCCCGCAGGCGAGACCGAGCGCAGATCGCTGTGGCACTCAAGACACGCCTCGTTCGTGGGTGTATCAAACACCGCAGGCGCTTTCGAGCGCGACAGTAGCGACATGTAGAACTCGCCGACCATTCGCACGCGATACGAGGCCTGCGCAGCAATTCTCGGCGGAACGTGACATCCGCTACAGCCAGCCTCAAGGTGCGTGGACTTCGCCCACGGTTCGTACTGCGCGCTCAGCCCCGGATACTTTGCGAAGAAGCCCGCATGGCTCGACAGGTAGGCCGGCAGACCGACCAGGACGGTGAGCGCAAGAACGACAAGGCCGAGGCGCACGATCCGATGAGGCCGGCGCGCGTCGGTCAAACCCTGCTTATGAGGTCTCAGTGGCATGTCTTACAGAACTCCTCGCCGCCGTGACACACCAGACAGCCGTCTCCGCGCACCTTCGCGGGTGCCGCGTGGTTCTTCTTCCAGTTACCGACATGCGAAGCTGGCTTTCGCTCGTGACATTCAGCGCAGTAGCCGGGTGTCCAGTCGTGGCACTCCGCGCAGTCTTGCTCGGCCGCCGCAGCGCCGTGCACCTGCAGCCAGTCTTTCTGCGTGTGCGACGCAGGTGTCTGCTTGCGGGTATGGCACTTCACGCACTCGTCAGTGGCTGCGACGCCGTCATGACACGTAAGACACGTCTCCATGTCGGGCCGATTGAAGCCGTGCCGGTTGAGTGAATGCACCAGATTCTTGTGACACGTCGTGCACTCCATCTTGAGAATCCCGACGTGCGCCTTGTGCGGGATCAGCAGGTCGCCACTCGGCGCCACCGACCGGTAGCTCGTGTGGCACTTCTGGCACGCCTCCCGCGTGGGTGTACCCAGGAGGTTAGTGGTATCCGGTCCCTGAACAAGCTGCGAATAGAATGCCGGGATCGCCTTTGCCGAGAAGGTCACGACTCCGCTGATGCCCGGATCCAGGTGGCACTCGCCGCACGATATTCGTGCGTGGGTGGAGGTCTCCCAGTGGTCCATCCTCGGCCCAAGGTCGGGATAGCGTCGGTAGTAGTCGGGCTGCAGCGTTGAGAAGACCGGCAGCACGACCACCACGACCAGGAGCACGCCGAGGCCGATCAGCGCCCACGTGCGCAGGCGGCGATGCACCTAGCTCATCTCCTTGAACTGGTCGTGGCACTCGTCGCACCATGACTGTTTGTGGCATTCGATGCACCGGGGGTCGTCCAAACGCTTCGTCGCGTCTTTGTGACGACCGATCCACGTGTCCGTCGAACCATGGAACTCAGGCCGCTCAAGGTGGCACTCCTGGCACTCGCCCTGCGACTGGTGGCACAGCAGGCACTTGTCACGCGATTTGAGCGCCTCGGCACCATGGTACGTCTCGGTCCAGTCATCCTTCACATGAAGGACCTCGATCGACTTCATGCCGATCTCAATCGTGAGGCCCGTGAACTTTGGCACAGTGCCTGTCGTATGACACTGCTGACACTGCGCCACCGTGTGACAGGCCTCAAGACACGCGTTGTTGCCGACACGCGCAGCCACGCCCACGTGCGCCGTCTTCCACTGCTCGGCGTCCGCGTGCAAGACGTGATGGCAGTCGAAGCACTGCTCGGTGGCCTTCGTGCCCACGTGGCAGCCGTACGCCACACAAACGCCGGAGAACGGCATCTGCTTGTGCTTGTCCAGGTATGTCTCCAGGTGCGCCGTCCACTTGTGGCACCCGACGCACTCACGGGTCTCTGTGGACACGCGCTCATGGGCGGGATGCGGGATACGATCGTTTCGCTCGGCGTCCGAGCTCCAGTCTTCGGCGTGACATGCAACGCACGCCTCATTGCGCGGCGGACCGAACTTGAAGTACGTCGGCGTCGGCCCGGCCTTGAACGCACTCGTGTAGTAGTCGCCGATGAGCGCCACGCCGTTGCCGAGCGCGTCGGTCTCGTGGCACGAGCGACAACCGATGTTCTCGTGCGCCGAGGCGCTCAGGTTCACGTAGCGGCGG
>PHEU01000066.1 GCA_002841295.1 Actinobacteria bacterium HGW-Actinobacteria-6
ACACCGACTTACGGATTTACCGGAAGAGAGCCGGACCAAACGGGGCTGATCTTCTATCGGGCACGGTATTACCACGCAGGGATTGGGCGCTTCACCTCAAGAGACCCAGCGGGGATGGCGGATGCGATCAGTCCGTATGCTTATGTGGCGAACTCGCCGACGAATTTTGTGGATCCGATGGGGTGGCTGGCCAGCGATCCAGTGCGGTTGGCGCAACTTTCAGGCCTGAGCAAATACTGGGGTGCCATCGGCGAGACGATGACGGATGCTGGTAACGGCCTCTACAACAGCCTGCCCAGCCAGCAATCGGTGCAGAACTTCCTTGACAAGAGCCAGACCGCCCTGGACTATGCGGGACTGGCAGCGCAAGGGCCATTGGAGGTCGTAGCACCCTTCATTGATGCGGCGAGTGCTGGCGTATCATTGCTGCGCGGTGACTATGCGGGTGCTGGGCTGTCTGGGCTTGGTGCCATCCCGGTTATTGGTTCCATCGCCAATGCGGCTAAGGTTGGGCGGGGAATTGATAATGCGGCAGATGCCGCAAAGGGCGTAGGCGCTCGCGTTGAGGCAGTGCACGGCGCGCTTGATCCGATAGCAGCAGGGCGAAGGACTACCGCCGCACTTGATACCGTCGAGGGCACACGTGTTCTCGCTGCAGGTGGTCGAGACTTGTCACCGGCGCAGCGTGCACTGATGGTCCCTGGCGAGGTAGGGGCGAAGTTGCCTGGTGCACACGCGGAAGTGACCGCGCTTCAGCATGCAGCGCAGAACGGGTTGACGCCGGCGGAGATGGCTGTGTCCAGAACGATTTGTCCGACATGTAGAGCGGCCATTGAGCAATCGGGCGGTCAATTGACCAGTCCAACAACTGCCATTTGGCCGAGGTAGTTCGCATGTACAGCTTTGACGAAAGCGCGCTGGTTGGTGAGTTGGAGGCACTGTCGAGTCGGGCGAGAATCGCGTTCGCTGCTGCAGCCGCGACGAGACAACTCGGCAATTACGAGCGCCTTGCCCACGCGTCAGAAGCTAGCAGTGAGCAGCGTCCGCGCGAAATTGCTACTCAGCTGTGGACCGACCTTCTGGCTGCTGCGGTTGATCGTGCTGCATGGTCGGCAAAACTCGACGAAGTGATGAGCTTGCTGCCCGAGGAAAGCGACGATTGGGTGATCGCTCATGCTCTGGCTGATGACGCGCTCTCTTCCTTGGCGTATGCGATTCGTTGCTTGCTCACGCCGGAGCCGCAGGAAGCCGCTTGGGCCGCGCGACGTGCTTACGAGGCCGCCGACCAAGCGGCAATACGAGTCCTAGGTGTTCAACCGGGATTGCCGAGCACAGAACCGGCGATCAAGTCGCATGGCTTCGTACAGCGCGAACTTGCACGCCAGCGAAATGACCTGTCTCTGCTGTGTGCTGATTCGGTTGACGAAGTACAGCGGCAGGCGTTCGCGGACGAACTATTGACTGACCAAGAAGCTGCTTCTTTGGCGTGAGATCGACGCCCGTCCTGCGCGGGCGTCTGCACAATGGAGTGATGATCAGTCCTTTGAGCCGAACGGGTCGGCGTGAATCACAAAAACCTCCCTCACCCGCCGGCGGGTAGCTGCTCAAGAGAAGGGCCGCGGCTGCGACCCTTCGGTGGCGGTGGCGTTGAAAGTCAAATCAACCTGACCCCTTTTTTACGATATTACGCAGCGCAAGGAAGCCGAAGAAGAAATCCGGGAACTGGCCTTCTATGACCAACTGACCCATCTACCCAATCGGCGCCTGCTGATGGACCG
>PHEU01000042.1 GCA_002841295.1 Actinobacteria bacterium HGW-Actinobacteria-6
TGGGGGTGTAGCTCAGTTGGTTAGAGCGCTGGCCTGTCAAGCCAGAGGTCGCGGGTTCGAGCCCCGTCACTCCCGCCATAAGAATCGTCGAAGCCGCCCGTTTCGGGCGGCCTCGTTGTTTCTGCCGTGCTGTGGATATGTTGCGCTCCTAGCGCTTGACGGTGCCGGCGCCGCCTCGCGCCTGCGCCATGCCGCCGCTTGGTGTGACCATCACCTCGTACGTGGTCTCCGAGAGCTTGCGGGCGCGCACTGAGACGGCCCCGGCTTCGTTGACCGTTTCCTCCGGCGTGATGATGTTGGATGTGTATGTCCCGGTCGCAACGATGTCGCCGTCCTCGTTCATCGTGCCGTTGAACGTCGCCTTCATCGTTACGGTGACTTCCCCCGCAGTCTCAGAGTCGTTCACCTCGCCGATCACAGTGCCATCGCTGCGCACGGTAATGGTGATGCCGTACGGCGCGCTGATCGTGAAGCCGCCCTTCGGCGTGGCCGTCGAGTCCTCCCTGACGCTCTTCACGTTCTGGCTCACGATCTGGCGCACGGTTGCCGGCCAGGTCTCCCGCAGGTTGGAGCGGCGGTTCTCAAGCTCGGTGCGGAGCTGGCTCGCGATGCGATCACGTGCTTCGCCGACCTCGGCAGGATCGAGCCCCGAGCGGATCAGCGCCATATCGACGTCGCCGCTTAAGACCACCGATACGACCTGCTCGGGGGACATGCCGCCTGCCGAGAAGTCCTCGATCACCTCGATGCCGAGAAGGCGCTCGATCTCGGCGCGTGACTCCTGCACGACGAGATTGCGCGCACTGTTCACGGTGTCGCGCACGATGCGCTGTCCGGCGAGTGCGAGCAGGTCCTCGCTGCTGACCGAGTTGGCGCGTGCTGTGAGCCGCTCGGCCATTCGCTCATGGCCATCCTGCAGCGAGCGGATGCGGATGAGCTGCTTGATGTCGCCCGCAAGCGGATCGTCCTTGATCGCCTGCGCCTGCCACTCGAGTTGCTCGACCGCGCTCGTGTGTGCCCGTGCATCGTCGCGGTACGCGTTGCGCAAGCGCTCAGCCTGGCGCTCGACGTCTTCGATATTCTGACTCACATCCCGCGCCTGCGAGAGCCGTCGGAAGACCTCTCTGACGCTGCTGTTCGACGAGATGACGCGCTGCATCACCAGGTCCGCCGCGAGCGGCCCCAGTACGGGACCCATCCAGCGGGTTGCAGCGGTCACGACTTTACGGGGTGGCGCGGTGATCTTGTCGACCGCCTCGACCACGCGGTCGATGACGTTCTTGACGAAGCCGAGCGGCCCCTTTGCTGCGTATGCTGGCGCGGGCGCGGCGAACAGCAGCGTGAAGACCAGCAGCGTGGCGATCGGTATCCTCAGGCGTCTCATTGCTCGACCCCGATCGTCTGCAGGTACGTAAGCGAACCGCGCTCGATCGTGAAGATCGCCGATTCGGTCACATAGACGTGCGTGTCGTCCTCCTCGGCAAGCGCCGGGTCGATGATGACCTCCTCGGCGGGCTCGCCAAGGATCGCCTCGACGTCTGCGAGCGCCATGCTGATATGGAAGTCGGCGGGGGAGAGCGCCGGATAGTCGGTGGGTGCCTCGGGCATGAACTCCCAGCCCTGAACGGCGACAGGGACGCCGTCGATGAAGGAGATCTGCTGCTCGTGCTCCAGGTAGTACCAGACCTCGGTGCGCCGCAGCGACGTGGCGCCATCGGCATCTATGTCATCGGATGGTGCGTATGCGATTTGGAATGCGGTGGGGCTACCGAGTGTTTCGATGAGTTCGGCCTGCGCTTCCGAGAAGCCGGGTCCGCTTGCCACAGCCGAAGAACCAGGCGTGCACGCGGTGGCACATACGCATCCGAAGGCGAGGAGCATCAGGAGAAGCGCGGCTCGTAGTCGTCGACCGCGAAGAGTCCACTCTCTGTCGTGTACAGCGCCCACAATCTCCCCCGGGCTGCTCATGCAGATACCAGTATTTTACCCACTCCTGTGGCTGCACGTCTCCGCGACGCTTCGAGGTGGCGTCAGCCGGGGACAAACGCCGCGCTCCCTGTGCTACCCTCGGCACATCTGCAGACTCACAATCGGGGAGGCGTCATGTCCGAGCTCTTCAACGCCGAGCGGTATGTCGTACGTCGCAAGGTCTTCAAGCTCGCTGGCGGTGCGTTCCACGTGTACGACTCGCAGGGCGCGGTCGTCGCGTACTCCGAGCAGAAGGCGTTCAAGCTCAAAGAGGACATCCGCGTGTTCGCCGACGAGAGCAAGACGCGTGAGCTGCTTGTGATTCAGGCCAGGCAGATGTTGGACTTTTCAGCGGCGTATGACGTGACGGATGCCACCACGGGCGAGAAGGTCGGTGCGCTGCGTCGTTGTGGCGGCAAGTCGATCCTACGCGACGAGTGGAAGGTGCTCGGTCCGGGCGACGCGGAAGTCGCGACGATCATCGAGGACTCGATGGGCTACGCGCTCGTTCGCCGCCTGCTCACCAATCTTGTGCCGCAGAAGTACGACGTCTTCTACCCTGACGCTACCACCGGACAGAAGATCGCGAACATGGACCAGCAGTTCAACCCGTTCGTTTACAAGCTCGATGTCGACCTGTCGACCGACCCGGCGAAGCACTTCGACCGCCGGCTGGCCGTCTCGGCGGCGATTCTCCTCGCGGCCATTGAGGGGCGGCAGAACTAGTCCCTTGGCGACGACCGAGTTTCCGACCGACGCTCACGGCAATCCCGCACTGTGCCACGAATGCGGGGGGCTCTGCTGTGCGCTCTATCTGGCGCACGACGAGAACGGCGAGTACATCGGTGAGGGCTGGCTGCCCGAGTACATCGAGCTGTGGCTGGCGCGGTTCGTGGCGAGCGGCGCTTTGCGGCTTACGCAGACCGTGTATGCGGCAGGAGCCGCTGGTGTTGAGCCGCTGCACGACCCGCGCCTGAGCCACCTGCCCACGCCGGAAGGCGCTGCATACCGCGCGACGTTGCCCGAGTGGGTCGACACGCGCAAATGCCAGTTCTGCCACCCCGAGAACGGATGCCTGCTACCCCACGAGTACCGCGCGCCCATCTGTGGCGAGTACCGCTGCGAACTCTGGCCGAGGGACGACTCATGAGCACGCTTGCAGTCGCCGCATCGGGATTTGGGCTGGGTGCCAGCCTCATCATGGCCATCGGAGCCCAAAACGCCTTCGTGTTGCGCCAGGGACTCCAGAAGCAACATGTCTTCGCAGTCGCGCTGGTCTGCGCGCTTGTAGACGCGATTCTCATCTCGCTTGGCGCCGGCGGCTTCGGCGCGATCGTGAGCTCACACCCGACGATCACTGCAGTCGCCGCTTGGGGCGGCGTTGCGTTCCTCGCGGTCTATGGCGGTCGGTCGTTCCTCGCCGCGCTGCATCCCGGCGCGCTCGACAGCCGCAGCGCCTCTGCCGAGAAGACCATCTCGCTTGGAGCAACGATTACCGCAACGCTTGCCGTGAGCCTGCTCAACCCGCATGTCTACCTCGACACTGTGGTTCTGCTCGGCAGTGTGGCGGCGCAGCACCCGGCTGACGAGCGACTCGTCTTCGCGCTTGGCGCTATGGCCGCCTCGTTCGTGTGGTTCTTCTCGATAGCGTACGGCGCTCGCCTGCTGGCGCCGCTCTTCGCCCGGCCGGTGGCCTGGCGCGTGCTCGACGTATTCGTCGGCTGCGTCATGTGGTGGATCGCGATCTCACTCGCCCTCGGCCAGATTGTCGTCTGAC
Source organism: Actinobacteria bacterium HGW-Actinobacteria-6 (assembly GCA_002841295.1). Taxonomy (GTDB): domain Bacteria; phylum Actinomycetota; class Coriobacteriia; order Anaerosomatales; family Anaerosomataceae; genus UBA2286. The sequence continues at coordinate 3,746 of PHEU01000042.1, forward strand.
GTAGAATGAGCGCATGAGAACACTCTTCATAGACGCCGACGCCTGTCCCGTGACCCGCGAGGCGATCTCGATCGCCCGCTCACACGGGATGGAGGTCGTGCTTGTCGCCAACGGCACGCAGAGCCTTGAGCGCTACACGTCGCGTAACGGCGTCGAGGCGATCCAGGTCTCCGGCGGACGCGATGCCGCCGACTTCGTCATCATCGAGCATCTCCAGCCCGGGGACGTCTGCGTCACGCAGGACACCGGCCTCGCTGCGATGGTGCTTGGCAGGGGAGCCGGAGCGATCGGTGTGCGCGGCCGCATCTTCCACCTCGCCACGATCGATGCCGAGATGGAGGTCCGCCACGCCGAGCAGAAGCTCAGGCGAGCCGGCGGGCGTACGGGTGGACCGTCGAAGTTCACCGAGGAAGACCGCGAGCACTTCGTGGACCGGCTCGAGATGCTCATCACGAATCCCGGGCGCTTCTAGAAGTCCTTGAACTCCGACGCGATATGCGAGCCGTCGCAGAGCGGCTTGTTCTTCGACTCGCCGCATCTGCAGAGCGTCACGCGATTCCGGATCTCGTACGGCGTGCCGTCAGCCGAGATGATCTGAATCCCGCCGCGCACCCATAGGCCGCCGCTCACGCCGAGTTGTGGATCCTCTACCAACCAGATCGACGGCTCGAGCTCAGGTTCGTGCGGCTCCATCGTCTCGGCATCGCAGGTGACGTAGCGGCCTGAGGGGCACAGTGCCGCTTCCTCCTCCACGAGATCAAGCTTCTCGGGATCGTCGCATTCGTGAATGAGGTTCCAGAGCCCCCCGGCGCGGTCGCAGAAGCGCGCCTCGGCGCAGAGTTTGCGGGCGTCGAGCAGCTTGAGCCCAGGCCCGGTCGTGCAGGCGGCGCGCTCGGTGTACGGCTCTCGCTCGGCGACTTCTGTTCCGTCAAACCCCTCTGCAAAGTGCGAGCCGTCGCACAGCGGCTTGTTGCCCGATTTCCCGCAGCGGCAGAGCGCGTATGTCTCGGCTACGGGGACTCGTTCGACCTCGCGCCAGCCGATCGCTTCGCCGGCCTCGTTGACGACGATCTCACCGCGATAGAGCGGGACCGCGCCGCGTACGATGTAGGGGCCGTCGACCGCGACCGTGATCGTCATCCCAGATGCGGGTTCCACATCGTCTCGCCTTCCCGTACGTCGCCGGATAGCGTAACAATACACCGTCCGTCGCGCGGTACTCAAAGGTCGCATCGGGCGTGTCGACAAACACCATGGAAACATGCGACGAGCGATTCCCGAGGAGACACCCCATGGAACCCGGCAAGCACCTGAGCGATCTGCAGCGCGAGTCGCTCTGGAAGTGGCGTTGGCTCGGGTGGTCCGGCTCGACCCCCGCGTTCAAGGCCAGCATCGTCGTGCTGGTGATCGCAGCGATTGTCGTTGCTCTGCTACCCGTGCTTGTGCGGTGAATCGCACGGGAGTCGCACACGGAAGAGGGGCGGTCCGTCGGGCCGCCCCTCTCGTGCGTTTGTGTAACGAGGCTAGTAGCCGAGCATGAGCGCGTAGATGAGGACCGGGAGTTTCTCGACCGCCGCCGAACTGCCGAACACGAGGCTGTTTCCGATGTGCGGCGGCGAGCCGGCGTCGTTGAAGAAGTCGGTCTTACCCGCGGGCAGCTGTAGGTAGACGTCGTAGATGTATGGGCACGAGTTCTTCTTGGGCGTGAGCAGTATCGGATGACCGGTGACGCCAAGGAGCACACCGCCAGAGAGCGCGTCGGGGAAGTTCTCGCCCGAGGCGAGTCCGGCATTTCTGATGTACAGGTTCTCTGCGCTGTCCGGGTACGAGACTGTGCCTATTCTGCCGTCCCCGCGGACTCCTGGCCCCTTCAAGTCACATGACCACAGCGCGATCTCCTTCGAGGTCTCGTAGCGGTTGATACCTCCAAGTCGAAGCACGTGATTGGTGCCTCCCAGCTGCGCGGCGCAGCCATCAAAGACCGCGTTGCTCACGACGGTGGAGCTGCCAACGATGATCACATCGGTCACGCCGATATCGCTCATGGCGTCGAGCGTTTCAGTGGAGATGTAGTCGGTTCGCGTCAGGAAGACAGGCATGCCGTTGAATGCCGAGACCGGCGTCGCGGAGAGCGCATCAGGGTAGTTGTACGCGTATGCGACGACCGCAAACCGTCGCTGCCCCATGCGTGCGAATGCCTCGCGTGCGATCGCGTTCGCTGTCTTGATGCGGTCTGTGCCCCCGAGCCTCACTACATTGAGCGATGGGTTGATCGCCGCGAGCTGACTCATCACCGTGTTTGAGACGGCCGCCTCGCTGCCGAGGACGTACACGTTCCGCGCGCCGGTGCGAACGATCTCCGCGGCCACAGCTGACGGCAATGAGCTCTTCGGTGTCAGAAGGAGTGAGCCCTGTCCGCCGTACGCCTTTGCAAGCGAGGCTCCGGCGAGGGCGTCTGGGTAGTTGAGCGAGTTGGCGATCAGTATCGTGCGTTCCATGCGGCTTGCGACCGGTGACGTGGACATGCCCCGCTTGCTCGCTGCAATCGCCGTCTGGATCCTGTCCGGACCTTCGACTCGCTCGGCCAGGGTTCGTTGAATCTTCATGGTGTAGGCACCGGCGTGTCCGGTGAATCCACCGGAGCCGCTGGCGTAGAAGGGGCGCACCCGAATCCAGAAACGGTCGGCGCTTGTCGGCTTGAGCTCCGCAGACGGATTGAGGCTCCAGAACGAGTCGTCGCTTGACGTGTAGGCGCCCGGATCGCGTCCCCAGGCAGCTGTGATCGGATTGCCGATCGGCTGGCCATCCGCGTACACCTCGACGACGAGGTCGACGTCCTGGTCGTAGCTCATGGCCTGAATGAGGAACTTGACCTCGTCGGTCGCGATCTCCTCATCGCTCACGTCCAGGTAGTACCAGTCGACGTCGTACGCGTCGTTGAGCGCGGTATCAATCGTGTGAGGCTGGGTGTAGAACCCGTCACCCTCGGCAGGAACGTAGGCTGTAAGTGGGTTTGCCCAGCCCACTGCGGGCACCCCGTCGTTCTCCCACCAATCTGGCGCGGCGCTATTGGCCGCCGGTTTCACTCCTGTCACGTGTGGTGGTTTTGCCTCGGCGGCGAACGATACTCCGGGTGAAACTACGAGCGCGAGCATAACGGTGATTGTGAGCGATGCTCGCGTGACACGCTTCTTCATTGCCCATCAACTCCCCGAGTCGATATGGCGCCCCCTCAGGCGTCCCAAAACACCTCTGTACCCATACCTGGCCGACCGCAATTTGCAGTTGACGCATGGTATCTTCCCCTCCCGGGAAGCCGTGCTTGCCGTGTATACTGACGACCACGCGGCTCCGGCCGCGCGATGTAGGAACCAGAAGGGGGCTCTCATGACCGAGAACAGAATCGGCGTCAAACTCACCACGTTGCGTGAGGCTCTCGGCCTCTCTGTGGAGCAGCTTGCCGAGCGGAGCGGCACCGATGTCGCGACCGTCACCCAGCTCGAATCCGGCGCGATTGCGCCCTCACTTGCACCACTCATCAAACTTACTCGTGCGCTCGGCGTGCGTCTCGGCACGCTGCTGGACGACGACACCAACGTCGGCCCGGTCGTGACCCGCAAGGGCGAGGCCGAGCAGGTCGCCCGTCTGAAGAGCCTCGAGACCTCCTCGGACGGCGGTGTTCTCGACTTCTTCTCGCTTGCACAGGGCAAGACGTCGCGGCACATGGAACCGTTCATGATCACGGTCAACCCGGCCGAGTCCGTTGAGCACAATCTCTCGTCGCACGAGGGTGAGGAGTTCATCTTCGTTCTCGGCGGCCAGATTGAGATCGAGTACGGCAAGAGCAACATCGTGCTTGCCGAGGGTGACACCATCTACTACGACTCGATCGTGCCGCATCAGGTTCGCGCGGCGGGCGACGCCCCCGCGAAGATCCTGGCCGTCGTCTACGCTCCGGCGTAAAGGGGGCTGCTGTGGCACTCCACTCAGACCTCACGATCGGCCAGTACTTCGAGCGTCAGGCTGCGGCCGACCCTGAGCGCGACTTCATCGTGTACCCGGACCGCGCCCTGCGCTGGAGCTATTCGGAGTTCGACCACCGCGTCGACCAGCTCGCCAAGGGGCTTCTCGGCATCGGTATCGGCAAGGGCGACCACGTGGGCATCTGGGCGCGCAACGTGCCCGACTGGCTCACGTTCATGTTCGCAACCGCCAAGATCGGCGCCGTTCTTGTCACGGTGAACCCGGTCTACAAGTCGCACGAGCTCGCCTACGTCATCAAGCAGTCCGACATGAAGGCGCTCGTGATCATCGACGCGTTCCGCGACGTGGACTACATCGAGATTCTCCGCGGCATCGTCCCGGAGGCCGCCACGCAGGAGCGCGGGCACCTCGACAGCGCCGAGTTCCCTAAGCTCAAGTCGCTCATCTACATGGGTCCCGAGAAGCATCGCGGCTTCTATAACGTGCCGGAGCTGCTCATCCTTGGCGAGAATATGCCCGATGAGCCGCTTCGTGAGCTCACGGCATCGCTTCACGCGGATGACGTCATCAACATGCAGTACACCTCGGGCACGACCGGCTTCCCCAAGGGCGTGCAGCTGACCAGCCGTAATATCTTGAACAACGGCTTCTACATCGGCGAGCGACAGCGCTTCACCGCCGAGGACCGCCTGTGTCTGCCCGCGCCGCTCTTCCACTGCTTCGGCTGTGTGCTCGGCGTGCTGGCGATTCTCACGCACGGCGCCACGCTCGTGATGGTGGAAAGCTTCGACCCGGTCATCGTGCTCGCGGCTGTCCAGAAGGAGCGCTGCACGGCGCTCTACGGTGTCCCCACGATGTTCATCGCCGAGCTGGCGCACCCGATGTTCGACATGTTCGACCTCACGAGCCTTCGCACCGGCATCATGGCCGGCTCGCCGTGCCCGATCGAGACGATGAAGCAGGTCATCGACCGCATGCATGCGTCCGAGATCACGATCGCCTACGGCCTTACCGAGGCAAGCCCGGTCTTCACCCAGACGTCGACCGACGACACGATGGAGCGCCGCTGCGAGACCGTCGGCACGGCCATGCCTGAGTGCGAGGTGCGGGTGGTGGACCCGGAGACCGGCGAAGACTGCCCGCCCAACGTACCGGGTGAGCTGCTCTGCCGCGGCTACAACATCATGAACGGCTACTACAACATGCCCGAGGCGACCGCGAACGCGATCGACAGCGACGGCTGGCTGCACTCGGGAGACATCGGCACGATCGACGAAGACGGTTACTACCGCATCACCGGTCGCATCAAGGACATGATCATCCGGGGCGGGGAGAACATCTACCCGCGTGAGATCGAGGAGTTCTTGTACACGATGCCCGGTGTGGAAGACGCGCAGGTCGTTGGCGTACCCGATGCCAAGTACGGCGAAGTCGTCGGAGCGTTCGTACGTCGCGTCGCCGGAAGCGATATCACGGAGGGTGACGTGCAGGAGTTCGCCCGCGCCCGCATGGCTCGCTACAAGGCACCCAAGTACGTCTTCTTCGTGGACGAGTACCCCATGACTGCAAGCGGCAAGATCCAGAAGTTCAAGCTGCGCGATATGGCGGCCGAGGCGCTCGGCGTTGGCGACGTGAAGGTGTTCGCGAGCGAGGCCGACGCCAAGGCGTAGCTCGGATCCCTCGGGGCACTCGCTCTACTAGCCTGACCAGCAACTCTCAGGCTAGTAGAGCGCGATAGACCCGTCTGCCGAGCCGAGGATGAGATGCCCCTCCGGTGTGAAGCCTGCGGCTCTCATCTGTGAGGGGAGGCTCCAGCTTCGCCACTCGGAGCCGGAGCGCTCGAAGAGCAGGCTTGGTTGGCCTGAGCTCCATGGCACCAGCGTAATCCGCGTCAGGTTGGCATTGGTGCTTGGCCAGCAGCCGGAATCACCCTCACGACGAGTCTCCCAGATGAGTTCACCCGACTCCATGTCACGAAGCGCGAGTTCGACGACGTAGGTCGTCTCATCGCCCAGCTGTGTGCTGCTGAAGCCCGCCGTGAGGAGCGTGGATCCGTCTTCCGATATGACCGCGTGGGATACGAAGTCGCCTCGTGTCTGCCATAGCGCCGTGGTGCTGTCGAGTGATTGGAGCGACAGCTCAACACCGTCGGCGACGGACAGCAGCTTACTTCCGCTCTCATCCAGATAGACCGTTGTCGGCACGCCTGCCGTCACATGTCTCATGGCCTGACGTCCGTCTTCGTAGCGCACGATGGTGGTGCTCGCGGGGGTTTCATCGGATGGAGCGCTTCGTGAGTCCATGGTTACTGCGTGTCGCTCAAGATTCAATGACGATCGCACGCAGACCACGGCACCTTCAGCGGGTTCGGCCTCCCATGAGGTTTGCCCTGAGTCATCGACCAGTTCGAACGCGGGCAACCCGCTGGACTCAAGTCCGGAGGGAAGGACATAGAGCGCGAGCGCACGTCCGTTCTCGGCGATGTTTGCATCGTACATTCCGCCCTTGAGATCCGCCTCGCGTTGCCAGAGCGCGGTCCCGCTCTCGTCGAACCACACAGCCTGTGCGATGCCGACCATGGATGGCGGGAGCAATGAGACGAAGACGCGGTCCCCGCTTGGCGCCAGCTTCACGGAGGTGATCATCATTCCGGGGAATTGGCGACTCCACAGTCGTGTTCCATCGGATTCGAGCAGCGTGAGAGCAGCGTCTTGGTAGCGCGCGGCAACGATGCGGCCGCCTTCCGCTTCGACATGGTCGATCGTACCCAGGTCTGTGGGAAAGGTGGAGGCCGGAGTTTCTCGGTAGGCCGCAGGTAGCTCTGGTTCCTGAGTCTGGAGGGGTTCAGTCTGGGGTGCGCACCCGGCGACGAGCGACGCTACGAGTGCCGCGACGACCCAGAGCAGTAGGGGTTTCATGCGACCGGCCTTCCGTGACGAAGGAAGGCCGGTCGCAATTCGCAAGCATGTCGGGATACATTCGTGGTGGTTGGCGTTCAAGATGCACTACCCGCCGAAATTCTGAGTCCAGTACCAGTCGGCGACGACAGGGAATACGCTCTCGCCGACGTAGCGAAGGCTCGTACCGACGCGATTGGATGCGAGCGAGGGAAGTGTCTTGTTCGGGTAGTACAGACAGGTGGCGCTGCCCATGTTCGTGATGTAGTGGTTCCCGCCGCAGGTCGCGTCGTAGACCGTGCTCGTACCCGTCCTCACCTGGATGCGGCTCCAGTCGACATAGTGCAATCCGTAGTGCGTTGACGTGGAGACGACGTTGACGCGGTACACCTTGACGGTGCTCATCGTTGGCCAAGAGAAGTATGCAGTTGTTCTCAGGGTGGCCCACTTGCCGGCAGCCGACGTCCCAACAGCGGTGGACGGTACGCCCGGCACGTAGGCAAGGGCGAAGCTCGGGGTGAGCATGGTCCACAGGAGGGCGGTGATAATCGTTATTGCAAAGCTCTTCTTCACGGGGTCTCCAATCGATTTCGATTTTGGTGCTGCCGAGCGGTCGTGCTAGAAGGTCGAAGTCCTGAGCACGCAGGGCTTCGCTGAGGACAGTGCGCTGTTGTAGACCGAATTCAGCTGCTGGGTCCACGTCACGTTCGCCTGACCATACGTGTAGTACTTCTGGGCATTTACGTTGGGGTACCAGGTGTGGCTTACGCTGCCACCCGGCGTGCGTGAGTGCACGTCACTACTGATGTTGTAGTAAGCATTCGATCCGGCAGACTTGATCCAGACCGCGACAGGACCGATGGTCCCTGACTTGTTGTAGAAGCTGAATGGGTAGAGCGGAGCGTATACAGTGGTCGAGCTGAGCGCCTGGTAGACACTGATCTTTGTGACTCTCCAAACGGTGCTGCTGTTGTTGTAGTAATGCACCTCGAGCGAGTTGTTCCAGCCGGGCACATTGCTGTAGTACGTCGATTCTGAGTCACGTTTGATTTGGATAGTCGGTGCGTCAACCACCGCGGATGCGACTCCGGGCACAGCGAGCGACATCACAAGTGCGAGCGCGACGAACAAAGATCTCTTCATGGCCTTCATCTCCCCCTCGGCCGGTACCCGGCCTTGCCTTGTGCGCAGCTTCTTGGCACGTAGTGCCGAGCGCACCCCCACGTGTGTTTTCGCCATAAGGGAGGATCTTCCTGCCTGATTAGTTTGGGCCATTTGTTCGCGAACAGCGCGCGACTAGACTCTATTGAAAGGTCGCTGTCGTCAGGTCTGGAGGAGTCGCACGGCAGTCCGAACCGTGCAGGATGTGCCAAGGGTTTCGATACAACCGCACGACTTCGGGCTCATGCGGTACCATGTCGTTCATGTCTGAAGAGCTGGGGGTTCGCATGCACGAGATTCGCTGGCATGGCCGAGGCGGCCAGGGCGCCGTCACGTCTTCAAAGATCCTTGCCGAGGCGGCATACCGCACCGGATGGAGCGGGGTGACCGCCGCGCCGTCGTTCGGTGCCGAGCGCCGAGGCGCGCCTATCACCGCCTCCACACGGATGGCGAAGGAACCGATCCGCATTCTCTCGCAGGTCACGACACCTGATGTGGTCGTCGTTCTTGACGACTCGCTCGTGGCTGTCGCGAAACCTGCCACCGGCCTTCAGCCGGGTGGCGTCATCATCATCAACACCGTCCGCCCGCGCGCCGAACTCGGCCTTCCCGCCGATGTGCGCGTGGTTACGGCAGACGTGACCGGCTCGGCAATGGCGGCAGGCGTCGTCGTTGGAGGAACTCCGATGGTCAACACGGCGATTCTCGGCAGTATTGCTGCAGCAACCGGGTTGGTCACGATGGAGAGCGTGGAGGCGGCAATCGCCGAGGCGTTTGCGCCCGGACCAGCCGCGAAGAACATCGAGGCCGCACGGCTGGCCTTTGAATGCACGAAGGCGTGAGGAGCGAGATGAGCGCACACCAGGTATCACAATCACGTCCGAGCGTCGGCGAGGCCGGCGCCACGGGCGATTGGCGCAATGAAGCCCCATTCATCGTGGCCGCGACGTGCGTTGCGGTGAAGCTGGGCAAGATCACCTGCCAGATCTGCTGGTCGTACTGCCCGGACGCATGCATCTCGCAGGGGATGCCGCCGGTCATCGACCTCACGTACTGCAAGGGCTGCGGTATCTGCGCCGAGGTCTGCCCGCACCACGCGATCGGCATGCGTGCCGAGGCCGAGCACGGCGTATGCACGACGGATGAAGGTGGTGCCGAATGACGACGAAAGTCATCACCGGTAACGAGGCGGCAGCCATCGCGGCGAAGCTGGCTCGCGTGCAGGTCATCGCAGCGTATCCGATCACCCCGCAGTCACCCGTCGTCGAGTCTCTCTCGGCGTGGGTCGAATCCGGCGAGATGCCCGCAGAGTTCGTGACCGTAGAGTCCGAGCACTCGGCTCTCACAGTCTGCATAACCGCATCCACCGTCGGTGCGCGCGTCTTCACCGCCACCTCCGCCAATGGCCTCGCGTATATGAACGAGCAGGTTTGGTGGGCGGCCGGTGCACGGCTTCCGATCGTGATGTGCATCGCCAACCGCGCCATGGCCGCGCCGTGGAACGTCTTGAACGACCAGCAGGACTCCATGTCCGAGCGTGACGCCGGCTGGATCCAGCTCTACTGCCGAGACAACCAGGAGATCCTCGACACCACCGTGCAGGCGTACCGCATCGCCGAGCGCCTCAACGTGCCGGTCATGGTCTGCTACGACGGCTTCTTGCTCTCGCACACCGTCATGCCCGTCGACGTGCCGTCTGCCGAGCAGATCGACGCGTTCCTTCCGCCGAGAACCGACCCGCTGCAAATCGTCGACGCCGCCGATCCCCGCAACATCGGGCCGGTCACGATCGCCGACCCGCGCGCGGACGCCGACGGCGTCGTGCGCCCCGGCTACATGGAGTTCCGCGCGCTGCACCACGGCGCGCTCCTCGATGCGCTCGAGGTCATCCCCGAGGTCGACGCCGAGTACGCTGCGGCCATTGGTCGCTCGTGGGGCGGCCTGACCTGGGAATACCAGCTCGCCGATGCCGACGTCGCGGTCATCGCGGCCGGCAGCCTCACCACGCAGCTCACGCTCGCGGTCGAGGCCCTTCGCGCCGAGGGCGTGCGTGTGGGCGTGCTCGGCATTCGCTCGTACCGCCCGTTCCCGGCCGCCGAGATGCGGGCGCGACTCGCGGGCAAGAAGCTGGCCGTCGTCTTCGATAAGGCGCTGTCGTACGGCTACGAGGGTCCCATCGCCGGCGACCTCAAGGCAGCGCTCTTCACTGCCGAGACACCCCCTGCCGTCTTCGGCTGCATCTGCGGCCTCGGCGGGCGCGATGTGTCGCCCGAGAACCTTGCGGATGCCACGCGCCGCGCGATAACGGATTTGGACGCAGGAGTGCGTGACCGCGCACCCGAATGGATAAACCTGCGGCCCGAAGGGAGCGCATCATGACGCGCGTCGCCGAGCTCCCCACCACGGAATACATCCTGCCGGGTAACCGCGCTTGCGCGGGCTGCGGCATCGGCATCGGCCTTCGTGCGATCACCAAAGCGCTCGACGGCAAGATGGTCATGACCGTGCCGGCCAGCTGCCTCACCGTCCTCGGCGGCATGTATCCGACCTCCTCGGTGAACGTGCCGTGGATCAACGTGGCATTCCCGAGCACTGCAGCCGCAGCGGCAGGCGCCGCAGCCGGTCTG
>PHEU01000043.1 GCA_002841295.1 Actinobacteria bacterium HGW-Actinobacteria-6
CGCTGACCAGGGCCAACATGCCGGCCCTGCTGGAAGACACCGCGGCTTTCTTCAGGGGGAATTTCTCCAAACCGCCGACCGTAGTCGGCTACTCGCTGGGCGGCTTCGTGGCCCTGAAGCTGGCGGAGAAGATCCGCTTCCCCTCCCTCTTCCTGATCGCCCCGCCGGTCCGCACCGACAAGACAAAGGTCAGGAGGCCGGCCGCGGCGTCCATAATAATCGACGAGCTGACGCAGGCCCAGAAAAAGACCGCCGACGCGCGCTACCTGAAGCTGTCCGTGAAGCGGACCGCCCAGACGCTCAACAGGTACATCGCCGACATCCCCACCGGGTTTTACCCGGGCCGGCTGACTTACCAGGCCCTGCTGAAGAGTCGCTCCGGGGCCGCCGACCTGAAGATCGATCCCGACAGGATAGAATCCAGAACTACCTTCCTGGTGGGCCAGCAGGATACGCTGACCGGCTACATCGACCAGTTCAAGCTGTCGACGAAACTGAAGGACAGCGAGTACCACTCTTTCTACGACTGCGGCCATTTCCTGCCGCATGAATGCCGCCAGTTCGAAACCCTGTTCCGCGAGTGGCTGCGCATGGGCGACCACGCCGCCCGCTGAAGGCGGCCGGGCCCTGGCCCTGCAGCCTTAAACCCGTAAACATAAAACCGCCCTGCCCGCATGGTACTACCGGGCCTGGGCCTTATGGCCTTGTTTCAAGCGCTGCCGTAGGCTAGCCTATATATATGACAATACGCCCCGCCTGCATAGCGATGACCGCTCTTGCCTGCCTGATGGCCGGCACGGCCGCGGCCGAGCTCACGCCCGAAGCCGGCGCCAAAATAACCGAATTGCAGAAATCGCTGGAGACGCGGAGCGCGCGCTGGACCGCCGGCGAGACCGCCGTCTCCAATCTCACCGAAGACCAGTGGGGCAACCTGGTAGGTTTGGACACCAACGCCCCCTCCGGCCCGCTGGCCCCCGAAGCGCCCGAGACGCGGCTGCGCTCCTCCGTGGACTGGCGCAACAACGGCGGCAACTTCGTCACCGCTCCCAAGCAGCAGGGCGGCTGCGGCTCCTGCTGGTCCTTCGCCATGACCGGAGCGCTGGAATCCTACGTGATGCGCAAGCAGGGCAAGCCCGGCCTGGCCATCGATCTCTCCGAGCAGCTCTATATTTCCTGCAGCAGCGTCGGCAGCTGCAAGGGGGGCGCTCTGTTCCCCCGCTTCCTGGTGCGCCAGGGCCTGCCGGCCGAATCCGCCTATCCTTACGCCGAAGCCAACGGCTCCTGCTCCAACGCCGCCAGCGGCTGGGAACGCAGCGCCCACAAGATAGAAGGCTGGGGCATGGTGCTGCCCACCGTGAACAAGATCAAAGCCGCGCTGGCCCATTACGGCCCGCTGCCCACCTCCATGCAGGTCTACGAAGATTTCCTCAACTACACGGGCGGCGTTTACTCCCGCGTGGCCGGCAAGCGCGTGGGCGCCCACGCCGTGCTGCTGGTAGGCTATAACGACGCCGAGGAATATTTCATAGTCAAGAACAGCTGGGGCCCCAACTGGGGCGAGAACGGCTTCTTCCGCATAGATTATTCCGAAATGCACTCCCGCGTGATCTTCGGCCTCACCACCGTAGCTTATTACTGAGCGCCTTCCAGGCGAAAACAAAAAAAGCCGGGCTGTACCCGGCCCCAAAACAAAAACCGCCGGGCTGCCCCGGCGGCGTGAACGCCTCGAAAGGCGGCTAGTGCTTGCCCTGTTCGGCCTTCTCCTTGAAGCCGCATCCGAGGTGTGTTCGCTTGATATACACATAGCCGAAAGCGAGCGCGGCCAGCAGGGACGCCAGGCCGATCAGCATCGTGCCGCTCAATACCTTGAGGTCGAGGATTATGACCTTGCGGGCAATGGCGATGATAGCCACTATCATCACCACTTCCACGTGCACCACATTTTCCCGCAGGTAGGCCTTCATCGTTTCCAGCAGCTCCAGGCCGAGCAGCACCAGCAGGAAGAGCCCGAAGATATCCAGCAGTTCATGCATCTCCAGCATCAGTACGGGCGGAGAAACCAGGTCTTTAAAAAGCACGACGGCCAGTTCCAGGACAGAGAAGGCGATGGTGGCCGCAAGCAGCCAGGCCAGAACCACCACAACTACCTCCTCGAATTTCTTCAATATTAACAGCATTTTATCCCCTTGTCCGCTCTGGTGTAATCCCACTTTACCGCCCCTATGCCAGGCACCCCGGTCCGCCGGATAATCTTAGCAAAACAGAATCACCCGCAAAAGGCAGGCCGGCTAGCCCAGCCAGCCGCCCAGGCAAGGCACAGCCAGACCCTGGCGCGCAACCGCAACAGCCAACTACTCATCCCTTTCTCCTTACGTTCGGCGGAGTTAATTTCCGTGTCACCGGAATTTAAATTCTACAAAACACCGGGGGCCGCTCCACGGTTTGTTAAAATAGGGTTATGACCGCGTTATGGGAGAAGATCGACGCCGGCCCCGGCAGGGCGGCGGAGGACGTGGAGGAACTGAAGGCCTCCGGCCTGCCGCTGGTGCTTTACGGCGACGGCTGGTACGCGCCCTATGTGCGCGAATTCCTCGCGCGCCGCGGCCTGAGCGCGGCCGCCGTCTTTACCGACGCCGGGTTCACCAGCTCAGGCGAGGCCGTCAGCTTCGGCGAGGTATCCGCCAAGTACGAGCGGTTCAACATCGTCATCGCTTTCGCCAACGCCCGCCTGGCCAGGGAGAAGCTGGCCCGCCTGGACCGCAGCCGCGTGGCAGGCAGCTACTTCTTCGACGTGATGGGCGAACTGCTGGACAACACTTTCGACCGCGCCTATCTCGAGGCGCATAAAGCGCGGTTCGAGGCTGCCTATGACATGCTGGCAGACGACCTGTCGCGCCGGACCTTCGAGGCTTTCATCAACAGTAAACTCGGCGTTGCCGCGGAGGCGCTGGCCGAGGTATCCCGCAAGGAGCAGTATTTCCCCAAAGGGATAATAGAGCTCTCGGACCGGGAGGTGTTCGTGGACGGCGGGGCCTATACCGGCGACACCTTGCTCACCTTCATGCGCCTGGCTGGCGGCAAGTGTTCCGGCTGCTTCGCCTTCGAACCGGACCCGGCCACGGCGGGCAAGTTAAAGGCCACGGTGGAGAAGCGGGGCCTGCGGGGCGTTACCGTGCACAACAAAGGTCTGTGGAGCGCGCCCGCTACGCTGCCTTTCGCCGTGTGGCACGGCACCTCGGCCTCGGCCGTCTCCGGCGAGGGCGAGGTTTCGGTAGAGGCCGACACGGTGGACCGCCTGGCCCCCGGCGCCACTTTTATAAAGCTGGATGTCGAGGGTGCCGAACTGGAAGCCTTAAAGGGCGCGGCCGAGACCATACGCCGCAACCGGCCCAAGCTCGCGGTCTGCGTCTATCACAAACCCGGCGACCTCTTCGAAATCCCCCTGTTCATCCGCTCCCTGGTGCCGGAGTACCGCTTCTACCTGCGCCAGCACCAGCCCGTCGCCTGCGAGACCGTCCTCTACGCGGTGATCTGACCAAACAAAACCGCCGGGCTGTCCCGGCGGTTTCGCTTTGCCTGGCTGAGACGCTTACTGCACGCTCACCTTGCCTTTCTTGACGAAGCCCTCGTTCCAGCTGCCGCCGGCGAAGGCAGACTTGCGGACCTTGTACCAGTCGTCCTTTTCTCCGATCACCAGCACTTTCTCGCCGGCGTTGAGCTTGGTCACCGTGCCCACGAACAGCCAGCCGGCCTTTTCCTTTATGGCGGTGTCGTCCTTGTTGATGATGACGACCTTATTGGGGTTGGTCCTGGCGTACATCTGGCGGTAATCCGCCACCAGCCGGCCTTTTTCCATGAACGTCACCACCAGCGCGTCGGCGTCGGGCGCGACCACGTCGTGCAGCCGGCCGATGTTCAGGTTCACGGCGTTTTTATTCCGGCCGTTCACGCCTTCGGCGCGCAGGTCGGGCGTCAGGGTGATTTCCCCGCGCTCGCTCTTGACCGTTATGGTGATGGCGTCGGACTTCTGGAAGCCGTAGTTCGTCAGGTCGGCCCGCAGCATGATATTCTCGCCCGCTTCGAACTTGCCGTTGCTGTTCTCGTCGTAGAACGAGATGCCGAAAGCCTTCAGCACCGAGTTCTCGGCGTAATACTTGTCGGCCGCGGCTATGCCGGACTGCTTGCCGGCCTCGAAAGCGCCCGGGTAAACCTCGGCCGCCATCTTCTGGTAGCCCTCGTTGTAGCCGCGCTTGGTCTGCTCGGCGCAGCCGGCCTCGAAGCCTTCGCGCTGGCCGGTAGCCCGGCCGCTGCTCTGGCCCTGGGCCCGCTGGTCGGCGTATTCGCGGTTGCTGTACTGCTCGTAGAAAGACGCGTAAGCCGAGTTGTACGCGGACCTGTAAGCCGCCTTGTAGCCCTTGTCTTTGCCGTCGGCAAAGCCGGTGCGGTAGCTTATGGAGTACTGGTTGTCGTAGGCGCGCCTGTACGCCATGTTGTATCTTTCGTTGTAGCCGTCGCGCTTGGCGTTGTCGTAAGCCCGGCGGTAGCTGCGCTGGTAGCCTTCGCGGTAGCCCCTGTCATAGGCCTGGCGCTCTTCGGGGGTAGAATAACCGCTGCGGGCCAGCTCTATGGCCAGGCCGTCCTTCACGCTTTTCGTTCCAGCGGCGCGCATGCCGCTGACGCCGGGGAAAGAGGCCTGCAGTTCGTTCTCGCGCAGGGTGAAACCGGCCTGGTAGCCGGCCTTGCGCCCGCTCTCGGCTTCCATCACGGCGGCGTCGGCCTGTCCTTTGGCGTAGCCGTTGCTGTAGGAGGCGGAGTCCTGCTCGCCCTGCTGCTTGGCGGCGGCGTAAGCGATATTATAACCGCTGGTATAACCCTCGTCGTAGCAGCGGCGCTTGCCCGCTTCGGTGCCGTTATTGATACCGGCGCTCTGGCCGTCGGCGTTGCCCTGGTGGGTGCCGGCGGACTGGTCTACATTGTAGCCGTCCCTGTAACCCGCGGCGCGGCCCGCGGTATCGCCTTCACGGTTGCCGTTCCAGCGGCCTTCCCTTTCGCCGTCATCTATGCCGGCGGCGTAGCCTTCGCGGCGGCCTTCCCTGGCGCCTCTGTCGTTGCCGTCGCGCAGACCGGCGTTATAAGCGTGGGTGGTATCAACCGGCTTGGGCGGCTGCGGGGGCGGCGGCTTGGGAGGATTGATGGGCTGGCCGGGCAGCGGCGGCTTGGGCGGCTGGCCGGGATGACCGGGCTGACCGGGCTTCGGAGGCTTCACGCCATTGGGCAGCGGTTTGCCGTCTTTTTGTTCCTCTATGATGGTTTTTACGCTGTCGCTTACATCCGACAGCTGCGTGACAGAGCCGTCGTTGGCCGCAAAGATCACGCTGGAAGCTAACAGGAGAGAAGGAAACACCGACGCCGCGCAGAGTTTCTTTTTCATTAATGGCACCCCTATATCCCGGTTTTCCGGGTTAGATAAAATATTATATCCGAATCCCCCCCGCCTGCCTAGAGCAGAACGGCCCTGCCCGCTCTAGGCCATTTGGCCCTATGTCCCCACGGGCGCAAATAATTATATAGTCATATGCGTCTTCCCATGGCATACAGACCCTCCGAGCTTAATTCTTCCTGGTCGGCCTTCGGCTGGCGGCGCTCGCTGATCCTGAAGCTGCTGCTTACGGCCTTTTGGACGGCGCTGTTGGCGGCCGCGGGGCTGTACGGCTTTAAGCTGGTGCTAGAGCGGGAGCCCGCCGCGCCCGAGGCGCCAGTCGCGGCGGAACCAGTGACCGCGCAGGATGACGAGGCCCTGCCCGCGCCGGAGCGGCTGCCGCTCGCCGACGCCGGCAACGGATCCGCCCCCTCGGCGGGGTCGCTCGCCCTGGTGAAGAAAGGAAAACTCCCCGAAGACCCCGGGCCCGACGCGGTTTCGCGGGCCGCCAGGCCGCGGCTGCGGCCGGTTTCCTTCGGAGGCTCCGGCGGCAATTTCGCCAGCCCCGGCTTCGGCGAAGAGACGGGGGCGCCCGCTCCCGCCCGCAGGCGCAACCTCCCGGAGGGCGTGATCCTGAATCAGGCGGCCCTGGCCAAAAAGATAAAGGTAAAAGGCGCAAGGCCGGTCCCTGCCGGGACGGCGAAGCGCTACTCAGGCATGGACCCGGAGTCGGAGGCGCTGCGCTTCTTCAGGCAGCGGCAGACCGAGGCCCGGGCCGAATCCTTCAAGCAACTGCGCCGCGAGCAGCTGCTGCTTTCAGGATTGATACTGTTATCGATTGTTGCGCTGATGGTGGCCGGCTCGCGCGTGATACACGCCCTGAGGCTGATAGAAAAGCCGGACGGCCCCCACTGGACGCTGAAGTAACCTCCGCCAGCTTTTAAAAAACAAAACCGCCGGGTTCTCCCGGCGGTTTCGCTTTAGTTAGGAAGATAGGAAGCAACGTCCCCTATTTTTTGCTGTTGAGCTGGGCGGTGAGGCAGTCCACGTAGGCCATCAGGTCGGCTATGCTGGCGCCCGGGCCCGGGTCTTTGCAGTTGCCCAGCATGCTGGTCAGGTTGGGGTTCACCGGTATCTCCACCGCCGGGCTCTCCTGGCCGGGCAGCGGTATGTACTTGAGCACCTTGGAGACGCTGGTCACGTCCTCGCCGCGGCCGCCCGAGTCGGAAACCTTCACCGAGGAGCGGCACTTGGCGCCGAACAGCGGGTTCTTCACCTCGAAATCCGTGCCGCCGCGCACCAGTATGCCCTCTATCAGGCCGGTGGCCTCGTTGAAGACCGCGCTGCCGGAGTTGCCGCCGTAGGTGTCCAGGTTAGCGTTGAAGTAGCCCGCGTAGCTGAAGACATTGCGCACCGTGGCGCCGCCGGCTATCTTTACCGGCAGGCCCACCGGGTGGCCTATCACGAACAACTTGGTCCCCTCGCTGACCGCGCCGTTGCGGTTCACGGGGAGCGGCTCATGGTTGGGCACGGGGCGGTCGAGTTTGATGATGGCGTAGTCGGCGCCGCTGTCGTCCTGGTCGCGCGTCACTATGCCTTTGCAGGAATACACTTCGGAAGGGTCGACGCCTACGGGGTTCTTGCCTTTTTCCTTTATGGCGTAGCCGAAAACCATTTTGGCGCCGGCGCAGTCCAGGCTGGTCTTAACGCAGTGCCCGGCTGTCATCACCAGGTCAGGGGCCACCAAGGAGCCGGAACAGAAGGCGCCTATGGTCTGCTCGCGGAAGGGCTCGTTCTTGCAGAGCTGCACTTTCTCGCCGAAATTCTCCAGCGTCAGCCGGCCGTCAGCCGCGACGTCCGCCGCCTTGAAGAAGGAAACCGTGGAATCCGCCAGCTTGCGGCGGGCTTCCGAAACCTGGAAGTAGTCCTGCCTGTCGTCGCCGCCGTATATGCCTTTGTCTTCCTGGGCGAAAACGCCCGACGCCGAGAAGGCTAACGCCAGCAGGGCCGCACCGCTTATAAACTTTTTCATCAGTTCCCTCCGTACCGCCTGTCTATGTGTATAGTCTAGCGCGCCGGGGGCCGAGGAGTAAGGGTCTATGTGCCTATACGTCCGTGGACAAAGGACCCCAGGCCTCAGAAAATATACCGCCGGGCTGTCCCGGCGGTTTCGCGTTAGTTAGTAATTAGGAAGGCGGTCCTATTCCTTTTCGGAGCGCAGCGCCTCTAACAGCCCCAGCACCAGCGCCACCGACCGCCGCGCCGCCTCCGGCATAGAGGCCTTGTACACCTTATGGCTCTTGTCCGCGGTGACAAGGTCGGAGATGGACCGGATGATGAGGAACGGCGTGCGGAACAGGTAGCAGGTCTGGGCTATGGCGGCGCCTTCCATCTCCACCGCCATCACCGACGGGAATTTTTTAAGGATATCCCGTATCTGCCTCGGGTTATGGATAAAAGAATCCCCGGACATTATCTGGCCGAGCAGCCCCCGCACGTCCTTCTCGCCTTTCAGCGCGCGCATGGCCAGCGCCGCCAGACGCTTGTCCGGATAATAGGCCGCGGGCATTTTGGGGATCTGCCCGAACTCGTAATCGAAGATGGTGGCGTCCGCGTCGTGGTGGCGTACCTCGGTGGAGACTACGATATCCCCCACGCGCAGTTTATCCGGCGGGAAACCGCCGGCCACGCCCGTGTTTATAACCCGCTCGGGGGCGAATTCGTTTATAAGCAGCGCCGTGCCCACAGCGGCGTTGACCTTGCCGATACCGCACTGCAGCAGCGTCACCCGGTGGCCGAGCAGCCGCCCCGTGTAGAACACAAAAGCCCCGCGGCGCGCCAGGCGCGGCCGCTCCAGGCGCTTGCGCAGCTCCAGCAGTTCCTCTTCCATCGCGGCGATTATGCCTAACTTCACGTTAACTCCGTTAAAAGCGGCGTTCCTGCCCCGCCCCATAGCGATATAATATTGTTTTCACTCCAGGCGGCCGGGCCGCCGGGGCGCGGCTATTTAAAGCCGGCCAACACCTCGAAACCGCCGTAGACTATGCGCTTCTCGTCGAAGGGCATGGTCCCGGGGTGTTCCATTTTCCCCATCTCCTTCATCACAGCGGCGTTCACGCGGTCGCGGTGAGCGCGGGATTTGAAGACGATGTAGGAGAATACCACCGTTTCGCCCGGCTTGGTCTTCATCACGCGCGTGAACGGGATCCACGTTTTGGTCTTCAAGTCGTCGCCGACGCATTCCCTGTAGTCCAGGGCGCCGTGTTTGCGCCAGACTTTTTCGCTATACCTGGCCATGGCCTTATAGTCTTTGATCTTCTTTTTCGGTACCGCCAGCAAATATCCATCGATGTAAGACATAAACCTCCTGTAACTTTTTTTATTTTCCGTTAAGCCTGGCAAGCAGCCAGGCCATGTTCTCGCCCAGCACCTTCATTGTGCGCATACCCTCGGCGTCCCCCGCCACTTCGCCCTGCTCGCGCCCTATGCCGAAGTTCCAGTAGCTGGCCCCCGGTATCACCATCTGGTTGATGGTGAAGAAATGGTTGATGCTGTCGAACACGTGCACCGCGCCGCCGCGCCGCACGGCCGCCACCGCCGCGCCCGCCTTGCGCCGGTACAGCCCGCCGTTGGCCAGGCCCACGTAGCCGGCCCGGTCTATAAGCGCCTTGGCCTCCGCCGTCATGTCGGCGAAATAGGTGGGGCTGCCTATCAGCATGCCGTCCGCCTCGCACATCTTTTGCACGTAGCCGTTAAGCCCGTCGTCCGGCAGCACGCATTTGCGGTCCTTGTTCTTTACGCACCCCATGCAGGCGGTGCAGCCCCGCAGCGGCTTGCCGGCCAGCTGAATCAACTCGGTATTTATGCCGGCCGCCTCCAGCTCGGCCAGCGCGGCCTTCAGCAGGATCGCCGTATTCCCGTCCTTGCGCGGACTGCAGTTAAAAGCCACAACCTTTATCATAGTTCCTCCCCTGGTTTCGCTACCCTACGTTTTCTGTGTTTTCACCGCTTTTGCCGGGAGCGCGTGATGTATGGCCCTGAGCACCTCTCTGGTGGAGATCACTTTGGACAGCGTGCCCCGGCAGTTGGGAAGCTTGGTGAACCCCCGCACCAGCATCGGGTCCGCGCCGATGGCGGACAGCACGATAAAAGGTATGCTGGCGGTTTTCTGCATATTCTTGATGGCCACGGCGACGTCGTGGCCGGTCATGTCGCCGAGATTGTAGTCCAGGAGCACCAGGTCGGGAAGATAGGAAAGCGCCGCCTTTACGCCCGCCGCCCCGCTGGAGGCGATCTGCGTCTTGTAGCCTTCCAGCTTCAGGCAGTCGGCGAGTATCCAGGCAAGGTCCAGGTTATCCTCGACGATAAGTATTTTTACGCCCTTGTCGCGTCCGGTCATTAGCGCGCTTGCCCCGCCCGCCGCTCCCCGCACACATACAGCTGCTTCATCGAAGCCGAAGTGAAAGGTTTCTTATCGTAGCCGCCGTACTTGCTCAGCACCTTGAAGCCGTTATATTTCAGCAGGGCATCCATTTCCAGCGGGTAGAAGCAGCGCATGTCCAGGCGCTGCTCCACCGGCCGGCCGCCGTCCACGCGGTGTATCCAGACGGCCCGGTTCACCTGCGCGGCGGAGTCGTAACGGCAGATCTCGTCTATCTCCACCTTCCTCCCGGCCGGGGTGGTGAACTTGTAAGCGCGCTTGTGCAGTTTGGACATCCGCACCATGTACTCTATGCTCGGATTGAAGATGTCGAAGGCGAAAGTGCCGCCGGGCGCCAGGTGCGCGCGTACCGTCCTGAACACTTTCTCCACGTCCTCCAGGCCGTAGGTGTTCTGTATGGAATTAAAAGGGATGAACACCAGGCGGAACTTTTTCCCGAGCCGCAGCTTGCGCATATCCCCCCGCAGGAAGCTGCCGCGCAGGCCCCGCTCCCCGGCCTTCCGCCTGGCCGCGGCCAGCATGGAAGGCGTAAAGTCCACGCCCGTGACGTCTATCCCGGCCTCCAGCAACGGCAGCGTTATGCGCCCGCTGCCGCAGCACAGTTCAAGCACCGGCCCGCGGGCCTTGCGGGCCAGTTCCAGGTAGTACGGGATATCATGCTTGAAATCGTTCAGGCCGTCGTAAAGATCGGCGTCGTAAATATCCCTGTCCACGCCGAGCGCCTTGGAGCCTTTGTTTTTATTCATAGCAATATTTTATGGTGCGCCTCTACTTCTTCCTGGCCGGCGCGGGCAGGCGGGCCAGGGTATAGGCCACTACCTGCGCCAGTTTTTTCCGGTCTTCCAGCCAGGCGGCGTTGACCTGGCAGGTATTCTTGCTGCCGGGATAGGCGCGCGTGAGCTTGTCTTCGAACAAATGCAGCGTCTCAGGGGTGGTCTTCAGGAACAAGGTGTCGTCGCAGACCAGGGCGAACACGCGCCCGGCGCTGTACACGCAGTACTCGCCCATCATCGGCCGGAAGCTCACCTCCGGCACCAGCGCCAGCGCGTCCCGCAAGAATTCTATGGTCTCCCTGGAAGTGGCCATGAACTGATTCTACCAAAACATAACCGCCGGGGCGGCCCGGAGGCCGCGCTACCGGGGGAGCTGTCTTTTCAATCTGAATCCCACCTGTACCATGGCCACCAGCGCGCCGGGCAGGGCAGCCGCGTAAGAGGCCCCCATACCGGCCACCCCCGGAGCGTCGTCCGCCAGGGCCAGGGCCATATCCCAGGGAGAAAGCAGTATGAACTTAAGCAGCAGCACCAGGTAAACCACGTTTTCGCCCAGCGCGGCCAGGCCGGCATAGGGCAACCTGTACCACAGCGCGGCCCCTATGCCCCCTTCCACAGCGTAAAAGACCACGGTCGCGGCCAGCCCGCCGCCCACTACCGCGCCGGCACGGAAATTCGGCCAGACAAAGACCTCCACCGCCAGCCATAACGGCGCCAGGTAATAGAACCAGTCCAGCCACTCCGTCCTTCGTATCCCCATTCCCTCTTTCATCCCTAAATTCTACAAAACAAAACCGCCGGGCTGTCCCGGCGGCTGGGTTATGAAATAGTCCGATAGTTAAGAACGTCCCCTAAAGACCGGCCGGTACCGGCAGGCCGCGGGCGGCGCAGAAAGCGCGCAGGTCGGCCGGCAGCGGCACCGAGAACACGCGCTCCAGCCCGGCCGCGCGCATATCTATTTCGGCGCAATGCAGCGCCTGCCGCCGCAGCAGCAGTTTTTCTTCCAGGGCGGGCGTCCAGCCGTGGTCGAGAAAGTCCAGGTAGCAGCGCGCGTCCGGCCCGTAGATCTTATCCCCGGCCAGGCAGTGGCCCAGCCATTGCGCGTGGGCCCGTATCTGGTGCATGCGGCCGGTTTCGGTGGTCACGCGAGCCAGCGTAAAACCGCCGCCGCTGGCGAGCGGGGCGAAGTGCGTCACCGCGGCCTGCCCGTCCGGCCTTACCCCCGTTTTGCAGTACACCGGGCTGCTCTCGTCGGGGCCCAGCGGCTGGTCTACCGTCACCGGCTCCGAAAATTCTCCAGTCATTATGGCCAGGTAGGTTTTCCCCACCTGCCGCCGCTGCAAAGCGCCCTGCAGGCGCGCCGCCGCCGCGGGCTCTTTGGCGAAAACCACCACGCCGCTGGTCTCGCGGTCCAGCCGGAATACCAGGTGGGCGGTAGCAAGGCCGAAGCGCTCGCGCACCGCGCCGGCCAGGCTGGACCAGGGCCCGGCCTTGGACGGGTGGCAGATCAGCTCCCCGGGCTTGTCTATGACAATGACCTCGGCGTCCTGGTGTATGATCCAGCTGTCGAGTTCCGCCGGCTTTATCTGTACCGCGTTCACCAGCCTCGGCCGGCGCGGCCAGGGGCAGGCCAGCCGCGGGTTGAAAGCCGGGCGGTCGCTCCCTATAGTGTTTTCCATCATTTCAAGTATAGCAAACGCCCCCGCCGGGCTCTCCTATCCAAAGCGAAGCCGCCGGGCTCTCCCGGCGGCAGTACTGTCGCGAAATAGTCCGATAGTTAAGAACGTCCCCTGGCTGCGCCCTACTCTGCGTCATACTCGAACGATTTCAAGATCTCCAGGGCTTTCTCGCGGTCTTCGGGGATAACGGCCAGTCTTACCGGAATAGCCGGCCCGAAACCGGCCACCATCCCGCTCGCGTTCCTGTCCAGCAGAACGCATTTCACCCCGTTCGACTTAAGCAGACCGCAGAGCATCTCCGCCTCCGCCGAGTTCTGCGCCTGATATATCACTTCTAAAGGTTGTTCGTCCATACCCGTTAGAATAGATGTTTTCAGCCTCAACAGTAAAGCGCATATGCCCCAGACAAAAACCGCCGGGCTGTCCCGGCGGCGCTGTCCGGGCGCTGGGGTCCGGCTAATTCCTCAGGCAGGTAAGCGCTAGGTAGGTGCAGGCAGGGAACTCGGCGCGGCACTTCTCCAGCGCTTTGTCGCCAGCCTCTACCTCGGTGGCGGCGACGGCATCGAATTCCCGCCCCTGGAAGGTGGCCTTGCAGGAATAAGCGCCCACCAACCCCAGCTTGCTGCCCTCAAATGTAACGTTCATCTGGGCGCCGTCCTTTTCTCCGGCGGCCATGTAACCTTCTTTATAGCCCTTTTCGGCCAGCGCCGCGGACTTTTTGCCGCAGATCACGGAATAGTTCTGCAGGCTCATCGGCCTGCCGGCCTTTGCGTCGATAAGACCATTCTGGTAGCCGGCCTTCTCGCTGCAGTTCTGCGCCCTGAAAGCAGCGCAGCCGCTAAACACCACCACCGCCATCACGATCCCGAAAATGTTTTTAATCATAATATCCTCCGCAAGCAAGCCCCTATTTCCCCTTCTTGTTCAGCACCGCGTACACTACGTCGTCCGCCCATTCCTTGCCGGTCCAGAAACTCTTTTTGAAATGCCCTTCCTTGCGCATGCCCAGCCGCCGCATTACCCCCAGCGAGGCCTTATTGCGCGGGTCGGCCGAACACGACACGCGGTGCAGGTTTAACTCGCCGAACAGCCAGGCCAGCACGGCCCTGGAGGCCTCGGTAGCGTAACCGCGCCCCTGATACCGCGGCGCCACGGTATAGCCCAGCTCCGCCTGCCTGCCGTCGGTAAAATGCACGGCGATATCGCCGGCATAAGCGCCGCCGGCCTTCTCGATGATGGCGAACTGGTACCAGGTGCGCGGCGTATTGGGCGCCAGCGCTGCGCTGACGGCCAGCCGCCTGCGTGCCTCCGCCAGGCTCTTGGGGCAGCCCTGATAGCGCCGCACCGTCGGCAGCGACCGGCACCCGTAGTAAGCCGCGGCATCCCCGGCCCGCACCGTGCGCAGCAGCAGCCGCTCAGTATTCATCTCAACGCCCTTCATCCCCCAATTCTACAAAACAAAACCGCCGGGACTGCCCGGCGGCTCGGTCTCAAAAGGCTGCTGCCGCCTTTTACAGCTCCACTTCACTTATGCTCCCGGCGAGTTTTGACATAAAGCTCTCGTCGCCGCCGGTGAACATGTAGATGACCTTTTCGCGCGGCACGAACAGCTGCAGGATATCGGTAGGCTTGGTGATGTGCACCAAGAAAGCGCCTCCCGGTATGGCGATATCCTTTACCGTGTAGGTCTCCTGCCGCTGCTGCAGGCTTTTCTCGACCCCGCGCTTTACCGCCGCCACCATCTCAGCTCCCTTCTTATCCCCGGGCGGCGTCCCGATAACCTCCAGCCGCACCAGGCCGAGCCCCGCGTACTTTGATTCGTCGTTGGTGGGCGTCACGCCCTTCGGGAAAAAGTACACGAACTCGGTCCGCCCGCGCATCTCGGCATAAGCATCATAATCGGCGGGGAACTCCAGCAGGTATCCGGAATTCCCGACGAAGGCGTTCGGCTTGGCCCC
>PHEU01000004.1 GCA_002841295.1 Actinobacteria bacterium HGW-Actinobacteria-6
GCTATACTTCGTACTCGCGCCGACGTAGCTCAGCTGGCCAGAGCACCGCACTCGTAATGCGGGGGTCAGGGGTTCGAATCCCCTCGTCGGCTCCACAGTAATCAAAAGAGGGAGCCCAGTGGGCTCCCTCTTCTTGTGTCCGGTCGCGTCCGTCTAGATGCGGAACCCGCGCATGCCATCCTCAAGTGCGCGAGCCTGCTCGTCGATCTCGCGGACGGATGTGGCTACCTGCCTGGCCGCAGCAGCCGTCTCTGAGGCTGCTGTGCTCACCTGGTGCATCGCCGAGAGAACCTGTTCGGATGCTACGCGCTGCTGCGCGGCGGCGCTGGCAATCTCACGCGCGGCGCCTGCCGTCGAAGACACCTGGTCAACGATACTTCCGAATGAGAACCCGGAGTGCTCGGTCTGCTCGACACTCTCGGCTGCAAGGAGGGCCTGTTCGTCTGCGCCGCGAGCCAGCTCGGTAGCCGCGCGTTGGATGCCATCGATAAGCGTGCCGATTCGGGTGGTCGACGCCGAGACGCTTTCGGCAAGCTTCTTGATCTCAGTGGAGACCACGCTGAATCCCTTGCCGGCATCTCCTGCGCGCGCTGCCTCGATTGCGGCGTTGAACGAGAGGATCTTTGTCTGATTTGCGATGTTGTCGATGAAGGCGAGGACTTCGCCGATGTCGACCGTCGTTTGCTGCAAGTCACTGACACCGGCAGCCATCGACTCCGCGCTGGTGCGCAATCTGCCAACGCTCGCTATGGTGTCGCTGAGTCCGTCATGTCCGGACTGGGCGGCCTCGAGCGTGTCGTCGGCCAGCCGCATAACGGTTGCGGCCGAGGCGGCCACCGAGCGGTACGACGCAGTCATCTCCTCAAGCGTGGCGGTTGTCTCGGCAACGGCTGAGGCCTGCTGTCCGGCCATCTCGGCCTGGTGTTGTGACGCGTTGGCTATCTCGCCGGAGGCACCCTTCAAGTGGCTGAGCGAGTCACGGACACGCTGGATCAGACCAGCCAGGCCGTCGGACATCGCGTTGAACGCTGAGCCCAGAGCCGCGATCTCGCGGTCACCACTCGCGGGAACCCTCGTGCCCAGGTCTCCGGAGGCGACCCGCTCGGCGGCAAGCGCCACGACGCCGACCGGACCGGCGATCAGTCGTGAGGTGATGACAGCCGCAATTGCAGCAAGCAGCAGGCCAGCGGCGAGCGCAATGCCGAGGCGAAGCTCGAAGGCAGTGAGGGCGTCGATGTAGCGATCCTGCGGCAGGCCGACGAAGAGCATGCCGATGGTGTGTCCGTTCGGGCCCCGGATGGGCTCGTACGCGGTGTAGAGGTCGCGGTTCACAACAAAAGCCTCACCGCGGTAGCCCACACCGGCTGCTAGCGTCTTGAGCCGTACTTCGTCGGAGACGACGGTGCCCACGGCGCGCTTGCCGTCTGTACCCCGAACACTCGTGGATACGCGCACCTCGTCTTGAAAGACGGTGGCGGCTCCGCCAATGCGGTCCCCGATCTGATCGACGAGTGCTGTGGAGTTGTTGACGATGTCGACCGCGACGAGTGCGCCTCGGCCCTTGTCTGCCCCGAACGGGATCGCTGCCTCAAGACCGAGCGCGCCAGCGACAGCCGTCTTCGTCGTTGTGCCCTGCGCGGTTTGCTTCACCGGGATGAGGTAGGTCTCAGCGAGGCCCGCCTGCTCGATCTCGGATTGCGGAATGACCACGCATGAGAATCCGATTTGGCCGCCGAACGCGTTTCGCACGACCGGGTCGGCAATCCTGTCCCCTGACAGCTTGCCGAGACTTGAGTTCAAGACCTTACCGCTGGCGTCCACTGAGTACACGTAGGTCACGCGCATGTCGGCGGCCAGTTGCTTCAGGTCAGCCGCGGTCATCGACTGCACGGTGTTCACGCGCGCGCCACCGGAGTACGTTTGGAGCGAGGCGACCATGCCGCCGAGGCGAGCAGCGACAACGTCCTGCGCGCTTTTCATGTGGACGTCGATGACGTTGCCTGCCTCACGCTGCATCGCCGCGTCGAAGCTGGCAATACCGACAATGGCCGCGACGACCATGGGGACGATAGCGACAGTCAGGAATGCGCCCGTCATCCGGGCAGCAATAGACAGGCGTTTCTTCTCGGTCACAGGAGTTCCCTCGTTCGTTGTCGGCGGACGTTTGGGGGTATCTATGCGAAGGACGCCTCAGTGTAGCGCAGTTGTGGCGTTGGAATGCCGTACTCAAATCGGTGTCTGGTAGTAGTATTCCGGTGAACGGTAGTAGTGCCGGGTTGTGCCTGGTTGAATACCCCCGGGGGCTTGCAGCGCATTCGTAGCGCATGCTATGTTGCTACGACTTCGCCCCGGACAGGTGCTCCCCGGTTACCTGTCATGTGGGCGTCGTCGCACCCGGGGACGGAGCGACGACGTGCATGAAACCGGGAGAGGAGGTCTGGCCGAATGGTGCAGAGCGTGACTGCAGACCATATCGTGCTGGGCTTGTTCGTAGTCATCGGACTCATCTTCGTGCCGCTGACGGTCACTGCCTCCCACCTCTTGGCGCCATCCAAGCCGAATCCTCGCAAGCTCGACACCTACGAGTGTGGTAGTGAGCCCGTCGGTCCCCCCTGGGTACAGCTGCGAGTCGGCTACTACGTCTATGCGCTGCTCTTCGTCGTCTTCGACATCGAAACCGTCTTCTTGTATCCATGGGCCGTCGCCTTTGACCGCATGGGTGTATTCGTTCTGGTCGAGATGCTGGTCTTCATCACAATCCTCGCAGCCGGGCTCGCGTATGCCTGGAAGGAGGGCGCGCTGCGTTGGCGATAGAGAAGCTCACCGGCGAGAACTCCATGATCTTCATCCGCAGCGAACAGCTCTTCGACTTCGCGCGCCGCAACTCGCTGTGGTATATCGCCTTCGGCATCGCATGCTGCGCCATCGAGGGCCTCATGAGCGCGAGCGGTCCCCGGTTCGACTTCGACCGGATGGGCGTGTTCTTCCGTAACTCCCCGCGCCAGGCCGACGTGATGATCGTCGCCGGCACGGTGAACAAGAAGATGGCCGAGACGGTCAAGCGCCTGTACGACCAGATGCCGGAACCCAAGTGGGTCGTTGCCATGGGCGCGTGCGCTAACACCGGCGGCCCGTTCCGCGAGTACCCCAACGTCGTCCTCGGCGTGGACAAGATCATCCCGGTCGACGTGTACATCCCCGGATGCCCGCCTCGGCCAGAATCTGTGCAGTACGCCTTCATCGAGCTGCAGAAGAAGATCGCGAAGCGGACGGAGGAGCGCCTTGCTGCCCGCAATAAGTGACATCGAGCGGCTGCTTGCCGCCCTTCCGGACGTGGCGGTCGCCGAGGAGCTCCTCGGCGTCGTCGCGCGCGTGTCGCTTGCAGATGCCGTCCCCGCGCTTGTTGCGATCAAGGCCGCTGGCTACGAGTCGCTCGTGGACTTCGATGGTATCGACACCGGCGAGCTCATCGAGCTCACGTACCGGCTGCGCTCCTACGCGCTTGATACCGAGCTCTACGTGAAGACGTCGGTTGCCTATGGCGGCACCATCGAGTCGGTGTGGTACGAGTACCCCTCGGCACTCATGCCCGAACGTGAGACTGCCGAGCTCCTGGGGCTCCACCTCGCGGGCCACCCGAACCCGAAGCGCTTGCTCACGACCGATGGCGTGCCGCCGCTCCTACGCAAGGATGTTCTCATCCGCAGCGTGGAGGAGGTGAAGGCCCGATGACCGATACGTGCGAAGAAACGCTCGGCGTCGGGCTGCTGTGCGAAGGCCAGCATGACCCCGGCACGCCCCCGGCCGGACTCCGTCGCGCGCCGTCCGGCGTTGACGGGCTCACGACCGAGCACCTCATCATCAACATGGGTCCACAACACCCATCCACGCACGGCGTGCTCCGCATGCTCATCGAGGTCGACGGCGAGGAGATCGTCGCTGCAGAGGTCTCGGTCGGCTACCTTCATCGCGGCATCGAGAAGCTTGCCGAGCACCGCCGGTACGACGCCATCGGGACGCTCATGGACCGGGGCGATTACGTCTCGGGCATGATGGGCGAGCACGCCTTCGCGATGGCTGCCGAGAAGCTCATGGAGGTCGAGGTGCCGCGCAAGGCGCATTGGCTTCGCTCGCTTGCCTCGGAGCTCAATCGTCTCGCAAGTCACCTCGTGTGGTACGGGACGTTCGGCCTTGATACCGGTGGTATGGGCCAGTTCCTCTACGCGATGCGCGATCGCGAAGCGCTCCTCGACATCCTTGAGGCGCTCTCCGGTCAGCGCATGATGTTCAACTACATCCGTCCCGGTGGCGTGGTCGCTGACCTGCCGCTTGGACTGGAAGAGAAGATCCGCACATTCCTGAGCACGTTCGACATGTATCTGGAAGAGCATGATCAGCTTCTCGGCGGCAATGAGATATTCCAGAGTCGCGTGAAGGGTATCGGCGTCATCGATCGCGGAATCGCCCAGTGCTTCGGCCTCACGGGCGCGAACCTGCGCGCGGCGGGCGTGGACTTCGACGTTCGCAAGGCTCGCCCGTACGCTGCGTACCAGGAGCTCGACTTCGAGGTTCCTCTCGGCACCAAAGGTGACGCCTGGGACCGCTACATGGTTCGCATGGAAGAGATGCGACAGTCTGCGCGGATGATCGCACAGCTCATCGATGGCATGCCTGAAGGCCCGCACACCGCCAAGGTGCCCAGAGTCATCCGCCCGAACGCTGGCGAGGTCTACGCGAGCGTTGAGTCATCGCGCGGCGAGACGGGAATCCATCTGGTCAGCGACGGGACCGAGCATCCGTACCGAATGCACTATCGCGGCCCGTCACTCTACGCGGCGCAGGCGCTTGAAGAGATACTGCCGGGTCACCTCATCGCTGATGTGGTCATGATCATCGGGTCGACCGACATCATGCTCGGGGAGTTGGACCGATGAGCCCCATTGCAGTCGGCGCCCTCAAGGTCTTCGCCGCCATCGGGCTCATGCTCGGCAACGGCGTCGTGCTCATCTACATGCTGCGCAAGGTGCTGGGTCGCCTCCACCTGCGCCATGGGCCGATGGAAATGGGTCCCGCGGGCATGTTCCAGACGCTCATGGACGTCGTGAAGCTGCTCACCAAAGAAGACATCACGCCGAGGGCCGTCGATAAGTGGCTCTTCCGACTAGCCCCGCTCATGGTGTTCGTCCCGTCGCTCATGGCATATGCGGCGCTGCCATACTCGGACAGCTGGCGCATCACGAGCCTCGACTCCGGGCTGCTCTACACGTTCGCGGTCCTTTCGCTCGTGCCGATCGGCATCCTCATGGCTGGGTGGGCGAGTGCCAACAAGTGGTCGCTTCTCGGCGGCATGCGCGCGGCTGCCCAGCAGATCGCATACGAGGTGCCACTCCTGCTCTCCGTGCTACCGATCGTCATGCTCGTTGGCAGCGCGAATCTCGGCACGATCGTCGAGGCACAGCAGGGCACGTTCCTCGCGGTGCTGCCGAGGTGGTTCATCATGAACCCGCTCTTCTGGCCGACGTTCGTGCTTTACGTGATCGCCTCGCTCGTAGAGAGTAACCAGACGCCGTTCGATATGTCCGAAGGCGAGTCTGAGATCGTGGCCGGCTTCGCGACCGAGTACTCGGCGATGAAGTTCGGGCTGCTCTTCCTCTCGGAGTTCAGCAACGGGTTCATCGTTTCAGCGCTTGGTGTCGCGCTCTTCTTCGGCGGCTGGTCGCTGCCGTGGATTCCTGCGTCGTGGTATGCGGCTGCGCCGATAATCGGGCCGGCCATCTTCATCATCAAGACGTACATCGGCATCTTCTTCATGATGTGGATCCGCGGGACGTTCCCGCGCGTGCGCATCGACCAGATGATGCAGCTCGGCTGGATGCGTCTTATTCCGATATCGCTCGCGTGGATCGTCTTCTCGGGCATCGTCATCAAGGTGTGGAGCTAGTCATGTGGGGACTCGGATTGCTCAACGGTCTCAGGATCTCGATGCGCAACATGCTTCGGGGTCCCATCACCGTGAAGTATCCGCACGAGAAGCTCGTGCTCCCCGAGCGCGCGCGGTGGGCGGTGCGCCCCAAGTACTTCGACGACGGTTCGCCCAAGTGCACGGCGTGCATGACGTGCGTGCGTGTGTGTCCCGACCACATTCTGAGCCTGGATGTGACGACTGCCGAGGATAAGACGAAGCACATCGACGCCTTCGGCTACGAGATCGGTGCCTGCATGATGTGCGGGCTCTGCGTGGAGGCATGCCCGTTCGATGCCATCATGATGAGTCACGACTACGAGCTTGCCGTGACCGATGCAGCGCTTCTGAACGAGACGCTGATCGAGAACGTGGATGCGGCGACCGCCGCGCATCACAAGGCAGAGAAGCAAGCGACAGCAGGGGAGGTGGAAAGCGGTGAGTGAAACGGTAAGCGGCGTAGTCTTTCTCGCGTTCGCGTTTGCGACCATCGGCGGAGCCGTCATGATGCTCGCGACCCGCAATGTCGTGCACGCCGCCTTCTGGCTGCTCGAGGTCATGCTGGCGACCGCCGGGCTCTATCTGCTGCTCTCCGCCGAGTTTCTTGCGCTCGTGCAGGTGCTCGTCTATGCCGGATCGGTCGCAGTGCTCGTGCTCTTCACTATCATGCTTACTTTGCGCCGCCGGGAGGACGCCATCCGGCCGTATGAGCCGGGCTGGGCCGCTGCGATACTCGCCACGCTCTTCGGTGCTGCCGTGCTCTTCGCGGTCGAGCGCTTCGCTTCACAGCTGCCTCCAGGCACCATGCCCGCCTCGGTGCCTGACCTTGCGCTATTCGGCCAGACGCTCTTCACCGCGTGGGCCGTTCCCTTTGAGATCGCCTCGCTCGTCTTGCTCGTGGCCCTTGTGGGCGCCGTATGGTGGTCCGGGGGTGATGGGTCGTGACGCTGCTTCAGCCGGTCGGCCTACTCTCCTTCATGGCGCTCTCAGCGGTGCTCTTCTCACTGGGACTCTACGGCGCGCTGTCGCGCAAGAGTGCCGTTATGGTGCTCATGTCGCTTGAGCTCATGGCGAACGCCATCAATATCAACCTTGTAGCGATCTCACGCTTCTCGGCACCCGCCGAGCTGACCGGCCAGATCTTCGCGGTCTTCTCGATGGTAGTCTCGGCCGCCGAGATAGGACTCGGCCTGGCGCTCGTTATCGCACTCTACCGCCAGCGCAAGACGGTAGAGATCGATTCGATGCAAGAGCTGAAGGGGTAGGCCGTGGGCTACGTTGCTGCCATAGCGCTTCTGCCCGCCATCGCATTCGCGATTCTTGTGCCGATGTCGAACCGTGTCCGCAACAAGGCCGTTCCGGTCTCGGTGGCTGCGGTGGTCATTTCTCTCGCACTTTCACTGCTCGCATTCGCTCAGGTTTGGCCGGGTGGTCACGGGGGTGAGGCGGTGTATCACGCGTCGGTCACCTTCGCGACTCTCGGATCCGTTGACCTTGGAGTTGGCGTACTGCTTGATCCCATCTCGGCAGTGATGCTGGTGGTCGTCACGCTCGTCGGCACGGCCGTGCAGGTCTACTCGCTCGGTTACATGCACCGGGATGCACGCATCGGCTGGTACTACGCCGTTCTCTCGCTCTTCACCGCAGCGATGCTGATGCTGGTACTCTCGGACAACTTCTTGCAGCTCTACATGGCCTGGGAGGTCATGGGGCTGTGTTCGTACCTCCTCATCGGCTTCTGGCATGAGCAAGTCGCGCCGAGGAAGGCGAGCCTCAAGGCGTTTTTGACGACCCGCGTCGGCGATGTTGGCTTCGCACTCGGCCTGGCGGTCATGTACAAGACGGCGGGATCATTCGACTTCCAGGTCGTGCTGCACGACTTCGCGTGGGCGCCTGCTGCGGCGACCACGGTCTCGCTCTTGCTGCTCTTCGGCGCGATGGGCAAGTCGGCACAGGTGCCGCTACATGTATGGCTGCCTGACGCGATGGCCGGCCCCACACCCGCCTCGGCACTCATCCACGCCGCGACGATGGTGGCTGCAGGCGTCTTCCTCGTGGCCCGCGCGCTCCCGATCTTTGAGGTGAGCGGTGTCGCTCTCACGGTCACGATGATCGTCGGCGTTACGACCGCGCTTGTCGGCGGACTGCTCGCAGCGGTGCAGCACGACATCAAGAAGGTGCTTGCGTACTCGACGATCAGCCAGCTCGGCTACATGTTCGTCGCGCTTGGCGCCGGCGGTCTTGTCGCTGGCATGTATCATCTGGTCACCCATGCGTTCTTCAAGTCGCTGCTCTTCCTCGGCGCCGGCGTCATCATCCATGCGGCGCACACGCAGGACATGCGCGAAATGGGTGGCCTTGCTAAGAAGATGCCGGTCACGACCGTGACGTTCACGATCGGCTCTCTGGCACTCGCCGGAGTGTTCCCGTTCTCGGGCTTCTGGAGCAAGGATGAGATCCTGACTATCCTGTGGCACGAAGGACACTACGTCGTCTTTGCGCTGGCGCTGGCTGCCGCGTTCGTGACCGCAGTCTACGTGGCCAGGCTCTGGTTCCGGGTCTTCACCGGCCCGACGCAATCCGCCGAGCTCAAAGAGGCTCATGTCGAGATGCTCATCCCGATGGGCGTGCTCGCTGCGATATCGGCGTTCATCGGGTTCGGATCACCGTACTTCGCGCAGTTCCTCGGCCATGAAGGGGAGTGGCCGGCAGCCGCCATCGCGCTCACGTCTATGTCCGTGGCCGGCATCGGGCTTGCGCTCGGGTGGTGGGTGTACGGTCGCCGCACGAAAGTCATCAATACCCGGCCGTTCAAGCAACGTGCCGGGTTCGTCTATGACGCGCTAACCCTCAAGCTCTACTTCGACCTTACATACGATTACTTCATCGTCAGAGGGTACGGTCGTCTTGCCGAGATGCTCTCCGGCTTTGACCGGGTCGTCGTGGATGGCATCGTCAATGGCGCTGGTGCGGTCTGGCGTTCGGGAACCGAAGTCGGTTCGCTGATTGACACGTACGTGATCGACGGCGCAGTCAACGGCACCGCATCGCTCATCAAGGCCGCCGGCGCCAAGGTTCGGCGTATCGAGACCGGCCACATTCAGGCGTACCAGGGACTCATGGTCGCCGCGCTCGTCCTGCTCATGCTGTGGTTCGTCGTGAAAGGGGCCTGACGCCCATGTTGCTATCCGCCATCGTCCTCCTCCCGCTTGCGGGTGCCGTTGTCTCGGCGCTCGTGCCAAAGGATCGCGGCGACATCGCCCGTTGGATCGCGGCAGTCGTGACCGCTGTCGACCTGGCACTCGTCGTATTCGTGGCGTTGCGTTTCGACGTCGGAGCCGGGATGCAGTTCGTCGAGAACGTTGCGTGGGTGCCGCAGTTCGGTATCTCGTATCACCTCGGCGTGGACGGTATCTCGATCACGATGCTTGCCCTCTCGGCGCTGCTGTCACTCGTCGCGGTCGTCGCGTCGTGGAACATGAAGACCAAGCCAGCTGCGTACTTTGCGATGCTCCTGCTGCTCGAAGTCGGCATGAACGGCGTATTCCTGGCCCTCGACTTCGTGCTCTTCTACGTGTTCTGGGAGCTCGTTCTCGTTCCGATGTACTTCCTCATTGGAACATGGGGTGGGCCGCGAAAAGAGTACGCATCCATCAAGTTCTTCTTGTACACGCTCTTCGGTAGTGTGTTCATGCTCATTGGCATCATTGCGCTCTACCTGCAGACCGGAACCTTCGACATGACGGCGATGGTCGGGGCAGGACTTTCCGAGTCATTCCAGTGGTGGGTATTCGCGGCGTTCTTCCTCGGCTTTGCCGTGAAGGTGCCGATCTTCCCGCTGCACACGTGGTTGCCGGATGCGCATGTTGAGGCGCCGACCGCTGCCTCCGTGCTGCTCGCCGGCATCCTGCTTAAGATGGGCACCTACGGCTTCATCCGCATCGCGCTGCCGATTCTCCCGCATGCCGCCAACCAGTGGGCACCGTTCATCACGGCGCTTGCCGCGATCTCGATCGTCTATGGAGCGGCCCTTGCGTTCGCACAGACGGACCTTAAGAAGCTCGTGGCGTACTCATCGGTGTCGCACATGGGCTTCGTCATGCTCGGCATCGCTTCTGGCACGGTGGAGGGGCTCAATGGCGCGATCGCAGTCATGTTCTCGCACGGCGTCGTGACCGGCCTGCTCTTTCTCATCGTCGGCATGGTGTACGAGCGCACGCACACCCGAATGATCCAGGACGTCTCCGGACTCTCGAATCAGGTGCCGGTCGCCGGTGGGCTGCTCGCGTTCGCGTCGTTCGCATCGCTCGGCCTGCCGGGACTCTCGGGCTTCGTTGGTGAGTTCCTGACGCTTCTCGGCGCGTGGAAGTCCGACGTACCCGCAGTCTGGGTCGTCATCGCAGCGATTGGCGTACTCCTTGCGGCCGCGTACACGCTCTCGATGGTGCAGCGCGTCATACTCGGCACGCCGTCACCGATCGTCTCCAAGATCACCGACCTTACCGTTCGCGAAGTCAGCCTCCTCGTACCGCTCGTGGTGCTCACGCTCGTCGTCGGCCTCTATTGGAACTCGCTTCTGCGCTTCACCGACCCGGCCGTGGCACGCATCGTCGAGCTTCTGGCGGGTGCATAGCATGATCGGCGTGGGCTGGTTCATACCCGAGTATCTCCTGCTGGCAGGCGCCTTCGTCGCGCTCTTTGCCGAGTGGCTATTCGGTCGTGACAACGCTGGCGCAGCTGTCGGGGCGGTCACCGCAACGCTCGCCGCTCTCGCCGCGGTGCTCATCGGCGTGCGAGAGCCCGCGTTCTCCGGAGGCCTGCTCGAGCTCGATCAGGTCGCCGTCACCGTTCGAGTCGCAATCGCGGTCCTCTCGGCGGTCTACTTGCTCTGGCTGGCTGCTCGCGGCACTGCGCCCGAGCGCTCGCGAGAAGCCGCCGCGCTCGTTATGCTCGCCGCGCTCGGCGGAATGCTGATGGTCTCGGCACGCGACCTCATGGTGCTTTTCATCAGCATCGAGCTCGCTACGATGCCCGCCTACGTGCTCATGGGATACCGACGCGACGATGCTCGTTCGCTCGAGGGTGCGCTCAAGTACTTCCTGCTCTCGATGACCACGAGTCTCGTGATGCTGTATGGGTTCTCGTTCCTCTTCGCTATCGCCGGTTCAACGTCGTTCGCGCGGATCGCCACGGCGCCTGATGCCGGTCTGCTCGGTGGATTTGCGGCACTCTTCGTTTTTGTCGGGCTGTTCGCCAAGATGTCGGCGGCGCCGTTCCACTTCTGGGCTCCCGACGCATACGCCGGTGCCCCGGCCGCCTCCGTCGCGTTCGTTTCGACGGTGCCCAAGCTCGCCGGTGCAGCCGTGATGGTCCGACTCGCAGCCGTACTCGTGCCGGGCGCTCCGTCGCTGCTTGCTATGTTTGTAATCGCGTCGCTCGCGTCGATGGTGCTTGGCAACCTCGCGGCGTTTCCGCAAAGCGACATCCGACGCCTCATGGCGTACTCGGGCGTCGCTCACACCGGCTACATGCTTCTGGCTCTCTCGGCAGGCACCGCTTCTGGCAATGCCGCTGCGGTCTTCTACACGATCGCGTACGCCGTGCCCTCGATGGCGATCATGCTGATCGCTGCCGAGGAGGGGAGTGAGCTCGACGATTTCGCCGGTCTTGCCGCTCGCCGACCCGCCATCGCCTGGGTCTCGGTCGTCTTCTTGCTCTCGCTCGTGGGCGTGCCGCCGATGATCGGCATGTTCGGCAAGCTCATGCTCTTCACGGCCGCGCTTGAGGCCGGGCGCCTCGCGCTCGTGATCGTCGCGGTCATCATGAGTGTTGTCTCGGCGGGTTACTACTTCCGCATTCTGCGTGCCGCGTTCTTCGCCGACGGATCTTCCGAGCCAAGCGTGCCGCTCTCGCTTTCCTCGACGGTCGCTATCGGCATCCTTGCAATCGCCACTCTCGGCATCGGAGTCTTCACCGGTCCGCTGTTCCGGCTGCTGACGGCTGGATTCTAGAGAAGAAGCTGTGAAGAGCTTGTGCTGTGGTTGTGCCGCGCCCGCGCGCATGAGCATCCTCGGGTATAGTCGCTTGTTGTGATGCGTCTTCTTCTAAGCGAGGTGCACGATGACCGACGAGTTCACGCCACAAGACCTTCCCGCCGATGGCGGGCAGTACCCTCCGGCGTACGTGCCGTCGCCGGTTAGTCCGCTTGCACCGCCCTTGGCACCACAGCCTGTGACCGCGCGCCCGAAGCGTAGCGGAGTAGCGCTCGTCATCGCGGGCATCTTTGGCGGCCTGGTCGGCGCGGCGATAGTCATTGCCGCGTTCGTGTTCATTCTTGGCTATCCGATGCAGGATGCATCCGTGCAGCCGACGGGAGCCTCCGCGCCGGTGACGACCGCGGTACCCACTCCGGTCGCATTCGGCGAAGCCGCGTTTGCTGAGTCGGTTGCGGCCAAGCTGACGCCTTCTGTTGTGAATATCGAGATCGAGCAGACCGGGATCGATCGTTTCACGGGCAGGACCGTCACGCAGTCGGCCGGTAACGGCAGCGGTGTGATCATCCGGGAAGACGGCTACATCCTCACAAACAACCACGTCGTTGATGGAGCCGACGCGATTATCGTCACCATCGGCGTTGATGAACTTCCGGCGACTGTTGTTGGCACCGACCCATCGACCGACCTTGCTGTGATCAAGGTCGACAAGACGGGGCTCCTGGCCGCGGAGTTCGGGTCGTCGGCAGCGCTCAGGGTTGGCGAACCTGTGGTTGCCATCGGCAGCCCGTTCGGCCTCGAGAAGACCGTGACGTCGGGCATCGTCTCCGCCCTCGGCCGATCGACGGTTGCGCAGGGAACCTCAGGTATCACTACATACATCAGCCTTATCCAAACCGATGCAGCGATCAATCCGGGCAACTCGGGCGGCGCGCTCGCCGATGCGAAGGGTCGCCTCATCGGCATCAACACGCTCATCCAGTCGACGTCGGGTCAATCCGCCGGTATCGGCTTTGCGATTCCTGTCGACTTCGCCAAGAGCATTGCCGAGGAACTCATCTCAACTGGCCGCGCATCGCATCCGTTCATGGGTGTCGGCACGGCGACGATCGACGGGAACGCAGCGGCGCAGTACGGGCTCTCCGTGAGCGCGGGAGCATTCGTACAGAGCGTCACGGCGGGTTCTCCTGCTGAGACTTCTGGCATCAAACAAGGTGACATCATCGTGAAGATCGCCGACGCGCAAGTAGCCAGCGTGGAGGACGTCTTCACGGCCATCCGTTCCCAGAAGGTCGGCGATACTGTATCCGTTGAGATCGTGCGCGGCGAAGATCGTATGACTCTCAAAGTGACGCTTGCTTCAGATACGGCGGCACAGTAGTGCGCATCACTATCGTTGCAGTCGGACGCCTCAAGGAGTCGTATTGGCGCGATGCAGCTGCCGAGTACCTGAAGCGCCTGCGTCCCTACGCCACGGTCGAAGTGATCGAGGTGCAGGACCGGGACGTGACCGCAGACGAGCGCGGTGCGCTGAAGGCCGAAGCCGATGGTGTGCTCCGGGCGATCCCAGATGGCGCGCACGTCGTGGTGATGGCCATCGGGGGCAAGCAGCTCTCGTCCGAGGGTATGGCGTCTTGGCTTGGGCTGGCCGGTATCGAGGGGCGTAGTTCTGTCGCCATTATCATCGGTGGTGCGGCGGGACTTGATGCGACCGTGATGGCGCGAGCTGATGAGCTGTTGTCGCTCGGCGCGATGACGCTGCCGCATCAGCTGGCGCGCGTGGTTCTGCTGGAGCAGATCTACCGGAGTTTTCGTATCATGCGTGGTGAGCCGTATCATCGATAGCGCGTAGCCGCCGCCGATTGTCAGGGTCTTGCCATGGGTCCGCTCGTGCACTTCGAACTCACACGTGATTGGGCGCGGGAGACCGGGCTTGATGCGGTCGCAGAACGAATCGCTCTCGCGGACGCTTCGGTCGATGTCGAGTTTCCGGCCCGGGGTTCGCTCCTCAACCTGACCCGTCACTTCGCGCCGTGGGCGTACGGCTGGGTGTGGTATTACCGACGCCGGGCGCTGCGTATGCGGTCCCCGGAGGCGCTCGGGCGGGCGCTGCATGCGGCGCAGGATGCTGTGGCACACGGGGTGTTCGGGCTCGCACACGTACGGTTCGATCTCAAGATCGGGCGCAATCCTGATGACTGGGAGGCGGCACCAAGTCGCGTTCGTGATCGCATCCAGGAGCGTACACTGAGGATTCTGAGAGCGTACCGGTCGAGCCTCTAGCTGGCGGCGTCGGCCATGGCGACCTTGACGCCCCATGCGGCGGCGAGTTCTCCGGCTAACTTCAGTGCCTGCGTTCGGTCGGTGAACATGCCCTCTGGCTTGGTGCTTTCATCCCGGAAGGAGAGCGCGACCCACCAGAGTTCCCGCTCGCCTGCTGAGCCGATTCGGTCAACGCGTACTCGGATGACCTCGCGTCCTTCCGTGGAGATGTTGTCGCTGTCGATTCGCATGTGAGCTCCCTTGCGTGATGTCGTACCTCGTACCGTTCGTCGTTCGCTTGCTGTCCTAGGTCGTGATGGCACACTGTTTGCCTGAAGGAAGTATCGGCAAAAGGAGTATTAAGGTTGAGTAATCTGTGATGACTCTCGGCATCAGGTCTATGAGAATGCGGTTGCTCTGGGGTTTTGCGGCGGGGCTCGCAATCTTCACATCCACACACGTCCTCTTTCCGGTAGTCCTGGGTACCTCAGGCGCCGTCCCTGTTTGGATTCCGGGTGGCATCGCCATGGCTGCTATCATGGCGTCCGGCCTGGTAGCAGTTCCATTCATAGTGCTTGGTATATTCGCTGGCGGACTTGGAGTCGTGTCCCCGGCTGTAGCGCTTGCGACTGCGGCGATTGGAATCACCGGACCGATCACATTCAGAATCCTGCTGCGCCGACTGCGCGGCAGGCAGTTCTCTTTGGATAGTGTCTCGGATGCGCTTGTCTTTACATTCGCCGCTAGCGTCGGGTCGGCTGTTCCATCTGCGATCGGCATCGCAGCGGCAGGACTTCTCGGCCAGACCCTGACATCACATATGGGGAGCGTACTGTTCTGGTGGCTGGCGATAGCGGCCGCGACGCTCGCAATCGCGCCAGCGGCGCTGGTATGGCATAAGTCAGAACGAGTCGGGCGAATGTTCCCGGATGCGATTGTCACGACCGCCGTCATGGTTGGATTGTCATGGTGGACGTTCTCAACGCACCTGCCAGTTCCTGTGGAGCGTGTCGTACCCTTCCTCTATATGCCGTTCTTCACGTTTATCGCCTATCGCGGCGGGCGCCGCCTCATGTCAGTGGCAGTAGCCGCTCAGGCCATCATCGCGACAATCGGCACCCTCAACGGGTATGGCCCGTTCGCGAGCCCCGTCATGCATGAATCGATGCTCGCCCTCAACCTTGTTATCGCAGTCTTCGCCTTCTCGTCTCTTGTGCTGGTGCTGTTGTTCGAGGAGCGCGCGCGGTTGACGAGAATCGCGGAAGAGTCCCGGGTGGACCTTGAGAAGCGGGTGACCGAGCGTACTGCGGCATTGACTCTTGCGAACGAGTCACTGATGCAACAGGTCACGGAACGCCGACGCGCCGAAGCGGAACTTGCCGAGCGTGAGCTGTCCTTCCGCCTGCTGTACGAGCGCGCGCCGCTGGCCTACCAATCGCTCGATGAGTCGGGGAACCTGCTCGACGTGAACGACGCGTGGCTGGAGCTTCTCGGCTACTCGCGCGGCGAAGTGCTGGGCGTCTACTTCGGCGACTTCCTTGACGCGATCGAGGCTGACTTGTTCCGTGCGCGGTTCGCCGGGTTCAAGAAGTCCGGGTCGGTTGAAGGAGCTCAGTTCGGGCTGCGGGCGAAGGACGACACGGTTCGTCAGGTTGCGGTGTACGGTCGAATCGCTCAGACGGAAGACGGCCGGATTCAGCGCACTCATTGCATCCTCCAGGACGTGACCGCGCTCAACCAGGAAGTCGATGCGCTTCGGGCAAGCGAGGAGCACTTCGCCGGCCTTTTCGAGAACAGTCATACGATCATGACGCTCATGGACCCGACCACAGGACGTTTCGTCGATGTCAACGCAGCAGCGTGCGACTTCTATGGCATGACGCATGACGAGTTCATTACTCATGACCTCATGTACCTGAACGGGGTGGATCCCGAGGAGATGGTCGCGCGTCTCGTTGAGATAGCCGCCGGGCAGGGCGGCATCCGTATTGACAGACAGACTCTCCCAAACGGGCAGAAGAGAGTACTTGAGATCCACTCAGGTCCGGTCGGTGGTCGCGACAGGCCTCTGTTGTTTTCGACTATCCAGGACGTGAGCGATAGGGTGGCAGCGGAGCAGGAGCTGGTGGAGCATCGCGAGCGGCTGTCGGAACTGGTCTACGAGCGCACCGCGCAGCTTGAACGCACGTATGCGGAACTTGAGACCGCAGGTGCCGCGAAGGACCGCTTCCTGGCCAACATGAGCCATGAGCTGCGGACACCGCTCAACTCGATCATCGGCTTCAGCGACATGCTTCTCTCCGGCCTCGTCGGCGAGCTGGATGCTGAACATGACAAACAAATCAGCATGATCAACAACTCAGGCAAGCATTTGCTTGAGCTCGTCAATGACGTGCTCGACGTTTCGCGCATCGATTCCGGTCACGCGCGCGTTGAGCCTGAGGAGTTTGAACTTGCACCTCTCTTGGAGTCGGTGCTGGAGAGCGTTCGACCTGAGGCCGAGGGAAAGGGTCTTGCACTGCGTCTTGAGAACGCGACGCCTATCGAACTCGTGAGCAGCGACCGCCGGAAGGTGCGGCAGGTCCTGCTCAATCTCGTCGGGAACGCCATCAAGTTCACTGATCGTGGCGATGTCACGCTCCGTGTCGGGTGCGATGGCCGCGACACCATCGCGTTTGTCGTCTCGGACACTGGGCTGGGCATCTCACCTGAAGAGATCGATCGTGTCTTCGAGGAATTCCATCAGGTGGCCCCTCCGGAAGAGACGAAGCCGAGCGGCACCGGGCTTGGCTTGCCGATCTCACTCAGGCTCGCTCGCATCCTCGGCGGCGACCTGGTCGTATCGAGCACGGTCGGCGTCGGTTCAACGTTCACATTCTCCCTGCCAGCCGTAGTTTGTTATGCGGAGGCATTGGAGCGCTAGCACCCTGGTCGCTCGGGCGCGGTAGGGGTATCCTGAACACTCACATCTGAGCCCCAAGGAGTGTTCGCCGTGCAGCACCTGATCGAGACCCTCGTTCGCGATGCGCTGACCGCAGCCGTGGATTCCGGAGAGCTCACCCTGTCCGAGATGCCCGAGGTGACCGTTGAGCGCCCGCGTGACGTCTCGCACGGTGACTGGGCGACCAATGTTGCCATGCGCGCCGCGAAGGCCGCAGGCATGCCACCACGGAAGGTCGCCGAGATCGTCTCGGCACGCATGTCGGGTCATCCCGATGTCGCCGCCGTTGAGATCGCAGGTCCCGGCTTCATCAACATCAGGCTCTCTAATGCCGCGCTTCAGCGCGTTGTCGTCGATGCGCGCGCCAAGGGCCTCGACTTCGGGCGTTCCGATGTCGGCGCCGGCCGCAGGGTGCAAGTCGAGTTCGTCTCGGCAAACCCGGTCGGTCCGATGCACGTCGGACACGGCCGCTGGGCCGCGCTCGGTGACTCGCTCGCACGCCTCCTCGGCCACGTCGGCTACTCGGTGGAGCGCGAGTTCTACATCAACGATCAGGGCGTCCAGATGGACATCTTCGCCGAGTCCGTTGCGGCGCGCTATCTGGAGCTTGCCGGTCGCGACGTCGTCTTCCCTGAGGAGGGATACCGCGGCGCGTACATCACCGACATCGCCCGCGAGATCCTGGCCGAGGAGGGCGAGCGTTGGGCCGACACATCGGCCACCGAGCGCGAATCGCACTTCAAGGAGAAGGCATATGCGCAGGTTCTTGCGCACCTCAAGAACGTGCTGTCGGGCATGGGCGTGACCTTCGACGTGTGGTTCTCCGAGCGGACACTGCACGCTCCAGGCGCCAACGGTGCCCCGAGCGCGATCGAGCGCTCGATGACGCGGCTGCGAGAGGCTGGCTATATCTACGAGGAGGAGGGGGCCACGTGGTTTCGCTCCACCGACTTCGGTGATGACAAGGACCGCGTCCTCAAGAAGGCCGACGGCAGCTACACATACTTCGCGGCTGACGTCGCGTATCACTGGAACAAGCTTGACGAGCGTGGCTTCGACCTCGTCATCGACATCTGGGGCGCGGATCATCACGGCTACGTGAAGCGCATGGAAGCCGGTGTCGCGGCGCTCGGGCACCCGGGGCAGCTGCATCTCATCATCGGCCAGCTCGTGAACCTTTTCAGCAACGGTGAGGTCGTGCGCATGTCCAAGCGCACCGGCGAGATGGTCACTTTCGAAGATTTGCTCGACG
Source organism: Actinobacteria bacterium HGW-Actinobacteria-6 (assembly GCA_002841295.1). Lineage (GTDB taxonomy): Bacteria > Actinomycetota > Coriobacteriia > Anaerosomatales > Anaerosomataceae > UBA2286. The sequence goes on from PHEU01000004.1 coordinate 18,411, forward strand.
AGGTCGGTCCTGACGCCGCGCGCTACTTCTTCTTGCGCCGCTCAACCGACCAGGCGCTCGACTTCGACATCGCGCTTGCCAAAGAGCAGTCGAGCGACAACCCGGTCTTCTACGTACAGTACGCACACGCGCGCATCTGCTCGATCCTACGCAAGGCGGCCAGTAGCCCCGACGCGGAGGATGTCGCCGCTCTGGTTTCCGGTCTTATTCCGGCCAACGCGGACCTCTCGATCCTCACCGCCGAGGCTGAGCTCGCGCTCTTCCGTAAACTTGCCGAGTTCAGCGAGATCGTTGAGCTCGCCGCTGCCGGGTACGCCCCGAACAAGCTGACCCGCTATGCCGAGGAACTCGCGGCAACGTTCCATCAGTTCTACACGGTGTGCAAGGTCGTCGATCCCGATGCTCCTGAGCTCACCGTCGCGCGCCTGGCGGTGGTGGACGCCACTCGTACCGTACTTGAGGTCGTGCTCGGACTTCTCGGCGTGAGTGCGCCGCAGCGAATGTAGGATGTCTGCGGCGCCTCACCGGGGCGCCGTTTGCGTAAGAGAGGATGAACGACATGGGCAAGCCAACCGCACCTCGACCTCCGGCGGTCCCGGACCTCAAGACCGGCGCCGATCTGCTGTCTGTACTGCCGATGACCGCCGAGATCAAAGGCGGCCATCTCTTCATCGGCGGTGTAGACACCGTCGAGCTCGCTCGTGAGCAGGGGACGGCGCTCTACGTCATGGACGAGGCGACGATCCGCGAACAGCTCCGCGAGTACATCAAGTGGACGCGATTCCACTGGAAGGACGTTGACGTCGTATTCGCCGGCAAGGCGTTCATGTCTGTCGCGATGTGCAAGATCGTGGCCGAGGAAGACTGCTGTCTGGATGTCTCCAGCGGCGGTGAGTTGGCGTTCGCGCTTCGGGCAGGCTTCCCGATGGATCGCATCTACGTCCACGGCAACAACAAGACGCCGCTCGAGCTTGCCGAGTGCCTGGATGCCGGTGTCGGTCGCATCGTGGTCGACAGCTTCGAGGAGATGGATCGTCTCTCAACGCTGGCCTCGGAGCGCGGTGCTACGCAGAAGGTGCTCGTGCGTGTGACCCCGGGTGTGGAAGCGGATACGCATGACTTCATAATGACCGGCGCCGAGGACTCCAAGTTCGGCTTCGGCCGCAATCAGGGTCTCGCGATGCAGGCGGTCGAGCGTGCGATCGCGCTTCCGGGCATCGAGTTCGATGGGCTGCACATGCACATCGGCAGCCAGATATTCGCGCTCAACAGCTTCGCGAAGGCGATCGAGGTCATCGTTGAGTTCATCGCGGAGATCAAGGAGCGCACGGGAGTCGAGGTGCGGATGCTCGACACCGGCGGTGGCCTCGGCATCGCATACGGCCTACCGGATGAGCCTTCTACCATCAAGGATTATGGGAAGGTCGTCGTCGACGGCATCAAGGAGGAGTGCGAGAAGCACGGCCTCACGGTGCCTGCGATGGCGGTCGAGCCGGGCCGCAGCATTGTCGCAAATGCAGGCGTCACGCTGTATACCGTGGGCTCCATCAAGGAGATCCCGGGTATCCGCACGTACGTCGCGGTCGACGGCGGCATGTCCGACAACATCCGGACGTCGCTCTATGACGCGCACTACGAGGCGCTCATCGCCAACAAGGCGGACAAGCCACGCGAGATGGTAGCGACAGTCGCTGGCAAGCACTGCGAGAGCGGCGACATCGTCGTGAACGACGCCCCGCTACAGGTCCCGGAAGTCGACGACGTGCTGTGCGTATGTGCAACCGGCGCCTACTGCCAGTCGATGAGCAGCAACTACAACAAGCAGGTGCGCCCCGGCGTCGTGATGGTGAACGACGGTGTCGCCCGCGTGATCATTCGCCGAGAGACGTACGACGACCTCATGAAGTGCGAGCTCGGGTAGAGGACAGAGCTGGCTCACTGATATCGCTCGGCTACAATGGACAGACCGCGCGCTAACCCTGCGTGGCGGTTCGGATTCCAGGAGGACTTCATGCGTACAGTTCGTGTCGGACTCATCGGCCTAGGTACTGTCGGTTCTGGCGTCGTCGATATCCTTCGTCGGCATCGGGCGGACTTCGTCACGCGCGCCGGTGTCGATATCGAGCTCACGCGTTTTGCGGATCGCAACGAGGCACGCTTCAAGGAGCTTGGTCTCCCCGCCGAGGCATGCACGACTGATGCGGCGGACGTGCTCGGCGACCCGGACGTCGATGTTGTCATCGAGCTCATCGGTGGAACGGGGATCGCCCGCGACGTCGTTCTCGGCGCGCTGTCGGCCGGCAAGAGCGTTGTCACCGCGAACAAGGCGCTCATGGCCACGCATGGCCGAGAGGTGATGGACGCGGCTGATACGCACGGCGTCGACATCCTGTTCGAGGCGGCGGTCGGCGGCGGAATCCCGATCATCGGGCCGCTCAAGCACTCTCTTGTAAGCAACGAGATCACGGCCGTCTACGGTATCGTCAACGGCACAACCAACTACATGCTCACTCGTATGGCCGAGGACGGCCTCGACTACGACGCCGCACTTGCAGAGGCGCAGGAGCGTGGATTCGCCGAGGCTGACCCTACAGCTGACGTTGATGGTCTAGACGCCGCTGCAAAGATCGCGATTCTCTCGTCGATCGCGTTCAACTCGCGTGTGACGTTCGCCCAGGTGCCGGTTGAAGGCATCCGGTCACTCTCTCCTGAGGACATTTCCTACGCCGCCGAGATGGGCTACACCATCAAGCTCATCGCCATCGCACGCCGTGCCGAGGGCGGGATCGACGTTCGCGTTCACCCGACCATGATTCGCGAGGAGCATCCACTCGCGAAGGTCTCCGGCGTCTACAACGCGATCTACGTCGTCGGCGATTCAGTCGGCGAGACTATGTTCTTCGGCGAAGGTGCGGGATCGCTTCCTGCCGCCTCGGCGGTCGTTGGTGACGTGATCGAGGTGGCGCGACATATCCAGCGGGGCTGCCTGGCGCTCGTCGGCTGCACGTGCCACGAAGAGCTGGCAGTGCGCGACCTCGGTGAGCTTGAGACCGAGTACTACGTTCGTTTGCTTGTTCGTGACGAGCCCGGTGTGCTTGCCGCAGTTGCGAGCATCTTCGGTGAGCACGGCGTCTCGATTGCATCCGTCATCCAGAAACGTGCGCTGGTCGCGGGCGCGGAGATCGTGTACGCGACTCACCGCGCGTCCGAGCGGGCTGTTCGCGAGGCGCTAGCTGAAATCGATTCGCTAGCAGTCGTCGATGTGGTTGAGTCGGTTATCCGCGTAGAGGAGCTGTGACGCTTACCGTGGCCGCGCGCGTTCGTGTTCCCGCAACATCTGCCAATCTCGGCCCCGGATACGACTCATTCGGCCTGGCGCTTGCGCTCTACGACGTCTTTGACGCCGAGCCCGCCGAGACCTGGCGCGTTGAGCTCGTCGGCGAAGGGGAGGGCATCCTGTCGACCGGCGAGGACAATCTGGTCGTCCGTGCCATGAGGCGCGTGTTCGCCGAGGTTGGTTACTCTGGTGCCGCGATCGTGCGCTGCGACAACGGCATCCCGGTCGGACGTGGGCTGGGCTCCTCGGCAGCAGCTATCGTCGGGGGACTGTTGCTGGGTGACATCATCGCCGGTGTGGGGCTAGCTCCCGAGCGAATCTTCGAACTAGCGTCGGAGCTGGAGGGCCATCCCGACAACGTTGCCGCCGCGATCTTCGGCGGCTTCACGATGTGCTGGCGCGACGGCGGCGTGCCGCGTATGGTGCGCATTGAGCCTGGTGGTGGTCTTGCCGCTGTCGTTGCCGTGAGTGAGGCAAGCCTGTCCACCGTTGAAGCCCGAGAGGCGTTGCCGGACTCCGTCCCGCATGCAGACGCAGCTTTCAGCGCCGGGCGCGCAGGGCTTCTCTCGGCAGGCATCACGCTTGGTAGGGGCGACCTCATCACGACTGGCCTTTCCGATCGACTTCATGAGCCGTATCGGGAGCACCTCATGCCGGACATCGCGGCAACGCGCAGTGCGCTCATTTCGGCAGGTGCAACGGGGGCGGTGCTCTCCGGCGCAGGCCCCACCGTGCTCGGCTTGCTCGCTGCCGAGAGTGACGAGGCTGCACTTCGACTCGCAGGCGAGGTCGTCGACCGCGTCGGGGCATTGCCCGGGCGCCAGACCTTCGCATTCAGCGTCGATCGTGACGGAGCCGAAGTACACTGATGCCCGGGAGGTGTGAGGTGCCGGCTGCGATAACGGGGGACGCGAACAGCACGCGACTGCCTTCGCTTCACACTGTGATTCTTGCGCTGTGTATCGTGGCGGCAGCCGTCACTGGCGCGTATCTTTCCCAGTCGGGCCTTCAGTGGCCAAGTGGATACGTGTTGCTGCCGGCGACGATCGCGGTCGTGCTCGCTGCTCTTGCGCTCACAAAGCCCGATGTGGGGCTTATCTTGCTGCTCGTCGCGATTCCGCTCTTCGATTTTGCCACCCTAGGGCCGGCTGCAGCTCCCTTCACCGCCGCTCACGTGTTGCTCGTCGCGACGATTCTCGGCTGGCTTGCCCGCGTCGTACGCGACCGGGGCGAGACGCTTCCGGCACCGACGTGGCTTCTTGGCGGCCTCTCGCTCCTGGTTGTTGCAGGACTTGGCTCGATGATCGCCTCGCTTGCCCCCGCCACAACCGCCTTCAACACCTTCCGCTTGTTGACGCTCCTGCTGCTATCGGCGGTCGTGATGTGGCGCGCATCAACTCCCAAACGCGCACATGAACTCGTCGTTTGGCTCGTCTGGATAGCAGTGGCGCTCGTCGGTGTGGAAGTGCTGCAGTATCTCGTACCGGGCATCGGAATCGGTCGTATCGCTACCCAAGGTCTTGAGTCATCCGCACTGCTCGTGCGACCCGCAGTCTTCTTCCTTGACCCGAACTTCCTTGCTGGTTATCTATCAGCGGCCGCATTGGTGTGCTTCGCAATGCTCGTGCGGAGCCGCAGGTGGATGGAGGTCGTGGGTTGGGGAGTACCCGGCGCGGTCACTGCTGGCGGCATGCTCCTCACCTTCTCGCGCTCGGCGTGGGTCGGTTTCGCCGTCGGTGCGGTGCTCGTGTTGCTGACCGCGCCCGCCAAGCGGCGCAAGTGGCTCATCATCGTTACGGTTGCACTCGCGTTCGCAGCGATACCGTTCCTGCCCTCCACGGTCACCGATCGGGTCGCCACGCTGTTCAATCCGCAGTCTGTGAACTCGCTCTCAACGCGCTACCTGATGATCGTCTCAAGCGTCGCGATGCTCGGACGCTACTGGCTCACGGGCACCGGACTTGGTGCCTTCGAGCTCGCCTACCCATCATACCGACAGCCCGGGGCGCTCGCCCGTATCCTGCATCCGCATCAGCTATTCCTTTCGCTGTGGGTTGAGATGGGGTTGCTCGGCCTGCTTGCTGAGTTGGTCATATTCGCCGGCATAGGCGTTGCATGGTTCAAGATCCATCGCCGAGGCTACCCTGGCCTGAGCGTCGCCGTGCTCGTTGCGGCGGTCGCGTTGGTCGTTGAGTCGTTCTTCCAGTACTATCTGTTCTTCGAGTACCTCTGGCTGTTCTTGGCACTTCTGGCAGCAGTATCGGTCCATCGCGAGGAGGTCTCCGGTGCCTGAGCATCACCACCCCACGTTTCTGGAAGCGGTCCGCCGAGAGTGGTGGATTCCGCTCACAGTCATGCTGCTGGCGGGCCTGATCTCCGCTGCGGTATCCTCAGCAAACCCTGAACCACTCTACGAAGGCACGGCGCTTCTGAGCGTCGACTCGCCGACGCTGTCAAAATTCCCTGACCTGCCGAGAGTCGACTACATGCTTCGCGAGATCACAGGGGATGAGTTCGCCTCGGTCATTGCCAGCAGGACGCTGGTCGCGAGCGATACGATTCTGGCCGAGCTGCGTGCGTCCACTCGCGACGATCCGCCGCGCCAGCTCGTCATCACGTTCCGCTCGTCTGATAAGGCCGAGGCCTCGACCGTGACATCGGCTGCAGCCGGATACGCCGCCGTCAGAGCCGCAGAGCTTGGTGGCAAGGAGATCTATGAGCTTCAGCGGCGTGTGACCGAGACCCAGCGCGCCCTCAAAGAAGTGCAGGGAATCCGCTCAGAAGCAGGCCGAAATGCCGACGAGACGTTCAGGTTGTCGTCAGCGGGTACGCAGTGGGAGATGCGTATGCGTCTGTATGAGGACTCGCTCGCGCTGCGAACACTCCGAAATGCCTACTACTACAACGGGAATCTTGACGTGCAAGACGTCGCGCCGGTGCGACGCAGGGGAGCAACCATCTTAGGTGCGCTCATCTTCGGATTGGTGCTCGGGCTCGTGATAGCCGTGTTCCGGGAAGCGCTGCTTTCGAGGCCGCCGAGGCGCTCTGTAGCCGAATAGCCACTGCGAGTCGTTCAGGCATACTTGACGAGAACGCCTGTTATCTGGGAACAATAGGAATGTCCCCTCAGTACTCCTCGCTTCTTCCACGGTTGTAGCCACCGGTCGGAGGACCCCCCATGAGCGACGCCAAGCCATTCGTCATCGCGCAGATATCCGATCTGCACTGCGGCTCGCAGTATCACATCCCGAGCCTGGCCACTCGCGTCATCGATGAAATCAACGACTTGCAGCCTGACGTGCTGGTTGTGACCGGCGACCTTACGGACATGGGGTTTCGGCAGGAATTCAAGGCGGCGAAGAATCTCATCACTCGCATGAACGTCGAGCACAAGATGGTTCTTCTCGGCAACCACGACGCCCGCAACGTTGGAGACATGCACTTCGAGGAGCTGTTCGGGGCGCGCTCGACCGAGCTCAGGTTGCCTGGCGTGCGTATCCTCGGGCTTGACTCATCTGAGCCAGACCTTGATGGCGGGCGCGTAGGTCGCGAGCGGTACAGGTGGATCGAGGAACGCTTCTCCGATCCCGATGAGTTCAAGATCGTGTGCGTGCATCACCACCTACTTCCGGTTCCGGGCACCGGTCGTGAGCGAAACATCGTCTTTGACGCTGGCGACTTGCTGCGCGTGCTCACGACGAGCGGCTGCAACATGGTTCTCTGCGGTCACAAGCATGTTCCGCATGTGTGGCGGCTGGAGAGCATGGTTGTCGTCAACGCAGGTACTGCGTGCTCGTACCGGCTCCGCGGCAAGACACAGGCTTCCTACAACATCATCGAGGTCTACCCTGATCGCGTTCGGATCGTGCTCAAGCACCCGTTCGGCGACCCGGAGCCGGTCGCTGACTTCGAGCGGACACCGGCTCGGGAGTGTCTGTGGCATCCAGCTTCGGGAGGTGAAGCGCTGTGAGTACCGTTGTTGCGCTGATTGACGGAGAGCACTACCCGCCGGTCGTTCGTGCCGCACTCGCGGCGCTCGGCGCCGAATTTGACATCGTGACCGCCGCATTCATCGGCGGCACTGAAAAGGTGGACGCCTCGGCGGAAGATGCATACGGTGTCCCGGTCGTCTTTGCTGCCACCGCCGAGGAGGCCCTGAAGATCGCAATCGAGCGCTACGGCCCGCGTGCGGTCGTGGATCTCTCGGATGAGCCTGTGGTGAGCTCTGCCGCGCGCTTCCGACTCGCATCGATAGCGCTTGGTGCGGGCGTCTCTTATCGCGGTTCGGATTTTCTGTTCACGCCGCCTTGCCCCAAGCTTGAGCTGCGTACGCCGACACTTGCTGTCATCGGAACAGGCAAGCGCGTGGGCAAGACGGGTTTCTCGGCATACATGGCCCGGTACCTGAAGGCGAGCGGTCGCAACGTCGTCGTCGTGGCAATGGGCCGGGGCGGACCCTCCGATCCTGAGCTCATCAGGGGCGACGAGGTCGCACTGTCGACCGAGGACCTACTCGCACTTGCGGCGCAAGGCAAGCATGCTTCCTCAGACAACTACGAAGATGCGGTAATGAGCCGCGTGGCGACGGTAGGGTGTCGGCGCTGCGGCGGTGGTATGGCGGGCGATACGTTCTTCAGCAACGTCCCCGAAGGCGCACGTCTCGCAGACGGCCTCGGGATGGACATCGTCATGCTTGAGGGCTCGGGAGCAGCGATTCCGCCGGTGAAGGCCAATGCGACCGTTCTCGTCATCGGGGCGGCGCAGGGCCCCGGCTACGTGCACGATTACTTTGGTCCCTTCAGGTTGGCGCGCGCGGATGCCGTCATTCTTGCGGGTGCCGAGGAGCCCGTGGCTTCTCTTGTTGAAGTCGAGGCAATGCTCGCGGCGATTGCAATTCAGCGCCCCGACCTTCCCATCGCGTGCATCGGGTTTCGACCACTCCCACTGGAATCGGTAGAGGGGAAGCGTGTGTTCTTCGCCACGACGGCGCCGCCAGCCCTGTTGCCCAAATTGGTCGCATACCTTGAGGCCGAGCAGGGCTGCACGGTCGTGGCTGCGAGCGCACATCTGTCTAATCGGTCCTTGTTGCGTGCCGATCTTGATGCCGCAGCCGGCACCTTCGACGTGCTCTTGAGTGAACTCAAGGCGGCAGCGATCGATGTGGTCGCAGCTGCAGGCGTGCAGGCGGGCGTCCCAACGGTTCTGTGTGACAACGTACCGATCTCACTCGGCGGCATGCCGGTTGATGAAGTCATCGAGATGTCCGTTGACCTCGCGCTCAAGCGCGGAAGCACGAGGAGCGAATGATGCCGGAACAGAACTCGCCGATTCTCATCAAGGACGAGAAGCACGGCCTGCCCTACAGCAAAGGACTGATGGCACAGTCCTTCACAGCGACCGGTCTGTCGCCTGCGCGGGCATACCTCGCGGCACAGCGGATCCAAGATGAGATGCGTCAGCGCGCCTTGCGCGAGGTTTCGCTTGAAGAGCTGCAAGACATGGCAGTTGCCGTCCTCGAGGAGCAGGCCGGGCCAGAATATGCCCGTCGCTACATGAAGCTCCGGGAGCTCGCGAACCTCGATCGGCCGCTCGTGATCCTCATCGGCGGTACCACTGGTGTTGGCAAGTCGACCATCGCAACGGAGATTGCGCACCGGCTTGGGGTCACCCGTATTGTATCTACGGATTCCATTCGTGAGGTAATGCGTGGTATCTTTACGCGGGACCTCATGCCAGCGATCTACGAAAGCTCCTTTAACGCGTGGCGCGGACTGAGGGTTCCCGTCCCCCACGGTGCAAATCCTGTCATCGTCGGTTTCCGCGAGCAGACCGCAGCCGTCATCACCGGCATCAGGTCTCTCATCGAGCGGGCTTCTGTCGAGGGCGAGAGTCTTGTCATCGAGGGCGTTCACATGGTTCCGGGTTACATCGAGCCTTCCCAGTTCAAGAATGCGTCGGTCGTGCAGCTGCTTGTTGCGGTCGACGATGAAGAGGCCCACCGGAGTCACTTCTACATCAGGGAAGTCCAAACGGACGGCACTCGCCCGTTTGAGAAATATAGGGCCAATTTTGGGAACATCCGGCTGCTCGGCAGGTATATCGAAGACCTTGCTGTCGAGCACGGTATCCCGATCGTTCACAGCCACCAACTCGACCGAACGGTTGCCGAGGTGCTTGAACTCGTTGTCAACGTGGCGATTCGCGGAGACGAGCGCATGTCGTCTACGCAGTCGGGCACAGCGACAGAAGGAGAGTAATCACATGAAGTTCTTTCTAGACACGGCGAATATCGCCGAGATCGAAGAGGCTGCCAGTTGGGGCGTTCTCGCTGGCGTCACCACCAACCCCACGCTCTATGCTCGTGAAGGCGGCAAGCTTGCCGACTTCCACAAGCACCTCAAGCGGATTTGCGACATCGTCGACGGACCCGTGAGCGGCGAGACCGTATGCCTCAAGCGCGACGAGATCGTGCGCGAGGGCGAAGAGTTGGCAGCACTTGCTCCCAACCTCGTCGTGAAGGTTCCGACCATGCCCGAGGGGCTCGCAGCCACCAAGGCGCTTGCCGACAAGGGCATCAAGGTCAACATGACACTCTGCTTCACGGTGCCGCAGGCGATTCTTGCCGCCCGCTCCGGTGCTGCGTACGTATCGCCGTTCGTAGGTCGGTTCGACGACATCTCCGAAGATGGCATCGACCAGCTCGAGCAAGTTGTCGTCGCGCTCAATAACTACGACTTCGGCCATCAGGTCGAAGTAATCGCTGCCTCCATCCGCAGTGCGAATCACGTGACGAAAGCGGCGCTCATGGGCGCCGACATCGCCACGGTGCCGTTCGGCGTTCTGGAGAAGCTCGTAAAGCACCCCCTGACCGATAGGGGCCTGGAGTCATTCCTGGCCGACTGGGAGAAAGTGAAGAACGCATGAGTGCTCGTCCACGCAAGCGCGGCCGTCGCGGGGGTCCATCACAGGCCGAGGTAGCACCTTCGGTGACGCGAGAGGAACTCGCTACAAAGACCGTCCCGGAACTCCGGCAGATGGCCGCCGAGCTCGAGCTCGACGTCAAGGCTCTCAAGAAGAAGGACGAGATCATCTCGGCCGTCTACGAGGCCAAGGTGAAGGCCGAGGGATTCATCGACATCGTCGGCATCCTAGACGTGCTCCCTGAAGGCTACGGCTTCATCCGCACATCGGGCTACCTGCCCGGCGACCACGACGTGTACTGCTCGATGTCGCAGGTTCGCAGGTTCGAGTTGCGCCGTGGTGATCTCATCAAGGGCCAGGTCCGTCCGCCCAAGGAGTCCGAGAAGTACCCGGCGCTCCTCAAGGTCGGCGCGATCAACGGCCTCGATCCTGAGGCAGCCAAGCAGCGCAAGAACTTCAAGGATCTCACGCCGGTCTATCCTGATGACCGCTTGCGCCTTGAGCATGGTCCGCAGTTCATGACGGTGCGCGTCATCGACCTTGTGGCCCCGATCGGTAAGGGTCAGCGCGGTCTGATCGTCTCGCCGCCGAAGGCAGGCAAGACGACCGTCCTCAAGGACGTTGCGGCGGCCATCACCGAGAACAACCCCGAGGTTTATCTGATGTGCCTCCTCGTGGATGAGCGCCCGGAAGAAGTTACCGACATGGAACGCTCGATCCATGGCGAAGTCGTTTCTTCAACGTTCGATATGCCTTCCGAGAACCACATCGCAGTCGCCGAGCTCGTCATGGAGCGCGCCAAGCGTCTCGTCGAGAGCGGCTACGACGTCGTGATCTTGCTCGACTCGATTACCCGTCTCGCCCGTGCATACAACCTTGCAACTCCCGCAAGCGGGCGTATCCTCTCCGGTGGTGTTGACTCGACGGCGCTCTATCCGCCGAAGAAGTTCTTCGGTGCCGCCCGCAACATCGAGTTCGGAGGGTCGCTCACGATTCTCGCGACCGCGCTCGTGGACACCGGCTCCAAAATGGACGAGGTCATCTTTGAGGAGTTCAAGGGTACCGGCAACATGGAGCTCAGGCTCGATCGTGGCATGGCAGATCGCCGCATCTTCCCGGCCATCGACGTTGTCACCTCGGGCACTCGCAAAGAGGAGCTCATCCTCGATCCGATGGAGGCTCCGTTCGTCTGGGGCCTGCGTCGCGTACTACACGGCGTCGACTCGCCGGAGCGCGCGCTCGACATGCTGATCAAGGGCCTGAAGCAGACGCAGTCCAACCAGGAGTTCCTTACCAAAATGGCAAAGCGTGCCGAGGACAAGCGCGGCACGAATGGCATAGACCTGTAGAACAGATAATCCTGATTGCCCACGGGGCGGCGAGGTGTTATCCTTGCTCGGCTGTCCCGGCGCCTGCTCGGAAACCAGGTGCATACTCGGAGGTGAACCGGAAGTGCGTGAAGATATCCACCCGGACTACGTTGAGTCCAAGGTCGTGTGCTCTTGTGGCAACACGTTCATGACTCGCTCGACGAAGCCGGAACTGCGTGTTGAACTCTGCAACATGTGCCACCCGTTCTACACTGGCCAGCAGAAGTTCGTCGACACCGGTGGCCGCGTTCAGCGGTTCTCGGACAAGTTCGGCAACGCTGCCGCCGCCGTCATGGAGCGCGAAGCGGCCGAGAAAGAAACGCGCCGCAAGGCTGCCGAAGAAGCTGCCGTCAAGCTCAAGGCTGAGCGCGACGCACATGCAGCCACCAAGGCATCCAAGGCCGCCAAGTTCGAGGTCACTGAGGCCGTCAAGAGCGGCGACGCCTCTGCTGACGTAGCTGAGGTACCTGCCGAGGAGTCGGCGGAGTAGTCACGGCTGAGCGACTGATATGATGGGAGGCGAGCTTGCTCGCCTCCTTTGTCGTAAAGTCGAAGTTCTTCTGGCACCACTACGGAAGGCGCACGATGGATGTAGTGCTGCTCTACCATACGCCGGACCCCGAGCGTGCCGTCGCGGCATCAGCCCGTCTATGCTACGCGCCGGTGGGCGCGGCTGAACTCCTGGAGAGCATGTCCGACGAGGCTGTTCGAAGGGTGCTCAAGACGGTCATTGAGTCCGGACACACTTCAACGCTGGAACATGCGAGCTACACGTTCGCAATCGACGGTGTATCTCGGACGCTGACGCACCAGCTGGTGCGTCACCGTCTCGCGAGCTACAACCAGCAGTCGCAGCGCTACGTTCGCTACGACGCAGAGCCTGTATTCATTGAACCCCCATCGGTAGCTGCGGATCCCGCCGCCCACGAGCTCTTCGCATCCGCCTCGGCAGCTGCGTTCGAAGCGTACGGGAAACTCCTTGATGCTGGCGTGCCTGCTGAGGACGCCCGGTATCTGCTCCCGAATGCCATGGAGACGAAGATCGTCGTGACCATGAACGTCCGCGAACTCCTGCACTTCTTCGAACTGCGCTGCTGCAAGCGGGCGCAGTGGGAGATCCGTGATCTTGCGCTCGCAATGCTGGAACTTGCCAAGCCAACCGCGCCGTACATCTTCTTGGATGCAGGAGCCGCGTGTCGTCGCGGACCGTGCTCTGAGGGCAAGATGACCTGCGGCGACCCCTACACTAAGGCGCCCAAACGTGACTGAATCCAAAACCACTGAGACGATCAAGTTCACCCACATCGGCGGACAGGCCGTGCTTGAGGGCATCATGATGCGCGGCAAGTACAACTGGGCCATTGCCGTTCGTGAGGCCGATGGAGCGATCTACACCGAGGAGCACGATCTCATCTCGGCATCATCGCGGCATGCGTATCTCAAGTGGCCGATCATCCGGGGTATGTGGGGCTTCTACGAGACGATGCAGCTCGCCATCAAGGCGTTCACCGTCTCGGCGGAGCACGCGGGCGAGACCGAGGAGGAGCAGCTCACCAGCAAGGAGATCGGTCTCACGATGGTCCTCGGCCTGGGGCTTGCGGTCGGACTCTTCATCGTTCTCCCGGCCGTCATCACCAACTTCATCGTTCCTTCCGCCACCGAGACGCCGCTCACCTGGAATATCGTCGATGGCATACTGCGTCTCGTGGCGTTCTTCGCGTACATCTGGGCGGTCAGCCGAATCAAGGATATCCACCGTGTCTTTCAGTATCACGGTGCCGAGCACAAGACCATCCACGCATACGAGCATGGACTTCCGCTGACGCCTGAGTACATCCAGAAGTACGAGACGCTGCACATCCGTTGCGGCACGTCATTCCTGTTCATGGTGATGGTCATCGCGATCCTCGTCTTCTCGCTTGTGCCGGGAAAGGCGATTCTCCTGGCCTGGGGCGTGAGCGCGAAGATCTATGTGCTGCTCTTCAATATCAGCATCCGCATCCTGCTTCTGCCGCTCATCGCCGGTCTCGCGTATGAGGTCTCGGTGAAATGGGCGGGACAGCACCCGAACAACTTCGCAGTGAAGATCCTTACGTGGCCGGGTATGCAGCTGCAGCGCATGACGACTGCAGCGCCTGATGACTCCATGGTCGAGATCGCTGTTGCCGCGATGGAGTTGGTCATCGCACGCGAAGAGCGAGAGACCGGTACGGAGGCCAGCTTCGAGCCTCCGGCAATCGACTGAGCCCGGAATTGGCGCGGACCTTGCTCACATCGGTCTCATGAAGACTGACACTGCCATTAAGAGCAGCCGGGTCATGAAGATCCAGCTATTGCTCGCCGCGCTCATGTGGACCGCTGCGTCCGTCATGCTGGGTTCACGTTCCGTCGGCTGGTTGGGGCACCTGCATTTCGGTGCGGTGCTTGCCGGCGTGGCAGTCGTGCTTGGCTGGTTCAAGCAGCACTACATCATGAGGCGCGTGGCCGGTGAAGCGGTCGTCCGAATACGCGAGCGCGGTTCGGACGCGAACGTCCTCGGGTTCTTTTCGCTGAAGCAGTGGCTGCTTGTCGCCGTTATGATGGGTGGCGGGGTAGCGCTGCGTCTGTCAGGGCTGATCCCGGTGTCGGTGCTCGGCACGGTGTACGCGACCGTCGCAATCGGCCTTCTGCTTGGAAGCGGACGCTTCTGGCAGGCTCTTGCTCTCGGCGAGTAGCGCCCGCTCAGGCCCCGGGAGTGGTAAAGTACAGGTCTGGAGAGGTGCCTCTTTGCGCGCCCCAGATCGTCACCTACACGGAGGATTTCCCACCCTATGCGTCAGAAACTTGAACAGATTCTCAGCTCCTTTGAAGAGCTGACCGCACGTCTTATCGAGCCGGAAGTCCTGGCTGACCAGAAGGAATACGCACGTCTGGCCAAGGAACAGCACGCTCAGTCGTTCCTCGCTGAGGCTATCCGTACGTATCTCGGCGTGCTCGACGGCATCGATGAGGCCGAGGAGATGATGCGCTCGGAGTCAGACCCCGAGATGCGGGACATGGCTCGCGATGAGCTGAGCGAACTCCGTGACCAGGCTGAGAAGCTCGATGCCGAACTGCAGGTCATGATGCTCCCGACCGACCCCAACGACGACAAGAACATCATCGTCGAGATTCGTGGCGGCGCCGGCGGCCAGGAGGCGGCGCTCTTCGCCTCCGAGCTGTACCGCATGTACACGCGCTACGCAGAGACCCAGCGCTGGAAGGTCGAGGAGATCGACATCAGCGAATCCGAGATCGGCGGCCTGAAGGAAGTCTCTTTCTCAATCAAGGGCAACAAGGTCTACTCGAAGATGAAGTTCGAGTCCGGTGTGCATCGTGTGCAGCGAATTCCTGTTACCGAGTCCGGCGGGCGCATCCACACATCTACCGCAACCGTCGCCGTACTGCCTGAGGTCGAGGAGGTAGCTGTCGAGCTGCGCCAGGAGGATCTGCGCATCGATGTCTACCGTTCTAGCGGCCCTGGCGGCCAGTCAGTCAACACGACCGACTCGGCAGTGCGCATCACGCACATTCCCTCAGGGCTCGTCGTGCAGTCACAGAACCAGAAATCGCAGCTCCAGAACCGTGAGGCGGCGATGCGCGTATTGCGTGCGCGGCTTTACGAGCAGGAGCTTGAGAAGCAGCTTGCCGAGCAGGGAGCAGAGCGTCGCTCTCAGATCGGCAGCGGGGAGCGCTCCGAGAAGATTCGCACGTACAACTTCCCGCAGGACCGCATCACCGATCACAGAATCGGGCTCACGGTGCACAACCTGCCGGGGGTGTTGATGGGAGACCTCGGGGAGCTCATCGAGGGGTTGGTGGCCGCCGACCGCGCCGAGAAGCTGGCGGCGGTGGTCTAGATGGCCGAGCGCGCCTGGACCTGCAAGGACGCGCTCGACTGGACCGCCGACTACCTCGCCCGAAAGGGCGACGACCACCCGCGCCGCTCGGCAGAATGGCTGCTCTCGGCCGCGACGGGACTCTCTCGTGTCCAGTTGTACGCCTTCCATGACCGTCCGCTCTCACCGGAGGAGCGCGTTTCGTTCCGCTCGGCCATCGAACGGCGTGCGTCCGGAGAGCCGCTCCAGTACGTCACGGGGGAGATGCCCTTCCGCCACCTGGTGCTTCGTGTCAAGCGCGGAGTCTTCATCCCGCGCCCCGAGACAGAAGTTCTCGTTGACGCTGCACTTGAGGCCATATCCTCGCTCGATCAGCCGCTGGTGATCGATCTTTGTACCGGCTCCGGCGCTGTAGCCGTCTCGCTGGCGTACGAGCATTCAAGCGCCCGTGTGCTTGCGACCGATGTCAGTGAGCATGCCGTAGAAGCCGCTCGTCAGAACTCCCTGTACGCTGGAGTCGACGAGAGGGTACAACTGTTTCATGGAAGTCTTTTCGAGCCGGTATCTCGTGAGTACCTCGGACGCATGGATGTGGTTGTTTCCAACCCGCCATACATACCCACCGAGGACGTCCGGAGCCTTCCCGAGGAGGTTCTTGCGTACGAGCCGATGGCGGCTTTGGACGGCGGGGCTGATGGTCTCGACGTTGCCAGGAAGATCGCCTCGGAGGCGCTTGAGTGGCTCAAGCCAGGAGGACTTCTGGCCATGGAGGTCGATGAGACCAGAGCACAGGCCATGGCCGAGGAGATGCAGGACAGCTATGAGGGCGTTGCGGTCCGAAAGGACCTGACAGGACGTGACCGGATCGTGGTTGGCAACAAACGGGAGGCGAGGCAATCATGAGCAAGGTGATCCATATCGACCCCGACAATCCATCGGCGGAAGCGATCAATCTCGCGGCGACAGTTCTCCGAGAAGGCGGCATCGTGGTCTTCCCAACGGAGACGGTCTACGGGATAGGCGCTTCCGCAAACTCATGTATCGGTCCGCAGGAAATCATCGACATCAAGATGCGTCCCGCGAACAAGCCACTTCCATGGCTTGTCGAGGATGAGAACGCGCTCGACGTCTATGGCGTAGAGGTTCCCGAGTATGCGCACAGGCTCGCGCGGGCCTTCTGGCCCGGCGCTCTGACGATCGTGGTCAAGGCAGCCTCGATGGTCGCTCCTGAGTTCCGCGATGACCGCGGTACGGTGGCGCTTCGCTGCCCCGACCATGAAGTCGTCCAGGAGCTCATTCGCGCGTCCGGACATGCGATCATCACGACCTCCGCCAATACTTCCGGTATGCCAGCGGTTGGCTCGTTTGCCGACCTTGAGGAGCGCATCATCGCCGCCGCCGACCTGACCCTTGATGGCGGAGAGACGCTGCACGGCATGGCATCGACCGTCG
The DNA here is from genome assembly GCA_002841295.1 of Actinobacteria bacterium HGW-Actinobacteria-6. Taxonomy (GTDB): domain Bacteria; phylum Actinomycetota; class Coriobacteriia; order Anaerosomatales; family Anaerosomataceae; genus UBA2286. The sequence continues at coordinate 35,348 of PHEU01000004.1, forward strand.
TCGACTGCACCGGTCCCGAGCCTGTCATAAGCCGAGAAGGCACGATTACAGCCACCCAGATCATCGCCGCTGCGACAGGGCTCGACGCCTAGTCGCTCCTGTCTTGCTACAATGCGGGAGGCGACCTGAATGGGCGCCTCCCGCATGTGCGTCCGAAGGAGTTCTCATGCGTCTGTACGTTGGTAGTGACCACGCCGGATTTGCACTCAAAGAGCAGGTTCGCGCACACCTGGAGCAGGCAGGTCACGATGTCGTGGATGTCGGGACGCATTCGGAGCAGTCCGTCGATTACCCGGACTTCGCCCGTCAGGTAGGGGAGGCTGTGGCCTCCGGCGATGCCGAGTATGGCATCCTGGTGTGCGGATCGGGCCTCGGCATGGCAATCGCGGCGAACAAGGTCGACGGCGTTCGCGCCGTTCAGATCATGGATACCGAGATGGCAAAGATGTCCCGTATGCACAATGACGCGAATATCGTCACGCTGCCAGGGCGTTACATCGAACCTGAAACCGCCGACGCCATCGTAGACACGTTTCTAGCGACCGCCTTTGAAGGAGGTCGTCATCAGGACCGAGTCGACAAGATCACGTCGATGGAGCACGGAACCCGCGACTAGCCGTCTTTGTACAAGAGAGAAAGGTAACGCCAGCATGTCACTGCGCTATATTCCCGGGCAGGACCCAGAACTCGCGGCAGCCATCGACGCTGAGCTCGTGCGTCAGCGCGGCACCATCGAGCTCATCGCCAGCGAGAACTTCGTTTCCATGGCTGTACTTGAAGCCGCCGGCACCGTACTCACGAACAAGTATGCCGAGGGCCTTCCGGGCAAGCGGTATTACGGTGGCTGCGAGGTCGTTGACGTCGTCGAGGATCTCGCCCGCGAGCGCGCGAAGGAGCTCTTCGGCGCGGACCATGCGAATGTGCAGCCGCACGCGGGTGCACAGGCCAACCTCGCCGTCTACTACGCAGTGCTCAATCCGGGCGACACGGTCCTCGGTATGAACCTCGCCATGGGCGGGCACCTCACTCACGGCTCGCCCGTCAACTTCTCGGGCAAGTGGTTCAATGTCGTGCCGTACGGGCTGAACATGGAGACCGAGACGATCGACTATGACGAGGTCGAGCGCCTCGCCAAAGAGCACAAGCCGAAGATGATCATCGCGGGTGCCTCGGCGTATCCGCGCACTATCGATTTCGAGCGGTTCTCGGCCATCGCCAAGAGCGTGGATGCTGTTCTCATGGTCGATATGGCGCACATCGCAGGTCTTGTGGCCACCGGTGCGCATCCCAGCCCGGTGCCATACGCGGACTTTGTCACCTCCACCTCGCATAAGACGCTGCGCGGCCCGCGTTCGGGTTTCGTGCTCTGCAAGGAAGAGTGGGCAAAGGCGCTCGACAAGGCGGTGTTCCCCGGTCTTCAGGGCGGTCCGCTCGAGCACGTTATCGCGGCAAAGGCGGTTGCGTTCCGCGAGGCCATGCAGCCTGAGTTCAAGACGTACATCGATCAGGTGGTCGTGAACGCACAGGCGATGGGTGCGGCGATGGTTGAGGCGGGCCTGCGGCTCGTCTCGGGCGGCACCGATAACCACCTGATGCTCGTCGACCTGCGTCCCGCCGGCATCACCGGTAAGGATGCCGAGAAGCTCGTCGAGGAAGTCGGCTTCACCGTCAACAAGAACGCTATCCCGAACGACCCCGAGAGCCCGTTCGTCACGAGCGGCATCCGGGTCGGTTCGGCTGCAATGACCACGCGCGGTTTCTCGGAGCAAGACGCGCACGATGTGGGCACCATGCTCGCCGATGCGATCTTCCATCGCGACGACGAGGCGCGACTTGCCGAGATATCCGCTGGCGTTCAGGCGCTCCTCGGCAAGCACCCGCTCTACCCCGAACTCTAAGTTGCATCCGACGTCCGGAGGAGGAACGATGTCCGATCGCCAGTGGGAGAACGTAGTGGTCATGGACCACCCGCTCATCCAGCACAAGCTCTCGATCCTGCGCGACGTCAAGACCGGCGCGAAGGAGTTCAGGGAGCTCGTCAAGGAGCTCGCGATGCTCATGGCCTATGAGGCGACGCGCGGTTTTCAGCTTGCCGAGACAACCGTCACGACTCCTGTGGCCGAGACTACAACCTACGTGCTCGCGGGCAAGAAGGTCGCCGTCATCCCGATTCTTCGTGCCGGTCTCGGCATGGTCGACGGTATCCTCGAGCTGCTACCGGCGGCCAAGGTCGGTCACATCGGGCTCTATCGTGACCCGGAGACCCTCCAGCCGGTTGAGTACTATTGCAAGCTTCCCGAGGACATCGGCGAGCGCGATATCCTCATCGTCGACCCTATGCTCGCGACCGGTGGGTCGGCTGCCGCTGCGGTCGAGTTCCTGCGCGAGCGTGGCGCCAGAGAGATCAACTTGCTCTGTATCATCTCGGCCCCGGAGGGCATTCAGGCCGTCGTCGACAGCTGCAAGGACGTCTGCATCTACACCTGCGCGGTTGATAGCCATTTGAACGACCATGGCTACATCGTGCCCGGTCTGGGAGACGCCGGCGACCGCCTCTTCGGCACCAAGTAGGCGGCCCCGGCATGCCGCGCCCATCCTGGGACGAGTACTTCATGGCGATCGCCACACAGGTGGCCGGCCGCTCCACATGTATGCGCCGCGCTACCGGAGCCGTGCTCGTCAAGGACAAGCGCATCCTGTCAACCGGCTACAACGGAGTTCCCTCCGGCCTGGAGCATTGCGAGGTAGTGGGCTGCCTGCGCGAACAGCGTGGCATCGCCTCGGGCTCGCATCATGAGCTCTGTCGCGGAATACATGCCGAGCAGAACGCGGTCATCCAGGCTGCCAGGCACGGTATCGCTATCGACGGCGCGACGGTTTACTGCACCCATCAGCCGTGCGTGCTCTGCGCGAAGATCCTGCTCAACTCCGGTGTGAGAGACATCATCTACCGCGAGGCGTACCCCGATCCGCTTTCTGCCGAGCTTCTTGCCGAAGCCGGCGTCGTGCCCCGCTGTGTCGGCGGCGACGACTGATGGGTCTTTTGCAGTATGGAATCGTCGCGCTCGTGGCCGGGCTCACGACACTCGCGCTCACACCAGTGGTGCGAGTGATCGGCATCCGGTGGGGAATCGTCTCGCGTCCCGGAGGGCGGCATGTCCACAAAGGTGTCATTCCGCGTATCGGCGGCGTCGCAATGTTCATCGGATTTGGAGTGGCGGTGCTCGTCGAGTACATAGGCGAGCATTATTGGGGATGGCAGCCTGCACTCACACGACTTGGCAAGCCGGCGGTGGGCGTTCTCCTTGGCATCGTGATCGTGTTCGTCATCGGCATGCTCGACGACATCCTGGACCTCAAGCCGGGACAGAAGTTCCTCGGCCAATTGGCAGCAGCGGGTGTTGTGATCGCCTTCGGCGTCAAGATTGCGTTCATCAGCAATCCCTTTGGCGGCGGGCTCATACTGCTCGGGGTGCTCGCGTATCCGATAACCCTGTTCTGGATCGTCGGTTTCGCAAACGTCATCAATCTGATCGACGGACTCGACGGTCTTGCCGCCGGCGTTACCGCCATTGCGTCCATGAGCTTCTTGTTGCTCGCTGTGCAGAGCAACGTCTTCGCCGCTGGCGCACTTGCAGCAGCGCTCATCGGGGCCTGTCTGGGGTTCCTCCGCTACAACTTCCACCCGGCCTCCATCTTCATGGGGGACTCGGGTGCGTTGTTCCTCGGTTTCACGCTCGCGTGCATCTCGCTTCTGGGCGTGATGAAGTCCGTCGCCGCAATCACACTGGTGATACCGCTGCTGATCATCGGTGTGCCGATCTTCGACACATTCTCGGCGATCATCCGCCGCAGCCGCCACGGGCAGCCCATTCAGGTTGCCGACAAGGGCCACATCCATCACCGCCTCCTTGGGCGCGGATTCAATCAGCGGCAAACCGTGCTCATCATCTACGTGTGGTCGATAGCCCTCGCGTTTGGTGGGTATTCGACCCGTTGGGCGCCGCCAGTGATTCGTCTGATCACTTTGGTTGCGTTGGCTGTTCTTTCGGGCCTTATGGCGTACTGGCTTGGCCTGTTTGAGGCCGCGCATCACGACGACGAGTAGACCCCTTCAGAGTGCTTCACGTGTGCTTGTGAAGCCATAGGGCTTGTTGTATAGTGAGCACGCTTTCCGAGGACCCCCCGGTCGGAAAGCGAATCCGATAGTGATAAGTGGCCTGCGGCTGTGTGTTGCGCCGTGCGCCTCGTGTGACGTTTACCCGGGGGAGAGGCGCATAAGCGCCTTGGGTGAGGTCTACGCGAGGAAGTAAGGGGCACCGACACTGTCTGGGAACCTCGGTGATAGCGTGGCAGGGGCTTTCATGAACCCCGCAGTATCAGCGCTGTTTGGCGCTGGTCTTGGCGTTGCCCTTCTCATCCTCGCCCGTTTCGCCTCACGCCTTGTTACGCCTTCCGATCCGGTTCTGGGTATGATGAAGGCGATCGCCCTTAACGGCGCCGGTATGCTCGCAGCGATTGCTGCGCTCGCCGGCGTCTTTCTTGTTGTAAGGGAAGCGCTCGTTCCGTTCGGTGCCGGCCTGGTTGCGGGTTTCTTGCTCGCGGCGGCCGGCATGATGGTCAGTCTGTCTGTCCCCGACAAGGCCTGAGCAGAAGGAGGTCGGTCAGCCCGTGGAAAACATGGGTCACATGGTCGAAGAGCTCTTGCATGAGCTCTCAGTATTGCCGTTGTTCTCGGAGCATGTTGGTACGTTCACTCTGACGAACTACACGTTCTTCCTGCTCATCGCGTTCACGGTTACGGTGGTGTTCTTCGCAGTTGCGACGCGCCGGATCAGCTTGGTGCCCAAGGGCATCGGCAACGTGGTAGAAGCAGGCGTTTCGTTCGTGCGTGACGGCCTGTGCGTTGACATTCTCGGCTCCGAGAATGGCCGTAAGTACTTCCCGTTCATCGGCACGATCTTCTTCTTCGTGCTCTTCAACAACCTGATCGGACTCGTGCCTGGCGCGCTGCCGGGTACCGGCACCATCGGTGTCACCGTCACGTGGGGCGTCATCGTGTTCCTCGTGTACAACACCATCGGCATCAAGAAGAACGGTTTCTTCAGGTACATGAAGAGCTTCGTTCCGAGCGGTACCCCGATCTTCCTGATGCCTCTCATCTTCTTGCTTGAGATCGTCAGCCACTTCCTGCGCCCGATTACGCTTGGCATCCGTCTCTACGCCAACATGTATGCGGGTCACATCATGCTCGGCATCTTCACCATCCTGGTGGCCATCTCCCTTGAGCACCTTTCGCCCGGTAGCGCGGTCACCGGCGGCCTTGCGTTCGCAATGCGAATCGTGATGCACGGCTTCGAGGTGTTCGTTGCGGTACTCCAGGCGTACATCTTCAGCATCCTGACGACGGTGTACATCAACGGCGCACTTCACGCGTCGGAGCACTAGGTATAACCGCCGGATTCCGGCGTGAATCTGTAAGAACGAGAATGTTTGGACTCATAGAGGAGGAACAGTGGAAGGTTCTTTGAGCGTTCTTGGCGCCGGCCTCGCGTTCGGCATCGGTGCGATCGGGCCGGCCATCGGCATCGGCATGATTGGTGCGAAGACCATCGAGTCGATGGCTCGCCAGCCTGAGATGGCCGGTAAGCTGCAGGCCACCATGTTCATCGCGCTTGGTATGACCGAAGCCATCGCACTGCTTGGCTTCGTGCTCGCATTCGTCCTCATGGGCGCCTAAGCCCACGATTCGATAGCCGAGGAGGAAGCGCGCGTGGAAGCAATCATCCCAAAGGTACCGGAAGTGCTCGTCGCGCTTGCGTCATTCGTCGTGTTGTTCGCTTTGCTCTCAAAGTTTGCGTTCCCCCCGGTCACTAAGATGCTCGATGAGCGCGCGGAGAAGATCCGCGAGTCTCTCGAGAAGGCCGAGGAGACACGTGTTGAGGCCGAGCGTTTGCTCGAGGAATACCGAGTGCAGATGGCCGAGGCCCGTACTGAGGCCGCGAAGGTCATCGACCAGGGCCGCACCGTGGCCGAGAACATGAAGAACGAGATCATAGCGAAGGCACGCGAGGAGGCCGAGGCCGAGAAGGTGAAGGCCATCGAGGCCATTCAGGCCGAGAAGACCGCCGCGATGTCCGAGCTGCAGGCTTCTGTGGCTGATCTCTCGGTGGCAGTCGCAGGCAAGATCATCGGCCAGAAGCTTTCGGCCGCCGATCATGCGGCGCTCATCGAGCGCTCCATCGCAGAGGTGGGTAGCCTGAATGAGAAGTAGCGAGCTCGTAGACACCTACGCACGCGTGCTGTTCGACCTCGCCGCGCTGGCGGAGTCGGTCGACGCGGCCGACGAGGGTCTGCAGAGCGTCGTGAACGTGCGAGGTAACATCGATCTTCGCGAGGCACTCACCGGGACGTCCGTTCCGTCCGAGAAGAAGCGCGATATCCTGCGCGACATCTTTGGCGCCGACGTGGCTCCCGAAGTACTCGCGGTAGTCACGCTCCTGGTCGATCGCAACATGGTCGATCGTCTGGGCGAGGTGGCACATGCGTTCACCGCCATCGCCGAGAAGGAGCGCGGCATCATCGTTGCCGAGGTCACGACTGCGGTACCTCTCACTGATGATCTCCGCTCCAAGTTGACCGACAAGCTGAGTTCCGCCCTGGGCCGCGCCGTCTCGCTTCGCGAGAGTGTCGATGAGTCCCTGCTTGGCGGCATCGTAATCCGAGTCGCCGGACGCGTTCTCGATGGCAGCGTTAATGCGCAGCTACGGGATCTGCGTCAGGCACTTCTGACCGCACGCCAGGGAGGTGAGGCATAAGTGGCTGAGATCACCGCCAGCAAGATCGACGCGATTCTCAAGGCGCAGCTAGAGGAGTTCAAGTCCTCCGTTGACGTGCGTGAGGTCGGCACCGTCATTTCTTTGGGCGACGGTATCGCCCAGGTTGACGGTCTGAAGGGCGCCATGGCAGGCGAGCTGCTCGAGTTCGTGAGCGGTTCGGGTGAGATTGTCATGGGCATGGCACTTAACCTCGACCGCGACAATGTCGGCGCCGTTCTCATGGGCGAGACCTCGCTCATCAAAGAGAACGACACCGTTCGTACGACCGGTCGAGTGGTACAAGTTCCTTCTGGCCGAGCATTCCTCGGCCGTATCGTGAACCCGCTTGGTGAGCCGATCGACGGCCGAGGCGCAATCGAGGCCGAGGGCTACCGTCCGGTCGAGTTCCGCGCTCCGGGTGTTATCGAGCGCAAGCCGGTTCATGAGCCGATGCAGACCGGTATCCTGGCCATCGACGCCATGATCCCGATCGGCAGAGGTCAGCGCGAGCTGATCATCGGCGACCGCCAGACGGGCAAGACCGCCGTGGCAGTCGACGCCATCATCAACCAGAAGGGCAAAGACGTCATTTGCGTCTACGTGGCTATCGGCCAGAAGGCCTCCACGGTCGCAGGTGTCGTTCAGACCCTCGAGGCCCACGGCGCGATGGAATACACCATCGTCGTCGCCGCCAACGCGTCGGATCCCGCCTCAATGCAGTACATCGCTCCGCTCGCGGGTTGCGCGATGGGCGAGTACTTCATGTACAACGGTGAGGACGGCAAGCCTGCAAACAAGGACAACCCCGGCCGCGCCGTTCTGTGCGTGTACGACGACCTCTCCAAGCAGGCCGTCGCATACCGCCAGATGTCGCTCACGCTCCGCCGCCCGCCAGGCCGCGAAGCGTATCCCGGTGACGTCTTCTACTTGCACAGCCGTCTGCTGGAGCGTGCCTGTAAGGTCAACGATGAAATGGGTGCCGGTTCGCTCACGGCCCTGCCTGTCATTGAGACTCAGGCCAACGACGTGTCGGCGTACATTCCGACGAACGTCATCTCTATCACCGACGGTCAGATCTTCTTGCAGTCGGACCTCTTCTATCAGGGTGTCCGCCCGGCCATCAACGTCGGTATCTCGGTATCACGAGTCGGCGGCAACGCACAGATCAAGGCGATGAAGCAGGTTGCCGGATCGTTGCGTCTTGACCTGGCTCAGTACCGCGAGCTGCAGGCCTTCGCGCAGTTCGGCTCCGACCTCGATAAGTCGACGCAGGACACGCTCTCGCGTGGTGCGCGCCTCGTCGAGCTCCTCAAGCAGGGACGTTACGTTCCGTTCTCTGTCCAGGATCAGGTCATCACCATCTTCGCCGGCACCAAGGGCTTCCTCGACGGCATCGAAGTAGAAGATGTCCTGCGCTACCGTTCCGAGATGCTCGACTTCATGCACAGCGTGCACCCTGAGGTCGGCAACATCATCGCCAGCGAGAAGAAGCTCTCGGATGAGACCATCGAGATGCTGAAGTCCGCGCTCGGCGAGTTCTCGGAGCAGTTCTCGGGAGGCCGGGAGTAGCTATGCCGAACCTCCGCGACATCAAGCAGCGAATCACCTCGGTATCCAATACGAGGCAGATCACGCGCACCATGGAGATGGTCGCGACGGCCAAGATCAAGAAGGCGCAGGAGCGTATCGAGTCAGCTCGCCCCTATGCCCTTGCAATGGTCGAAGTGCTCGGGAACGTCGCACGGTTCGTGCAGGGCGCCTCGCACCCGCTGCTGGAAGAGCACGACGAGCGCAAGCGCGTCGTGGTCGTCACTGTTACATCCGATCGTGGGATGTGTGGTGCTTTCAACAGCAACATCCTTCGTCTGACCGAGGAGATCATCTCCCGCGAGGGCGCAGAAGGTGTCGAGGTCGACGTCATCGCCGTTGGCAAGAAGGCGTTGTCGTATCTGCGCTACCGCGGCATCGAGCCCATCGGTGCGTACCGCGATATCTCCGACAAACCGACGTTTGCGGATGCTCGCAAGATCGCCGCACAGATCATCCCCGGTTACTCCGAGGGCACGATCGACGCAGCGTACGTCGTGTTCAACCGCTTCAAGAACGTCGCCGATCAGAAGGCTGAGGTCTACCAGCTGCTCCCCATCGAGTCTCGTGTGATGGAAGCTGCCGAGGAAGATCTCCGCATCACACCGGAGTACGTGTTCGAGCCCACCGCCGAGGCGGTCCTTGAGCGCCTGCTTCCCACGTATGTGGAAACCTTGATCTTCCGAGGACTCATGGAGTCGGCTGCATCCGAGCAGGGTGCCCGGCGTACCGCCATGAAAGCGGCGACGGACAATGCGGGTGAGATGATCACCACGCTTACCCGCAGCTACAACCGCGCGCGCCAGGCCGCCATCACGAACGAGATCGCAGAGATCGTGGGCGGCGCCGCTGCGCTGGAGGAGGCATGATGGCAGATCTCAAAGAGAAGGACACGCCTATGAACGCCGGACGCATCGTTCGCGTCATCGGCCCGGTCATCGACGTAGAGTTCGCTCCGGATACCATTCCGGCGATCTACAACGCCCTGACTGTCGACGCCGATAGCCCCATCGGTCGCATCCACCTCGTTACCGAGGTGCAGGCGCACCTGAGGGACAACGTCGTGCGTGCGGTCGCGATGTCGTCCACCGACGGCATCACCCGCGGCATGGAGGTCATCGATACCGGTGGCCCGATGATGATGCCTGTTGGACCGTCCACGCTCGGCCGCATCTGGAACGTCGTCGGCCAGCCGGTCGACGGTCTGCCGATGCCCGAGGTCGAGGGTATGTACCCGATTCACCGCGAGGCCCCCGAGTTCGACGAACTCGAGCCGAAGACTGAGATCTTCGAGACCGGCATCAAGGTAGTCGACCTGCTTGAGCCCTACATCAAGGGTGGTAAAACGGGTCTGTTCGGCGGTGCTGGCGTAGGCAAGACCGTCATCATCATGGAGCTCATCAACAACCTCGCACAGGCGCACGGTGGCACCTCGGTATTCACCGGCGTTGGCGAGCGTACCCGTGAGGGCACCGACCTGTTCATGGAGATGTCCGAGTCGGGCGTCATCAAGAAGACGGCGCTCATCTACGGCCAGATGAATGAGCCTCCCGGAGCCCGTCTCCGAGTCGGTCTCGCTGGCCTGACCGCCGCGGAGTACTTCCGCGACCAGGGCCAGGACGTACTCCTGTTCATCGACAACATCTTCCGCTTCACCCAGGCTGGTTCCGAGGTTTCGGCACTTCTCGGCCGCATGCCATCTGCCGTTGGTTACCAGCCCACGCTGGCAACTGAGATGGGCGAGCTGCAGGAGCGTATTACCTCCACCAAAACCGGTTCGATCACCTCGGTCCAGGCGATCTACGTTCCCGCCGATGACCTCACCGACCCGGCGCCTGCTACCGCATTCACGCACCTCGACGCCACCACCGTTCTCTCGCGTGGTATCGCCGAGAAGGGCATCTACCCGGCCGTCGATCCGCTCGCGTCGTCTTCGCGTGCTCTCGATCCGTCGGTCGTCGGCGAGGAGCACTATCGCGTGGCTCGCGCCGTACAGGGTGTCTTGCAGCGCTACAAGGACCTGCAGGACATCATCGCCATCCTCGGCATGGACGAACTCTCCGAGGACGACAAGCTTGCTGTGTCCCGTGCGCGTAAGATCGAACAGTTCCTCTCGCAGCCGTTCTTCGTGGCCGAGCAGTTCACGGGCATGTCCGGCAAGTACGTCAAGCTTGAGGACACCATTCGCGGCTTCGACATGATCGTGAAGGGCGAATGCGACGACCTGCCCGAGCAGGCGTTCCGGTACGTCGGTGCTATCGAAGAGGCATTCGAGGCAGCCGAGCGTATGAAGGCAACGGCGTAGGAGGCTGCTCGAATATGGCACGCACCCTACTGTGTGAGATCGTCACCCCGGAGCGGATCGTCTACACCAATGAGGTGGAGATGGTCATAGCGCCGACGGTCGAGGGCGAGATCGGCATTCTGCCGCTTCACGTCCCGCTCGTTACCGTGCTCAAGGCTGGCGAACTGCGCGTGCGCTACAACGACAGCAAAGACGTTGAGTGGTTCGCCATTTCCGGCGGCTACCTGCAGGTGCACGAGGATAAGGTCATAGTTCTTGCCGAGAATGCCGCGCTCGCATCGCAAATCGATGTCGACCGCGCACGGCAAGCAAAGGACCGCCTCGAGCAGCGTATGGCACAGCTCAAGGACGAGTCTGCTGCGCAGGCAGACCGCGACGTGTGCGAAGTCGACCTCAACTGGTGTGAGGCGCAGATCAAGGTCGCCGAGAGGCGCGGCTGATCCTCACCCGGGCATGAAACGAAGCGGGGCGGCCCTTTCGGGGCTGCCCCGCTCTTGCTTTCAGACCACGTTCCGGTGACGATACGTTCCTCGCGTTGCCGCACGGTACTTCCTCGGCTACGCTGTTTGCGACCCGGAACCTCGTTTAAGGGGAAACTCCTCTTCATGCAGTCGATTCTAGTAACAGGCGGCAACTCACTGGCGGGTTCTGTGACGGTGAGCGGCGCAAAAAACTCAGGTCTCAAACTGATGGCCGCAGCGCTACTCGCGCCCGGCGTCACGACGATCAGCAACATGCCCGATATCGCAGACGTCGAGACGATGTCTGAGGTAATCGCAGGATTAGGCGCGATGGTCAGCCGCGACGGCGACAAGCTCTCAATCGATGCGACCAACATCGACTCTTTCGAAGCGCCCTATGAGATGGTCGCAAAGATGCGGGCGTCGATCATCGTCCTCGGCCCGTTGCTTGGCCGTCTCGGCCGTGCTCGCGTCGCGATGCCAGGCGGGTGCAACATCGGGTCCCGCAAGATCGACCTGCACCTTCGGGGTCTGGCTCAGCTCGGCGCTGAGATCACAAGCGGCCACGGATTCATCGAGGCCACTGCGCCGTATGGCATGCGCGGAGCAACAATCATCCTTGACTTCCCAAGCGTTGGCGCCACAGAGAACTTACTGATGGCCGGCGCTGCAGCTCAGGGAACGACCGTGATTGAAAATGCCGCGCGCGAGCCGGAGATTCAGGACCTTATCGCGATGCTGAACAGCATGGGTGCCAAGATTGAAGGCTCGGGCACCTCCACGGTCATCATCGAAGGCGTGAGCTCGTTCAGTCCGACCAGGCATGCGGTCGTGGGTGACCGCATCGAAGCCGGCACGTTCCTCGCGGCGGGCGTCCTATGCGGCGGCCCGGTCACCGTGAACGGCGTGAATCCCGAGCATCTCGAACTCGTACTTGCCAAGCTTCGTGCAGCGGGCGCCGAGGTGACGACAGGTCCCGATTCCGTCACCGTCAGCCGCTCCGCTCCGCTTCGCGCCGTAGACGTGGCGACGCTGCCGTATCCGGGCTTCCCGACGGACATGCAGCCTCAGTTCATGACGCTCATGGCAGTAGCTGACGGCACATGCGTTATCACCGAGAATGTCTTCGAAAGTCGGTTCATGTTCGCTGACGAGGTCGGTCGCATGGGTGCCGACATAGCAATCGAGGGCCATCGCGCGCTGGTGAAGGGCGTGCAGGGGCTCTCAGGTGCACCCGTCAAGAGCCCCGATCTCCGCGGCGGAGCTGCTCTCGTTCTGGCCGGTCTCATTGCCGAGGGGCAGACGACCGTTGGCGACATCCACCACATCCTGCGCGGCTATGAGGCATTCGTGCCGAAGCTTGCGGCCCTTGGTGCGAACGTTGAACTCATCGAGAGCGAAGAATAGGGGACAGCACATGCTGAACACCGAGCAAGTCAAAGCTATCATTCCGCACCGCGACCCCTTCTTGCTTGTGGATCGGGTGGATGAACTCGAGCCCGGGAAACGTGCGGTGGGGTTCCTCGATGTCACCAGTGCTGCTTTCTGGGTTCCCGGCCACTTTCCGGATTACGCTGTCATGCCGGGGGTTCTCATCGTTGAGGCGCTCGCGCAGGTCGGGGCCGTGGCGCTGCTGTCGGTTCCGGGCAACCAGGGCCGCATCGCGCTCTTCGCTGGCATCGATAAGGTGCGCTTCAAGCGTCAGGTGCGTCCCGGTGAGACACTTCGCCTGGAATGCGAAATCACCAAGACCCGCGGTCCGATCGGATTCGGCACGGCCCGGGCAACCGTGGATGGCGAGCTGGCCTGCTCGGGTGAGCTCATGTTTGCGATACAATCACAAGGTTAATCAGCCAAACACCGGTCGTACGCGTCCGGTCCAGCGGGGAGGATACACAGCGCGATGGGACTTCTCGAACGCATTGAGGACGGCAGCGCGGTCTTTGGAGTGGTCGGTCTCGGCTATGTCGGTCTGCCGCTTGCCGTTGAGATGGCGAAGGCAGGTCACAAGGTCATCGGTCTCGACATCTCCGAGGGCAAGATCGCCGAGATTATCGCCGGTCGAAGCTACATCCCCGATGTCCCGTCTGCAGAGCTCGCTTCGCTCGTTGACGCGGGGCTTATCGTTGCGACTACCGATTTCTCTCAGTCAGCGCTCGCGGACGCTATCGCGATCTGCGTTCCGACGCCTCTTGACGACATGAAGGCGCCCGATACGTCGTACATGGAGAAGGCAGCCGCGGCGGTTACCCCGTATCTCCACCAGGACGTGCTCATCACGCTCGAGTCCACCACATACCCTGGCACCACCGAGGAGATCATCCAGCCGATCCTCGAAGCTGGTGGGCTCAAAGTCGGGCGTGACCTGTTCCTCGCGTTCTCGCCCGAGCGCGTCGACCCGGGCAACCCGGTCTACCAGACGAAGAACACGCCCAAGGTCGTCGGGGGAGTCACCCCCGAATGCACCAAGGCTGCCGTTGCGCTCTACAGCCGCTTCATCGATACCGTGGTCCCGGTCTCATCGACCCGTGCCGCCGAGATGACCAAGCTGCTTGAGAACATCTTCCGCTCGGTGAACATCGCGCTCATGAACGAGCTTCTGCAGCTGTGTGAGCGCATGGACATCAATCTCTGGGACGTCGTAGACGCTGCCAAGACAAAGCCCTTCGGCTACATGCCGTTTTATCCCGGACCGGGTCTCGGTGGGCATTGCATCCCGATCGATCCGTTCTACCTGTCATGGAAGGCCCGTGAGTACGACTTCCACACCGAGTTCATCGAGCTCTCGGGCAAGGTCAATGAAGCAATGCCCTACTACGTTGTGAAGCGCATGATGGAAGCACTCAACCAGCAGCGCAAGCCGCTCAGTGGGAGCAAGGTCATCGTCCTCGGAGTGGCATACAAGGCCAACATCGACGATATGCGCGAGTCCCCGGCAATCAAGGTCGCGGCTCTGCTGCGCGAGAACGGTGCGGATATTGCGTACCACGACCCATACGTGCCAACGTTTGTCGTTGACGGCGTCCCCGTGCCTCAGACGGAGTTCACCGCCGAGACGGTCGCTAGCGCCGATGCGGTCCTGGTCGTGACCGATCACAGCGGAGTTGACTATCAAATGGTCGCCGAGAAGGCGCAGTGCGTGCTAGATACGCGCAATGCACTCAAGGCGTTCTCCGGGGAGAACATCTTCAGGCTCTAGCCGCAGGCGCGTGCGCTTACGGCCAAGCAGGAAACGGACACGTTACGGTCAGGGCACCCGCAGTCCAGCCGTGCAATAATCGCCTGCATCGTTTCACACATAGGCACAATCTGCGGCTTCGTCGCATGCGACTTTGGTGGAGGACATGGAAGAGCGCTCGTCAGGCCGCAGGCAGGCCGCCCGAAAGACCCGTCCGGCAGCACGATCAACGCGTCACTCGCGTGGAATCGTCGAGCCGGCACCTCGTATGCGCATCCATCAGCAGCGTCGCAGGCGCGCAGCTAAGCGGTGGGCGATAGGCATTTCCGTCGCCTTGCTCGTGATGATTGCAGTGGGTGCGGCATGGGGCTACTTCTGGCTCCGCTCGGTCAATTCAACCATGAGCAAAGTCGCTCTCGCGGACTCAGGTCTGGGCGATGCGCTCACCAAGCGCAGTACCAAACCCGAGGAACCATTCACGATTCTACTGACTGGTACCGATCGCCGACCGGGCGAGACCGTGGCCCGCGCGGATACGATCATCATTGCCAAGGTCGATCCGAAGCAGAAGAAGATATGGATGCTCTCCATCCCGCGTGATACCCGCGTGAACATTCCGGGCCACGGCTACGGCAAGATCAATGCTGCTATGTTCTACGGCGGCGCGGATGGCGGAAACGCGCTGCTCGTGAAGACGGTCACCGAGTTCACGGGTATTCCGATCAACTACTACATGGACGTTAGCTTCACCGGCTTTAAGAAGGCGATTGATACGCTTGGCGGTATCTGGATCGACGTGGACGTTGAAATCGACGACTGGAAGGCTGCCAGCGGAACCCCGGACCACCGCTCGAAGTATATCGCTCCCGGATACCAGCTCCTTGATGGCGAGCACGCGCTCACGTACGTTCGCAGTCGGGACTTCCCTGATGCTGACTTCACCCGCATGAAGCATCAGCAGACGTTCTTCAAGGCGCTCGCCAAACAGATGACCAAGCCCGAGAGCTTCTTCAAGATTCCCAGCCTGGTCAATAGCGTCTCAAAGTACGTGACGACGACGATGCCGATTGGAGATATCGTCGCTACTGCGCAGGCGCTTCAAGGTATCGAAGGCGACAACATTCAGACAGCAACAGTGATCGGCGAGTGGCGCTCACCGTACGTGTGGACCGACGAGGAGCGTAAGGCGGAGCTCGTCAAAGCGCTCACCGAGGGTGGCAGCTTCGATGGCACAGCGACCCCGGCGGCTGAGATTGTGCCGTCCTCGGTCACAGTCACGATCCGAAACGGCGCAGGCGAGGAGGGCGTTGCCTCGGCGGCATCCTCGATACTTACCGCTGCCGGATTCAAGATCGGTGAAGTAGGCAATGCGAACCAGTTCGTCTATGACAAGACACTGGTCGTGTACAAAGATGACACCATGAAGGCGGCGGCCCAGCTCGTTGCCTCGAAGTTGCCCACGGGCAGTGCCATAGCGAGCCGTGGGATGTACGAGTTCACCACGGACGTGTTGGTGGTTGTCGGTAAGGACTGGAAGGCGGCCACAGCCGCAACGACGACCAGGTAACCGCTAAGAGCGGGAGGCCTGCTCCAGCACGTCGAGCAGGCGGCTTGCCTGTAGCGTGCGGTCAAACCGCTCCTCGGCAAGGCGGCGTGCATTCAATCCCATGCGCATGAGGGCTTCTTCGTCGGCAGCCAGGCGCTCGATGGTGTTCGCGAGCGCGATTCCATCGTCAGCGGGCACATACGCCCCGCAGTCGGCCTCTTCTACAATATCCTTGGTCCAGCCGGCTGAGTTGACGATCATCGGTCGCCCGGAGGCAAGACCATCGAAGAACTTGTTCGGCGAGTTGGTCGCAAGGATCGGCACGTCAGCGAAGAGCGTCATGAGGATATCCGCTGAGCGTGTCAGCACCGGAACATCCTTCTTCGGGAGTGAACCCACGAGGCGTACGTTCGGAAGGTCGCCGACTGCAGCTGTGAGTGCTGGCATCGACTTTCCGTCGCCCGCTATGAGGAAGACGATGTCGTCTCGGCCGCGCTCGCGGAGCGTGCG
Organism: Actinobacteria bacterium HGW-Actinobacteria-6; assembly: GCA_002841295.1. Taxonomy (GTDB): domain Bacteria; phylum Actinomycetota; class Coriobacteriia; order Anaerosomatales; family Anaerosomataceae; genus UBA2286. Next base: position 51,753 of record PHEU01000004.1, read on the forward strand.
GGCTGCCTCAGGCACCATTCCTTCGACGTCGTTCGAGGGACCGATGGCCCCCGCGTAGCCGACGACGAACATATCGGGGCCGATATCGTGACTCTCAAGAAAGTCGGTGTCTTTCTCGCCGGGATGGAACAGATCCAGATCCGAGCAGTTTGGGATCATGTGGACATGCTCGGGAGAGACACCCTCGGCGACGACACCCTCGGCCATGCCGGGGGAGAGCGCGACTACGTCGGCTGACTGGCTGTACAAGAAACGCTCGAGCCGCTTGGCCACTCGTGAGAGGATGCCGGTGCGCTCAAGGGCACCCATCTGGATCGCTGCTTCGGGCCACAAGTCGCGAACCTCGAAGACGAAAGGCGTGCGGCGCATCGTAGCGGCCGCCCAGCCGGGGATTCCGACAGTGAGTGGGGTGGACGTGGCAAATACAACGTCGTGCTTGCCCGCCGTTGCTGCAAGCCACGTGGCACCGAGAGTGAACAGGATGAACGACCACATCCGGCGTCCGTAGCCCATGTAGTTGGAGTACTTGACGCGTACCGAGCGGATGCGGATGCCCTCGATGTCGCCATCGGTGAATAGGTGGTCCTCGTAGCCATCAGGCAGTCGCGAGGAGCTTGTGATGATGGTGACCTCGTGGCCCTCGGCAACCCAGCGCCGTGCGAACTCGTACGACCGAATCAGGCCGAGCGATGATTCGCGCGTAGCGAAGAACTGATGGACGTACAGGATTCGCACGGGGCTCCCATCAGGCGAGATCGTCGCGGTGCTGACCTTCTCGGCCAACGGCCATGTAGGTCAGGCCAGCCGAGCGAACCGCTTCAGGATCCAGACAGTTGCGTCCGTCGAAGATGATGCCCGGCCCGGTCATGACGGAGCGCACGCGCGCCCAGTCAAGCTCAGTGAACTCAACCCAATCAGTCACAACGACAGCTGCCGAGGCACCCTCAAGCGCTCGCCAGACGTCGGTGACGCGAGCCGCACCGGGAATCGCTATATCGGCGGCGATTGGATCGTAGATGCGAATCGCGGCACCCTGCTCGGCGAGAAGGGGCACGATATCGAGTGCCGGGGACTCGCGAACGTCGTCGGTGTCGGGCTTGAATGCCAGGCCGAGGATGGCGACCGAGCGCTCGTGGAGGTCGGGCAGTGCGCGCATCACGTGCACGACCGGCAGCAGACGCTGGCGATTATTCACCTCGATGACCGACTTGAGAAGCGTGAACTGGTAGCCGTTCAGAGTCGCGATGAAGTCGAGCGCGCGGGTGTCCTTCGGGAAGCAGGACCCGCCGTAGCCGATACCGGCATTGAGGAACTGTGAGCCGATACGCTTGTCGAGGCCGATGCCGCGCGACACCGAATCGATGTCAGCGCCGATGCAGTCGCAGAGGTTCGCAATCTCGTTGATGAACGAGATCTTGGTTGAAAGGAATGCATTGCTCGCGTACTTGATGGTCTCGGCGCTGGCAACGTCGGTTTCAACGAGCGGTGCCTCGATGTCGTCGTAGAGTTCACGCATGAGTACCAGATCAGCCTCATCGCTCGCGCCGAGAACGATGCGGTCTGTCTTGAACCAGTCCTCAAGCGCCTTGCCCTCGCGCAGGAACTCCGGATTGGAGATGTAGCCGATACGCACGTCCGCCTGGTCCAGGTAGCGCTCACGGAGCGAGGCTCCGGTGCCCATCGGGACCGTGGACTTCATCACGAGGGTGAAGGGGCGATCAGCTGCGGCGGCAAGCGCCTCGACGACCGTGCGTACTTGCGAGAGGTCCGCGGCACCGTTGGGCGCCATCGGGGTTCCGACGGCGACGACGGTGACATCGCCGATAAGATCGCGCCAGCCGCTTTCGGGCGTCTTGAATGCGAGCGTGCCTTTGTCGCGTCCCGCGATGAGCAGATCCTCGATACCGGGCTCATAAATGGTGCTCTTGCCCGAGATGAGCATGTCTACCTTCGCCTGGTCGATATCCACGCATGTGACCTGGTGGCCCGAGTGGGCAAGACAGACGCCGGTGACGAGACCAACATAGCCGGTGCCGACGACCGTGACTGAGAGTGGCATCAGGGAACCTCCGATGAACGATATCGATGTAGAAAAAGCTTGCCACAGGGTATCACAGCAGCGGGTTTGTCGGTGGACCGCGGTCAGTCGTCGTTGCCGGGCGGCAACTCTCGGCGGATGCATTGTTGTTGCCACTATGTACCCTCGCTGCTAAGGTTGGCGGCATGAGAATCCTCCAGATCGCTCCAGTCCCCCGTGAGTTCGGTGGCGTTGACACCGGCGGTATCGCTACTCACGCATGGGGACTCGCAACAAGTCTTTCCGCGCTCGGTCATGAAGTCGCTGTGCTTGCGCACAATCGCGACCATGGGGAGCCGTGGCCGGAGACGTACAACGGCGTCAAGGTGTATGGAGGACGAAGCTTCGGCGGGTCCGTGCGCGCACGCCGTCTCATGCACCCGTCTACAGTGAAGGCCGTTCTCGAGGCGCGGCGCACGCTTGGGCCGTCGTGGAAGCTCCGCTGGGTCGCAAGCGCTGTCGCAGCGTGCTGCGAGACGATCGAGGCATTCAGGCCGGATATCATCCACGTGCATGCCGTCGAGGGGCGCTTCACCGTCGCGCATGCCGCGAACCTGTACGGCGTGCCGATCGTAGCGACGGCTCATTCAACGCACTATGTCGAGTTCGTCGAAGACGGCGTCAAGGACGACAACCGTGCTCTCGTCGAGCGCAATCTGCATGACGCGACCGATGTCATCTTCGTGAGCAAGTGGGTCGCCGAGAGGCACGAGCAGGTCTTCCCTGGTGCGCTCGATCACGCGCACACGGTGATCCTGCCGAATCCGATCGACGCATCGGTGTATGCGCCGGTTCCCAGAGCCGCAGCCCGAGAGCGTCTCGGCATGGCTGATGGCGACATCTTCTTGCTGACCCTGGGGAACCTGATTCCCCGCAAAGACCCGCTCACCTTCATCCGCGCCGTAGGCATCCTGCGCTCGCGAGGCTTGCCCGTGCGCGTCGTCATGGTCGGCTCAGGCCCGCTCAAGGCTGAGATGGAAGCGTTGATCGCTGAGCTTGCTCTTGGCGACGTCATCCGACTTGAAGGGCACGCTCCGCAAGAGGCGATCAACGACTACTACAGCGCGGCTGACGTCTACGTGTTCCCGAGCCTGATGGAGACGTGGGGTCTCGCGGCGGTCGAGGCGATGCTCTGCGGATGCCCCGTCGTAGGTACGTTCGATGTCATGCCCGAGGTCGTCCCAGAGTATGCGGGCGTCTTCGTGCCCTCGCATGAGCCGGTCGACGTTGCGGCAGGACTCACCGAAGCCATCGAGCGTGATTGGGACAGGGACGCAATCAGAAGCTTCGCCCTCGGCTATGACTGGAAGACGCAGGTCGGCGGATTCGAGTCGCTGTACCGAGACATCCTGGCGCGTCACCAGTAGTTACGCCGCGCGACCGCCGAGGTGGAGCTTGCGGCGTATCGCCGTCCACATCTCGCCGATGAACTCCATCTCGTCAGGACGCAAACCGCGCAGCGCCCAGAGCGCCAGGAAATAAGCTGCGATGCCGACGATGACTTCGGCGCCGAGCAACCACAGCGCCGCATCAAACCGGCGAAACGCTGCGGAGAGCACGCCCGCCATGATGGCGCCAGCTCCGAAGATGCGAGCCATGTCGGCCCACGGCACCGTCCACTCCATGTACGGACGGCTGCGGAACCACATCAGCACGAGCAGCAGCAGGTAGGCCCCGAACGTGTTCCATGCGGCTGCCGCGTACCCGAAACGCGGAACGAGCAGCAGGTTCATTGCCACCTGGAAGACCGCTGCGATGAACGTGTTCTGCATCATAATCACGGTCTTCTTGTGCATGGCGAGGCCGTTGCTCGCAATCTGCGAGACGCCGTAGAGCATCACGCCTGCCGCAACGACCGGCAGCACCGCATAGGCCGAGCGGTACTCGGGACCCGTGAACACGGTCATGAACGGCTTTGAGACGACCGCAAGGCCAAAGACGAGCGGCACCGTCGCCATCGCGAAGTAGCGCGTCAGCTGGGTCTGTACCTTCTCGGCGAGCTTCTGGCCCTCTTTCTCAAAGGTGTGGACCATCACGGGTCCGATAGCGATGAGCAGCGGAAGCGTCACAAGGTTCATGATCTTGTCGCCGAGGTTGTATGCGGTGCCGTACAGGCCGACCTGATCGGCGCTCTGGCTGAGTCCGATGATGTAGCGGTCGGAGAGAATGAGGACCCACGACGATATCGCCGCCGGAATCATCGGGATGCCATACGCAGCGAACTGCTTGGTGATGCTCGGAGAGAAGTTCTTGGGCGAGATGCTGCCTTCCATGCGCGCGTTCTTGAGAGCCAAGGGGAGCAAGATCAGGTTGCCGGCAACGACGCCTGCGAGGATGCCGTAGGAGCCCCAGTGAGACACTGCGACGAAGTAGACCGAGAAGACCGTCGAGAGGATCGCAGAGGCGACTGAGAGAATCGCGTAGTCGTTCGCGCGGTTTGCCGCACGCATGAGCTGCTGCATCACCTGGATGAACTGGTTGAAGATCAGGCTCGCGAGAGCGATAGGAATCAGATGGCGAACGCCTTCGCTGAGGCCTCCCCCGAAGAGCAGCAGGATTCCGCCGAGAACTGCAGCGCCGACGATAAGCGATGCGAGCGATGCCCAAACCACCGTGGCGATGTACTGGTTGAGGCGTCCTTCGCGCTCCTCGGCCCAGTAGAAGCGGACGATCGAGGCGGTGAGCCACGCCGTCAGAAGCATGGACGCGAGTGAGATCGTCGAGCTCACCAGGTAGAAGTCACCGTAATCCGCGCGGTCGATGATGCGGGTGAAGACCGGGACGGTGATAAACGACGTCAGCGCCGGAACCAGCCGCACAGGAAAGTACTTGATGGCGTCGGTGCCTGCGCCGCGCAGGATCTTCTTCAGCACGCTGTGCCTCTCTGTCTGTCGTTCAGCAATTCGCGGCTGATTCTCGCGCATAAGGTGCGCGCGCCGCGAGGTCGAAAGCGAAGCGTAACCAGCATCACCGGGTGAGTCCGTCGTACAAGTCGACCAAGCCCTGCTTCTCTCGCTCCCAATTGAGCGTGAGCGCGGCTGTTTGCGCCGCTTCTCGGTACTCATCGCGCCGGTCGTTTGCTGCGATGATAGCGCGCGCGATGTCGTGTGGATCGCCTACGTCGCACACCTCGCCGGTACCCGTTTCGTTCACGAACCGGGCGATGGTAGGCATGTCCGAGGCAACCATCGGCGTTCGAGCCATGATGCTGTCGAATACCTTGTTGGGGGCCGTCAGCTGGTAGCTCTGTGAAAGCGGCTCGATGAGCACGGTCGAGATGTGGGCAGCAGCCATTCTCGGCACGACCTGTTCGGCGGGAATTCGGCCCACGAACTCGACGCGGTCACCGAACGGTGCGGCAGCAGCGTGCATAGCGGCCTCGTACTCGGGCTGCGCGATGGGGCCGACGAGTTCGATGATGTACTCGGCGGGGAGGAACTCGAGCGCGGCAATGAGCGGAAGCGCCCCGCGGCCGTGCTGGAAGACGCCAACGGACGTCACGCGGATCTTCGGGTCGGCGTCGCGGGCGGCCCATGCGGGCGTCAGCTCCTCCTCGGTGAAGAAGCGCGGCACGTTCAGGAGCGTGAGCGACGGGCCGCGATATCCGTACTTGCCGAGGATGACCTCAGTGAAGGCGGGGGAGGCTGTGATGAGTGCATCTGCCGAGCGAAGCATGAGTCCCTCGGCGCGAACGAGCATGGCGCGCTTCGCATGGACCTTGTCGGCAGCGTGGCCGCTCCAGAGCTCGTGCGAGTCGTAGACGACCTTGGCGCGTCCGCCGGAGAGCCGGGCAGCGATGAGGCAGGGGAGCAGCGAGTCTATGTCGTGCGCGTGGTAGATATCGGCGCGCTCGTCGCGGAGTGGGCGGGCGATGCTCCAGTACGGGATGCGGCTCGTCTTGGAGATGCGGCGCACCTCGATGTCGCCGACACGCTCGCTGCGCGGAAGCTCCGGGCGTGCATCGGCGAAGACCGTGACGTCGTAGCCAGCCTCGGCCAGGGCATCGGCCTCGCGACGCACGCGCGCGTCATGTGTGAATGCGTTATTCACTCGCATGCAGACCCTCGTTCGCGCCACAGCGCTCTCGCTTTCTCATCGACGTATGCAGGTACTCCGCGAACAACGCATGACTGTAGCACAGGGCGGGTCATCTGACGTGCAGGTGACGGCTGCGCATCTTCGTTGGCGACGGTTCCGGCGTCCAGGTATAGTATCTCCTTCATGGGCGACTTGCGGGAACGACATCTACTCATCGTGGCGTACGAGCTCCCGCCGTCAGCAGGCGGAGGCGTACAGCGCGTCACCAAGTTCACGCGCTACCTCCACCAGGAGGGTTGGCGCGTGAGCGTTGTTTGCGCGCACCCGATTCCCGGCAAGCCACGCGACGAGAGTCTTCTTCCGCAGGTTGCCTCGGCGAACATCGTTCGCGTGCCCGCGAGAAACATCGCGATTGCGATCGCCCGGGTGCTCTCAGTGTTCAAGCGTTCGCCGAGAGGTGAAGGTGCGGGATCGTCGACTTCCGGTGCAATCGCCGTCGGCGCGCGTTCTCCGCTCTCAACGCGCATTGCCCGCTGGGTATCGATGCCCGATGAGACCGCTCTGTGGATCGGCCCGGCCGTGCGCGCAGGACTTGCCATCGCCAAGGAGTCGCCGGTCGATGTGGTCTTGGCGACGGCGCCGCCGTTCTCGGCATTCGTAGCCGGTAAGAGGATCGCGGACGCGCTTGGTGTGCCGCTTGCAGCCGACATGCGCGACTCATGGCGCGACAACAGCTCGATCGTGTGGCCGACCGCGTGGCATCGCAGCAGGATGCTTCGGCTTGAGCGTACGGTGCTTGCCTCGGCCGCTCTCGTGACCGCAGCATCCGATGGCATTGCAGCCGAGGCCGCCGAGATGGGCGCTCGCACTGTCGCCTCCATCCCGAACGGGTTCGATCCGGCGGAGATCCCTGTGTGGTCGGCACATGACACGCCAGGGCTGAGCATCGTGTTCATCGGCCGCCTGTACGCGAACGTCTCGGACCCGAGCACATTTCTCGACGCCCTCACACTTATGCGTTCTCGCGGCACGCTTCCTGACGGCCTGCGGGTGAAGTTCATCGGCGCGAACACGCCGTGGAGCGTTAGTCTTGCTGAGGCTCGCGGCCTCTCGGACGTCGTGACGTTTTCCGACTTCATGCCGTACGCGGACGCGATGGCCGAGGTTGCCGCCGCTGATGTGGGCCTCATAATGACCGCCGAGGGACCCGGCGCGCGCGCCATGTATCCTGGCAAGCTCTTCGACTACATCGGAGTTGGCGTCCCCGTGCTCATGATCGGCGCCGCCGACGGCGTCTCGGCGGACCTGGTGCGCGAGGCCGGGGCTGGTGTGGTCGCCGCTTACAGCGACATCGAGGCAATCGCCGCCGGTGTGAGTGAGCTTGCCTCGCGCAAGAGTTCTCGCTCGCTGAGCGGTCCGACGAACCCCGATGTGGTCGCTCGTTATAATCGCGAGAAGCAAGTCATCGAACTCTCGCGGCTGCTGACTGATGTTGCGGGGGTCCCCCGTGGCTGAACTGACTAAGATGCTACGTCGCGACTCTCTGGGCTGGGCGTTCGCCGCTGTTGCAGCGGGTGGAGCTGCTGCCCTCGTTTCTGGCGGAGTGCTCGGGAACCTGCCCGCGCTGATCTTCGGCCTTGCGGCGCTCGTCGGGCTAATGGTCGCGATCGCTGGCGACATCCGCGTCGGCCTAGTAGCGATGATTATCGCGCTCTCGCTCGATACCGCCGGCAGGCTCATAACCTCTCCGGTGACGGTTACCGTCTACCACATGACGCTTCTGGCCACCCTCGCCATCTGGGCGCTGAGACTGCTGTCGGGCGACAAGCGAGTGCGGCCGAGGCTCTCGGTGGTCACGCTCGGCTTCGCGGCGCTTGTGTTGGCGGCGGTATTCTCGCTACCTCTCTCCATGAACCAAGGCGCAACGATCACGGCCATCATCAGGCTGTCGTTCTTGCTGCTGTTCTACCTCGCCTTCGAGACGTTCATCACGGATCGCGGCGTGGCGCGGACGGTCATGATCGCATTGGTCGGTTCCGCCGCGTTCTCCTCGACGTTGGCGTTCGTGCAATATCGCTTCCCGGGACTCGTACTCGGCGTGATTCACACACAGACATCCAGGTTGGGTGCCGTGCTCGTTCGGCCGGGCGGATTCTTCAGCGACCCGAACTATCTCGGGACTTTCTTGTCTGTAGCCATCCTTGCCGCGATGGCCGAGGCGATGCATGCGAAGCGCTTTCGCAGCATGATCCTGTGGTTCGCCGCCGCAGGCGTCTGCTCGGTGGGGCTCGTCGTGACCTTCTCTCGTACCGCGTGGGTTGGAGTCGCGGCAGGGTTCATCGTTCTCGTGCTCTCATCGCCTAAGCGTCGCGTGCCCTGGCTTCTTGGCGCGTCCGCTGCGGCTGTTGCCGTCGTGCTCATCGTGTCACCCGCGAGCGTTGTCTCGCGGTTTGAGTCCATCACGAACGTGTCGAGCGACAAGTCCATCGCTACCAGGTATCTCATGCTTGGCTCGACCGTGGATATGATCGAGGACCACTGGGCTCTCGGCACAGGTCTTGGCGCATTCGATGTCGCGTACGAGCCGTATCGTCGCGCCGGGTCGCATACGTATATCTTCAAGCCGCATGAGGTTCCACTCGCGATGTGGGCCGAAATGGGGATACCGGGCCTAATCGCAGAGGTCCTGCTGGTCGTCGGCGTCTTCATCGAGATACGCCGACGCCGGCACAAGGGTTGGAACAGATATGAGGCGGCCGGCGTCGCAGGACTGATCGCGCTGCTCGTACAATCGCTCTTCCAGTACTATCTTTACTTCGAGTACCTGTGGCTGTTCTTCGCGCTGACCGTTGCGGCAACGCGGTTCCAGGCATCTCCCGAGGAGGTTTCTTCATGAAGGTCGAAAACCTGTGGTCGTTTCTCGTTGGCGCTATCGTGCGGCAATGGTGGCTGATCGCGCTGACCGTCGTCGTGGCAGCCGGCGTTGGATTCTTCGCCACTTCTGGCGCTCAGACCGAGTTCACCGGTCGCGCCACCGTCGTGATTGACTCGGCGGTCGTCTCCAAAGGCAGCGGCATCCCCGAAGCGGAGCCGCTGCTCAAGAACCTGCAGTCTGACCGCTTCTTCGAGAGCGCGGCGGCTGCGGCGGGGATGACTCCGTCCGAGCTCTCATCGGGTTCCAGGGTGTACACCACCGGCACCCCGCAGGACCGCCTCATCACCGAGTACACATCGCCCGACCAGGACTTGGCCGAGAAGACAGCGGCTATCCTGGCACAGGCCGCCGTCGATGAGGCCCGGGCGATGGGCAAGGTCGAGTTGGACAAGCAGGCAGCGATCGTCGAGAACACTCGTGCGGCTATCGCTGATTTGGAGCAGTTCAAGGGCAGCAGCGAGTGGGAGCGCACGGACGTCGTGTTCAAGGTCTGGCAGCTCAAGAAGGACCTGGCATCTGGCGAGGCCGCACTGACGCTTGCCGAGCGCGCCTACGTCTATGACGGGAATACGAAGGTCTCTCAGACGGTCACCGCATCCAGGGATCGCATGTCATCCGCAGTGGCTGCCGCGTTCGCCGGCCTCATCGCCGGACTCGCGCTTGCGTTGATTCGTGAGCGTCGTCGCATGCAGGCCGCAGGCGCGTGACAGACGTGACTTCGGGCACAGGGGCAGCGATTCCGCTTCGCGGTGTCACGTTCGCGAAGCAGTTCCCCAGTCCCGTCGAGCCACTGCGCGGTCTCTTCGTTGCCGAGCAGGTCCTGGCCACTCGCGATGCTGTCGACTGGCGCGTCATCGCGCCGGTCCCGTTTGTGCCGCGAGTTCTCGCAGGGCTGCTGCGCAAGCCGTATGTACGCGGCGACGATGACCTCGACGGCGTTCCTGTCTCGCGCCCACGGTATCCCGTGCTCCCTCGCAGGCTGCTGTACACGACTGTCGCACCGGCGATGGCGCGCTGCGCGCGTGGGGCGTGGCGCGAGATCCTCAGCAGCCATCGGCCCGCTTTCGTGCACGCACACGCGCTCTACCCGAGTGGTGCTGCGGCCCGCAGGCTCGCTCGTGGAGTTCTGCCGTATATCGTCTCAATCCACGGTTCAGACCTCTATACCAACATGGCCCGACCTGCTTGGGCTGCCGAGGTTCGCGCAACGCTTGCGGACGCCGCTGCGGTCGTGTGCGTGAGCGCTTCGCTCGCTCGTGACGCGGTCGCTCTGGGCGGGGCCGATCCTGCGCGCACGGTCGTCATCCCGGACACGTTCGACTCGGCTCGTTTTCGCTTTGTGGAGCGGCCGGTTTACGCGGGTCCGCTCCGGCTCGTCACGGTCGGACGCCTCGTGGAGGTCAAGGGTTTCGATCTTCTCGTACGTGCGCTTGGCGGCGCGGTGCACGACGGATTGGACGCCACGCTCACGATCGTCGGCGCAGGCCCCGAGCGCTCGCGACTCGAGGCGCTCGTTGCCGAGAACAACCTCGGTGCCCGCATCACGTTCGCAGGAGCGCTTGGCGAAGAGGCGCTTCTCGGCAAGCTGGCCGAGGCAGATGCGTTCGTTTCTGCGTCGCGCAAGGAAGGCTTTGGTGTTGCGATCGTCGAGGCGCTTGCAACGGGACTCCCGGTGCTCGCAACGCTCTCTGGCGGACCCGACGAGATCGTGACCGAAGATGACGGCATGCTCGTGGCACCTGATGACATCGCTGCACTCTCGGCCGCGCTCCTTGGTCTTGCGAGCGGGATTGCGCGCTATGACCGGGCCGCCATCGCTGCGCGCGCACTCGAGCGCTACGGGCCCGGCCGTGTGGGTGCGAAGCTCATGGACGTGTACCGCTCCGTTGCCGCCGGCGAGCCTTTGCCGACGACCATGGAGGCAACCCGATGAGCAAGCGTGTCGTCATGTTCCTCACGAACGATGCGGTGTCAGACCCGCGGGTGGAGAAGGAGGCGCGGGCTCTCGTTGAGGCCGGCTTTGAGGCCACCGTGCTCGCATGGGATCGCGCTGGCAAGGCCGCGCCGATCGAGGAGCGCGACGGCTTCACTATCGAGCGCCTCGGCCCAAGGGCTCCATACGGTGGCGGCGTGAAGAGCCTGCCGCTCTTCCGGGAGTTCTGGCGCACAGCCGCAGATCGTGCCGCCGAGATAGGCCCCGACATCGTGCACTGCCACGACATGGATACGGCGCCGGCAGGCATGAGGGTCGTCAAACACGCCACAGGCGGGCGCCCCAAGCTCGTTCTTGACATGCACGAGCTCTATCGCGACAGCAAGATGGTTCCGCAGCGCGGCGCAATCGGCGTGGTTGCTCGTGCGATCGTGCGCATGCTCGAGCGTCGCGCTTTCCCTGCCGCCGATGTGATACTGGTGGCCAACCCCGGCACGCTCGGCTACTACGATGCGCTTGGTGCGGGTGACAAGGTGGTTCTTGTCGAGAACGCCCCCGATACGCGCCTCTTCGCTCCGTCGGCGCAGCGACCCGAGCGCCCGTTCACGGTCGGGTACTTCGGGCAGAAGCGCTACCTGGAAGGCCTGCTCGCACTCATCGAAGCGATTCGCGTGCACTCTGACATGGCCGCGATCTTGGCCGGTGGCGGGACGGCTGCCGAGGAGATCGCTTGCGCCTCGGCGGATGTCGATCGCGTCGAAGTCTCAGGACGCTTTGATTACGCGGATCTGCCGGCGCTCTACACGCGCTGCGACGCTGTGTATGCGGTGTACGGCGCGGTTCTCGGCAATGTACGAACACTCTTCCCGGTCAAGGTGATGGAAGCGATGGCGTGTGCGCTGCCGGTCGTGGTGAGCGCCGGGACATGGATAGGGGAGTACGTTGAGCGCGAGGGCATTGGCCTGGCAATCGATGGCGACGACCCGGTCGCCCTCTCGGCGGCGCTCATTCGACTCAAGGACGAACCCTCGACTGCCGAGGAGATGGGCAGGCGTGGTTTGGCTATCGTGGAGGCCGGGCTGTCATGGCAGGCCGCGTCCGCTCGACTGGTGGAGGCCTACCGCGCTCTCTAGTGTTGCCGTTTGATGTCATTGTGGGCGGCGACACCAGGGCTTTCAGTGCCTGATGGTATACTTATCGCTTGGATGTTGTAGCCGAAATACAACGGAGGTTCTTCCGTGCGCCGTAGCCCTTACATCCGAATAGCTGCCGCATGCGCAGCTTTTGTCCTTGCGATCAGCCCGATCGCAACTCCCGCTGCACAGGCTGACGTCTCGCCGACCGCGATTCCCAGCTTCACCATCACCGGCGCCGGGAACGGACACGGTATTGGTCTGTCCCAGTACGGGTCGCAGGGCTACGCCCTCAAGGGATGGAAGTACGACGCCATCGTCAATCACTACTTCCGGGACACGACGATCAGCCCGATGAAAGACGTCTCGGTCAAGGTCAATCTGGATATCACCGGCAGTGCCCGTTCGACGTGGACGGTCCGAGCAGTCGATGCGACACTCACGGTTCGCGCCGGTACCACGACCAAGTATCTGCCGAAGAATACCGACTACGTGTTCACGTGCAGTACCAGCACGATGTACGTGAAGACCGTAGGCGGCTCGACGGTTGCGACTTTCGCGGCTGCGAGCGTCATGGTCGACCCTGTAGGCAATGCGCTCTTCCAGATCAAGGAGAATTCCGGTCCAAATCTGAACTCGAGTTATCCTTCGGGCTATCCGTATATGCGGTGGCGCGGCAAGCTTGATCTGTCCAGGAAGACCGGAACCTCGACGATGTACGCTCGCAACTGGGTCGGCTTTCAGGACTATCTGTACGGCGTCGTACCGCGCGAGAGTCCGGCTAGTTGGAATGCCGAGGCGCTCAAGGCACAATCCGTCGTGGCTCGCTCGTACGCTAAGCAGAAGGTCGATCCAGACGACGACGGCGATGTCGATTCGTATCTCATGTGCACAACGGCTGACCAGGTGTACGGCGGTCACTCCCGCTTGAGCCAGGACAAGGTTGTCATGCATGAGGACAGCAGATCGAACGCGGCCGTGGATGCGACCAAGCTCCTTGTAGTGAAGTACGGTTCAAAGATCGTGCAGACGTTCTTCTCCTCGGCGTCGGGCGGGCACACCGCCAATATCGAGGACTCCTGGAGCTATGCATCACCACAGCCGTACTACGTTGGCGTTGACGATCCGTATGAGGCACTCGCTGGCTCGCCGTATGAATCGTGGACCGTGAAGAAGACGGGCCTTGAGTTGGCGGCAGCGCTTCGCGCATCCTCAACGGTGTCCTCCGAGCTTTCGAATCACGGCCTTGCAGCCGTCCCCGGAGGCTCGACGGTGTACGTGACCGGCGTGAGTATCACGCGCGGTGACTCGGGCTACCCACGTTGGACGTACTTCCGCTTCAGCGACCCGGCGAAGACAACCGTGAAGCTCTCCGCGTACACCGTGAAAGTCGCGCTCGGGCTGAAGTCGCCGAACTTCTCGTTCAGCGGCTTCCCGATGAGCCGTATCCAGGGCCCGAACCGCTATGAAACTGCAATAGCCATCTCTCAGCGTGCGTTTACTGGAACCGCTCCGGCTGTCGTTGTTGCAAGCGGCGAAACGTATCCCGATGCGCTTGTCGGCTCAGCACTTGCCGGTGCCGAGAGCGGTTCTGTGCTGCTTACCATGAACGGTAGCTTGCCGTCTGCTGTCGAAGCGGAACTCAAGCGCCTGGCGCCGTCGCGGGTCTACATCATGGGAAGCAACGCGACTATCTCCGACGCTGTTGAAGCGCGTTTGCGGACGGTGCTTTCCTCGGCAACAACTACTCGCATTGCCGGGGTGGATCGCTACGAGACCGCCCGCAAGACCGCCGACATAGTCTATTCACTCAAGACGCCGACCAAGGCGATCGTGACCAACGGATACGCATGGCCGGACGCCGCATCGGTGTCGGCACTCGCGTACGCCAAGAGCTACCCGATCCTGTTCTCGAAGCAGAACGAACTGGGCTCGCAGACCACGCAGTACCTCTCGGCCAGGAAGCCCGCTACCACGTTGCTCATCGGGAGCGAGACCGTGCTGTCCGACGGAGTGAATACCGCCGTTGAAGCCGCGACAACCAAGGACGCGGCGCGACTTTCGGGCCCGAACCGTTATGCGACCGCTGCTGCCGTGGCTCGCTTCAGCATCACCGCCGCAGAGGGCTTCACGCCGAGCGAGGTCTACATCACGACCGGTCTCAACTATCCTGACGCGCTCGTTGGTGGCGTGCTCGCTGGTAAGCTGCGCAAACCGCTTCTGCTCACGCATCCGGACGTATGTCCGAGCGGCACGGCTGCGTTCCTCAATGAGAACAAGACTGCGATCGGGTATCTATGGATATTCGGCAGCAGCGCGGCCGTCTCGGCGAACGGGTTGGACGCGCTCGATTACGTGATGAACCACTAGCCCTCCGAGGGGAGCACCTGTGACTGTCTCGCTAACGGTACCGGAAGCTGACGTCATTCGGATCAGAGATGCGTCGCACCTGCGTCCGCGGGTGGCGATCGTGCTCGGTTCGGGACTCTCGGGCCTGGCCGACGTTGCGGGAGAGTCAGTCGCGATTCCCTATGGGGAGCTTGAGGGCTTCCCGCGCGTAGGCTCCGTCGTGGGTCATGCCGGGAGACTCGTCGTTGGCACGCTGGGCGGCGTCCCGACGTTGCTCTTCCAGGGTCGTGCGCATCAGTACCAGGGCGTGAGCGCGCTTGACGCGGCGTATCCCGCGCGTCTGGCGGCTGCTCTTGGCTGCGAGGTCCTCATCGTGACAAACGCCGCCGGTGGTGTGGTCGAGCGGCTCTCTGTGGGAGACCTGGTTCTCATCTCGGATCATATGAACCTGATGGGCACGAACCCGCTCACCGGATGGCCCGGCCCTGACGGCGGATTCCCGTTCATCCCGATGCGCGACGCGTACGATCCTGAGTTGCGCGAACTCATGACGCAGGTTGCCGCCGACCAGGGCGTCGCACTTGCCGAGGGAGTCTACGCCGGGCTGCTCGGCCCGTCGTATGAGACTCCGGCGGAGGTTGCGATGCTGGCAAGGCTCGGCGCTGACGTCGTCGGGATGTCGACGGTGCCCGAGGTCATCGCCGCGCGCGCTCTCGGGCTTCAGGTGCTCGGCATGTCGCTCGTCACCAACGCTGCGGCGGGCGTCGGGCTGTCGCACGCCGAGGTCATTGAAGCGGGGGATAGAGCCGCGGTTCAGCTCCAGCGCCTTGTGGCTGAGTTCGTGTCGCGCCTGTAGGGCATTTCGGCACGCGTCCTGCTATACTTTCTCGGTTCAGGCAAGCCTGATCCTATGCATTCTCTAGTTCCAAATCCCTAAGGAGGCACACCCGTGCAGCACGACGTAAAGGACCTTTCTCTCGCAGCAGCCGGCAAGGCTCGCATCGAGTGGGCAGACAACGACATGCCCGTTCTCGCCAGCATTCGCGAGCGCTTTGAAGCCGAGAAGCCCCTTGAGGGCATCCGCATCGGCGCGTGCCTGCACGTGACGACCGAGACCGCCAACCTGATGCGTACGCTCAAGGCCGGTGGCGCGGAAGTCGTGCTGTGCGCCAGCAACCCGCTCTCGACGCAGGATGATGTTGCGGCCGCACTTGTAGCCGAGTACGGCATCCGCACCTACGCCGTGAAGGGCGAGGACACAAAGACGTACTACGCACATATCGACGCTCTCATCGCTGACAAGCCGCAGATCACGATGGATGACGGCGCCGATGTCGTCGGGCGCATCCACGCAGAGTTCCCGGAAGCGCTCGAGGGTATCCTCGGCGGTACCGAGGAGACCACGACGGGTGTTATCCGCCTCGCGGCCATGGCCGATGACGAAGCACTGAAGTACCCGATCATCGCTGTGAACGAGGCTAACACCAAGCACCTCTTCGACAACCGCTACGGCACGGGTCAGTCGACGCTCGACGGCATCATTCGCGCAACCAACCGCCTCATCGCCGGCCGCACGATCGTTGTGACGGGCTACGGTTGGTGCGGTCGCGGTATCGCGAACCGCGCAGATGGTCTCGGCGGAAACGTCATCATCTGCGAAGTCGATCCGCTGAAAGCGCTTGAGGCCGTCATGGACGGCTTCCGCGTGATGCCCGCAGCTGAGGCTGCAGCGGTCGCCGACATCTGGGTCACCGTCACCGGTGACATCAATGTGATCGACGGACCCGCATTCGACGCCATGAAGGACGGCGCGATCATCGCCAACTCCGGTCACTTCAACTGCGAGATCAACATCCCGCTGCTCCGTGAGAAGGCCGTATCGTCCCGCGAAGTGCGTCCGCTCGTCGAGGAGTTCGTGCTCGCCGATGGCCGCAAGATCTTCCTCTTGGCAGACGGTCGCCTCGTGAACCTCTCCTGTGCCGAGGGCCATCCCGCCTCCGTCATGGACATGAGCTTCGCGAACCAGGCGCTTTGCGCCGAGTTCATGGTGCAGAACTGCGCCGACATGGAAGCCGGCGTCTATGAGGTGCCGACTGACATCGACGAAGAGATCGCGGCGCTCAAGCTGGCGTCGATGGGCATCGAGATCGACGTGCTCACCGAGCAGCAGCAGACGTACCTGAGCTCATGGAACGAAGGCACGGTCTAGGTTCGAACTGACAGCGACGGGCCGGTGGGAGACCACCGGCCCGTGCTTGTATAGGGGAGCGAAACATGGCGATCAACGATATCCCTCGTACGATCTGGTGGGAGGACGGCAAGGTAGTCCTCGTCGATCAGTCGCGTCTGCCGCTCGTGGGCGACCTACTCGCCTGCAACAGCTACGACGGCGTATGCCAGGCGATCAAGGGCATGGCCGTCCGCGGAGCACCCGCGCTTGGCGTGGCGGCGGCTCTTGCGGTCGCGCTCTGGGCGACCACTGCGGGCGAGGATATCGATGACCCGACGGCGTTTCTCGCCGAGCTCGACCGCGTCGCCGATGAGATCGCATCGGCGCGTCCGACCGCTGTGAACCTCGCATGGGGCGCTGAGCGCATGAAGCGCTTCGCGCGTGGTAATTCAGATGTCGGTCTGCCAGAGCTGCGTGACCTCATCCTGCAAGAGGCACTCGCCATCCGTGCCGAGGACGAAGAGCGCAACCGTGCAATCGGTGCCAATGGCGCCGAGTTGCTGGAGTCGGGCAGCCGGGTACTCACGCACTGCAACGCCGGCTCGCTCGCGACCGCGTTTTACGGCACCGCGCTCGGCGTGATCTTCTCGGCGCATGAGCAGGGTAAGATCGAGGGCGTATGGGTCGACGAGACCCGTCCGGTCCTGCAGGGCGCCCGACTCACAGCATGGGAGCTCAAGCTGGCTGGCGTTCCCTTCAAGCTCATCACGGACAATATGGCAGCCAGCATCATGCGTGCCGGTCTCGTCGACGCGGTCATCGTGGGCGCGGATCGTATCGCAGCCAATGGTGACGTCGCCAATAAGATCGGAACCTATGGACTTGCTGTGCTCTGCAAGGAGCACGGGATTCCGTTCTACGTAGCTGCACCAACCTCGACCGTCGACCTCACACTTCCGAGCGGAGACGACATCGTTATCGAGCAGCGCGACGAACGTGAGGTGACCGGCGTGACCATCTCCGGAGTCATCTCACCCGACTCGTCGTCCGCATCTCGCGCGTTCGACTTGCTCACTGACGGCGGGCCATACGAGGTGCCGATTGCCAAGGGCCACCAGATGGTCATCGACCGCAAGGGCGGGGCATATCGCTTTGATGGCTGGTTCCGCATCGCCCCTCCCGGCATCGAGGTCTACAACCCGGCGTTTGACGTGACGCCCGCCAAGTACGTCTCGGCGATCATCACCGAGTGTGGCGTGGTGCGTGCGCCGTTCGGCGAGACGCTCACGCTAGCGTGTGAGGGCTCTGGCGCGATCCACGAGCTGGGCTAGGCGATAGCGGTGTCAGTGGCGGAGCTCGCTCGAGTGATTCTCGGCGTGCTGGGGTACGTCGGCTTGGGCGTTGTCCTGCGCGTCAGTGGGCTGCTGCGTGCCGAGGATTCGAAACCGCTCAATACGCTGCTCATCTACGTTGCGTTGCCGGCGCTCGTCTTCACCACCGTGCAACCTGCGCGTGCCGAGTGGGGACTGGTGATCATGCCGCTGCTTGCGTGGGCGATCGTGATCGCGGCAGTTGCGCTTGCGTGGCTGTTCTCCCGACTTCTGCGGCTTGAAGGCCCGACCGCAGGTGCATTCATCCTCGTCGCTGCTTTCGGCAATACCGGCTACATCGGGTATCCGGTTGCATCTGCGCTCCTCGGCGATCCGGGGCTTGTCCGCGCGATCTTCTACGACATCTTCGGGAACACTGCCGCCATCATCACACTCGGCGCGCTCATCGCGAGCCACTACGGCGAGCACGATGTGAAGGTGAATCCGCTGCGGGAACTCGTGACGTTTCCACCCTTCATCGCGTTGGCCTTCGCTCTCGCGTTGCGTTCAGTCCCGATTCCGGAAGCGGTTGGATCTTGGTTAGGTGCGCTTGGTAAGCTCGTGGTGCCGATGATCATGATCTCGGTCGGTCTGTCGTTGAAGCCTCGGGCCGTACGGGCGCATCTCGGTAAGCTGGGTGTCATTGTTGGGGTGAAGCTGGTGGCGATGCCGCTTCTCGCTCTGGGTCTCGGAGCGCTGTTTCTTCATGATGCCGCGTCGGTTCGGATCCTGGTGCTTGAAGCTGGTGTGCCGTCGATGATGCTCACGCTGGTGTTCGGCATGAAGTATCGGTTGGATGTGGACCTTATCGCCTCGGCGATCCTGGTCACGGTCATCGGGGCTGTGCTCGCGATTCCCCTCATGCAGATGCTCGTCTAGCTGCCCCTGAGAGGGGTGGCATGGACGTTTTTGGCATACTGGCCGAGATACTCTCGCCCGTGCGCTGTGCGGGGTGTGGTCTCCCTGGCGCTACGCTGTGCCCGGTCTGCCGCTCGACGGCGCACTTGATTCAGCCCGGCGCGGGATGTCAGCGCTGCGGTGCACCTCTCATTGGCGCCTCTTGTCGGGAGTGCGTTGACCGCAGCTTTGCTTTCAGTTCTGCGGTTTGCGCGGGTCTGCTTGAGCCGCCGTTGTCGCGCGCGGTCACGCTGTACAAGGACGCTGCCGAGCGCAGATACGCGGTCCTGCTCGGCGCGCTGCTGTCCGCAGCCTGTGAGTCTTGGCGAGGGTGGCCCGATGCGGTCTGCGCGGTTCCGCCGTCGGAGCGCGCTCTTGCCCGACGTGGCTTCGACCACACTGCAGCTCTCGCCGGACACGTTGCTCGTGAGTTGGACGTCCCGCATCTGCGCCTACTGGTTGCCGCACGCCGAGCCGATCAGCGAGGCCTTGGACGCGACGAGCGCCGTGAGAATATGGCTGGCGCCTTCGCGGTTCACCCGGCGGTGCCAGTGCCATCCAGGGTGCTGGTTGTCGATGACGTCTTCACAACCGGAGCCACGCTCGATGGCGCAACGCGTGCGCTTCTCGCCGCGGGAGCTCTTGAGGTGCGAGTTGCTGCAGTGGCTCGGGCTTGAGGTCTAGGCGGACTTCCGGCGGAGGTTGCCGAACGTGACCGCTCCGATGACAACCATGGTGAGCGCTATCCAGCCCGAGAAGGAGGCTGCTCCCATAGCGCTAGTCGCCGCGATTATCGCCATCGCAGTCACCGCGCCGAGGACTGCTCCGGCCCAACCGCGCATGCGTGAATAGGGCTGGCTGCTGAATCGCGCCACAGCCCACGGCCCGAGCGGCGCGCCGACGATCAGGCCGAGGAGGCCTCCGACGAGCATGCGTGCGATATCCTGGAGTCCCTGGGTGCCGCTGATGGCATTGAGTGCCCACTGGGAGCCAAGACCGAACAGTGCCGCAACAGCCGCTGCCGAGATAATCGAAGCCACACCTTCCAAGAGGTACTCGGAGACGGTGGTCCCTGGCCCTGGCTGACTCACTGCTGGCCCTCCTTAGGTGCGCGGACACCGTCATTCTACCCTCTTTGCGCAACACGGAGCGTTGGGTTCCTGATTAAGCATCACGATTCCTGGTACACTTTCTTGTGCTTCCATCCGGGTCTGTGGTTGCGGGCGCGCAAGCGCCTTAGTCCAAGGTAGATGCGGCCAAAAGGATCCACGTAAGCCGGCGGTTCGCCGTCGCGCGAGCATGGCGCGTCTTAGGGGTAAGTCGTACCGTCCGGTCCAACCATCCCGGTTGGCGGGCGAGAGGGTCGGTAGTGAGATAGCATCAAGCGAAAGCTCCTGTACGCGAGTGTGGGGCCAAAGACCAGGTCAGCCGGATGGAAGCACTACGTGCTCTATGACTGGAGGAATCAGATGACTCGTCCCAGGCGTGCACTTGCGCTGGCACTCTCGGCAATCATGCTCTTCACGATCGCTGGTTGCGGGGGCGGCGAGGAGCCGTCTGCGCTCGAGCCTAAGATCGCACCGCCGGTGATTGCGTCTGAAGGCGTGCTGCGGGCAGGCGTCGACCTCTCGTATCCGCCGTTCGCGGGCAAGGATAACGGGCAGCAGGTTGGCATCGATATCGATGTGGCGGCAGCGCTTGCCGAGCGACTCGGTCTGACCCTTGAGATAGTCGATGTGAAGATCGCCGACATCCCTGCGGCGCTCAAGGGCAAGCAGATTGACATTGCTCTTGCAGCCATGCCCATCACAGATGCCGTCCTTACAGGCGTGACGCCCGCGGGTTCCTACATCACCGATGGATCCGCGTTCTTCTCTGTTGTTGCCAGTGGAACAGACGCGCCGGAAGTCTCGGCGGTGAATGTCGGCAGCATGAAGGTTGGCTGCCAGGAGGCATCACCAACGTTCTGGAAGCTCGAGTCCGACTATGGAGTCGGTTTCGCCGAGAGCTTTGATTCGCTGCGGGACGCGTTTGAGGCGCTTGAGGCCGGAGAAATCGACGTGGTTGCGGCAAACGCGGTGGTCGGGTCGTACATCGCTCGTGATTTTACCGAGGTTCGGTTCACCGGGCAGTATGGCGAAGCGACCGCTCTAGGTGTGACCGTGGCGCCGGATTCCGCAGACCTCGAGGCGGCGGTGCGCGAAGCGCTCGACGGCCTATCGTCTGACGGAATCCTCGAGACGATTCGGACGAAATGGGTCGGTGGTCTCGTGTCGCTTGATGCAGCCGCCTCTTCCGAGACGAGCGTCACTCCATAGCGGTTCGAGCATTCTCGATTACATCAGCGAAGGCCAGCGCATTGCGCTGGCCTTCATGCATATCGAGCCGCAGGCGCTGCATACATCAAGCTTACTCTGACATTCTATGCGACCTGCGCTATAGTTATGCGATGTGATGCAGAGGAGGGCACACATCGTGTCCATCGTGTTCATCGAAGGAGGATCCATGTCCAAGAGCAAGAAATGGTTGGCACTCGCACTGGCGGTGGCACTTGTACTTGCCGTCGCACTGACGGGCTGCTCGGCAAAGACAGAAGAACCCACCAGTGAAGAGCCTACCGAGACCATGACACTGGAGACCATCGAGAGCGGCAAGCTGCTCGTGGGATCCGACACGGCGTTCCCGCCGTTCGAGTCGATGAATGGTGATGTGGCCGAGGGTTTCGACGTCGATCTCATGAAGGCCATCGGCGACAAGCTCGGTCTTGAGGTCGTCTTCCAGACCGAGATCTTCGACACGCTTATCCCGACGCTCAAGGCTGGCGGCAAGTTCGACGTCATCGCCTCCGGCATGACCATCAAGCCGGATCGCCAGCTTGAGATCGACTTCACGGATGCGTACTACGACTCCAACCAGTCGCTTGTCATGACGAAGGGCACCGCCTACACCGGTCCTGAGCAGCTCGCCGGCAAGAAGATCGGCGTTCAGTCTGGTACCACCGGCGAGGCGTGGGCCAAGGAGAACGTCGAAGGTGCAACGCTTGTTCCGTTCAAGAACGCGACTGACGCGTTTGCGGCGCTGCAGGCCGGCAACGTAGACGCCGTCGTGAACGACCTCCCCGTGTCGACCGAGCTTCTCAAGGACGACGACCGCGGCATGGAGATCGTCTCTCAGATTCCGACCGGTGAGCAGTACGGCTTCGGCGTGAGCAAGGATAACCCCGAGCTTACTGCTGCAATCAACAAGGCCCTCGGCGAGCTTAGGACCGACGGTACCTACAACGAGATCTACCAGAAGTGGTTCGGCATTCTGCCTGAATAGCTGACTAGCTTCGGCGATAAGTGTATTCTGCGGGGGGACTTCCGAGTAACGGAGGTCCCCCCGTGAACCGTCCGGCAGACATAGGGGCACGCATGCGCGAGCTGACTCATAAGCACCGATCTAGGTTCTTCGCGGTGACACTTCTAGCTGTTCTGATGGCCCTAACGCTTGCCACTCAGTCGTTTGCGATGACGGCAGCCAAGGTCACAGTCGACCGAGATACCGGGGGTCAGCTCACACGGTTCACATTCGCTGCCACTACTGACGCGGATGAGGTCGTCTCCGAGATCGACTTCTTGTTCCCGAAAGGCTTCGATCCGGAGCAGGCCTCGGTTAAGGCCACTTTGCTTGACGGTCTGAAGCGCATTCCTGCTGACTATTCGCACACAATCGACCTTGAGACTGGCGTTGTGACTGTCACGTTCAACCCGCCGATCCCGGCAGGCAGCAATCTGAGCATGCAGATCCATAACGTCATGACTCCGATAGCTGGCGGGACGTATGAGCTTCCCGTGGAGTACAGCACCACGACCACCGGCGTGGCGGGGGAGCGACGTTCGCTTGACGGTCTGACGTTCAAGTATAAGACGCCTCCTCGAGCGGAGGCATTCTCGCGCTGGCTGGACAACCAGGATTGGGTCACGTCGTGGAACAAGGTTAAGTTCCTCAACTTGTTCCTGAAGCCGCAACAGTTTGTGCGTGCGGTTCCGCTGCTGTTCGCTGGATGGCTGATGTCCCTGGCACTCGTGCTCATCGCCTTCCCGATTTCAATCATCGGCGGGCTTGGTACCGCGTTCATGAAGATGGCGAAGATTCCTCCTGTTCGTTGGCTCGCCTCGATCTACATCAACGTCATCCGAGGCACGCCGCTCTTCTTGCAGATATTCGTGGTATTCATCGGACTTCGGACGATGGGTCTGCGCTTCCCTGACTTCGTCTCTGCTGTGATCGTGCTCGCATTCAACTCGTCGGCGTATCTGGCCGAGATATTCCGAGCAGGCATCCAGTCGATTTCGAAGGGGCAGTTTGAGGCTGCCTCATCTCTCGGCATGACGTACTGGCAGGCGATGCGGTATGTCATCATCCCGCAGACGGTGCGCCGAGTACTCCCGACGATGACTTCCGAGTTCATCTTGCTCTTCAAGGACACGGCGCTCTTCGCCGCAGTCGGCATCTTCGAGTTGATGTTGAGGTCGCAGAACTTCGTATCAAGGTCGGGCAACCTGACCGCATACGTCGTGGCAGCCTTGTACTACCTGGTAATCACGATTCCGCTCATCAATCTGGTCGGGCGTCTTGAGAGGAAGCTGGCCCAGTCCGAGCATGGGATTGTCGCTGCTCCATCAACCAGACGGAGTCGCCGTACACCTGACCTGAGCTCCAAGCCTGATCAAGCCGCCACAACGCCAGGATCGAGGTGAGCGCCGTGACGAAGCCGGTCGTTCGTATAGTCAATCTCCACAAGTGCTTTGGCGCTCTTGAGGTACTGCAAGGTGTTGACCTGGAAGTACAGCGCGGTGAAGTGGTAGTTATTCTCGGGCCGAGTGGTTCAGGAAAGTCGACTATGCTGCGCTGTGTGAACCACCTCGAAGTGCCGACGAGCGGCGAGGTGTGGCTCGAAGACGTGCAGATCAATGCCCAGGGCTCGAACGTTAACAAGGTTCGCGAGCATATCGGCATGGTGTTCCAGAGTTTCAATCTGTTCCCACACCTCACCGCCAGGGGCAACGTGATGCTCGCTCAGCGCAAGGTGCTCGGGCGTAGCGAGAGCGAGGCGCTTCGCATCGCCGACGAGCAGCTTGCCAAGGTCGGTCTGTCCGACCGCGCGGATCACTACCCGTCGCAACTCTCTGGTGGCCAGCAGCAGCGCGTTGCGATCGCGCGCGCGCTGGCGATGGATCCGATTGTCATGCTCTTTGACGAGGTGACGTCGGCGCTCGACCCTGAACTGGTACGGGATGTCCTAGAGGTCATGAAAGAGCTCGCCAGGGGAGGCATGACCATGCTCGTGGTGACACACGAGATGGGCTTTGCTCGCGACGTTGGCAGCAGGGTCGTCTTCATGGATGGCGGCGTCATTGTTGAGCAGGGCACGCCTGAGCAGGTATTCGACCATCCGCAGAACGAACGCACCAAGGATTTCCTCGGCCACATCAGCTAGACGAAGCCGGAATACTTACCCGCGATGAGCCGCTTGCGGCGACGCGTCGCGGGTATGTTCTTGTATGTAAGGACCAAACAGGGAGGCCTACGATGAAGATGATCATCAAAGGACGGCACATGGAAGTCACCCCGGCACTCCGGGCCTACGCCGAGGAGAAGATTGGTCGTGTAGCTAAGATTCTTGACAGCATGATCATGAGTGCAGAAGTTGAGCTGTTTGCCGAGCGGAATCCCTCCATCGAGAACGGACAAGTCGCGGAAGTGACGGTCTACACCAAAGGGCACGTGATTCGCGCGAAGGAAGCATCGCCAGACATGTACGCAGCCATCGACCTTGTCTCGGAGAAGCTGGAGCGCCAGGTCCGCAAGTTCAAGACAAAGGTCTTTGACCGCCACAAGTCTGTCGGCGCCATGCCTCCGGTCGCGGTCATGCCGCTTGAAACAGAGCCCGGTATCGTCAAGAAGAAGGCTCTTGAGCTCAAGCCGATGTCTGCTGAGGAAGCGATTCTCCAGCTTGAGCTTCTCGGTCATGATTTCTTCGTATTCTCCTCGGCCGAGACAGATGATGTGAACGTGTTGTACCGTCGCCACGATGGTGATTATGGGTTGATTGAGCCCAAGTAGTCAGCGCAACGCATAGTAGAAATTGGACAAGGGAGGCGGAAACGCCTCCCTTTAGCCTTGTAACTCACAGTATCAAGCGACCCGATTTCAGTTGACACGCAGCAAAACCGCAGACTATCGTTGAGCATGATATCCATGGGTGGGCCGCAAACGCTCTACAGTCGAAGCCGAGTTGGACCAACACAACGCAGGGGGTCCCGAGTGGAGAACACCGCATCGCTGGCGGTCATTGCTGAGATTGAGGAAGCCCTCTCTCAGGTTGCAGAAATCAAAGCTGCGCGCGTGGTCGCGTCTTCCGATGGCCTCATCGAGGAGATTCATGTGCTGGCTCTGCCGACGAAGTCGCCCAAGCAGCTTGTTCGAGACATCGAGTCGACGATCATCGCCTCGTTCGGTATTGCGATCGATCACAAGATCATCTCGATCGCGCAGCTTGGCCCGGATGCACTCCCAAAACAGGAGTCCAAAATCCACCCCCGTGCGCGAATTCACGCCATCAATGCCGAAGTTACCGGCACCCAGGCGAACAGTACCGTCACGCTCGAGCTGGAGGGCGACATCTATGTCGGGGCCGCGTCGGGGCCGGCTAGTCAGACCGGCCGGAAGCGACTTGTGGCGCAGGCCACACTCAACGCGGTTGAGCAGTATCTGCACGGAAGCATGAGTTTTGCGCTTGAGGATGTTGAAGTAGTTAGGCTTGGCCGGGAATCGGTGGCAGTGTCGTGCATCGTTCTTGTGACATCATTAGGCGAGCAGGCATTCTCAGGTTCAGCGCTAGTGCGACAGAACGAGAAGGACTCAATCGTCAGGGCGACGCTGAATGCGATCAATCGACGGATGGGCTTCTTGACAACCACATAGCTTCCAAGTTTGGGCCAACGCCGTGAGAATCGGTTTGAACACTGTCAGCAACATCTACTAGCGGAGCGGACAGCGTTCTTCCATTACTAGCGGAATGGGAGAAGACCCAGAAATTTACCTGAAAAGGGGGTCTTCTCACTATGAAGAGAATCATTTTCATGCTCAGCTCTCTCGCCGCGCTCGTGTTGGGCGGCGGCGCCTGGTTCCGCGCATAGCAAGGTATTGCCACTGCGGCGTTGGCCCGCCTGCTTGGTTCAGTTTTCCCACAATTGAAGGTTGCGCATGAAGCTGAGGTGTTACTACTTTGCGACAGTCGTTGCCGCCGTCCTCGCATTCGGATGGCTGGCTCAAACAACGCCCGTACGAGACTGGAAATCGGTCATCGTGCTTGGGGCGTTCGCCTTCCTGGCAGAGACCCTAGCTTTCCAGCTTCCACTCTCGGGTTCAGTCTCACTGGGCTTCGCCCTTGGTTTCGCCGCACTTCTTTATGATGGGCCCGTCGCCGCATCCCTGGTTGCACTCGTGGGAAGTGTGTCAATCCAGGATGTGCGTGATCACCGTCCGGTCGACGTTCAGTTGTTCAATAGCGCTCAGTTGGTATTGTCCATCCTCGCGGCGTCTGAAATCTTCTTGCGGCTGGGCGGACTGCCTCTGGCATGGGCAGGCCAAGAGCTTGAGGGCGCCGCCGCGCTAAGCCTCGGCGCGGCGATGCTCGCGGCAACGGCCTTCTTCTTGGTCAACATCGCGCTTGTTGGAGAGGCACTTGCTCTCCGGTCTGGACTCCCGCTTGCGAGGGTCCTGCGTGAGCAGAGTTTTGTGTCCTACTGGATCAGCTTCCTCACGCTCGCGCTTCTGGGCTTCGTGTTGGCCAGGGTGGTTGATTCAGCTGGATGGATTGGCGCGGTCCTACTGGCCGCGCCGTTCGTCATCGCTCGAAAGACCTTCAGAGTGTATCTAGAGCTCTCTGCGGCCTATGCGGATACTGTTAGATCCCTTGTTCAGGCACTGGAAGCAAAGGACTCATACACTCGCGGTCATTCAGAGAGAGTAGCCGAGTACTCAAAAGCCATCGCGAGCCGACTGGGTCTTGCAGCAGCACAGATCGAGCGAGTTGAGATAGCGGCCTTACTCCACGATGTGGGGAAGATTGGAATCTCGGAAGCAACCCTGAGCAAAGCAGGACCGCTCAATGCGGAGGAGTACGCTGCGATTCGCGAACACCCCGCAAAGGGAGCGAGCGTGTTGCTCGAAGTTGAGTTTCTGGCCGAGTCCGCGCCGGTGGTCGCTGCTCATCACGAGCGCATGGACGGCACAGGGTATCCGATGCGGCTATCCGCTGATTCCATCCCGTTGGATGCGCGCATTCTTGCTGTTGCCGACGCTTATGATGCGATGACATCATCTCGACCGTATAGAGCCGCGCTGGGACATGAGTCTGCGGTCCAAGAACTCACGGCTGTGGCGGGTACACAACTGGACCGGTTGGCGGTCGACGCGCTTCTGAGCCACCTCCAGGATTGCGGAGCAGTGCAAGAATCATGACTCAACAATCCTGTGGCAACATCGCACCGAACGTTGCACGAAGTCGACTCTGGGAAGTCGCGGTTCTGGCAGCCGCAATCGGGAGTATCATCGCCGCATTCAACACCGCTCAGACCGAATTGAACCCTTCGCTGCTCCTCGCTGTCATTGCCGCCTCGATGGTAATGGGCGCGCTTGGACTTAGGTTGCCACGTGGAGATGTGGTTCGGGTTGATGCTCTGGCCGCCAGCGCCGCATTGGCGCTTCTTCCTGCGCAAGTTGGGATGGTGGCCCTGTTCTTGGGTCTGCTGGTGGGAATGATATTCGCCCGTCACATGACTCGTTCGTCGTTGTGGTCGGTGATCGTTGATGCGAACCGTCACGTCGTTTCGCTAGGTGCGGCGTATGCCTTGCAGTCTGCCCTTTCGGTGGACTCGATGCCCCTAGTGCTCTCGGCTGGTTTGGCGATTTCGGTGTACGTTGCCGTTGAGTTGGGTTCACTTGTCGTTCAAGCTGCTCTCAGCGCCGACTCAAGCTTGATACTTGAGGGAAGCAGCATGATCCGTTCTGTGTGGCAGATATACCTTGGGCAGGCGTGTCTCGGCGTTGCTCTGGCAGTTGTCTACCCGGCCATGGGGGGCTGGGCTATTCCTGTGATGACCGTGCTCGGTGCAATTCTTCTAAACGGGTTTGCGATGTACCTACGTGTCAAGACTGCATATCAGGAGACGATTGGCGCGCTGGCCAAAGTGAGCGAGCTCCACATGGCCGGTAGAACGGGACATGCTCAAGAGGTGGCCAACATGTCAGTCGCCGTGGGCAGAAGACTCGGTCTGGGTGCGCGAAAGCTCGAGGCGCTGAACTACGCAGCGCTGCTCCACGAGATCGGCTCACTTGATAGAGACGCCGGAGCATCAATCGCTCACGATGGGGTTGCTGAGTGGGCACACAAAGGTGCGGAGATTCTACAAGCGGTGCCGTTCCTAGCTTCGGCGGCAGCAATAGTTGATTGCCAGCAGCTGGGCTTGGACGCGGAGCGGGGGTCGGGGTCGTACGGCCATGATGCCCTCCTTGGGGGCGCCATCGTAAGGGCGTGCTGCTTGGCTGATGAGGCCCGCAGAGCGGACAGCAACGCTGGGCGTCAGCTGAGCGCCGTGAACCTCATGGCTGCAATCGAAGACGAGGGTCGGTGGATTCCACAGGAGGTCATCAGGGTGACAGCTGATGCGTTCGAATCACTTGATACGGCCTGATGCCCACGAGGCGGGCTCTTCCGCCAGCTTCTGGAAGGTGGGGAAGAGAGCTTGCACTGGCTGCTTCCGATGATAATTCCCTTAATTGTGAGTATTTTCTTTCAGAACTGCAGTCAATTGATTACAATCACAGCACCTCAGGAGGGTCTCCCGGTTTGGGGGAAGACATGGGAGAGACCAAGCCTTTCGGCGTACCCAGCTATGATTTTGCGATTCCACGCCATCGTTTGATCCAGGTGTTCAATCTGACCGCACCCGATGTGACTGTCGTGGTGGCGCCTGGCGGTTATGGGAAGACGGTGCTTGCGGCGCAGTTGGCCCAGGTCGTGGGCGCGGCTTGCCTCTGGCTGAGCATGGGAGGCTGCTCGCCGAGTCATGCGGATTTCCCTGGGGCGGTGGCCGCAAAGCTTCGACCGCGCGCCGCCCGTCACCTCGAAACCGGAGCGCGAGTGTCGCAAGCGCCCGGGTCCGGGTGGGACTGCCTGGAGGCAGAGCTCGCCGGGGTGAGCGAGCTCACGTCCATGGTGGTGCTGGATGGTTTCGACAGCGTGGAATCTACCGAAGCCATTTTCGTCCTGCTTGAGATGCTTCGCAGGCTTCTTGGGCGCCGCGTTCGACTGGTCTGCACCTGCAGGACCGTTGGGCGTTGGTTCAAGGCGAATACGCACGATGCCAGCCTTTGGGTGGTGTCTCGTGACGAGTTGCAGTTCACCGTTGGGCAGACCGCTGAGCTAGCAGAACACGTCACGCAGAGGAGCATACTTATACAGGAAGCTTCTGCTTTGACTCTTTCGTCCGGAGGACAGGCTGCGCTGCTGGTGCTCTTGTTGCGACACGTTGCATGCTCTGGTCAGACAGTGGAGGACATTCTCCGGCATGCTCCTCGCGACGTCGGAGATTATCTCCGCACGGCCTTGATTTCGGAGTTGGATGAGCCGCTCGTGAGAGTTCTTGGGGCGGCCGCCTTGCTAGGTGCCGGGTCGATTGAAGAACTCGCGAGGGTGACCCATACCGATGTAGGGACGGTCTTGGCTGCGGCCGTTGAAGTCCCATTGTTACGGCTAACTTCGGACTCACTTGGAGCGCGTGGATTTGAGATGCATGACCTTGCAGGTGAGGTATTTGGCGCTGTTGCGCTGGAAGCATATCGGAGCGCAGGAAGTCGGGCGCTTGACCCAATCATTAGGGAGCTTGAGGGCAGAGCAGACTATCGCAGGTTGTTCAGTGTTCTGTCGCAGGCAAATGACCCGGATTATCTGGTCGAGAGCGTAGAGCGCCACGGAGGTGCCCTGCTGGAAGACGCGAACCTGGGGCTGCTGGAGTCGATACTTGCGAAGATCCCAGCATCCACTCAGGCAGGTAGCGTACGGCTTTTGTTGCTTGGTGCGATGTTGCTTCGGTGCAACGGCCAAGTGCATGAGGCGCTTGACCGAGCGGCTTCGGCTCGTCGGCTCGCTGCTACACGAGGCGACTCATTGCTCGAGAGGGAATGCCTCATGGTTGAGGCTAGGTTGCGGTTTGACGTCTGCGAGTTCGGGGTACTCATCGAGCCGCTGGAGCGTGCTTGCGACGCTGCGATCAGAGCCAACGACCACGACACCGCTGCACTGTTGAGTGCCTATTTGGCGACCGCTCATGCACAGCTAGGCGAGGTGACAACTGGCAGGGAGTTCGTCGAGCAGTACAAACGCCTCTATCATCTGAAGGGCGTCAGCTCAGGGACCCGTGCGAAGTCAGTATCGATGATACTCTTGGTTCTCGGCATCATCTGCGGTGATGTTTCATCGGCTGCGACCGTTCTGAAGGAAGCTCGAAGCGAGCCGGGGCAGTCGATAGAATCCCGGCTTCTGTGTGATGGCAATCTTGCAGCGTTGCTACTCGAGATGGGAAGGCTGCATGCGTCTCTTGAGCTGTCTGATGCAGCACAGATTCTCGCTCGAGACAGGGGTCTGACGTTTCTGGTTGATAGCTTCAAGGGAACCGAGGCAGCTGCGCGTGCAGGAGCGGGGGACACGGCAGGCGCAGGTGTGCTCATGGCTCAAGCGATTGATTCTGCTGTATGCCCCGAGGACACGTCGAATATTGCCTACAATCGAGTCTATCGGTCGACAATTAGCCGTGCCGGTGGACTACTCGATGAAGCACTGTCAGATGCTGAGCATGCGGTTGCGCTCTTTTCTCAGGAGGAAAGCGGACTGCCAATAATGGCTTGCCTCGCTCGGTGCGAGGTTGCCGCTTCGATGCTTGCCATCGGCGACGTATCTCCGGCGCGCGAACTCGCGTTGCGCTCACGTTCCGAAGCCGCAAGTTGGACTGCCGCCTATCATCTCCTCCGGGCCGACATGGTCCTTGCGGAGATCGAGCGGCAGCAAGGTGACGCCGACGCGGCTGTGGCGCGAATCGCGCAGCACGTCGACTACGTCCTCACAGAGAGCGCGAACTGGCAAGTCGCGATGTACATCCGTGCGTTTCCGGGGCTGCTCGGCGTGTTCGCCAAGGCGATTGGCCCGGATGCGCTGCCGTCGCACCTTCTGCGCATGGTTCTGCCTGACTTTGCGCGGCCCGCGCTTGAGGCGAGCGCCATGCTCCTGTCCGCCGAGAGTCTCGAGCGCCTTGCCGTTCGTCTGCTCGGCAAACGTGGCGCAGCGATTTTCCTTCGCGAGCGCGCGAGTGGCCCAAAGGCGCATATCCGTCTGTTCGGCGGCATGGAGGTCGTCACGCCAAGCGGCGTGGTGACAGACAAGCATTGGCGCAAGCGCAAGGCCCGCTTGCTGTTCGCGCTGCTCGTGCTACGTCGCGGGCACGACATGCCGCGTGAGCAGGTATTTGAGCACTTCTGGCCCGAAATGGACGAAGATCGGGCGAAGAGCAACTTCTATGTGACCTGGAGCATCATGAAACGGGCTCTTGCGCTTGGCGTGAAGGATGCGCCATGCCCGTACGTGGAGCACGTTGGCGGAGTTTGCCGAGTGGTCCCCGCAGCGGTTTCATCGGATTACGCAGAGTTCGAGGATGCTCTTGTCGCGATGCGCAAGGCGGACCGTGCCGGCGATACTGTGCTGGCGCTAGCCTCGGCGGAGCGTGTATTCGAGCAGTATCGCGGCGAGTTGTTGCCAGGTGAGATCTACGACGACTGGCTCGGTCCCATGCGTGATCGCTGTCGTCACGATTACGGCGATGCGATGCTGCGCGCGGCGCAGATCCACCATGAAGCGGGCGATACCGAGAAGGCGCTGCATATGGTGCGGGCTGCCCTCGGCCAGGATCCGTGGCGCGAGGATCTCTACCAGGGTGCTTTGAGATACCTCATACACAGCGGTCAGCGCAGCGGTGCCATCGAGACGTACGTTGCGTGCAAGAGTAAACTTGCCGAGGACCTGGGTCTGGACCCTTCGGTGGAGACGCGGCGTCTGTATGATCAAATTCTGGCGATGGAGGGGCCTCCTGCGGCACCTGCCCAGGCGTAGCGTTCCCGATTGATGAAGCAAGGGGTCAGCAGTGCTGCTACTCGACGGAATTGTGCTCGGGCTTCTTGTTGGCGTGCTTGCTGGCGGATCACTCAAGCGGTTCGGGGCTGTGCGATTGAAGGGTGAGTACCTGATTCTGCCGCTGCTGGCCTTCCAGCTGGCGGTGCCTCGTCTTGCAACTGCGCTTGGGCTGCCGTCCCGCATAGCGTTCGTCGCCTGGGTTGCCGTCATGATCGGACTCGTTGCCCTCGCTCTCTGGAATCGGCGTTGGCTCGGACTCGCAATAGCGGCCGTTGGTATAGCCCTCAACATTGTCGTGATAGTCGCGAACGGCGCCATGCCGGTGTCTCTTGACGCCGTGGCTCGTCTGGATTCGACCGT
The DNA here is from genome assembly GCA_002841295.1 of Actinobacteria bacterium HGW-Actinobacteria-6. GTDB lineage: Bacteria > Actinomycetota > Coriobacteriia > Anaerosomatales > Anaerosomataceae > UBA2286. The sequence goes on from PHEU01000004.1 coordinate 84,246, forward strand.
TGTTCCCAAGTTCGACCTCCTGCACGAACCGCTGACCGCCGAGACTCGCCTTGAGGGGTTGGCCGATATCATTCCGATTCCGGGCCCGACGTGGCACAGAGGCGTCGCGAGTGTGGGGGATTTGCTGCTGTTCGCGGGCGCGGGCTTCTTTGTATTCGCGGCGATGCGTGAAGATTCAGAGGCGGGTTAGTGTCTGTTCAGCACCTGTTTAGAACCGACCTGTAATGTGGTCCTCGGCCCGGTCATCCGGGTCGGTCGGACAGGGCGGGTTCGGTCGGTTCCCGAATGGGCGATGCGGTTCTTGACGTACAGATGGTGAGGAGACGGGAGACTCCTGAGGGGCACCAACTGACGGCAAGTTCACGGACCGGTGGGGCTCTGCGATTCCGACCTTGTGCGGAGCGACCCCGGGCGCGCGTCGGCCCGGGGTCGCTCTTCGTGAGGCGTTGCCAAAGTGGTGCTCTGTCGCACCTGCGAACCGGCGGCGTTTGGCCCTGCCTGTGCTAGAATTGGAGTGTTTTTTACCCCCACTCAAGAATCCGCGAGGTCACCATAAATGGCCAACATTCTGACCAAGATCCTTACCATGGGCGAGGGTCGCCAAATGCGACAGTACGACGCCCTCGTCGAGCAGATCAACTCGCTAGAGGCGTCGATCCAGCCGCTCACGGACGAGCAGCTGCGCGCCAAGACCGAGGAGTTCCGCGCTCGTGTTGCCGACGGCGAGTCACTTGATGACTTGCTGCCTGAGGCGTTCGCGGTTGTCCGCGAGGGCGCCGTGCGTGCCCTCGGCATGCGTCACTTTGATGTGCAGCTCATCGGCGGCATCGTCCTGCACCGCGGAATGATCGCCGAGATGAAGACCGGCGAGGGCAAGACGCTCGTTGCCACGCTCGCTGTGTACCTCAACGCGATAGCAGGCAAGGGCGTGCACGTGGTTACCGTCAACGACTACCTCGCCAAGAGAGATAGCGAGTGGATGGGCCGTGTCTATCGCTTCCTCGGCCTGGAAGTCGGCATCGTGCAGTCCCAGATGGATCCCGAGCGTCGCAAGGCTGCGTACCAGGCTGACGTGACGTATGGCACGAACAGCGAGTTCGGTTTTGACTACCTGCGCGACAACATGGTCACCCGCCCTGAGCTCAGGGTGCAGCGTGGCCACAGCTTCGCGATCGTCGACGAGGTGGACTCGATTCTCATCGATGAGGCGCGCACGCCGCTCATCATCTCTGGAGCCGGCACCAAGTCGGCGGATTCGTATAAGTCGTTCGCTAAGGTCGTGCCTCGTCTCAAGGCCGACGAAGATTACGAGTTCGATGAGGCGAAGCGCACGATCGCCCCGACCGAGGCTGGCATCGCCAAGGTTGAGCAGATGCTCGGCATAGATGACCTCTACTCCGATCCGTCAGGGCAGATGGTCAACCACCTCCAGCAGGCACTCAAGGCGCAGTTCATGTTCAAGCGCGACGTTGACTACGTCGTCAAAGACGGGGAAGTCCTCATCGTTGATGAGTTCACCGGACGTCTCATGGTCGGTAGGCGCTACTCGGAAGGTCTCCATCAGGCTATAGAGGCCAAGGAGAAGCAGCACGTTCGCGAGGAGAACCAGACACTCGCCACGATCACGTTGCAGAACTTCTTCCGCATGTACGAGAAGCTCGCCGGCATGACCGGTACCGCCGTGACCGAGGACCAGGAGTTCCGCGAGATCTACAAGCTTCCGGTTACCGTAATCCCGCCGAACCGCGAGATGGTTCGTGATGATCGAAACGACCTCATCTACCGCAACGTGGAGGGCAAGTTCAGCGCTGTGGTTGAGGAGATCGTCGAGCGTCACGAGAAGGGTCAGCCGTGCCTTGTCGGCACGATTTCGATCGAGAACTCCGAGCGTGCTTCGCGCATGCTGACGAAGCGTGGCATCACACACAAGGTGCTCAACGCCAAGTTCCACGAGCAAGAGGCTCACATCATCGCGCAGGCAGGCCGCCTCGGTGCGGTCACCATCGCCACCAACATGGCTGGCCGAGGAACCGACATCGTTCTCGGTGGCAACCCGGATTTTCTGACTGACGAGATTCTGATCGAGCGCGGTATCAAGCCAGAGGAGGCCACCGAGGAGCAGCTTGCCTCGGCTCTCGAACGTTCCAAGGAGATCTGCGCCGAGGAGCACAAGCAAGTCGTGGCTGCGGGAGGCCTCGCCATTCTCGGCACCGAGCGTCATGAGTCGCGGCGAATCGACAACCAGCTTCGCGGTCGCGCAGGCCGTCAGGGCGACCCGGGTGCATCGCAGTTCTACTTGTCGCTTGAGGACGACCTTATGCGGCTGTTTGGCGGCAACCGGATGGAGCGCGTCTCGGGTCTCATGGAGCGCACCGAGATTCCGGAAGACATGCCCATTCAGGCGGGTATGGTCAGCAAGGCCATCGAGGGTGCTCAGCGCCAGGTCGAGGCCCAGAACTTTGCAGCCCGCAAGTACGTGCTTGAGTACGACGATGTCATGAACACACAGCGCCAGGTTATCTACGGCGAGCGCAATCGCATTCTCGACGGTAAGGACATCCACGGTCGTGTGACCGAGATGATGGGGGAAACCATCACCCGCATCGTCAAAGAGCATTCCACGGAGAAGTCCTACTCGGAAGAATGGGACTGGGACGGGCTTACCGAGGACCTGAAGAGTCTCACCGGACTCGACCTTGTGACACCAGAGCTGAAGAGCACCGTTGAGAATCCGTTCGAGCTCGCTGACGAGCTCACGGAGGCGGCGCTTGCGGCGTACGCTCGCAAGGAGGAGCAGCTCGGCGGCGAGAACCTTCGCGAACTTGAGCGACAGGTCATGCTTCGAGTCATTGACACTCGTTGGATGAACCACCTGCTTGAGATGGACTACATGCGCGAGGGAATCGGTCTGCGGGCCATGGGTCAGCGCGACCCACTCGTCGAGTACAAGAGCGAGGCCTACGAGATGTTCGGATTCCTCGTGGAGGAGTCCAATCACGATTTCTTGCGCACGATCATGCACATCCAGGTGGTGCAAGAGACCCGTGCTCCCGAGATTCTCGCGCAGCCGGTGAGCTACTCGGCACCGACCGAGCAGACCATCTTCTCCGGTGCGTTGCAGCAGGCAGCCGCTTCGATCGAAGGTCCCTCAGGGGACGCCATTTCGAAGGCGGCAGCGGTCGCGGGCAAGGGCGGCGGACATACCATCGAGAAGGACAAGACGGACCCATTCACAGATGTTGGCCGTAACGACCCGTGCCCCTGTGGAAGCGGACGTAAGTACAAGCACTGCCACGGCGCAAGCGCATGACCCGGGCGGCTGGGGCCAATGCCCTGAGCCGCTCCGAGTCCTGACCGCGTCGATTGAAACCGGTTCACCATGATTGAAGATCGCACTCAACAAATCGAGGCGATGCGCGCGCGGGTTGTGCGCATCGGCGAATACCTACACCTCGAAGCGAAGCGGGCGGAGGTGTCCACGCTTGAAGAGCGCGCCGCCGAGCCCGGATTCTGGGACGACTCGTCAGCCGCACAAGCGGTGATGTCAAAGGCCGCCGAGCTCCGAGATGAGATCGAGGCGTACGAAAGAATAGAAGCCGACCTTGATGACTTCGAGGTCGGCAACGAGCTTGCCGTTGCCGAAGATGATGAAGACCTAGCTGCTGAGGCTGCCGGGAACGAGCGTGACTTGCTCCGGCGCATCAATGACATCGAGCTGGCATCATGGTTCACCGGCGAGTTCGATCACGGCGATGCAATTGTCACCATCATCCCGGGTCAGGGCGGTCTTGAGGCTCAGGACTGGGCCGAGATGCTCATGCGCATGATCACCAAGTACGCTGAGCGTCGCAAGTGGAAGGTCGACTTGCACGACGCGCCCGCTGGCGTTGAGATCGGTATCGACCGGGCCGTATTCACAGTGCACGGTCGCAACGCGTACGGCATGTTGCAGTCCGAAGTCGGCGTGCATAGGCTCGTGCGGATCAGCCCGACAGACGAGAAGAAGCGTCGGCAAACTACGTTCGCAAGGATCGAAGTCCTCCCTGTCCTTCCGGATGAAGTCCCGGTGGAGATCAGGGACGAGGATCTTCGCGTCGACGTCTATCGCTCAAGCGGTCCCGGCGGGCAGTCGGTCAACACCACCGACTCGGCAGTCCGAATCACCCACTTGCCGAGCGGACTTGTTGTGACGTGCCAGAACGAGAAGAGCCAGCTCAAGAACAAGCAGAGCGCCATGACGATCCTCCGGTCACGACTCTACGAGATCGAGGAGGAGAAGCGTCTGGCCGAGCTCGACGCGCTTCGAGGCGAGAAGCTCGACATCTCGTTCGGCAGTCAGATTCGCAACTACGTTCTGTATCCGTATCAGCTCGTGAAGGACGTGCGCTCAGCCACCGAGACGAGTCAGGTGGATCGCGTCTTGGACGGCGAAATCGATGAGTTCATCGTCGGGTACCACCGCTGGCGGGTTTCGCACGAGACCGCGACCGCCATGGGCGGCGACGCGTAGATGCGCCTGCTTGCGGACTTGCATACGCACACGGTCGCGTCCGGCCACGGGTACTCGACCGTGACCGAGGTTGCATCCGCCGCGGCAGCGCGCGGTCTTGAGCTCATTGCCGTCACCGACCATGGTCCGAACGTCCCCGGTGGCGCACATCTGTGGTACTTCTGGAACATGAAGGTTATTCCATCAGTGCTCAATGGCGTTCGTATCCTCAAGGGGTGCGAAGCCAATCCATGCCTTGAAACCGAGAACGGTATCGATCTGCCCGATGAAATGCTCTCTATGCTCGATTTCGTTGCGGTCGGCCTCCACCCGCAGTGCGGTTTTGACGAGGGCGATCGTGTCAAAAACACAGAGGCCCTCCTCCGCGTTATCGAGAACCCGTTTGTTGACATGATCACGCACCCCGGTAACGAGGCCGAGTTTCCCGTGGACATCGACGCGGCTGTTGCTGCTGCCGTGCGTCATGGCGTCATCCTTGAGCTGAACAACTACTCGTTCGACCCGCGCAGTGGCCGAAACGTGTCAGTCGCCCGCGAGCGCGAGTTCGCTGAGACGGCGCGTGACGCAGGCGCGAGCATCGCCGTCAGCTCTGATGCGCACTATCACCTGCTCGTTGGAGAGTTCTCAAATGCGCTTGCTGTTGCCGAGGAGCTCGCATTCCCGGAAGAGCGAATCGTGAACCGAAGCGCTGCATCCGTTCTTGAGTTCCTCGGCCAGAAGCGCGATCGGCCGAGAATCGACGCCGGAGGGGTGTGGTAGGGATGGTCGCGAGAATGATGTCCCGTGTGGCGCCGCAAGGCGTCCTCAAGAGCCGCCGATTCAGGGACTACCTGTTCATGACCGTTGGTATCCTGATCACGGCATGGGGTCTCGATGCGTTTCTGATCCCAAACAAGCTTGTTGCCGGTGGTGTATCCGGCCTTTCGACCGTCTTGTACTACACGCTGCAGGACAAAGGATTAACAGTTCCCGTCGGCGTGATGATGCTTGCCATGAACCTCGTGCTCCTCGTAGTGGCGGTGTCGTTCAAGGGGTGGCGCTACGGCGCCAAGACCATCTACGGTATGGTCGCGCTCTCGGTCGCCGTTGACGGACTCGCGCCGTTCACGCCGCATCTCGCCTCGCATGATCCGCTGCTTGCTGTACTCTATGGCGGCGTCGTAACCGGTATCGGGATGGGTCTGGTTTTCAAGGCTCGCGGCAACACTGGCGGCACGGACATCGTGGCGCAGCTCCTCGCAGACCGAAGCAACTTCGGTGTCGGTCAGATGATGCTCGCGGCGGATGCATCCGTCACGCTCGTAGCGGCACTTAAGTTCGGCCCCGATCTGGCGCTGTACGGTGCTGTTGCGGTAGTGATCATGGGTCGAGTCATAGACCTGGTGCAAGAGGGCCTCTCGGTGGAAAAGGTCGCCTACATCATCTCCGAGCACTCCGACAGAATCGCCGATGCGATCTTGCATGAGCTTGGTCGCGGAGCGACCGGACTGAGCAGCCGAGGCATGTACTCGGGTGAGGCCCGTGAGATGATCTTCACCGTTGTTTCCCGTCGCGAGCTCGACGCATTGAAAGCGCTTGTTCATGCCGTCGATCCTGGCGCGTTCATGATTATCTCGGACATTCACGAAGCTCTCGGCGAAGGCTTTAAGGAGAATGGAGTCTAGATGGCACAGGTACGCACATCCGACGAGCTGCGCGAACTCGCGCGGCGCATGCGCTGCGACATAGTGCGTATGCTTACCGAGGCAGGGTCGGGGCATCCCGGCGGCTCGCTCTCGGCAGCTGACATCACCGCTACTCTCTATGGCGCAGTCATGCGTCACGACGCCGCAAACCCTGCACTGCCCGAGCGCGACCGCTTCGTGCTCTCCAAGGGTCACGCGGCACCGGTTCTCTACGCCGCGCTTGCCGAGGAGGGGTACTTCGATCGCAAGCACCTCGCAACGCTGCGCAAACTGGGATCCATCCTGCAGGGTCACCCCGACTGCAAGAAGACTCCCGGCGTCGAAGTGTCGACAGGGTCGCTCGGCCAGGGTCTGGCTATCAGCAATGGCATGGCACTCGGGCTGCGCTTGGACGGCGCGACCGAGCCAACCGTCTATTGCCTGCTCGGCGACGGCGAACTTCAGGAGGGCGAGGTCTGGGAAGCGGCGATGTTCGCACCGCACCACGGCCTGACCAACGTAGTCGCGATCATCGACAACAACGGGCTGCAGATCGACGGCTCATGCAACGACGTAATGTGCCTGGGCGAGATCGGCCGCAAGTTCGCGGCGTTCGGCTGGGATGTAGTCGAGTGCGACGGCCACGACATCGACGCGCTGCTCGGTGCCCTCGGCGGCGCTCGCGCACGTGCCGAGGCCTGTGGCAAGCCGGTCGCTGTGGTGTGTGCGACGGTCAAGGGCAAGGGTGTCTCCTTCATGGAGGACCTCGCCGAATGGCACGGCAAGACGCCTACCGCCGAGCAGGCCGCAGCAGCACTAGCCGAACTCGGCTGCGAAGGAGAGGAGGCCCGATGAGCGAGAAGCGCGCAACACGCGAGGCGTTCGGAGCGACGCTCGTCGAGCTCGCTGGCGAGGGCATGGACGTCGTCGTTGTAGAGGCTGACCTTTCCAAGTCCACGACCACCGCCACATTCGAGAAGGCGTATCCCGAGCGGTTCTTCAACGCCGGTATCGCTGAGCAGAACATGATCGGCACCGCTTCAGGTCTGGCTGTGGCAGGCAAGGTTGCTTTCACCGGCTCATTTGCGGTGTTCGCAACCGGCCGGGCATATGACCAGGTTCGCAATACCGTGTGCTACTCGAGCCTGGACGTAAAGCTCTGCCCCACGCACTCGGGCATCACCGTTGGTCCTGACGGCGGCAGCCACCAGATGCTCGAGGACATCGCGCTCATGCGCGTGCTCCCCGGCATGCGAGTGCTGGTCCCCGCGGACGCACGCGCTGCGGCATCGGCGATTCGAGTTGCCGCCGAGACCCCGGGCCCGTTCTATGTTCGTCTTGGCAGGGCAGCTGTGCCGCTTGTATACGACGAGGAGTTCGTCTTTGAGCTCGGTCGCGCGTACGTATTGCGTGAGGGCACGGACGTCACGCTCGCGGCATGCGGCGTGATGGTCGAGCGCGCGCTTGCTGCTGCCGAGATGTTAGTAGCCGAGGGTATCTCTGCCGAGGTTCTCGACGTCGCAACCATCAAGCCCATCGACGTCGACACCGTCGTGGCGTCAGTCACCAAGACGGGCGCGGTTGTCACGTGCGAAGAGCACTCGATCATCGGTGGACTTGGCTCGGCAATTGCGGAGGTTCTAGGTGAGCATGTACCTGCTCCGCTTCGCCGGGTAGGGGTTCGCGATGTATTTGGCACCTCAGGCGATCCTGAGGAGCTCATGGTTCATTTCGGCCTTACGGCGAGCGACATTGCCGCTGCAGCACGCGAGGCTGTTGCTCAGCGCCTGTGAAGAACGTGTGAGGTTCGAACAACGTCGGCGGCGTGAGAATGCAGGCAAGGCAGCCGGTTTGCTAGAATTGCCCGGGAATCGTTGTCAACAGATGGAGCACCCATGATATCGATGCGGAACGTCAGCAAGACCTACGGTGCTGACAAACCCGCTCTCTACGACGTGAACGTGGAGATCGAGCAAGGCGAGTTCGTATTCCTCGTCGGACACTCTGGTTCCGGAAAGTCCACATTCATCCGTCTGATGCAGCGAGAGCTGCTGCCATCGGAGGGAACCATCGTCGTGGCGGGCCAGGATCTCACCAAGATGAAGAACTGGAAGGTTCCGTACCTGCGGCGCAATATCGGCTGCGTCTTCCAGGACTTCAAGCTTCTGCCCAACAAGACCACGTACGAGAATGTTGCATTCGCACTTGAGGTTATCGGCCGCAGCAAGCACGTGATTCGGACGCAGGTGCCTGAGGTGCTGCGTCTGGTCGGCCTTGAAGAGAAGATCAACAGCTACCCTGACGAGCTGTCCGGTGGCGAGCAGCAGCGCGTGAGCATTGCGCGTGCCTTCGTGAACCGGCCGCCGCTTCTGTTGGCCGACGAGCCGACCGGGAACCTCGACCCGGCTACGTCACTCGGCATCATGAGCTTGTTCAGCCGCATCAACAAGACCGGCACCACCGTGCTGGTGGCAACTCACGACAGAGAGATGGTCGATTCAATGCGCAAGCGCGTTATCGCACTTGAAAACGGCCGCGTCATTCGCGACCAGGATCGTGGGGTGTACGGCTATGGCGATTAACATCGGCTATTTCATGAGCGAGTCGATACAGAGTTTCCGCCGCAACTGGGTGATGAGTCTGGGTGCCGTCATCACCATCTACTTGTCGCTGTTACTCGTTGGCGCTTCGCTCGCTTCCAGCATGATCGTTGGTCAGGTCGTCCGCTCGGTCGAGGAGAAGGTCTCGATTCGAGTCTTCCTCAAAGATGGCGCCGCGCCGGCTGACGTTGATGCGATGAACAAGGCCCTCGTGGCTGATGCGCGCGTCAAGGACGTGACATATACCTCGAAGGAGAAGGCGCTCGAGGAGTTCAAACTGACGATGGCGGACAGCCCTGAGATCATCGACCAGCTAGAGGTAAATCCGCTGCCGGCATCGCTTGATGTCGACCTCGAAAAGCCGCAGGACGTGACTGCAGTAGTCGAGATGATCAAGGCCAATCCCAACTTCATCAAGGTCGCAGACCGTCCTGATGACCCCGAGAAGTCGTTGAAATACGGTCAGCAGATCGTGAATCAGCTCTTCGCGTTCACCCGGGTGTTGCGAGCCGTCGGTGTCGTCTTCATCGTCATGCTGGCCGTGATCAGTCTGATCTTCATCAACAACACGATTCGTATCGCAATCTATGCGCGCCGCAAGGAAATCGGCATCATGCGTCTGGTTGGTGCGTCGAACTGGTTCATCCGCACGCCGTTCTTGCTCGAGGGCACGCTTCAGAGTCTCCTCGGCGCATTCTTGGCGCTTCTGACCCTTGGCTCGATTCAGTGGTTCGTCATGCCTAAGGTCAAGGAAATAATCTCGTTCATGCCGGTCTCCCTGTCAGTAGGAAGCTCGGTACAGATTTCACTCATACTCGTTTTGAGCGGCGTGATCATCGGTCTCGCTGGCTCCGCCGTCGCTCTGAGGCGTTACCTGAAGGTCTAATCATATGAACAGAGTGCTGAAGTACGTTCTCGGCGCAGCCCTTGTGCTGACGCTTGGTGTTGGAGCTTTCGCGGGCGGCATCTTGTACGACCGCGCGTTCCCTGCGGGCGGATTGGTTCCGGGCGTTTCGGAAACCATGCCGACTCCTTCGCGGGCAGCAGCGGAAGTGCAACGCATCATCAACGCGCAAGCCCTTGAGCCTAGCGATGAAGCTTCGCTGACAGCCGGAGTCGTCAAGGGGATGCTTGAGTCCCTCGACGACCCGTACGCGGCGTACTTCAACAAGGACCACTTCCAGTACTTCAATGAGCAGACGACCGGCGAATTCTACGGTATTGGTATCACCATCTCTGAGAAGGACGGCTTCGCGTATGTCGTGACCGTACTGAATGACACGCCCGCGAAGGCCGCCGGGCTCAAGTCCGACGATGTCATTGTCTCCATTGATGGCGTTACGCGCGACAAGTGGGAGTTGGACGAGGTCGTGAAGCGCATTCGTGGCCCGATCGGCACAAAGGTCAAGGTCGGCGTCACGCGCGAAGGCTCAGACAAGCCGATCATCTTCAACATCGCCCGGGCGAAGATCGACGTACCCAACATTGAGAGTGAGCTTGTCGGCAAGGACGTCGGCTACATCCGGCTGTACTCCTTCAACCAGCACTCCGGCGATGAAGTACGTGACGCCATCAAGTCGCTGACCAAGGAGGGCGCGAAGGGATTCGTACTCGACTTGCGAGACAATCCGGGCGGGCTTCTCTCGGCATCGGTTGATGTGACTTCGCTGTTCGTGAAGGACGGCGTTGTCGTGAGCGTCGACGGTCGTGTGGCGGGCGCTGACGAAACCTATCGCGCCACCGGTGATGTGGCAACCGACGCACCGCTCGTGGTTCTCGTGAATGAGAACTCCGCATCAGCATCCGAGATCGTTGCTGGCGCGCTTCAGGACTACAAGCGCGCGACTACTGTCGGCGTGACGTCGTTCGGCAAGGGGAGCGTACAGCAGATTGAGGAGCTCTCCTTCGGAGGAGCCGTCAAGCTCACGATTGCGCACTATCTCACGCCGCTGGGTCGCGTCATCGATAAGAGGGGCGTTGTGCCCGAGACGGTCGTGAAGATGGATGCCGAGAAGCAGGCGGACAAGAAGACGGACACGCAGTACCAGCGTGCGCTAGAGGTGCTTCGCAAGAAGCTCTAGTCTTCATCCTCGTCGTCGTCGAGCCTGACGTACGTCTGCGGATCGAATGCGATCTCGTCCATGAGCCGGATGACCGGGCGGCCTTCACGGGGCTCGGGTTCGTCGATTGGATCCATCTCCAGGACTATTCCGTCGCCATGCAGTTCGATGCGCGTGTTGCCGTCCTCGCTGGAGAAGTTGAGGTAGCGGAAGCTCGCGACGTTCAGGAACAGGCAGCCGTTCACGAGAAGCGTTGCCGAGTCCGGATCCGCCATGATCTTCACGAGCGACGCACGACCCTCGGTAATCGCTTCGCCGTCGACGGCGTAGCGGTAGCCGAAGCTCTCAACCGTCTCCATAGCGCGAACCATGTCGCGAAGGTTTGTGAGGGTGCCGGTCCCGATGAGGGTCGGCGTGAGTTCCCGTGGGTGCTGCATGTGCTCTCCGAACGCTGGGTGTAGAGTTGCACCATACAGAGATTCGGGCATCGCGGCAAGCAACCACCTGCTGGAGCTACCACCGGAGGTCTACGTGCGTCCTGACAAGCTTGTGATGAAGGCGCTGCGCGCTGGTTCGGGCAAACCGATGACTGCTGAGGATCTTGCCGCGTCCCTGGAGCCTGAAGGTCTCTCGGAGGAGCGCATCCAAGTCGTGCTGCGCTCGCTCGTGCGCGCTGGTGCTGTTGCCGAGGGTGCTGGCGGCACGTACATCGCCCTGAAGCAGCGCGGTCTGCTGGTTGGCCGAGTGGGCATGAACCGCAAGGGCTTCGCGTTTGTTGTCACTCCTGTCGGTGACATCTACGTTGGTCGTGGGGACACGGGCGGCGCCATGCATGGCGACACAGTAGCCGTCAGGCTCCACAACCAGCGTGCCCGAGAGGGACGCGCCGGCGAGATCATGCAGGTTCTGGAGCGCGCCGTCACGCACGTTGTCGGGACCTTTGAACGCCACGGCGCTCTCGGCATCGTCACGCCAACCGACGCGAGGGTTCGCTCGGACATCTTCGTGAAGCTCACCGATGGTCCCAGGCCCAAGCCGAACGATATCGTCGTTGTGCGCATCACGCGCTACGCGACCCAGCGCGACGCGATGCAGGGGGTCATCGAGGAGGTGCTCGGCCGCGCTGACGCGCCGGGTGTGGACGTGGAGATCGTCATCCGCGAACACTCACTCCCGACCGCTTTCCCCGAGGAGGTTGAAGCAGCGGCCAACACGCTTTCGCAAGACGTCGAAGGTGAGCTCAAGCGAGGTCGGGAGGACGTGCGCGACCTGTTCACGATCACCATCGACCCGACGGATGCTAAGGACTTTGATGACGCGATCTCCATTGAGCGCCGGGGGAGCGGTTTCCGCCTGTGGGTGCACATCGCCGACGTCAGCCACTATGTGCCGTGGGGGAGCGTCATCGACGAAGAGGCACGCATGCGCGCGACGTCGGTCTACCTGGTGGACCGTGTCATCCCGATGCTCCCCGAGCGCCTCAGCAACGGCGTCTGTTCGCTCAATCCCGCCGAGGACCGCTTGACCTTCACCGCCGAGATGGACCTGGACAAGACCGGGCTCGTAGAAGCATACCGGCTCTACCCCTCGGTCATGCGAAGCGACCACCGGCTGGACTACGACTCCGTGGACCGCTTCCTGTCGTCGGGCGAGTTCCCGGATGAGGAGCTCAAGCGGATGCTCACCGATTTCCGCTCGGCCACCGACTCGATTCACAAGCGGCGTATCGCACGCGGCGGGCTCGACTTTGACACCGTCGAGGCACGCGTCAAGCTTGATGCCGACGGCAAGCCACTCGAAGTCGTGCTGCGTAAGCGCACGGTTGCCACCAACATGATCGAGGAGGCAATGGTGTTGGCGAACGAGGTCGTAGCGCGCCACATGCGCGACGCCGAAGCGCCGATGATGTACCGCATCCACGAGGACCCCGATCCCGACGCACTTGCTCAGGCGGCCGTGATCCTCAAGGAGTTCAGTTATCCGATGAAGGACATCCACGGTGCCAGCCCGCAGACGTTCCAGAAGATCGTCCAATTCGCCCACGGCCGTCCCGAGGAGCGACTCGTCAATTCGCTGCTGCTGAGGGCACTCGAGCGCGCGCGCTACTCGGAGATCCTTGAGGGCCACTTCGGGTTGGCAAGCGACGCATACTGCCACTTCACGAGCCCCATCCGACGTTACCCGGATCTCATCGTCCACCGCCTGCTCAAGGCTCAGCTCACCAAGTCGCTTGGCAAGGAGCCGACCGCCAGCATGGCGGGGGATTTGGGTTGGCTGGCCGAGCACTGCTCGGTGATGGAGAGAGAGGCCGAATCCGCCGAGGACTCGTCGCAGAAGGTGAAGCTCGTACAGCTCATGTCGGAGCACCTGGGCGAGGAGTTCGAAGGCATCATCACCGGCGTCGCGGCGTTCGGCTTCTTCGTTGCCCTCGACAACACGGCCGAGGGGCTCGTGCATGTTCAGACGCTCACCGACGACTACTACCGATTCGAGGCCGAGCGGTTCTTGCTCAAAGGGGAGAATCGCGGAACTCAGTATCGACTCGGGCAGCGGCTCAAGGTGCGCATCATCAGCGTAAGCGTGGCCGAGAGGAAGATCGACTTCGAGGTCGCGTAGCTGCGGTGGCGCGAGTCAGCGCTCGGCGGTACACTGACATGTCTTATCCGCTATTCATCGAGGAGGCCGTTTCATGCGTGCTGAGTCGTTCGATTTCCTGAATGCCCTGGTCGAAGCCCCGTCGCCGTCCGGCTACGAGCAGCCGGCCGCCAAGGTGTTCCGCGAGTACGTCACTCCGATCGCCGACTCCGTGGAGACCAACGTCATGGGCTCCGTTCACGCTCTTCTCAAGGGCACCGCTGGCGGCCCCTCGGTCATGCTCGCCGGTCACATCGACGAGATCGGTTTCATGGTCACGTACATCACCGACGACGGGTTCTGTGCGTTCGCCGGTATCGGTGGACACGATCCGCAGATCCTGCCGGGCGCCCGCGTTACCGTGCATACGTCTGAGGGCCCGCTCCTCGGAGTGCTCGGCCGCCTGGCGATTCACTTGCTCGAAGAGGAAGAGCGCAAGCAGGTCGTGAAGATGCATAAGATGTTCATCGACCTCGGCATGAAAGGCGAGGACGTCAAGAAGCGTGTTCGCATCGGCGATCCGGTGACCTATGCGGTCGGGATGCAGACGTTCGGCGACAACATGGCCGTCTCGCGCGCCTTCGACGACAAGATGGGCGCATGGATCGCTGCTGAGGTGCTTCGCTCGGTCAAGGAAGCGGGTGGCGCGAAGAGCGACCTGATCGCAGCCGCGACCGTGCAAGAAGAGATCGGCCTGCGTGGCGGTATCACCTCCGCATATGGCGTGGATCCGGTCGTTGGCATCGCCGTTGAGGTGACGCATGCGACTGACTATCCCGACATCGACAAGCGCAAGCACGGCGAGGTCAAGTGTGGCTCGGGTCCCGCGATCAGCCGAGGCGCCAATATCAACCCCAAGGTGTTCTCGCTCCTTTGCGAGGCCGCTGAGGCCGAGAATATCCCGTACCAGGTCGAGGGCGCGCCCCGCGGCACCGGCACCGACGCAAACGCGATCCAGCTTACGCGCGGCGGCAAGGCCGCAGCGCTTGTGAGCGTCCCGCTTCGCTACATGCATACACCCACCGAAGTGCTCTCGCTCGAGGACATGGAGAACACCGTGAGGCTTCTCTCGGCGTTCGTCCTGCGTCTTGAGCCCGGCACCGATTTCACACCTTAGGCGGAACAGCAGCAATGCCGAAAGAAGAACGACTGATAGCCAACAACAAGAAGGCTTTCCACGACTACACGGTGGAAGAGACCATGGAAGTGGGCATTGCGCTCACCGGTACCGAGGTCAAGTCGCTGCGCGAGAGCAAGGCGAGCCTGCGCGATGCGTTCGCCTCCGTGAAGCGCGGCGAAGTGTGGCTGCACAACGTCCACGTGTCGCCGTACAGCCACGGTAACCGGGGCAACGTTGATCCCAACCGCGCTCGCAAGCTGCTCCTCCACAGAAACGAGATCCGGTACCTCATCGGCAAGACCAAAGAGACCGGGTATACGCTTGTGCCGCTGAAGATGTACTTCGCGCCTTCAGGTCTGGTGAAGCTTGAGCTGGCGCTCGTTCGCGGCAAGAAGGCGTATGACAAACGCGACGCTCTCGCGGCCAAGGATGCCAAGCGCGACGTGGCCAGAGCCCTCAAGGATCGCACGCTCGGTCGCTAGCGGCACAATGCTTGCTCGGCAAGAGTGACGCGCGGCAGCTGTGGGGATATACTACGCATCCGCGCTCAGCGCGCCAGAACGTTGACAACGTTTGAATCCGGGGGCGACTGGATTCGACATGATAGGTTCGAGGGTAGCAGCAGGTCGAGGTCTCCTTGCCTCGTTAAACAGGGGTAAAGACGCTCAAGCGTCGACACTAATTACGCTCTCGCTGCTTAATTAAGTAGCGACGTCGCCCGATGAGAGTCCCCGTCATCGGTCCCGACGTCATTCAGGGGACTTGCGCACTGGACGTGGGCTGTATGCCTACTGCGCGAGATGGAACAGCCAGGGCACGAGCACGCGGGTCACCGGGTGTCGCTCGTGCTGACGATAACTGGTGACTGAGCCTGGAGATACTACCCGGGGGTCTATTGTGGACCGGAGTTCGATTCTCCGCGCCTCCACCACATGCACAGCAGGGGTCTCTCGATTACCGAGAGGCCCCTGCTTACGTTCCTGGATGCCGGGGGTCGCTGCGCCTACTCTTCGCCGGGGTCGACCTTGCGCCGGGTCGTCTTGCGCCGTGCGACGACATGCTTAGCCTTGAGCTCGCGTTCCCGCACGCCGCGGCCCTTGCGTGTGGCCACGCGCGGGGGAGCGACGTAGGCTCTCTCGGCGATGCGTCGGCGGAGGCGCGAGAGCGCTGCCTTCTTGTTCATGTACTGGCTGCGCTCCGTGCGCGCGACGACGACGATGCCGGTCGGTCGGTGCTTCAGGCGCACGGCGCTGTCGGTCGTGTTCACGCCTTGTCCACCGGGGCCGGTGGCGCGAAACGTCGTCACATCGCACTCGGCAAGCAGAGCGCTGTCGGTTTCTGGTATTGAATACTCGTCGTCCACGGTAACCTCCGCTGTCATTCTAGCGCGTGATGGCGGCGGCGGAAGTCGTGAGCATCTTCGCGCGGCAGGCGGAGGGTATGGGATACTGTCAGGCATGCCTGAGAAGACACGATACGGTTTCACCCTGGAGGCCTGGAGCGCTGGCAAGAACCAGGCCCGCGATTTCCTGATCGGCCGCGCACGCGAGCGCGGGACGACCACGTACTCCGAGCTCTGTGAGGCGGTCAGCGCGATTCAGCTTCGCCCGTATTCCTTCGGCATGATGGCGTTTCTGAACGAAGTCTGTGCCGAGGAGGACGCCGCCAACGGCATCATGTTGGCATCGCTCGTGACACGTCGCGACACCGGGATTCCCGGGAACGGATATTTCAAGTTTGCGGCCGGTCTTGGCCGCGAAACCTTCGACCGCGAGGCGTTCTGGCGCTCAGAGATCGAGCGCATCTACGCCGTGTTTCCCCCCGAGGAGTAGCCGCATATGCCAGCATTTCTTGCCGGGCTCCCGCCCTGGCTCAAATACATGGCTATCACCGTCATCCCCTGGATCGAGCTCCGGGGCGCGATTCCCCTCGCCGTGCAGCAAGCCGAGCAGGTATACCTGCCCTTGATCCTGGTCTCCAACCTTGCCATCTTCTGGCCCGGGTTCTACTTTTTGGAGCTCGTCTACCACCGGATACCTGAAGGCTCCTGGCTTCACCGTAAGCTCGAGGGCATCCGTGTAAAGGCGCACCCGTTGGTGGAGAAGTACGGCGTGCTCGGTCTGGCGGTGTTCGTGGCGATTCCGCTGCCGGGCACCGGCGCGTACTCGGGAACCGCCGCCGCGTGGCTTCTGAAGATGGATCCCAAGAAGGCGTTTCTCGGTGTTTCGCTCGGAATCTTCGGCGCGTTCTTCCTGGTGTGGGGAATCTCGGCTGGCGTGGCTGCCGGTGTGAAGCTCTTCTAACGGCGACGCGCTACACTTCTGGCCATGACGCAGCGACAACTCCCACGCCGTTCGCCTTTCGCGTTCGGACTCACCTTCATTCCGCCAGAGACGCTTGGCGCGTTTGCTGCCGAGGCTGACGGTCCC
Source organism: Actinobacteria bacterium HGW-Actinobacteria-6 (assembly GCA_002841295.1). Classification (GTDB taxonomy): domain Bacteria; phylum Actinomycetota; class Coriobacteriia; order Anaerosomatales; family Anaerosomataceae; genus UBA2286. The sequence goes on from PHEU01000004.1 coordinate 101,263, forward strand.
GGTCGGACGCTTGCGGCCGCAGCCGCTCACCTTCGTGCAGCTTTCGCATTCGTCCCCTCGTGGGAGCCATGGGCCGGCGAAGCGCTGTCGGCGCTTGTGGATGCTGGCATCAGCGCGTTCTGGGCCGTAGAAGGCCCCCTGTGGCCCGTGCTGGCCTCTGAGGGCATCATCGAGGGGTTGCGCCGTACGCTTACCCATCCAGACGAGATGGCCGACCGGATCGAGTTTGGTCTTGACGCCGTTGTGGCCAGGGCGCGGCATGGTTTGGAGTCAGGTGCCTCGGCAATCGTACTGGCCGAGGATCTCGCTGGCGCGCAGGGGCCGCTGGTCGCGCCGGATTTCGCAATCGAGCGGCTGCTCCCGGCGTACGAAGCAGTGGTCGCGGTGGCCAACGACTTCTCATTGCCTGCAGTGCTCCATTCCGACGGTGATACGCGCTGGATGTTGGGCGCCGTGAAAAGGGCCGGCTTCGCGGCGATGCATGCTGGGGGAGGACTCGATTTTGACGCATTTGAGCGGCTCTTCTGGGCTGCACGCGTCCATGACTTGGCGATCATCGGCGGCATGCAGACGGTCGACCTCAGCCGGGGACTTGCACGCGCTGAGGTGCTCGGAAGCCGCATCGGTCTGCTCGCAAGGGCAGGGGGTCTTCTCGTCGCTGACGACGGCGGTGTGACTGAATTGCAGCAGGTAGCGTCTCTGGTGGACGCGGTGTCCGCTGCGCGTGCGGTCTGAATCGTCGACCGCGGGGTCGCATGATCCGCGATTGTTGGATACTGCTCTGGTAAGCTACGCTTAATTGTATTAACTGAGATGTATTGCACACTCCAGGGGGAGGAAGCGTGCGTCCGTCAATTCGCTTCATTTTATTTGTGTCCGTCGCCCTGATCGCCAGTTTCGGCGCGTGCGACGCCGCGCTGGGATTCTCTGAGACACCGTATGCTGGTCGTTCCGATTATGGAGACTCCTGCTGGTACAGCAACTGCCATGCGGTGGCGAACACCGACGGCACGGGGCCTCACGGGAACTACAGTACGACGTCTCAGACCTGTTCGCTCTGTCATACACTGCACGATGCGTCGAACTCCGGAATCAAGTTGTTGCCGCAAGCGACCGTGACGTCTATGTGTTTCATGTGTCATGACGGCACGGGCTCGCCGGGCAGCGGTGTCTACGGCGCGATCATCGGGCGGGGCCTCACAGTCGGCGCGGAGCACTCGGTGAATGCGACAAGCGTCGTGCCTGGCGGTGATCCGGACGGAGGAAGCGCGACCGTCGCCTTCTCGGAATCCGGTCTGCTGGGGTGCGGGGACTGTCACAGCGTTCACGGGAACAACACCGTAGCCCGGTTCGCGGGCGAGCGGGCTCGCAGCTCATCGAATGACACCTTCCGGAACACCGAGTTGCGGAGCACGCGTCTGCTCAAGACGCGTCCCGGTGTCGCAACGACCTCAGTCGCCGAGTACGGTTCCGACTGGTGCCTTTCCTGCCATCTGGGACGGTCGTCCGGCTCAGCCGTGGTTCACAACCACCCCGTAGAGTCATCGTTGACCACGTCGGCACCCTACGTGTACGACCGGGTGCCTCGCATGTACTCGAACTCATCCACGTCGACGCAGGTGTTGGGTACAATGGGACGCCTGGGAACCGATCCCGCGACGGGACTCACCCGAGTCAGGCACAACCGTGCGTTTGTCATGCCGTGGCCTCGAACGACACTTCAAACAGGTCACCTTCCCATTTGCATGCAGTGCCACGAGGACACCCGCTACGTCGGTGAAGTCGGTGCAGTCGCAGCCTCCGTCGTTTCCGTGCGAGATGGCTCGTCCAGTACCGACAACCCGCGATTCCAGAACTTCCCCCATGAGACACTTGGATATCGGATGTTGGTCGAATCGACCAGAACCGCATACACCGATGACCTCTGCTTGAACTGCCACCCTCTGGCGCAGTTGCCGTAGCGCTAGATGGGAGGCGATCGGGATCCGCCTCCTCAGGTGCGATGCTATCGCGTACGACGACGCACGTAGGGCGCCCCGTGGGGCGCCCTACGTCACTTCAATGTCGATACCGGCCTATGCCTGCATCGGCTTCTTGCCCTTGAGTGGCATTGCTGCCACGACCAGGTCGATGACCTGCCAGACCTGAAGTCCGAGCTCGTGAACCTCGTTGAGCTCCTCGATCTGGAGGCGGCAGTTCTCGCACGGGCAGGCCAGCACGCTGGCGCCGCTAGCTTTGAGCTGCTCGACCTTCTTGATGCCGGACGCCAGACGCACGTCCTTGAACTCCTCCATGGCCACGATGCCGCCACCGCCACCGCAGCACCACTGCTCTGCGCGGTTGGGGGTGAGGTCGACGAAGTTGTCGGTCACCGCTTTCACGATATCGCGCGGCTCTTCGAACTTGCCGCCGTTGCGGCCGAGCTGGCACGGATCGTGGTAGGTGACTTTGCCCTCGATGAGTCCCTTGTCCACCGTGATGCGGCCAGCCTTGATGTACTGGTCCACCTTCTCGAGGATGTGGCTCACCTTGAACGGCATCGGTTCTTTGGACCACGCCTCGTAGAAGAACTCCGCGACACGATACGCGTGACCGCATTCGGGCACGACGATCTCCTTCACGCCGAGTCGGATGGCCTCGTCGATGTAGCGCTTCGTGATGAGACGGGCCTTCTCGGCATCGCCGTAGAAGAAGCCATAGTTGGCTGCTTCGAACATCGAGATGGTCCAGCTTTCGCCAGCCTCCTCGAAGATCACGGCAGCCGGACGGATCGAGTGTGCGCCCGCAAGCGCGACATACAAGATGTCGGCACCCTGCTTGTTCACGGGCACCTGGGATTCCGGGTTGCCGGTGATCGCGCGCACTTCTTCCTGGATGTCCTCAAAACCGCTGATCATGACGTCGTTGAACATCTCGGCGTTGTCGCCCTTAAAGATGGCGGCATCGGCGAGCTGGCCAAGCATCTCGTTTCCGCGACCGGCAGCGATGAGAATCGCCTTGGCCACCGAGAGGATCCAAGCGGTGTCGATCGAGAACGGGCAGTAGTACATGCAGCGGCGGCAGCCGGTGCAGGCGTACGCCGAGTCGTAGAGCTCGTCGAGCAAGTTGTCGTCAGGATCTCGCGCCTCGTAGAGAGCAGGGACAAAACGCCCGGTCTTGTCGAAGTACTTCTTGTAGACCTGGCGAATCAGCTCGGCACGGCGGGCGGGGAGGTACTTGAAGTCCCCGGTGCCGACGTACTGGTGGCACGCGTCCTTACAGATCGCGCAACGTGCGCAGATGTCGATGTACTGCTTGAGCTGGCGGTTCATCTTCTTGTCTATGACCCCCGCGAGGGTCGTGAGCTGCTGTGCGTCCATGCTACTCACTCCTCACAAGGTTGGACGAGAACGAGCCGATCGAATGGATGAGCTTGCTGAACGGGAAGTACATCAAGAACAGGTTCGTGAACAGCATGTGGGTTCCCAGCGAGATCCCGACGTTGCTTGCGAGCAGCTCGTGAGGAATCTCCGGCCTGAAGGTGATCACGCTGAGGAACCACTCGCGGTAGGTGGCGGCGTGAACGATGTCGCCGTACACGAAGCGCATGTGGTCGCCCATCGTCACAACACCCAGTAGCAAGAAGAGCAGCAGGTAGTCTTCGGGTACCGAGAGGTTCTTGAACGGGCCATAGGTCCTGCGTGCTATCCAGTAGAGCACGCCCGCCAGCATGATGACGCCCGCGATGCTTCCGGACCACGCCGCAAACGTGTTCATGCCCGCTTCGCCGAGAAGCTCAGGCAGGAACGGGAACTCGTGGATCAGCCGGGCATGCCCAACGAATGCGCCCAGTGCTGCAACGTGGAACGCGAATGCGAAGATCCACATCGTGGGTTCGATCTTCGCTGATTGCGGGGCGATGAAGGTGTCCTTCATCAGCTTGGCGAAGCGGCCTAGCTTTGTCTTGGGCTTTGGGAACATGCCCAGACGAACCGGGGACTTCGGAGTCGTGGACCACTCGTAGATGCGCCACGCCATTCCGCCGAAGAACACGATCGCTGCGAGGTAGATGCCCCAGACCGATGTTATCCAGAGGTACGTTTCCATTGAGGCCACCCTACTTTACGCGCTTGACCAGGAACACGAACTGGCCGTCTACCTTCTCGGCCTGCAGTACTTCGTTGCCGGTCGACTTCGCCCATGCGGGAATGTCGGCCATTGCACCCGGGTCGGTGGCTACGGCGCGGATGATGCCGCCGACTTCGACCTTGCCGATGTTCTGGCTGACTTTCACCATCGGAAGCGGGCAGAGCAGGCCCTTGAGGTCGAGCTCGAGGTCGATCTTGTTCTCTTCGGACATAGTCGTCTCCTTTTACGGGTCATGCAGCGCATGACCGACTGCTGACTGTGAGGTCTGTTTGCGGGGCTAGATGAACAGCTGAATTTCGGCGTCCTGTGCCTTCATGATGAAGAAGCCGACACCGACCGGGTCCTTGACGCCGTCAATGAATGCCTCTTGCGGAATCTCCATGACGTCCATCGACATCTGGCAGCCGTACATGTTGACGCCAAGGTCGATTGCAAGGTCGCGTAGTTCGCTCAGCTTGCTCACATTGTGATTACCCATCATTTTGCCGAACATCCACCGACCCATGCCGCCGAAGCTGAACATAGACGGATTGGCTTTCATGATGTCGCCGCCGTACATCACTCCGAGCATGCGCCCGAAGAGCGTCTTGCCCGTGCTCACATTCTTCTTGATCGCGCGCAGGCCCCAGAACGTGAAGAACATGGTGACTTCCATGCCCATCGCTGCTGCGCCCGTTGCGATGATGAATGCGCCGAACAACTTGTCCATGTCACCACTCATCACCACCATCGCCATGCTCTTTTGGCGGGGCTCTTCATCCGACATCTGCAGTTCCTCCTTGTTGACTCAGGGTTTCTACACGGCCCGAGGGCCGCACCGGCCTAGTTGGACTCGCCGAGAGTTGCCGCCGAGCGGCTCTGCTCCTCAAGCGATTCGCGCATGACCTCGGTAATGAGGTCGAAAGCGACGAGGATCTTTGGGTTGGCGATCGTGTAGTAGATGTTGGCGCCTGCGCGTCGAGTCTTCACGACACCGCGGCTTCGGAGAATCGCAAGGTGCTGGGAGAGAGTGGCCTGGGGGATTCCGGTACGGGCAGCGATCGCGCTGACCGATACCTCACCATCGCGCAGGCTGTTGAGGATCATTTGACGCTTCGCGTTGGCGAGCGTCTTGCACATCTCTGAGTGAAGGCAGTAGAAGCTCTCGTCGTCCACGGAGTCCTCCCGGGTATTCAACATATGCGAATATGCGAATGTACTGAGCAAAGGTTAAGCCAAACTAAGGTTCAAGGCAAGGGTTTTCACAAGCGATTTCTTATCGGTCGCCGACGCCGCCCGTCGGATGACAGCAGAACGAGCATTGTGCCGCTTTGAACGCCTCGGAGCGCGTGCTACGATTGAGACCGCACTTACGCTTGCGCTGATGTCACCGACCCGGTTCTTCCAGGGTCGAGCCATCGCGCTCAGTCGAACCGGACGGGGAGGATCACGTGGCCCTCGAGGGTAACCTCAAGGACTTCTCACTTGCGGACATGTTCCGCCTGCTCGCGTCCGGTCGAAAGACGGGGACGCTCTTTCTTGAACGCCCGGATGCACAGGGCAAGGTGTGCTTCAAGAAGGGTCGAGTCTTCTACGCGTCCAGCAACTGGCATCGGGAGTCTCTCGGCAGACGTATCGTGAAAGCTGGCGTCATTTCCGAGAAGCAGCTGCGTCAGGCGCTTGGCCTGCAGAAGATCCAGAAGAAGGAGATGGCGGATCGCCGTCTTGGTCAGATTCTGGTCGACGAGGGCTATCTCGACGCCAAGGTTCTGGAGACGTTCATTCAGGAGCAGATCAACGACACGCTGTTTGACCTGTTCCGTTGGGACGAGGGGCAGTTGCGCTTCGAGGCCGAGGAGACGTGCGAAGAGGAAGACATCGGCATCTCCGTTTCGGTTGAGAACATCATCATGGAGTCCTCTCGCCGTCTTGAGTTGTGGGGCAGAATACGCCAGAAGATTCCGTCGCTTGAGACTGAGTTCGTGATGGCGGCGGCTCCCGGTGACAAGTCAATGGAGATTCACCTCAAGCCGAAAGAGTGGATGCTCCTGTGCTACCTGCACGGAGGTCGCTCGGTCAAGGAACTCGTGCAGCTCACTGGTTATAACGACTTCGAGACAGCCCGGATCCTCTACGGCATGTATGCCGCAGGGCTCATCGAGAAGATCGGGGACGGCGCCGAGAGCGCCGTCGAGTAAGGGCGTGTCAGTTGAACGGTGAGGGACTGGCCAAGGATCTGACACTCGAGGAGTTTTCGCGTTTTCGAGATTTCATCCACTCCACTTCCGGCATATTCCTCGAAGACGGGAAACTCGACTCGCTGCGCATCTCCCTTGTGACGCGCGCGACGCGTTTGGGATATCCCGCCTTTGACGACTACTACCGCCTTCTTGTGCAAGACGAGCGTGAGTTCAATGAGCTGATGAATCTGGTCACCATCAACGAGACCAGCTTCTTTCGCTTTCCTCAGCAGTTCGATGCGCTCAAGAGCCAGGTGCTGCCGGAGATCATGTCCGGCAAGACGCAGTCCAACCGCGCTATCAGAATCTGGTCAGCGGGATGCTCGACGGGTGAGGAGCCATATTCCCTCGGGATGGCGTGCGCTGATGCCGGCATTCAAGGGCTTGGCTGGAAGCCGCAGATTCTCGGCACGGACGTCTCCACAAAGGCTCTCGCCCTCGCCAAGAAGGCCACCTACGGCAAGAGGGCGATGCTCAACGTTTCGAAGGACGTCCTCGCCCGTCATTTTGAGCCTGCAGCGGATCAGTATGCAGTGGCTCCGCACATTCGCGGCATTGTGGACTTTGGCTATCACAACCTCATCAAGGAGCCGTACCCGCTGTCGCTCATGGGTAACTGGGACATCATCTTCTGCCGTAACGTCACCATCTACTTCAAGATGGAATCGACGAAGCGGGTTGTCTCAAACTTCTACAACAGCTTGAACGAAGGCGGCTATCTGTTCATCGGACACTCCGAGACGCTATCGTCGATCACTGACCTCTTCGAGGTCGTGGAGGTCGGCGGCGTGTATCTGTACCGCAAGCCGCGCGCCAAGCGAATGTTCGCCATCACGCCGAAGCCGAGGTTCTCCGCCGGCACACCCGTTTCGCCGGCGCGTGAGACCTCGAGCCCAGTGCGTCCCGCGAGAAAACCGGCTGCAAGACATGCCGCCGAGCAGGATTCGCCTGTCGCGGCAGTCGCTGGCAATCCTGACCTGGTGACGCAGGCGCGCCTGTGCCTCGAGCAAGGTCACCCGGATCAAGTGATTGAGATCGTCGCCCGCATTCTCCTCTCGGATCCCAATAACGCTGAGGCACACCTGTTGTCGGCCTACGTCTACGCGGACTCAGGAGATTACCCGCAGGCGCTTGAGGCATGCCACAGAGCGCTTGCCATCAATCCTTTGCTGCCGGTAGCGCGATATATCCTCGGCATTATTCATCAGCGCCAGGGTGATCCGGTACGAGCAATCAGTGAGCTCAAGAAGACCATCTACATTGAAGCGGATTTTGCGCTTGCGCATCTGAATCTCGCCAATATCTACAAGGCGCAGCGCAAGTGGGACACGGCCGCGCGTGAGTATGAGAACGCGCTGCGGGCGCTGTACAAGAGCCCGGAAGGCTCATGGACGGAGTTCCTTGGCGGTTTCAAGGTTGATCTGCTGGCGAAGACGTGTGAGCGCAGTCTGCTAGAGTGTCGTAAGGCTATGGGGGTCGCCTAATGAAGTCGACCCTAAAGCCCCGACCCGCGTGGGGCGATACAACACGAGAGACCTGTGTCGAGGAGGGAGCGGGGAATGGCTGCACGTGTACTCGCAGTTGATGACAGTCCGACGATTCTCGAGATGATCAAGGCGATTCTTGAGGCTGGTGGATACGAAGTCATCACTGCCGCAGATGGCGCCGAGGCGCTCGAAACCGCGCGTAGCGAGAAGCCGGACTTGATCCTTCTCGACGTCATGCTGCCCAAGCTCGACGGGTATCGAGTGTGCCGGTTGCTCAAGTTCGACCAGAAGTACAAGAGCATCCCGATCATCATGCTCACGGCTAAGACCGAGGAGCAGTCGATGGCGACCGGCATCCGTACCGGCGCAAACCAGTACCTCACAAAGCCCGTTGAACCCGATACGCTGCTCTCGGCTGTTGCCGAGGAGCTTGCCAAAGTCCAGGGATAGATTCGTATGAGCGACGCCACAACCATTTCGAGCCGTGTGCTCGACAGTCTTGTCGGTGCAGGCCTGCTGACCGTCGAGCAGCTTGCGAGCGTGACTGAGCAGGCCAACGCCCGTGGCGTGGGTTCAGGAGTCGTGCTGGCCGAGCGTGGATTGGTCTCGGCAGCCGACGTTGCGTCGGTGCTTGAGCATGAGATGGGCGTGCCTAGAGTCGACCTCTCCAGCTACGCACCCGAGGACGCAGCGCTCGCGCTCGTTCCTTCTGCTATTGCCCGGGCGCGTCGGATGCTGCCACTCTTTGACATCGAGGGTATGCTCACCGTCGCAATCGGCGATGCGATGGACGTATTCGTCCTTGACGAGATCGCGGCTAGTCTCAGCATGGAGCTGGAACCGGTTCTGGCCGAGGCATCGGCTGTTGAGAGCGCGATTGCCACATACTACGGCGATGAGATCACGCCCGAATCGGAACCAGTACTTGAGCTTGAACCCGAGCTAGTGCCGGAACTCGAGCCGGATCTGGCGCCCTCGTACGCCGGTGAGCTTCCGCCTCCGCCTCCGCCAATCGCGGAGTTTGACGAGGTCATCGATGATGCACCAATGTTCGCCGCCTCTGACTTCTTTGACGAGCACGCAGAGGACGCCGAAGTGACGCCGAGCGTTCCGGTTGCCCCGGAGCCCGAGGAGCAGCCAGAGATGGTTGTTCCCCTCGTACCGGTTGAGACCATCGAGCAGATAGCCGGGTCAAAACCGACGGCTGGTGTGACAGCGATCGATCTTGATGTCCTGGCTGTTGCCGACAGCCGGAAGATCGCAGTCCTGGTGACTGAGATCCTTGAGAATGCCGTCGCTCGCGAAGCGACGATGATTCATCTGCTTCCGTATAAGGACGATTTCTTCCTTGTGTATCGAATCAAGGGCAACCTGGAGAAGGTCGCGAGCGCACCGCTCTCTATGCAAGGCGCGCTCGTCGACGGCCTCAAGAGCTTTGCGAAGATGTCGGGAGTCCTGGCCTCTCGACCGGCGCTCTCGCGCGTGCGTGCTCACATCGGTGACAAGGACCTGGTCGTCACGGTCTCGACTGTGCCGACGATTTCCGGCCAGCGGCTGGTCGTCTCACTCGCACCGCACAAAGCGGAGCCCCGGGGACTTGCCGATCTTGGGATGTCAGGTGCCGAGGTTCGCGCTCTGCACGCCATGGTTGAACGAGGACGTGGGATCTTGCTCGTCTGCTCACCCGTAGCGGGCGGAGGCAGTGCGACGTACTACGCGTTGCTCGCTCACGCAGCTTCAGTGGGCAAGACCGTGTACTCTGTCGAACGCTCGGTGGAGTATGAGATTCCCGCGGTCGCGCAGGTGATGATAAATACGGCATCACCGGTCCCCGCAGCGAATTACCTGGCGGCCGGACTGCGCCAGGACACGGACGTCGTAGCTGTTGACGGGCTTCGCACTGTTGAGGACGTCCACCTGGCCGTCGAGGCTGCCGGTCTCGGCAAGCTTGTCATCGTCACGTTTCCGGCGGCGGACATCGCGTCGGGTGTAGGTCGCATGCTTGATCTTGGGGTTGAGCCGCACAGCCTTGCCTCGGCACTGACGCTTGGCGTCGGGCAGCGGCTTGTTCGGCTCAACTGCCCGAACTGCACGATGGAGATGGCAAGTGATGCGCTTGCGCGCATTCCCGGCGTGACGTCTGATGTCATCAATAAGACCGGAACCGGTTGTCCGAACTGCGGCAAGTCTGGTTTCCGCGGAGCCATCGGCATCTTCGAAGTGCTACCGTTCACTGAGCCTGTACGTGCGAAGGTGGCTGTTGGTGCCTCGGCAGTTGAAATCGCTGAGGCCGCAGGCACGGCTGGAATGCGACCTCTGTTGGCCTCCGGCCTCGCGCGTGTGCGAGCCGGTGTCGTTAGCGCTGATGAGCTTGATCGTGTCCTAAGGTTCTCCTGACACTCGGATGGTGAGCGTGTCCCGCAAGAAGAAGACAGAAGAACCAGCGAGCCCCGTGCAGCAGCCGGAACCGGCTGATACTGCCGTGGCGTCGGCGTGGCAAACAAACGGCGGGTCTCAGCAAGTCGTGATGTTCCGCCTTGCGGAGCAACTGTACGCGCTGCCCATCGAGAGCGTGCAGGAGATTCAGCAGATCGTGGAGTTCACGCCCGTCCCAGACGGATCGCCGGCGCTGGTTGGTATGATCGACTTGCGGGGAGGAGTTGTCCCGGCAATCGATCTTCGCGCGCTCATCGGTATGGCGGTTCAGGACTATGCTCTTGATACGCCGATGATCTTCTGCCGAACACATGGCCGTCTCGTCGCACTGCTCGTTGATGGGGTGGAGGATGTGGTCCTCTTGCCTGAGGGCTGCATGCAGCCCCCGTCGAACCTGTACGACTTGGCGGATCGCATGTTCGGCATCTGCAAGCTGCCCGCCGGTCTGGTGATCATTCTCGATCCGGACCGCATCGTTCCTGACACGACGCTTTCTGACACGTCGCTCGAGCGAGAGGCTTTCTTGTGAGTAGCGAGGCACCATACATCCGAGAATCGCTGGCACAGCAGTCACTCGATATTCTCCGCCAGCGCGCCGATTCCCTGGCGCAGTCTGACGAGGTAGAGGTTGCTGCGGAGATCACCAGTCTGCTGCTGTTTCGTCTCGGCGAGGAGTGGTATGCGGTGCCGATTGCCGGCGTTCGCGAGATAATCAACGACTTTGTGCTCACGCCGATCCCGCGCGTTCCGGAGTTCATCCGGGGTGTGATGAATGTCCGAGGTGAGATCGTCTCAGTTACTGACATCGCTGCGATGATGCGCATTGCATCGGAAGCCAAGGGAGTCGGGCTACAGCTGCCGTCGGTGATTGTCGTACGTAACGAGCGTTGTGTAAGTGCGCTCGTAGTCGATGAGATTGGCGACATAGTCGATGTCGCGCGGACGCTCGTTGAGCCCCCGCTGGCAACGCTCGACAGAAGCCAGGTCGAGTTCATCGGCGGTTCGATTTACCTGGACGGCAAGCTTGTCGGTATTGTGAATCTCGATCGGGTGCTAGAGCCGATCGGCGAGAACGCTTGAGGGTTCGAGAGGGGACCATGACATGCTCAAGGCACTGATCAAGAAGCTCCGCGGGTCGTTTCTCTGGAAGTACTCATTGGTGAACCTCGGGCTGGTCGTGGTGGTGAACGCAATCCAGCTCACGGTCGCGTGGTTCGTCTTCGGCGACGTCCTCAAAGAGTCCCAGGACCTGTTTACCGAGATGGGGATTGTACTCGGCGCGTTCATGATCACCGGTATCGTGTTCATCTACATCTACGCCCAGGTTGGCAAACGATTCACGGCTCCGCTCGGCCACGTTGTGGCGAGCGTCAAGGCAGCGTGCGAGGGCGAGATCGGTCATAAGGTCGATGTCCGATCGGAAGACGAGTTCGGTGTGCTCGCGCGTTCGTACAACCAGATGCTGGACCTCATCGTCTATCTCATAACGCAGACACAGGAGTCATCGAACCGCCTGGCGGGGGCATCATCTGAGATCCTCTCGGCCACTGAGCAGCAGGCCTCCGGCGCCGCCGAGCAGGCTGCCTCGATCAGCCAGACCACGGCCACGATGGAGGAGCTTGCCTCCACGTATCGCCAGATTGCCGAGAATGCCAACCAGGTTGTCCGTATGGCGGAGACCTCTCTCGGCAACGCGGAAAGCGGCCAGCAGGCGGTGGCGAACACGCTTGATTCGATGGAGCAGATCAAGGCGCGCGCGCAGGCTTCTGCGGGCAAGATCCTGCAGCTTGGCGAGCGCAGTCAGCAGATCGCCCAGGTCCTTGCGATCATCAACAACATCGCCGATCAGACGAAGATCCTGGCCCTCAATGCGGCCATCGAAGCTGCACGTGCGGGTGACGCCGGAAAGGGCTTCTCTGTGGTCGCTGTGGAAATCAGGAAGCTCGCCGAGTCGGTCGTGGAGTCGACGGGCGAGATCGAGTCGATCATGACCGAGATCCAGACCGCTGCGAACGATCTTGTCATCTCTACCGAGCAAGAGCTCAAGCAGGTGAACAGCGGCGTCGAGCTGGCGCATGTCACAGGTGACAGCCTGGAGCAGATCCTTGACACGATTGAGCAGACGACAGTCTCGGCTAAGGAGATCTCGGCTGCTACACAGCAACAGAAGAGCGCGACCGATCAGGTCGTGAAGGCTATGCGTGAGGTTGCGACCGTCGCACAGCAGACCGCGGCCGGCAGCAAACAGGTCGCTGCTGCTGCGGAGCAGCTTGCAGCTATCGCACGCGAGTCGAGCCATGTCGGATCCGCATTCCGCATCGTAAGCTAGCGCCGCAACGATACATACGAAGGGACCGCAATGGTCGAGTTCGACCGCTCGGCGTTCATATCGAAGTTCCAAGAAGAGGCGACGGAGTATCTCCAGCGCCTGAATGAGGGCGTCATCACCCTTGAGGCGGAGCCGAAGAACCGTGAGCTCATCGACCAGATGCTGCGCGACGCTCATACGCTCAAGGGTTCATCTCGCATGGTCGGCCTCATTGAGATATCAGATGTCGCACACCGCCTTGAGGACATCATGGTCAAGGTCCGCGACGGCGACATGGCATACGTGCCAGAGATGTCGGATGCGTTCTTCGAGGCTCTCGACACCATCGTGTTTCTCTCGGACAACGCCGGCAAAGAGGTTGCAGGAGAAACCGACATCCCGAGTCTCCTTGCAAGGCTCGCCACTATCGCGGGCGACGCTGCGGATGTGGAACCTACCGCGGCCGAGCGTACGCTAGAGGAGCCTCAGACGTTAGCTGAGTCAAAGTCCGCTGACTCCAAGAAGACCCCGAAGAAGAAGAGCTCGCCGAAGAAGGCTATTCACGACGAGGAAACGCTTCAGACCAGGGTCCAGCACACCGTTCGAGTTCGTACCGAGCAAGTCGACCGCCTGCTGAACCTCGTGAGCGAAGTCGTCATCGCGCAGATCAAGGACGAGCAGCGCTCGCGGGATCTGCGTGGACTTCTGGCGCTGATGAATGAGTCACACCAGATGTGGAGCCGTGTGCGTACAGCGGCCGCGAACTACAGCACGCAGGACTCGCTGGCTCATGCCGAGGATCTCGATATGCTCGATGAGCTGCTCGTTGACCAGAGAAGACGGCTCGCCGGAATCGTCAAGGCATATTCCGACGACGCTTCGCGTGCGTCCACGGTTGTTACTGACCTGCAGGAGCACAGCATGGCTCTGCGCATGCTGCCTGTCTCGACAGTGTTCAATGCGTTTCCGCGCTCGGTGCGTGACCTTGCTCATCAGTTCAACAAGGACGTGGAACTGGAGATCGAGGGTGGCGACACCGAGCTCGACAAGAAGGTGCTCGAGGAGATCAACGATCCGTTGATTCACATCATGCGCAACGCCGTTGACCACGGCATCGAGAGTACGGTCGTGCGCGAGGCCGCCGGCAAGCCTGCAAAGGGCACTATCCACCTTGCTGCCCGGCAGGAGGGCGACCATATCGTCATCGAGATATCTGATGATGGTGCCGGCATAGACCCTGAGAAGGTACGAGCTGCTGCCATCCGCAAGGGGTACATAACGCCCGCCGAGGCGCGCGCGATGTCCGATCGAGAGGCGACGTACCTGATCTTCGACGCAGGCTTCTCGACAAGCGCGATCATTACTGAGATATCGGGTCGTGGAGTCGGTATGGATGTCGTTCGCGAGTACATCGTCGAGAAGCTCAAGGGCTCTCTTGATGTTACGTCGGTGCTCGGGGAAGGAACGACATTCAGGCTGACGATTCCGCTGACCCTTGCCATCATCAGAGCGCTGCTCGTTAGCGTGGACGGGCGCAAGTTCGCACTGCCGACGGCGTCGATCGAAGAGACGTTGCGCATCGACCCCTCGGAAATCATTAAGGTTGAAGGTCGGGTAGTCATCCGGAGACAGCGGCGTACAATCCCGATCGTGTATCTCACCGAGGTGCTCGGCATTGACGCGCCCAGCGGAGGCGGACGCAAGCTGCCGGTTGTGACGGTCGGGTTCTCCGGTCATCGGATCGGATTCGTCGTGGACGCATTCGTCGGCGAACAGCAGATCGTCATCAAGACCCTCGGAACTCACCTGCTTCGCGTCGATAATGTGGCCGGTGTGACTATCCTCGGCGCCGGCGAGGTCGTTCCGATCCTGAACGTCCCGGATCTCATGCATCACGCGCGCCAGATGGCCGGTATGGGCGCTCGGCGAGCGGAAGTCAAAGTCGATTCTGGACCTAGGCGAATCCTCATATGCGAGGACTCCTTCACGACACGCGAGCTGGAGCGGTCGATCTTTGAGGCTGCAGGCTACGAGGTGGAGACTGCCACGGATGGTGCGATTGGCCTTGCCAAGCTCCGAGAAGGCCTCAGGGTGCATGCGGTGGTCACCGACGTCCAGATGCCCAACATGAGTGGTTTTGAGCTTACACGTGCTATCAAGAGCGACTCGATACTCAAGGTCATCCCTGTGGTGATCGTGACATCGCTTGAGCGTGAAGAAGAGAAGGCCGAGGGTATCGAAGCTGGCGCCGACGCATACATCACCAAGTCGGTCTTCAACCAAGATACGCTGATCGAGACCGTGGAGCGCCTGATCGGGTAGCACACGCATGACAAGAGGGGGGCACCACAGCTGGCACCGACATCACCCATAAGGGTCGTCATCATTGACGATTCGCTCGTGGCCAGGGAGATGCTTGCCCAGATTCTTGCGACCGATCCCGCTATCGAAGTCGTCGGACAGGCGATCGACGGACAAGCGGGTGTCGACATGGTCGCGAGGCTGAAGCCAGACCTCGTCACGATGGACATCCATATGCCGAAGATGGATGGCCTTGAGGCGACCGAGCGCATCATGGCGTACACGCCGACTCCGATCCTCGTCGTTTCATCGTCCGTGCACGGAGTGGGCATGGGACGTGCATTCGATGCGCTCTCTGCAGGAGCTTTGGAGGTCATCAAGAAGCCCGAGCCTCGTGATTGGGCCGATCTTGAGCGCATCGGACGCGATGTCATTCGCAAAGTGAAGATCCTCGCCAAGGTGAAAGTCATCACGCACATTCGGGGCAGGCGGGGCGCTTCGCCGCATCGGGGTGTGGTGCCTGCACCACCTGTCGCCGAGGGATATGGCATCATCGCAATCGGGTCATCGACAGGCGGACCATCGGCACTCATGAACGTCTTGAAGGCGCTTCCGAGAAGCTTTCCGTTGCCGATAGTGATCGCCCAGCATATTGCCGAGGGGTTTATCCCGGGACTCGTCAGCTGGCTTGACAGTGGCTGTACGATTTCTGTGCGCGCAGCGACCGACGGAGGCTCACTTGAGCCTGGCGTTGCGTATTTTGCGCCGACCGGCGCGAACATCAAACTCGACCGGACGTGCGCGCGGTACTCAGCGCCGGAACCCGGCCAGCTTTACATCCCCTCGGCAGACACGCTTCTCAGCTCGGCGGCACGCGTTTACGGCGCTCGCGGAATCGGTGTGCTGCTGACCGGGATGGGTGCTGACGGTGCTGCTGGCCTCAAGGCCATGCACGACGCAGGAGCGCTCACGATCGCACAAGACGAAGCCACCTCTACGGTATTCGGTATGCCGAGGGCGGCGATTGAGCTTGGTGCTGCCGGTAGCGTTCTCGCGATTCAGGACATCGGCGCCGAGATACTTCGCGTCGTGAGCCGGTAGTCGCTGAACCGCTATACTGCTTCTCATGCCTGATAATCGCGCTCTCCCCATTGGTGTTTTCGACTCCGGTCTCGGTGGCTTGACCGTAGCCCGCGAGCTCATGCTCGCGCTTCCCGATGAGTCGTTGGTCTATCTCGGCGACACCGCGCGCTGTCCGTACGGTCCGCGCGACCGCGACGAGGTTCGCGAGTTCGTGCTGCAGATCGGCAGTTGGCTTACGCAGCGACCTGTCAAACTGATCGTCATCGCATGCAACACGGCCACTGCCGCCGGTATCTCACTCGCACAGCGCGTCTTCGACATCCCGGTGATCGGCGTCGTGGAACCCGGAGCGCGTGCTGCTGTGAAGGCCACGGTCAACCGCGGAGTAGGCGTTATCGCGACGGTCGGTACCATCAACTCCGGCGCGTACAGCACTGCCGTGCGCTCGCTCGATGCCGGTGTGACTGTCTACTCGGCCGCCACGCCACGTTTCGTGGATGTCGTGGAGGCCGGATTGCGCATGGATGACAGCCCGCTGGAGGACTGGATATCCCAGACGGCGGACGTGTTCATCCGGCCGTCGTTCTATCAGATCGCCCGGGACTATCTCAATCCGCTCAAGCGCGCGGGCATCGACACGCTCGTTCTGGGTTGCACGCACTTCCCGCTGCTCTCGGCGGCCATCCAGCAGGTGGTCGGACCCAACGTGCGAATCATCTCATCTGCCGAGGAGACAGCGCGCGACGTCGCCGAGACGCTCTCGATACGCGGGCAACTGGCGCTTCCCGGCAGGGGGCATCGTACGTTCTACACGACCGGCGATCCGATCGAGTTCGAGCGTCTCGGTGGCCGAATCCTGGGCAGCGCGACGGGTGTGGTCGGCAAGGTCGAGCTCACGCTCTTGGAATCGCTCATCGATGATTCGATGCGGGCCCAGAAGGACGCGTTCGAGTCCGAGGAGGACGCATGCAGCTGACCGTACTCGGCTCGTCGGCATCGTACGCGGATGCTGGACGTGCATGTTCTGGGCACCTTGTCCGCAGCGGCACATCCGCAGTGCTCTTTGATTGCGGCAATGGGGTCATCGCCAATCTTGCGAAAGTGATGGACCCTCTCGGCCTGGACGCACTCATCATCACGCACGAGCACGTCGATCATTTTGCGGATGTGTACGCGCTGCAGGCGGCCCTGCGCTATGCGCCTGCCGGCCCTGCGCCCGCGCTGCGACTCTATGTGCCGCCGGGACTCTTCGAGCGCATGGGCGCCGTCCTCGACGAACGGGGCCGCAAGGAGCTTGCTGAGGCGTTTCTGGTGCATGAGCTGGTCGTCGGGGATGAGCTTCATTTCGGGACCCTCACCGTGCGCGTCGGCGAGGGCGACCACGTCGATCCCACATTCACGCTGAGCGCTTCGGACGGTGTCTCACGCATCGTGTACACCTCGGATATCCGTCTTGGCGACCGTGCGATCGACGCGGCGCTTGATGCCGACATTCTGTTGACAGAGGCGACTCTTCCGCCCGAATACGCAGGCCGAGCGGCTCACATGACACCTGCCGAGGCCGGTGAGCTGGCATCTCGCGCGGGCGTTGGCATGCTCGTGCTCACACATCTTTGGCCGACGGTCGACCGCGTTGCTGCGGCCACCGAGGCAGCCATGTCATTCAGCGGTCGTATCATCGTCGCAAACGAACTTGACGAGATCGCCCCCGATTAGGAGGTTTGTATGCCACGAATCAATGATCGTGCGCCCGACGAATTGCGTCCGGTACGCATGACGCGTCGGTATCTGAAGCACGCGCACGGCTCGTGCCTCATCGAGCTTGGCGACACGAAGGTCTTGTGTGCCGCGATGATGTCCGACTCTGTCGCAGGCTGGCGCCGTGGCTCGGGCAAGGGCTGGATCACAGCCGAGTACTCGCTGCTCCCCGCATCGACGAACACGCGCAGTCGGCGTGAGGTGAGCATGGGGGCTCCCGGTGGTCGCACCCATGAGATCCAGCGCCTCATTGGACGCTCACTGCGCACTGTCATCGATATGGGTGGCATGGGCGGGGAGTTCACTCTGAACGTGGACTGTGATGTCATTCAGGCCGATGGTGGCACTCGTACGGCGGCCATAACCGGTGCCTATATCGCCGTGCACGACGCATTCACCACCTGGCGTGACGCCGGCAAGATCAAGGAGTTGCCGCTCCTCGATGCCGTAGCTGCAACGTCCGTGGGTATGGTGGACGGCAATGTGCTGCTTGATCTTGACTACTCCGAGGACAGCAATGCGGAGATCGACATGAACGTGGTCGTGGATGGCGCGGGCCGTTTCATCGAGGTGCAGGGAACCGGTGAGCGGACGCCGTTCGATCGTGCCCGACTCGATGGGTTGCTGGACCTTGCGCTCATCGGCACGAATCGTCTTGTTGATTTGCAGCGGCGTGTGATTGCCGAGGATCTGGAGACAGTCGATGAGCGCTGGTAGTAAGCAACGCGTGATCGTTGCGTCCACGAACCACGGCAAGTTGGCTGAGATTCGCTCGGCGCTCGATTTTGAGAGTTTTGAGTTCGTGACGGCTGTGGATCTTGGTCTTGAGCCGCTCGAGGTCGAGGAAACGGGCGACACCTTTACCGAGAACGCGCTTCTCAAGGCGCACGCATATGTCGATGCATTCGGGCTGGCTGCTCTCGCTGACGACAGCGGGCTTGAGGTCGATGCACTTCTCGGCGCCCCGGGAGTGCTCTCCGCGAGGTACTCAGGCGAGGGTGCGACCGATGAGCGCAACAACCAGAAGATGCTTGTCGCGCTCAAGGACGTGCCTGAAAGGGACCGCACGGCGAGGTTCCGCTCGGTGATCGCGCTCGTGTATCCCAACGGCACATCGCTTATGGCCGACGGCAGCTGCGAGGGGAGTATCGGACTCGCTCCGCGAGGTAGCGGGGGCTTCGGGTACGACCCGCTCTTCCTCCCCGAAGCGACTCCTGGCCGCACTATGGCCGAGCTCGAGATAGCCGAGAAGAATGCGATCAGCCATCGGGGTTCAGCGCTCAGGGCGCTCAGGCACAAGCTTGTTGCCGAGGGTCGTGGGTAGCGCTTAAGCGGCTGCGCGAATATACTGTTGGTCGCCCTCGGGGCGGGTGCCCGATATGGGCCCCATCTTCGGGCACAGTCGGGCTGTAGCGCAGCTTGGTAGCGCATCTGCTTTGGGAGCAGAGGGTCGCAGGTTCGAATCCTGTCAGCCCGACCATATTTGCGGCGGTAGTTCAATTGGTAGAGCATCAGCCTTCCAAGCTGATTGTTGCGGGTTCGAGTCCCGTCCGCCGCTCCATTGACAATAGGTCGACCCCTAGGTACTGTTCTCAATCGGCACTCAAGGTGGTCGTCTCCTAATATGCGCCCGTAGCTCAGCTGGATAGAGCGGGAGACTTCTAATCTCTAGGTCGGGGGTTCGAATCCCTCCGGGCGTGCCATTGCTACACATGGTGGGTGTAGCTCAGTTGGTTAGAGCGTCGGACTGTGGCTCCGAAGGTCGCGGGTTCGAACCCCGTCACCCACCCCAGGTATTATTCGGGACCCCTACGTCGGGGTTTCGTGCGCTAAGACCTGTGGCTTGCATTTCGGTTCGCAGGCTGTAGAATGTCCTAGCGTTTGATGGGCCGTTAGCTCAGCTGGTAGAGCAGGGGACTCTTAATCCCAAGGTCATAGGTTCGATCCCTATACGGCCCACCA
>PHEU01000044.1 GCA_002841295.1 Actinobacteria bacterium HGW-Actinobacteria-6
ATAGGGGTGGTCCTCCCGAAGTTACACGCGGCGGCGCTTGCGCGGCCGACAACCATTGTGTGGGACAGGGGTGCAATCCTGGATGCTCGCGATCTCCAGGCCAGCGGCCTGAAGCGAGCGGATTGCAGTCTCGCGGCCCGAGCCCGGGCCCTTAACGAATACCGACACCTTGCGGAGACCGTGCTCCTGCGCCATCTTCGCGCAGTTCTCGGCCGCCAGCTGCGCCGCGAACGGCGTGGACTTACGTGATCCCTTGAAGCCTACCGTGCCGGCAGACTGCCATGAGATTACGTTGCCCGTGGGGTCGGTGATGGTGATGATCGTGTTGTTGAACGTGCTTTTGATGTGCGCCTGGCCAACAGCGATGTTCTTACGCTCGCTGCGCTTCAGGCGGGTCTTAACGATCTTTTTCTTGGCAACCATGGACTACTTGCCCTTCTTCTTCGCACCGATCTGACGGCGGGGGCCCTTACGGGTACGCGCATTAGTGTGCGTGCGCTGCCCGCGAACCGGCAGACCCTTGCGGTGACGGAGGCCTCTGTAGCAGCCGATCTCCATCAGACGCTTGATGTTCTGCCCGACCTCACGGCGGAGGTCACCTTCAACCTTCAGATTGCGGTCGATGAACTCGCGCAGCCGCACAACCTCTTCTTCCGTGAGGTTACGGACGCGAGTGTTCGGATCGATGCCGGTCTCCCGGACGATCCGCTGACTCGTAGTGAGCCCAATTCCGAAAATGTACGTCAGTCCGATCTCTACGCGCTTCTCGCGCGGGAGGTCGACGCCTGAAATTCGTGCCACGTGGTCCCTCCTACCTAACCCTGGCGCTGTTTGTGGCGGGGGTTCTCACAAATCACGAGCACCCGCCCGTGACGGCGGATGATCTTACACTTTTCACACATTCTTTTGACTGATGGTCGTACCTTCATCGATATGGTCCTTTCGGATCATGCTCGTAGCTCTATCTTCACACCCAGCCGCAGGTGTTTTGTTTCCATCTAACAGGTACACCCACGGTGCCGGGTGTCTCCATGTCCGCTTTACAGCGGGCTACTTGAACCGATACGTGATCCTGCCACGGCTCAAGTCGTACGGGGAAAGCTCAACGGTGACTTTGTCACCCGGAAGGATCCGGATGTAGTGCATGCGCATCTTGCCTGAGATGTGCGCAAGAATCTTATGTCCGTTCTCAAGCTCGACACGGAACATAGCGTTCGGTAGGGGCTCAGTAACCGTCCCCTCCATCTCGATGGCGTCCTCGCGCTTGCCCAATTACACCTCTCCTTCACCACTGAGAAGCCGCAAACGTGGAGTATATCCCATGTATGCCAGCTCAGTCCACTCTTACTTATTCTACCGTCAAAATCACGGGGCCATCTTCTGTCACTGCGATCGTGTGCTCGAAGTGTGCCGAGAGCGATCCATCGGCAGTCACAACGGTCCAACCGTCGTCGAGCGACCGCACTTCATACCCACCGGCGTTCACCATCGGCTCGACAGCGAAGACCATTCCGGGCTTGAGCTGCACACCCTTGCCAGCCTGCCCGAAGTTCGGAACCTGAGGCTCCTCATGCATGGCCCTACCGATTCCGTGCCCAACGTACTCACGCACGACCGAGAAGCCGGCGGCCTCTGCAACCTGTTGCACCGCCGCACCGATGTCGTACAGCCGCATATCGGCTCGCATCTTGGCGATTCCTGCATCAAGCGAATCGCGGGTAGCATCCATGAGAGCGCGCGCCTCAGGGTTGACCTCGCCCACCGCGAACGTCATAGCGGAGTCTCCGAAGAATCCGTCTACCACAGCGCCGCAATCAACGGAGAGTATGTCACCCTCGGTCAGCATCCGCTTACCCGGGATGCCATGAACGACCTGCTCGTTGATCGACGTACACAACGTCGCCGGGAACCCATGGTACCCGAGAAACGCCGGCTTGGCTCCCTCGGAGCGGATATACTCCTCGGCAATCTTGTCGAGTGCACGCGTTGTCACACCCGGACGAACAGCTTCGCCAACCAAACGAAGCGCTTTAGCAGTAATGCGACCTGCCTCACGCATCATCTCGATCTCAACTGGCGACTTGATAACGATCACAGAGAACTAGGCCTCCACGATCGCACGGACATCGCCAAACACGTCGTCTGCAGCGCGGTTGCCGTTGACGGGGCGCAGGAGGCCCTTCTCGGCGTAGTAAGCGATCAGAGGAGCTGTGGAGCGCTCGTAGACGTCAAGACGGTTCGTCACCGTGGCGACAGTATCGTCGTCGCGCTGCATCAGCTCGCCGCCACACGCCGGGCACACGCCATTGGCGGTTTCCGGCTGCGACACCACGTTGAAGATCGCCCCACACTGCTTGCATGTACGCCGAGCAGTAAGACGCTCTACGAGCGCATCCTTCTCGACCTCGATGCTGATCACCGCATCAAGCTTCTTACCGAGCTCATCCAACGCAGTGCCGAGGGCATCTGCCTGAACGACCGTCCGCGGGAAGCCGTCAAGGATGAATCCACCCTCGGCATCAGGCTCCTGAAGACGAGCCTTTACGAGACCGATAACGACCATGTCCGGCACAAGCTCGCCCTTGTCCATGTAGCCTTTTGCTGCCATGCCAAGCGGTGTCTTGTTGGCGACCGACTTGCGAAGGATATCGCCGGTGGAAATGTGGGCGAATCCGTACGCATCGATGAGCTTTGCGGCCTGCGTGCCTTTGCCGGCGCCCGGGGCGCCAAGAAGCATGATGTTCATCCGCGTCTCCCCTTACTTAAAGAAGCCGTCGTAGTGGCGCATCTTGAGCTGGCTCTCGAGCTGAGTCATCGTCTCAAGGGCAACGCCGACCATGATGAGAATCGACGTACCACCGAAGGTGCGCAACAGCGGTGAGGCTGTCGAGTCGAACTCGAACAGGATCTGCGGAAGAACCGCGATTGCGGCGAGGAACAATGCACCCGGAAGCGTGATCCGGTTCAGCACGTTCTCGATATAGATCTCGGTCTGCTTCCCGGGTCGAACGCCAGGGATGAACCCGCCGTTCTTGCGCAGGTTGTCAGCAAGATCAATCGGGTTGAATACGAGAGCCGTATAGAAGTACGTGAAGAACACGATGAACAGCGCGTACAGCGTGATGTGAAGCCACCCGCCAGAGAGCGCACTGGAGAACGCTGCCAGCCAGGCCACCTTCGGGAAGAACTGCGCCAGCGTGGCCGGGAAGAGCAGAATCGATGACGCGAAGATGATCGGGATGACGTTCGCTCCGTTTACCTTCAACGGGATGTACGTACCCTGACCGCCGTAAACGCGGCGACCGACGACCCTCTTGGCATACTGCACTGGAATTCTACGCTGGCCACGCTCCATGATGACGACCGCAGCGACCACGATGACCGACATGGCCAACAGGATCACGGTCGCGTACCACGCCTGCAGCTGAACTGCGTTGACGATTGTCACCGGGAACCGGGCGACGATGCTCGCGAAGATCAAGAGCGACATACCGTTACCGACGCCGCGCTGGGTAATCAGCTCGCCCATCCACATGATGAACGCCGTACCGGCTATCAGGCTGATGACGATGATGATCTGGTTGAAGAACGTGAAGCTCACGCCCAGACCGCCATTGGCAGCCGGTGCCTGAAACACCGAGAGGAGTCCGATCGACTCGACGAGACCGATGGCAAGGGTCATATAACGCGTTGTCTGCGTTATCTTGCGCTGCCCGGACTCTCCCTCTTTGGACCAGCGCTCAAGCGTCGGAATGACCGCCTGAAGCAGCTGCATGATGATCGATGACGTGATGTAGGGCATGATGCCGAGCGAGAAGATGGCGAAGTTCTCGAGCGCGCCACCCGCGAACAGGTTCAACAGGCCGAGCGCCGCACCAGACTGCACGAGATCCTTGACGGAACCCGGGTCGACACCGGGCACAGGAATGTGCGCACCGACGCGATACAGGGCGATGATGGCTAGCGTGAAGAGAATCTTCTTGCGAAGATCCGGAATCCTGAATGCGTTGACGAGTGCCTCGATCACGGCTGCTCGACCGTCCCTCCGGCTGCCTCGATCTTTGCCTTCGCGGATGCGGAGACCTTGTCTACGTTCACGTTCAGGGACTTGGTGATGTCACCATCGCCGAGCACCTTGACCGGAGCCGTCTTCGACTTGATGACGCCCTTGGCGAACAACGAGTCAACGTCGACAGTCTCACCACTGGCGTAAAGGCCTTCGAGGCGCGACACGTTGACGATCGCATACTCCACGCGGTTGCGGTTCTTGAAGCCCGGAAGCTTCGGCATACGCATGGCCAGCGGGTTCTGCCCACCTTCGAAACCAGGACCCTTGCCGCCACCGGCGCGGGACAGCTGTCCGTTGTGGCCGCGACCCGAGGTACCACCGTGACCACTACCGTGGCCGCGGCCTACCCGCTTACGCTTCTTCCGTGAACCTGGAGCCGGGAAGAGGTCGTTAATCTGCATAGTAAGTTACGCTCCTTTTCGTCGCACCCGGAGTATCGCATCCGGTGCCGGCTGCTCGCCGCCGGCTGACTGTCACTGTGGCGCTAGCGCCGACTACAGCTCCTCGACTTTGATGAGGTGCTTGACCTTGAATACCATGCCGCGGATGACCTCGTTATTGGCCTGATCCACAGTGTCGTTGATGCGCTTGAGACCCAGCGCACGAATGGTTCCACGCTGATCTTCGGGCGTACCGATCACGCTCTTGACCTGCGTGATCCGCAGCACGGCGGCTTTCGAGACTTTCTTCTTCGTCTTCGCCATGATGCTTAGGCCTCCTTGCCGTATACCTGAGCCACGGTCTTGCCGCGACGCTTAGCGATATCCTCGGCGCTTGAAAGGTCCTGAAGACCCTGTGCAGCAGCCTTTACCATGTTCAGCGCATTGTTGGTGCCGAGCGACTTCGAGAGAACGTCGGTCACGCCACCAAGCTCGAGCAGCGCACGGACCGGGCCACCGGCGATAACACCGGTACCAGGAGCGGCGGGCTTGAGCAGCACCTTGCCGGCACCAAAATGACCCATTACGGCGTGCGGAATGGTCGTCCCGTTCATCGGGAACGTGAACATGTTCTTCTTGGCGTCTTCGACACCCTTTTTGATCGCAACCGGTACTTCGGCAGACTTACCCATGCCGACACCGACACGACCCTTGCCGTCACCAACGACCACCAGTGCAGTCAGCGAGAAACGCCGACCACCCTTGACGACCTTGGAGACGCGGTTGATGTAAACGACCTTCTCCTGCAGATCAGAAGCGGCGTTATCGCGTTCGCGTGCCATCAATAACCTCCCTTAGAACTTCAGGCCGGCGCCACGGGCGCCCTCGGCGAGGGACTTGACGCGGCCGTGATAGAGGCGGCCACCACGGTCGAAAACGACCTCGGTGACACCCGCTTCAATGGCCCTGCGAGCAACGAGCTCGCCAACCGCTTTCGCGGCATCGCTATTAGAGCTGGACTTCAACGTGCCTGTAAGATCTGCGTCCAACGTCGAAGCCGAGGCCAGCGTGCGGCCAGAACCATCGTCGATGACCTGGGCGTAGATGTTCGCGTTCGACCGGGTCACACGCAGACGGGGGCGCTCGGCTGAACCGCTCACCTTGCCGCGCACGCGACGCTGGCGACGGGCCAGCGCTGCTGCCTTAGCCTTGGTCTTATCCATCGTTCCGTTCCACTCTCCTCATGTCGCACCCGCATCTGCGGCGCGGCGATCGATGCTCTACTTGGCAGCCTTACCGAGCTTACGGCGAACCTTCTCGCCTGCGTACCGCACGCCCTTGCCCTTGTAGGGCTCCGGCGGACGAAGCTTGCGAATCTCGGCGGCCACCTGGCCGACGCGCTGCTTGTCGATACCGCTGACCGTGATCTTCGTGGGTACGGGAACCTCGAAGGTGATACCGGGCTCGGCAACGACGATGACCGGATGGCTGAAGCCGAGGCTCATATCCAGGTCAGCGCCCTTGAGAACGGCACGGTAACCAACACCGACGATCTCGAGGTTCTTGGTAAAGCCCTCAGACACACCGATGACCATGTTGGCGATCAAGGTGCGCGTGAGGCCATGCAACGAGCGATGACGACGCTCGTCGGTGGGACGGCTGACGACGATTGCGCCGTCATCCATTCCAATAATCATATCCTGATCAAACACCGAAGACAGAGTACCCTTGGGACCCTTAACAACGACCTCGGCTCCATTGATTGTCACCTCGACCCCGGACGGGACCGGGATGGGCTGCTTGCCGATTCGAGACACGGCTATCGCTCCTTTCTCAGTCCGCCAGTTACCAGATGTAGGCGATTACTTCGCCACCGATAGCGGCAGCACGGGCATGCTTTTCGGTCATTACGCCGTTCGACGTCGAGATGACGGCGATGCCAAGTCCACCGAGTACACGGGGAAGTTCGTCCTTCTTGGCGTACACGCGCAGACCAGGCTTGCTGATCCGGCGGATACCGGTAATAGTGCGCTGCTTCTTGGGGCCGTACTTCAACGTGATCTCGAGCGTCGCCTGCGGCTCGCCGGGCTTCACGATGTAATCCTCTACGTAGCCTTCATCCTTCATGATGCGCGCGATCTCCACAAGCTTGTTGGATGAGGGCATGGAGACCGAAGTCTGGAACGCCGAGTTCGCGTTGCGTACGCGAGTCAACATATCGGCGATCGGGTCTGTCATGCTCATGTTTTACCTCCTATGGTTGGACGCTTCAGGCTCGCCGGTTCATCCACGCCCATGACGCAGACGCCTGGCCGAGCCTCAAATGCCGCCTTCGACCGGGTTGACCTACCAGCTCGCCTTGCGCACGCCGGGAAGCTCGCCACGGCTGGCTAGCTCACGAACGCAGATACGGCAGAGACCGAACTGGCGGTAGAACGCGCGCGGGCGACCGCAGCGGTTGCACCGGTTAACCGCACGCACGCTGAACTTCGGCGTCCGATTGGCCTTGGCGATCATTGACTTCTTTGCCACTGGGTGACCTCCTTGCCAGGACTGTTCGCCTTCCGAGCGAACGGTCCGCGCTTATCTATCGCTTGAACGGGAAACCGAACCCGTCGAGCAGTGCCCGGCATTCCGCGTCTGTTTTCGCACTCGTGACGAACGTGATATCCATACCGCGAACCCGGTCGACCTTGTCGTAGTCGATCTCCGGGAAGATGAGCTGCTCGGTGACGCCGAGGGAATAGTTGCCCCGGCCATCAAAAGCAGTGGCGCTAATACCGCGGAAGTCGCGGATTCGCGGCAGTGCCGTTGCGAGCAGGCGATCCATGAACTCCCACATGCGATCTCCACGAAGAGTCACCTTCGCGCCGATCGGCATGCCCTGGCGCAGTTTGAAGCTTGCAATCGACTTCTTGGCGCGGGTGACCGCAGGCTTCTGTCCCGCAATGATCATGAGGTCGTTCATGGCGACGTCAAGCTGTTTCGGGTCAGCGACTGCTGCACCGATGCCCATGTTGAGAACGATCTTCTCAAGGCGCGGCGCCTGGTGGATGTTGCCGTACTGCATGCTCTCCATGAGTGCCGGCACAATCTCACTTCGGTACTTGTCTTTAAGTCTTGGTGTCACTTTGTTCCTACCTCCGTGTTCCGCGCCCGCCGAATTACCGACCCGGCGGGACTTGCCTTCCCGACGCGGTTGCGTCGGGTGTCGGCTACTTGTCGATGTCCTTGCCACACTTCTTGCACACGCGGATGCGGACACCGTCTTCGCGACGGCGCGCGGCGCGCGTCGGCTCGCCACAGCTGGAGCAAATGAGCATCACATTCGAGACGTGGATGGTGCCTTCCATCTCGATGATGCCGCCCTGCTGGTTCGTCTGGCTCGGGCGCGTCGCCTTCTTGATCATTGCGACGTTCTCGACTACCACACGCTGGCGCTCCGGCATGGAGCGCAGGACCTTGCCCTCTTTGCCCTTATCCTTGCCAGCGATGACGCGAACCTTGTCGCCCTTACGGACGGTCATAGACTTAGCCATTACTGCGTCACCTCCTACAGAACTTCGGGTGCGAGCGAGACGATCTTCATGTACTTGCGATCACGAAGCTCGCGCGCTACCGGGCCGAAAATACGGGTTCCACGAGGGTTGCCGGCGGCATCGATGATGACCGCTGCATTCTCGTCGAACTTGATGTAGCTACCGTCGGGACGGCGCACTTCTTTCTTGCAGCGCACAACAACAGCCTTCACGACGTCGCCCTTCTTGACGTTGCCGTTCGGGGTTGCCTCTTTGACGGCGCACACGATCGTGTCACCGACGTACGCGTACCGGCGCTTGGATCCACCGAGAACCTTGATGCACGCAACCTTGCGGGCACCGGAGTTGTCGGCGACTTTAAGCCGTGTCTCCTGCTGGATCATTCTGTTCCTCCGTCATGCCTACCCGGTCATCGAATCACACGAGGTGTCCGAGCGGACCGGTGCTACTTGGCCTTCTCCACGATCTCCACAAGACGCCACCGCTTCAGCTTGGAAACGGGACGCGTCTCCATGATGAGGACGCGATCGCCAACCTGCGCGACGTTCTCCTCGTCGTGGGCGTGAAGCTTGTTGCTACGAGTAATCATCTTGCCGTAGAACGCGTGCTTCTTGCGCTCTTCAACGAGAACCACGCATGTTTTTTCGCCGCTCGCAGAGACAACAAGTCCCTGGCGCTCCTTCCGGCGGTTACGATCGGTAGTCATCCGTCATCCCTTCCTTGCCGTCTTAGGACGCCTGGCTGCGAGCGGCCGCAATTTCGCGGGCGCGCAGCTCGGTGTGCAGACGGGCGATGTCCTTCTTTACGGCCTTGATCCGGCCGGGGTTGTCGAGCTGACCGGTGGCAAGCTGGAAGCGAAGGTTGAACAGCTCAGTACGAGCGTCCTTCAGCTTCTGTGCGAGCTCCTGGTCCGCAAGACCCTTGATCTCTACAGAATTCATTTATGCTTCACCGCCAGATTCGGCTCTGGTAACGAACTTGCACTTGATCGGAAGCTTCTGAGCCGCAAGACGCATGGCTTCCTTGGCGATCTCTTCACTCACACCGGCTACCTCGAACATGACGCGACCGGGCTTGACGACTGCAACCCACTTCTCGGGGTTACCCTTACCGGAACCCATGCGGGTCTCGGCGGGCTTCTGAGTAACGGGCTTGTCCGGGAAGATGTTGATCCAGACCTTACCGCCACGCTTCATGTAACGGGTCATCGCGATACGAGCCGCTTCGATCTGGCGGTTCGTGATCCACGAGCCCTCCATCGCCTTCAGGCCGTAGTCACCAAACGTGACCGCTGTACCGCCCTTGGCGTTGCCTTTCATGTGACCGCGCTGAACCTTGCGGTGCTTAACTCGCTTAGGCAGAAGCATCTCTACGATCTCCCTTCGCCCTCACGCCGGCGGCCGCGACCGCTCGGGCGCTCCCGCTCCGAGCGCGGACGCTCGGTGGTGCGCTCGTCTACCATTTCCTGGCCGGGAAGCTTGTCGCCCCGGTAAACCCACACCTTGACGCCGATGACGCCATAGGTGGTGACTGCATCGATCGAGCCGAAATCGATCTTGGCCCGCAGAGTGTGCAACGGCACACGGCCTTCGCGGTACCACTCACGACGGCCCATCTCAGAACCGCCGAGGCGACCCGAGCACTGGATACGAATGCCGAGAGCGCCGCTCTTCATCGCGCTCGTCACGGCCTTCTTCATCGCGCGACGGAACGAGACGCGAGCCATAAGCTGCTCGGCAACGCTCTGTGCAACGAGAGCGGCGTCGAGCTCAGGCCGCTTGATCTCGATGATGTTGATTGCCACCGGACGACCGGCGAGCTGCTCGAGCTCTTTGCGAAGCACATCGACCTCGGCGCCCTTCTTGCCGATGACGATGCCGGGGCGAGCCGTCCACAGGTCGGTGATGACCTTGTCGCCCTTACGCTCGATATCGACACGCGACACAGCCGCGCGGCGAAGCTTGAGCTTCAGGTACTTGCGAATCGCGAGATCCTCAGCGAGGACCTTGTCGTAGTCCTTCGCCTGGAACCAGCGCGAGCGCCAGTCTTCGGTGATGCCGAGTCGAAACCCGGTAGGGTGAACCTTCTGACCCATGGCGGCCTACGCCTCCTCTCGCTGCTTGACGACAATAGTGATGTGGCTCGTGCGCTTGTTGATTCGGAATGCGCGGCCCATGGCACGGGGGCGGATACGCTTGAGCGTAGGACCCTCGTCCACAAATGCCTCGGAGATGAAGAGCGTCTCCTGCTTTACCTTCAGGTTCTTCTCGGCATTCGCAGCTGCGCTGTGAACGACTTTGCCGACGATCTCGGCGGCTGCACGATCCGAGAACTTGAGGATTGCCTCTGCGTCGATAACTGACTTACCGCGCACGAGGTCGATGACTATCCGCGCCTTACGCGGTGCCACCCTCACGAATCTCGCTACTGCTCTGGCTTCCATCTACTCGAACCTCCGACTAAGACCGGCCGTTGCGCTCATCGCGCTTGACCGCGGTCACGACCGACCAGCGTTTATCGCTTGCCCTTTTTCCTGTCCTCGGCGTGCCCGCGGAACGTGCGCGTCGGGGAAAACTCGCCAAGCTTGTGCCCTACCATCGACTCGGTGACATACACCGGTACGTGCTTGCGGCCGTCATGTACGGCGATCGTGTGACCAACCATCTCCGGGAAGATGGTGGACGAACGCGACCACGTCTTGATGACCTTCTTCTCACCGGCCTCATTCATCGTGTGAATCCGCTGCAGCAGACGCGGCTCGACGTAGGGTCCCTTTTTAAGGCTTCTGCTCATGGCTCTTTACTCAGCTCCTCTACGGCCCGCGCTACTTCTTACGGCGGCGGATGATCATCTGGCTGGACGCCTTCTTCTTGGAACGGGTGCGGTGGCCCTTGGTCGGCACACCCCACGGCGTCACCGGATGGCGACCAGCGGTCTTGTTCTTGCCTTCGCCACCACCGTGCGGGTGGTCGACCGGGTTCATCGCAGTACCACGAACCGTCGGACGTATACCGGCCCAGCGAGCACGACCAGCCTTACCGACCGAGATGCCCTCGTGCTCGGGGTTACCGACTACACCAACGGTGGCGCGGCAGCCGAGCGGAACCATGCGCATTTCCGAGGAGGGCATACGCAGGATCGCGTAGGGGCCTTCCTTGGCCATGAGCTGTGCAGATGTACCGGCGGAACGAGCGATTGCAGCACCACGGCCCGGCTGGAGCTCGATGGCGTGCACGACCGTACCGGTCGGGATCTTCTCAAGAGGCAGTGCGTTACCCGGCTTGATATCGGCATCCACGCCGGACGACACCATGTCGCCGACAGAAAGCTTCTGCGGGCAAAGAATGTAGCGCTTCTCGCCGTCAGCGTAGTGCAGGAGCGCGATACGTGCAGACCGGTTGGGGTCGTACTCGATCGTCGCGACCTTGGCGGGAACGCCGTCCTTGTTACGCTTGAAGTCAATGATGCGGTAGCGGCGCTTGTGGCCACCACCCTTGTGACGCGTAGTGATTCGACCATTGTTGTTGCGGCCACCGTTCTTCGGCAGCGGCTCAAGCAGTGACTTCTCCGGGGTTGACCGAGTGATCTCTGCAAAGTCAGAGACCGTCTGGAAACGGCGACCCGGTGAGGTCGGCTTGTACTTCTTTAGTCCCATGTCCTCTCCTTCCGTCCGATGGCCGCTTCGCCTGGGACTGAGCATCGCTCTTGGATGCTCGGCGATTCGACGCCGGACCTACCACGGTGCCGGGCGGCTCCATTACTGGAAACGAACCGACAACCATCATCAAACCAGGGTTACTTAACGACCCTCGAACAGATCGATCTTGTCGCCCTCTTTGAGGGTGACGATCGCTTTCTTCCAGCTACGGGTGAGACCCTTGCTGTAGCGCAGGCGGCGAGGCTTACCAGAAACGTTCATGGTATTCACGCCCTCGACGGTGACACCAAAGATATCGGTGATCGCCTGTGCGATATGCGGCTTGCTCGCGTGCTTATCAACTTCGAACGTGTAGCGATTGAGCTCCATCAGCTTATATGACTTCTCGGACACGATGGGGCGAATGATAACGTTGCGTGCATCGTACATTATTTCAGCACCCCCTCGAGCCACTCGAGCGCCGGCTTGGTGAACAGGACCGACACGTTGTCGACCAGGTCATACGTGTTCGACTCAGGCGCAGTGATGATTCGCGCCTTCGGGATATTGCGGAACGACTTCATCGCGGCGACATCATCGACGCCGCAAACGATCGTCACGCGGTTCTCAATGCCAAGCGAGCTTAGAACAGCTGCGGCCTGCTTGGTCGAAGGCTCCGTGATGCCAAGGCTATCCACGACGTACAGCTGGCCGTCGGCCGCTTTCGCCGACAGAACGCTGCGCATCGCAAGCTTGACGATCTTGTTCGGCACATGGAATCCGTGGCTGCGCGGCGTCGGCCCGAAGATGACGCCACCGCCCTTCCACTGGCCGGAGCGGATGCTGCCCTGACGGGCACGACCGGTGCCCTTCTGCTTCCACGGCTTCGCGCCACCACCGGAGACGTCGCTGCGTCCCTTGCTGGAATGCGTGCCCTGGCGGCGAGCAGCCATCTGGCTGCGCACAACCTGGTGCACCGCGAAGGTGTTCGGTGCTATGGAGAAGACGGTCTCGGCGAGATCCGCCGTGCCCACCTTCTTGCCAGTTATGTCTCTTACTTCAACTGTTGCCATCGTTCACTCCTCGAAAAAGCCCGCCGCCTGGTGCGGTGATCAGGCGAGTCGGATCGTCAGGAAGCCATTCTTGCCGCCGGGTACTGCGCCCTTGACGATGAGCAGGTTCTGCTCGCCGTCGATCCTCATGACCTCGAGGTTGCGCACAGTCACGGTCTCGCTGCCCATGTGGCCAGGCATGCCGACGCCCTTGAGGACGCGCGACGGGCTGGCGCACATACCAATGGAGCCCGGAGCACGGTGGAAGTGCGAACCGTGACCACCAGGACCACCTTTGAAGTTATGGCGCTTCATGACGCCCGCGAAGCCCTTACCCTTGCTGGTGCCCGTGACGTGCACGTGCATCCCGGGCTCGAAACCATCTACGGTTACTGTATCGCCAAGCTTGAACTCTTCGCCCTCGTCCAGTCGGACCTCGGCAAGGTAGCGCTTGGGAGCGACACCGGCCTTCTTGAAGTGACCGGCCTGCGGCTTGTTGACCTTTGATTCCTTGACGTCGCCATAGCCAAGCTGAATGGCACGATAGCCATCACGCTTGAGCGTACGAACGAGCGCCACAACGCAGGGGCCGGCCTCGATGACGGTGCAC
>PHEU01000005.1 GCA_002841295.1 Actinobacteria bacterium HGW-Actinobacteria-6
CATGGAGACCACCACGTTTGACCTGTTGACTGGCCAGCTCCAGTGGTCCGACGCCGCGTCCGGTCACACTCCGAACAAGGCTGCGGCCATGGTGTCGCTGACCGAAGGCAAGCCGAGCTTCATCGGCTGGGTCATCCCTGAGAAGATCCCTGCCCCGTAAGCTGAGGCAGGTTATTGAGGCTCTATCTATCACAAAATTGGGTGGACAAAAATGGAGGTAGGCGTGAGTAAAAGCGATTCTGGAGATTCGAAGCGGCAACGTAGGGTTGGACGACTAGCTGCGATCATGTGCGCGATGCTTGTCCTTGGACTGGCAGTCACCGGGTGTGCCGCGAAGACTGGCACCGATGGCGCCGTCAGTGGAGATGAGATCATCATCGGTACCGCCTTGTGCCAGACGGGCATCCAGGCTCCTCTGGATGAGCCGCAGCTGCGTGGGGTACAGCTCGCAGTTGACGAGCTGAACGCCAACGGCGGAATCCTCGGCAAGCAAGTCAAGCTGGTTGCCCTCGACGGCAAGAGCGATCCGGTCACCGTCGGCAACGTTGCCAAGCAGCTCGTCGATGATGGCGCTGCTGCCATCATCACCCCGAGCGACTTCGACTTCGGTGGTCCGGCAAGCCGTGAGGCGCAGAAGGCTGGACTCGTCGGCATCTCGCCGGCCGCTTCGTCGCCGCTGTACGGCTCGGCCGCCTTGGGTGACCTGCAGTTCACGATGTCCATGTGGAACACCACGATGGGCGCCGTCAGCGCAGAGTACGCGTACAACACCCTCGGCTACCGGTCGGTCTATGTCATCACTGACGATTTCATCGACTACACCAAGAGCCTCTCAAAGTACTTCATCGTACGGTTCAAGGAGCTTGGCGGAACGGTTGTCTTTGAGGACACCTACACGCAGGGCCAGGCCGATGTCTCGGCACAGCTTGCGCGTATCAAGGCGCTCCCCGAGAAGCCCGACTTCATCTACATCTCGTCGTACATGCCTGATCTTGGGCTCATGATCCGCACGCTTCGCGAGAGCGGTATCACCCAGCCTGTTATCGGCGGCGACGCGTATGACGACCCGGCCCTGTGGGGAGCATTGGGTGCGCAGTACGGTAGCGATGTCTACTACGACACGCACTGCTTCTTCTCCAACGAGGCAAACCCCGGCTACGACAAGTGGCTTGCTTCGTACCAGGACAAGTACGGTAAGGACCCTGAGACTCCGATGATCATGATCGGGTACGACGCGATGATGGTCTTGGCACAGTCGATGGACAAAGCCGGTACGACAGAAGGTGCCGCTGTGGCCAAGGTCATGGAGACCACCGAGTACAACCTGTTCACCGGTAAGCTGAAGTGGTCTGATGCCGCGTCCGGTCATGAGCCGAACAAAGCTGCGGCCATGGTTCAACTTGAAGCAGGCACACCGAAGTTTCTCGGCTGGTTCATCCCTGAGAAGATCCCGGCCCCGTAAGACTGATTCTGTGGTGTGACGAAATCCAAAGGGGGAGCCCGTTCGCGGGCTCCCCTGTGGACTGAACCGGACGGCAGCGATGCCGGTCCACAGCGCGGAGGGCTGAATGGAACCACACAAGGACACACAACAAAGCATTCTGGAGGTCTCAAAGCTGTGCAAGTCGTTCGCCGGTCTCAAGGCCGTAAACGACGTCAGCTTCACCGTTCGCTCAGGTGAGATCCTCGGACTCATCGGCCCGAACGGATCAGGCAAGACTACGCTGGTCAACGTCATCACGGGGCTTCTGCCGGCAACAAGCGGCACGGTTACCGTTGATGGCTATGTGACCTCCGGCAAGAAGCCGCATCGTGTGGCCCGTGCGGGCATCGCTCGCACG
The DNA here is from genome assembly GCA_002841295.1 of Actinobacteria bacterium HGW-Actinobacteria-6. Lineage (GTDB taxonomy): Bacteria > Actinomycetota > Coriobacteriia > Anaerosomatales > Anaerosomataceae > UBA2286. The sequence continues at coordinate 1,842 of PHEU01000005.1, forward strand.
TTCCAGACGATCCGGCTCTTCAAAGAACTCACGGTTCTGGAAAACGTTGAGGTCGCTGCCGTGAGCATGGGCGCGTCTCGGCGAGCTGCGGCTGCAACAGCCAAACGGCTCCTGGATGAGATGGGCCTCTCGGAATGGGCCGAGGTGCTTGGCTCTGAGATTCCCTTTGGGCATCAGCGCAAGCTCGAGATCGCCCGCGCGCTGGCCACGGAGCCCAAGTTCCTGTTCCTAGACGAGCCCGCGGCCGGTCTGAACGAGGAAGAGTCGGACCTGCTCAACGAACTGCTCCGCGAGATCCCGTCGCGCTACGGCGTGGGACTTGTCGTCATCGAGCACGACATGCGCCTGATGATGGCGCTCTGCCCGCGCCTGCACGTGCTCAACTACGGTCAGACCATCACGGAAGGCACGCCTGCTGAGGTTCGCGCGAACCCCGAGGTCGTCTCCGCATATCTAGGGAGCAGTGCCTGATGACGCCGATGCTGACAGTAGAGAACCTCTCCGCCTCGTACGGTGTCGTGCGTGCGCTCAACGACATCTCGCTTGAGGTCAACGAGGGGGAGATGGTCGCGCTTCTCGGCGTGAATGGCGCCGGCAAGTCGACCACGCTCAAATCCATCACGGGCGTTCTGCGTCCGGTGAAGGGATCGATCAAGTTCCTCGGCCAGGAGATCGCCAACGGCAAGCCTGAGGCCACAGTCAAGCGCGGTCTGTCGCTTGTGCCAGAAGGCCGCGAGATCTTTGGCACGCTCACCGTTGAGGAGAACCTGCGCCTCGGCGCGTTCGTGTCGTACCAGCGCGACCGCTATAAGGCGGACCTGAAAGAGATGTTCGAGCTCTTCCCGATTCTGGAAGAGCGCTTCACGCAGCCCGGCGGGCTGCTTTCCGGTGGCGAGCAGCAGATGCTCGCGATCGCCCGTGCGCTCATGGCGCACCCGAAGTTGCTGATGCTCGACGAGCCGTCACTCGGCCTGTCGCCTGCGATGACCGACCAGATCTTCGAGCTCATCAAGGGGCTCCGGGATCGCGGTTCGACGATCTTGCTCGTTGAGCAGAACGCCGAGCGCGCTCTTGGAATCGTCGACCGTGCATACCTGCTCGCCAGCGGTGAGGTCCAGTACTCTGGCACCGCCGAGGAGATCAGGCGTCAGGTCGACATCGCATCCGTCTACTTCGGCGGCGACGATGCCGCACCATGTGAGGTGACCCAATGATGAATCTTGAGTTCATGATCAACACGATCAGCCTGGGAAGCCTCTACGCGCTGCTTTCGCTCGGTCTGGTGTTGGTGTTCGGTATCTTGAAGCTTGTGAACTTCGCCTACGGCGAGTACCTCATGATCGGTGGCTACGGGCTGTACTTCTCGGCCACGGTACTACACGCGCCCTGGTGGGCGATGGTGGTCTTTGGCATCCTTGCCGCCATCCTCACGAGTTATCTGTCCGAGTTGGCCGCTTTCAGGCCGGTGCGCAACAAGTCCGCAAACGCACTCCTCGTGACGTCGTTCGCGGTGAGCATCTTCCTGCAAAACGCAGTGCTCATCTTGGTGTCGCCGCGCGCACGTGCCGTGCCGCTGCCTCCGATCTTCTCGCAGACGGTCAACATCTATGGTGCGGTCACGCCGGTGCGCAACCTGCTCATCATCGGCACCACGATTTCGGTGCTGATCCTGCTGTCACTGCTCATGAAGAAGACGGTTCTCGGCCTCGCGATGCGTGCCGCGTCCGACAAGTTCACCACCACGCGCCTTATGGGCGTTCCGGCGAACCTGGTCATCTCGGCAGCGTTCGTCATCAGCGGTCTTTTGGCGGGCATCTCATCGATCTTCTGGATCGGTCGCTCTGCGTCCGTTGACCCGGTCACCGGTGCGGCTCCGCTGCTCATCGCGTTCATCGCGACCGTCGTGGGTGGCATGCACAGCCCCGCGGGCGCAGTTGTTGGTGGCTTCGTGTACGGACTGCTCTTCAACGTACTGAGCATCACGCTTCCGGCCAGCATGATCAGCTACCGCGATGCGTTCATGTTCGTGATCGTCGTCCTGTTCTTGCTCATACGCCCGGAAGGAATCATCAAGGGCGGCTACACAGAGGAGCGTGTCGGATGAGTCTTCTCTCGCGCTTCCTCACCTGGAGTCGTCAGCACTCCACACTGGCGCTGCTCATGATCCCGCTTGTTCTTGCCGGTCTCGCGATCAATGCGTTCGGCTCGAGTCTGTTGCTCAACATCTACACGTACTTCTGCGTGAGCCTCATCATGGTGCTCAGCCTGCAGATGTTCATGGGGAACTCCGGCATCCTGAACTGGGTGCACATCGGTTTCGTCGGCGTGGGCGCGTATGCGTCAGCCATCTTGTCGACCGCTCCGATGGTGAAGAGCATGGGCGTTCCGAACATGTTCCCGGCGCTCGTTGCGCTCAACATGCCGGTGATTCCCGCCATCATGATCGGCGGACTCATCGCGGCAGTGCTTGCGGCGATCATCGGCTACCCGCTCATGCGTCTCTCGGACTTTGTCGGGGTCATCACGCTCTTTGCGACGCTGATCGTCTTCCACGTGATCATGACGCAGTGGGACAACGTCACCAACGGGCCGCGCACGTTCTTCGGCGTGCCCGAGTTCACGACGCTTACCGTCGCGCTCATCGGCGCGCTCATCGCGATCATGGTGGCGTACTGGTTCCGCGAGTCCGGTCTCGGCCTGCGTCTTCGTGCGTCGCGTGACGACCGCTATGCGGCCATGTCCGTGGGCATCGACGTCGTGCGCGTTCGCTACTACGGCTTCATCACGAGCGCGCTCATCGCGGGCATGGCTGGCGGCGTATGGGCGCACTTCATCACATCGTTCTCGCCCAAAGCGTTCTACATGTCCGAGATGTTCATCTTGCTCGCCATGTTGGTCATCGGCGGGTCGGGGAGTATCTCGGGAGCGTTCATGGGCACCACGTTCGTGACGATCGCCCGCGAGGCGCTGAGGCAAGTTGAAGGAACCGTCAACAACGCGCACGTACTGCCGTTTGACGTCTTCGGTCTGACCGAGGCGGTCATGGCCGTGCTGATGATAACGATTCTCATCTGGCGTCCGGGTGGCGTTGTTGGCGGCCAGGAAATCACGTGGCCGCTCTTCAAGCGTAAGAGTCCGATCAAGGAGGTCGAAGATGGCGTGTGATCTAACGCGTGACAAAGCATTCTTCGCATTCTCGGCGGAGGTGGAGCCGGTTCTGCGTGCCAAGCAGGGCGAGGAGATCCACCTCACTACGCACGATTGCTTCAGCGGGCAGCTGAAGACATCGGCCGATACCCTTGAGACGCTCGACTGGTCGATCACCAACCCGGCCACCGGCCCCGTCTACATCGAGGGCACCAAGCCCGGTGACCTGCTGCGCATCGACCTGCGCGAGGTCACAGCCACGGGTCCCTCGGTCATGGTCGCGGTTCCCAACGTCGGTGCTCTCGGCCATCTCATCACAGAAGAAGAGACCGTCATCGTCGAGCACGTCGGCGACACTGTGGTGTTCAAAGACACCGTCGTCGTGAAGCAGAATCCGATGCTCGGCGTTATCGGCGTAGCTCCTGCCGAGGGTGAGATTCCCAACAGCACGCCCGGCACGCACGGCGGCAACATGGACTGCACGCTCATCACGAGCGGTTCCAGCCTGTACCTGACCGTCGGCGTCGAAGGCGCGCTCTTCGGCTGCGGCGACATGCACGCGGTCATGGGTGACGGCGAAGTCGTCGTCTGCGGTGCCGAGACACCCGGTGAGGTGCGGCTCACGCCGCAGGTCGTGGACATCCCCGGTATGCCGACGCCGTTCATCGAGAACGACGAGATCGTGGCCGTTGTTGCCTCGGCGGAGACCGTGGATGACGCGTACAAGCTCACGCTCGATATGATGCACGGATTCCTCACGAAGGTTGCGGGGATTCCCAACAACGACGCGGCGATGCTGATGAGCCTGGTGGGCAACCTGAAGTTCTGCCAGGTTGTCGATCCGCTGCTCACCGTGCGATTTGAGTTTCCCAAGTCTGTACTCGCGGATTATGGGTACGTTCTACCGCGTTAGCTAAATTTGAGGTTCTGGCGGCAGAAATGCCGGCTGCCTGAGACGCAAAGCCCGGGTGACGTGTTGGCACCCGGGCTTTGTGCTGGACACGTTCCCAGCATCAAGGGGTAGAATGCCAGTCAGGGACACCGCAAAGTGTGGAGACAACGTGAATCCTGCAAGCCGACGCATTGGCTCACAACTCCTTCTGGTCTGGACAGCGACGTTCCTGGTCGTCGCCGTAACGGTGGTCTTCGCTGTGAGCTTCTCACTCCATGCTTTGGCGCGGCGTGAAGCACGCGACAAAGCAGAGATCATCGCCAACCGAAGCCTTGCCGTTCACTATTACTTCAGCGACGAGCTTAAGCCGAACGTCTTCAAGCTCTCCGAACAAATCGAGGGTCCCGACTACTTCGATCCGGTCTGGATGTCGTCGACGTACGCCGTGCGCGATATCCAGAGCCGCTTCAGTGAGCTGATGGATGGCGACTACTACTACAAGGAGGCCGCGGTCAATGCGCGCAGCCCCGAGTACGAAGCAGATGCTGTTGAGAAGGAGTTCCTCGTTCGTGTGAATGCGGACCATACCGTCAAGAACGAGTCGATGGTACGCACGTTCAATGGAGAACCGTTCTATGTCGTGCTTGAGCGCAGCGAGCAGATGGTCGAAGCGTGTCTGCGATGCCATTCGGATCCGTCGCTCGCACCAAAGGACCTGGTTGCGGAGTACGGGCCTGTCCGAAGCTTCAATCGCGAGCTCGGCGAGTACTCCTCGGCGATTTCGGTCCGTATCCCGCTTGCGCAGGCATACAAGTCTTCAGATGCGACAACCCGGAACCTCTCGGTGCTGCTGGTGGGCGTCTTCGGGCTCAGCCTTGGTGGTATCTACGCGTACAACCGGCGTGTTGTATTTGTCCCTGCACGCCAGTATGAGGCGCAGGCCTCCGCCCTCCGTGATGCTGTTGACAGTTCGCGTGCTGCCAATGAAGACCTCAGCGCGGTTAACCAGGAGCTGCTCGCAATGAACGAAGAGCTTTCGAGCGAGGTGAACACTCGCGAGGAAGCCGAAGCGGAGCTGGAGCACTACAAGAACAGCCTTGAGGAGCTTGTTGGTTCGCGCACCACGGACCTAGAGAGCGCATTGAATGAGGCCGAGAGCGCGAACGCGGCGAAGTCGCTCTTCCTTGCGAACATCAGCCACGATCTGCGCACACCGCTCAACTCGGTCATCGGCTTCAGTGATGTGCTCATCTCGGGCATGGCGGGCGAGATGGCCGAGGAGCAGCTTAAGCAGGTTCGGATGATCAACGATTCGGGTCGGTATCTCCTTGCGCTCGTGAGCGACCTGCTTGACCTGAGCCGGATCGAGAATGATGACCAGCTCGTGGAGCTATCGGACGTCGACCTCAGCGAGATCCTTATCGGAGTCACCTCGATCATCCGCCCGATGTGTCAAGACAAAGGCATCGCCTTCATGTGTGAAGGCTGTGACCACAATATCCGTATGAAAACGGACTCACGGCTGATGAAGCAGATGCTACTGAACCTCCTGACGAACGCGGTGAAGTTCACGCGACAGGGAAGCGTGACCCTTCGAATCACAGAAGACCACACGCACGACTCCGTTGTCATCGATGTGGCGGACTCCGGTCCCGGTATCGACAGCAATGAGTTGCCGTATGTCTTTGAGGCATTCAAGCAGTTCACGCGCGATGAGTCGGCCAAGCCTGACGGTGCAGGACTCGGGCTTGCGATCTCGCTTCGCATCGCGAGAATGCTCGGCGGCACGATCACGGCCAAGAGTACTGTCGGCAAGGGCTCGGTGTTCTCGGTACGTCTGCCGAAGACGACGCCCCTTGGCGCCGAGGATGCAAACACACCTCTCGTATAGGCCTACCCGAGACAGCTACACGAATCGGGCGAGGATTTCCTCGTACATCTCGGCGGCACGCTCGATGCGCTCGATCGGGCAGCTCTCGTTTGTGGTGTGCGCCGCGTCCGGGTTTCCCGGGCCAAGGAAGACTGTCTCGGTGCAGCCGAGCGCCTCGCTCAAGACGGAGGCGTCGGTGAAGTACGAGAGCGGCGAGCGTGGCTCGGTTCCCGCGATCTCACGGGCGAGCGCAGCGAGTGGCGCGTGCGGCTCCGAGTAGACTGGTGCGCGGTCAAGGAGGACTTGTAGTGCGACCTCCGGGCCGGCAAGCGCTTGCACGTGCGCGAGTATCTCGGCAGAGCTGATGCCGGGCACGAGGCGGATGTCGATGGTCATAGACGCGGTGTCCGGAACGAGGTTCGTCTGGATGCCGCCGGAAAACGTGCCGACATTTGCGGTGGTGCCGCCCATAACGGGGTGGACTCCGGGCAGGACCTCCTCGGCCAAACGCACTGCGAGGCGGGCGAGAGGCGTGATCGCGCTCACGCCAAGGTCGGGCCTGGACCCGTGCGCCGAGACGCCCGTGGCGCTTGCGCGCAGCCAGAACGCTCCCTTGTGACCGGTGGTCACGCGGTTGGATGTGGGCTCAGCGATGAGCATCGGGCCGCCGCCTGGAAGCGACAGGTGATCTACGAGGTGTTGCACGCCCTCGCAGCCGGTCTCTTCGGCCGCCGAGAGGATGAGCATGACGCCGCGTGCTGGCACGCCGCGCTTCAGGTGCCGTACGAGTGCGGTCACAAGCGCGGCCACGCCCGATTTCATGTCACTGGAGCCACGGCCGTAGAGTCGGCCGTTCGCGATATCTGCCGAGAGCGGACCGTGCACCCAGAGTGCGGGGTCGGCTGGCACCGTGTCGAGGTGACCGCTTAAGACGAGAGGGGAGTCGCTGGTATCGCCCGCATGTGCCACGAGGGTGCTACGTCCGGGGGCGAAGGTATCGTACTCGAGCCGGGCGCCTGCGGACTCCAAGATCGCGCCTACGAGCAGCGCAGCGTGTTCTTCGCCTGCGCCGGCGGTATCGAGCCGCACGAGCTCACGGGTGAGTTCGACGACGTCGATCACGACTGGCCTCCGGTGGACTCGCGCACCACGAGAGATGGAGCGATCGCGATACGCTGCACCGGCGTGTCCTGCTCGGCCATGCGCGCGTCCAGCAGGCGGATACACTCTGCGGCCAGCTGTTCATGCGGCTGGCGCACCGTTGTGAGCGGCGGATCCGCCAGCGCCGCGAAGCGGATATCGTCGAAGCCGGTGACAAGCACGTCCTCGGGAACTCGAATCTGACGTCGCCTGAATTCACGCAGAACTCCCACGGCGATCTCGTCGTTGCCGCAGACCACGGCGTCGGGCAACACGCTGCCCGTAGCGAGCTCCTGAGCGGCGGCGCGTCCCCACTCGGCACGGTAGGTCCCAAAGAGCTGCTGGGTGTCATCCGGCAAGCCCAGGCGTGCCATCGCGCGCTTGAAGCCCGTATAACGCTGAACTGCCGAAGAGCTATCGAGCTTGGCGTTCACGAACGCGATATTCCGAGCACCAAGTGATGCGAGGTGCTCCACCGCAAGCCCGATACCGAGTTCATCGTCAACGCCGACCCAGTCGGCTGCGTACTCTTCCACGAAGCGGTCGACCTGCACAACTGGCGTCTGGTGAGGTATCCGTTCCAAGGCGTCCCGGCTAGCAGCTGCTGAGACAGGAATGATGATGAGCCCGTCCACCTGCCTGTCCGCTAGCGCCTGGACCCGACTCAGTTCGATGCCGACGTCTTGCTGAGCATCGCATAAGAAGAGGTCGCGTCCCGACTCTTGAAGACGGCGTTCGACGGCCTCGACGATGGCGGGGAAGAAGGGGTTTCCGATCTCGGGTACGACCATGCCGATCGTGTTGCTGCGACCACGACGCAGTGCGCGCGCGACCGCGTTGTGTCGGTAGCCCAACGTGCGTGCGGCTTCTTGTACGCTGGTCACCAGATCCGGCGTGACCTTGCGGCTCCCCGTGAGAACCCGTGATGCAGTTGCAACGGAGACACCTGCGCGCTCTGCGACGTCGCGGATGGTCGGCGTCATCGTTCCCTCATCTCCCTCGATGGCGTGACAACAGTTTACGATGAGTGTCCACTCAACACGAGAACGTTTACCCAAGAGGGCGCAATTCCGACCCTTCACGCATTGATGCTTGACGAAAGTCACTCTGTAACTAAGATTACAAGCAAGGGGTAAACGTTTACCCATTCTAAGGTCTTGGAGGGAGTCTGCTATGGCAAGACGTAAGGGACTGAGGCTCGTAGCGCTGATAGCTCTCGTAGCTATGCTCGCGCTAAGCGCAGCCGGTTGCGCTGCAAAGACCGACGACAGCTCGACATCTGGCGAGACCGCGGCCAAGCCAAAGGTAGGTCTGGTTCAGATCAACCAGCAGGCCATCTTCTTCAATCAGATGAATGAGGGCGCGCAGGAGTACGCAGACGCAAACGGCGTCGACCTCACGATCTTCAATGCCAACGATGATGCCGCGAAGCAGAACGAGGCGATTTCAAACTTTGTGACACAGGGCTTCGACGCCATCGTCGTCGTTGCGATCGACGTTGAGGGCATCAAGCCGGCGCTTGCCGAGGCCGCAGCTGCAGGCATCAAGATCGTTGCGGTTGACGCAGTTATCGAAGATCCCGCTGTCAACGTCCAGGTTGGCGTGGACAACGCTGCCGCAGGCGCCAAGATCGGCGAGTTCGTTGCCGAGTACATCAAGACCAACAATATCTCGCCCGCGAATATCGGTGTCATCGGCGCGCTCAACTCTTTCATCCAGAACCTGCGCAAGGACAGCTTCGTTGAGGTCGTAGAGGCTGCCGGCGCGAAGATCACCCAGACAGTAGACGGTCAGAATCGCCAGGAAGTGGCAATGACCGCTTCTGAGAACCTGTTCACCGCCCAGAAGGACACCAGCATCATCTACACCACCGGTGAGCCCCAGATGGTCGGCGCTGTTGCTGCGACGCGTTCGCAGAACAGAATGGATACCATGAAGCTGTTCGGCTGGGACCTCACTGCAGAGGTCATCACTGGCATCGACGACGGATTCGTTATCGGTGTTGTGCAGCAGGACCCGAAGACCGAGGGTTTTGAAGCCGTGAAGGCATGTGCGACGCTTGTGTCCGGCGGAAGCGTCGAAGCGTTCATCGACGTGCCGATCGTTATCGTTACCAAGGACAACGTGGAGCCGTACCGCGCAATCTTCAAGTAATACGAACGGATCCGTTAGCGTCGTGGAGGGTGCTATGACCGCAGAAGTACAGCCGGACCGCGTGGTCCTTAAGGACATACGCAAGAGGTTCGGCATGGTTGAAGCGCTGCGGGGAGTCACCCTCCGCGTCGCTCCCGGTGAAGTCGTCGGGCTGGTGGGCGACAATGCCGCCGGCAAGTCGACGCTCATGAAGGTGCTGTCGGGGGCGTATGTGCCCGACAGCGGTGAGATCTGGATCGACGGAACGTGTGTGGAGTACTCTTCACCACGTCACGCACAGCAGCTCGGTATTGAGATGGTCTATCAGGACCTCGCACTCTGCGACGATATCGATGTTGCAGGCAACATCTTTCTCGGACGAGAACCGCGGCTCGCGGGTGGCATCGTGCTCGACAAGAAGACAATGCATGCCAACGCTCGCCGTCTGCTCGACTCGCTCAAGATCCGCATACCCTACACCGATCTGCCTGTGAGAAATCTCTCTGGCGGTCAGCGTCAGGCGGTTGCAATCGCGCGCGCGGTCAACTTCGAGCCGCGGCTTCTTATCCTCGATGAACCCACGGCCGCTCTTGCCGTCTCGGAAGTTGAGACCGTACTGTCGCTCATCCGGACCGTTGCGGCCCGGGGAGTCGGCGTTATCTTGATCACTCATCGTTTGCAGGACCTGTTCGTGGTCTGCGACCGGTTTTGCGTTATGTACGAGGGGACACTTCGAGCTGATCTGTGTGCCGCTGAGGCGTCCCTTGAGACACTCGTTCAGGAAATCGTAGGAGGGGGACACGAATGAGCGCTGCGAAGTCCCCTGACTGTGTGCCAGTAGAGGCTACGACGGCATCGCGCGCCGAGCATATGCGCGCCTGGGCCCTCAGCAACATTCTCACGATGGCTGTTGGCGTCGTGCTTCTGGTACTCGTCGTATTCTTCAGCTTCACGGCCGACAGGTTCATGTCGCTGCCGAACGTGCTCAATATGTTGCGCCAGATAGCTCCTACGCTGATCGTCGCAGTCACGATGACGTTCGTCATCACGACTTCGGGCATCGATCTCTCCGTGGGTTCGATGGTGGCGCTTTCCGGGTCATTGCTTGCGATCATGATCCATGCCGGTTGGAATCCCACGGTAGCGCTCCTCTTGGTGCTGCTGCTTGGTGTCGTGGTCGGTGCCGTGAACGGATGGTTCTCCTCGTATCAGGGACTGCCTCCGTTCATCGTCACACTCGCGACGCTTTCGGTGGTCAGAGGCTCCGCGTTGCTCTTCACGGGTGGGTACTCAACCCCGATCTCGAGCGATGCCTGGGTGACCGTGCTTGGACAAGGTCGTGTGGCCGGCGTGCCGGTGCCGGCCATCATCGCTGTTCTCGTCGCGATAGCCGGCGGACTGGTATTCACCCAGACACCGTACGGGCGCTATGTGGTCGGCCTCGGCTCAAACGCAGAATCGCTGCGCCGCACCGGCGTCAACACCCGGTTCGTTGGCCTGATGGTCTACATCATGTCTGGCCTGGCTGCATCGACCGCTGGCGTGTTGGTTGCAGCGCGGCTCGCCTCGGGCTCATCGAATGCCGGTGTTGGATTTGAACTCGAAGTGATCACCGCGGTCGTCCTGGGCGGAACGAGCCTACTCGGCGGTCGCGGCAGCGTTGTCGGTACCGCAATCGGAGCCCTCGTCCTCGGCGTGATCGCGAACGGACTCGTCTTGCTGCACGTGTCGCCGTTCTACATTCAGATCGTACAAGGCGCCATCCTGCTCATCGCCATCTTCCTCAACACCCGGTTGTTCTCGCGATTTGGAACAGTGGTGCGCTGATGACCATGGTGAGGACCGTCCTCGGCGAGATTGATTCCTCTCAGCTGGGCGCGACGCTCTTTCATGAGCACCTCATCATCGACGGCAGCACGGCGTGGAGAGCTCCCGAGTCTGATGATTCTGCGGGCAGGGAGATTGCGCGAAATCCCATTCAGATGAGCTACCTGGGACGACTGCGCGATGACCCCTATCTGTCGTTGGATAACACGCGCCTTGATGATGTCGATGTCGCTATTGAAGAGGCATCGTTGTTCAAAGCCGCGGGCGGCTCGACGATCGTTGAGGTCACACCTGCGGCTGTCGGCCGAAATCCGATTGCATTGAGGGACATTGCTGCGGCCACAGGTCTGAACGTCGTCATGGGCTCTGGTTTTTACCTCGAGCGCACGCATCCCAAGGCGTTGGCGACGATGAGCATCGACGGCATCGCCGCCGCGGTAGAGCACGACATACTCGTTGGCGTGGATGGTGTACAAGCCGGCGTGATCGGTGAGATCGGCGTGGGTCTGGAGTTCACAGATGCCGAGCAGCGATCGCTGCGCGGTGCCGCTCGCGCGGCGGCTCGCACAGGAGTGCCGCTGTCGGTGCATCTTCCTGGGTGGCATCGCTACGGACATAGGGTGCTCGACATCGTCGAAGAAGAGGGGTGCAGCCCGTCTGCGACGGTCCTCTCGCATATGAATCCGAGCATGGATGACCTCGAGTATCAGCGCGCACTTGCACGCCGAGGCGCGTGGATCGAGTACGACATGCTCGGCATGGAGTTCTACTACCAGGGCGAAGGCCAGAGTCCGAGCGACGAGGACAACGCGCGCGCCATCGCGCGGCTCATCGAGGACGGGTTCAAAGATCGACTGCTGCTCTCACACGACATATTCATCAAGACGCTCCTCACGCGCTACGGTGGCTTTGGGTACGCGCATGTGCTCACCGGCTTCGCCGATCGCCTGGAGCGGTGCGGGGTTCCGCGTGACACCTTGCTCGGCATACTTACCGACAACCCGCGAGGCGTATTTGAGCGCGCTGCGGAAGGAGACTGACATGACGAAGGTTCTTATCGCTGGTGAGTCCTGGGTGAGTGAAGCTACTCACTACAAAGGCTTTGACTCATTCACGTCGGTGACGTTTCACACGGGCGTCGATCCGCTGCGCGATGCACTGACGGCTGAGGGCATCGAAGTCGTCTATATGCCGGCACACGAGGTGCCGGAGCGATTCCCGATGACCGTTGAGGCGTTCAATGAGTTCGATGTCGTGATTCTCTCGGACATCGGTGCGAACAGCATCCTCATCCACCCCGACACGTGGCTGCACGGCAGGCGCACTCCTAATCGCCTCAAGGCACTTGCCGAGTGGGTTAATGCGGGTGGTGGACTGATGATGGCCGGCGGCTATATGAGCTTCCAGGGTTTTGAGGGCAAGGCCATGTATCGGGGAACGGCTGTCGATGATGTACTTCCTTCGATCATCGACCCATGGGATGACCGGGTTGAAACACCTGAAGGCGCGGAGTCGACCGTGCTAGACGCCTCGCACCCCATCCTTGCAGGTGTGGACGGGGAGTGGCCTGTGCTTCTCGGCTACAACCGCTTCACGGCGAAAGCTGACGCGCACGTTCTTGTGCACGTGGGCGAAGATCCGCTGTTGGTTGTTCGCGAGGTCGGCCGCGGCCGAACGCTTGCGTGGGCGTCTGACATCGGACCGCACTGGTGCCCCGACGAGTTTGTCGAATGGCCTGGCTATCAGCATCTCTTCTCGCAGGCTGTCACGTGGCTCGCGGGCGGGCGGTAATGCCGATGGCCACCCCGATGATCCTCGACTGCGACCCCGGCCACGATGATGCGCTTGCGATTCTGCTTGCCGCGTCGCATCCGGCTATCGATCTGCTCGCGATCACCACGGTTGCGGGTAATCAGACCATGGAAAAGTGCACGATCAATGCTCGGCGGATCTGCTCGGCGGCCGGAATCACGGACGTGCCGATCGCCAAGGGTGCTGCCGAGCCGCTCCTTGGGACACTGCATATCGGAGAGTACGTTCACGGTGTCTCCGGACTTGATGGTCCCGAGTGGGGCGAGCCTACCGTCGGTGTCTCCAGTGAGAGTGCTGTAGAGCTTATCGTGCGCTTGCTGCGAGAGCACCCGGAGCCGATCACGCTGGTGCCGGTTGGTCCGCTCACGAACATCGCACTCGTCTTGAAATCGCACCCTGAGCTCAAGCCCAAGATTCGTGAGATCGTGCTCATGGGCGGGTCGACCGAGCGCGGGAACGACACACCATACGCCGAGTTCAACATCAAGGTGGATCCGGAGGCGGCCGATATCGTGTTCCGCTCCGGTGTTCAGGTGACGATGGTCGGCTTGAATGTGACGCATCAGGCGCTTGCCGTTCCTGAGGTACTTGAGCGCTTGAGCGGTTTGGGCACGCGGATGGGCGACCTGTGTGTTGAGCTACTCACGTTCTTCTCGGCAAGCTATCTACGGACATGGGGATTCACCTCACCGCCGCTGCACGATGCGGTGGCTGTGGCGCGCGTTATCGATCCGACGTTGGTTGAGTGCATACCTGTACCAGTGGTGATCGAGACTATGGGTCGATTCACCAGCGGTGCCACGTGCGTCGATCTGCATCACCTCACTGGTGAGCCGGACAACGCGCTCGTGGCGATGAAGCTGGATGCTCCGAGGTTCTGGGATCTGATGATAGAGGCGGTCAGCACCTATGAGTGAAGTCGTCGTTATCGGCAGTATCAACGTCGATCGTTCCGTCAGCGTGCCGGGCGCCCCGCTGCGCGGCGCGACACTGCTCGGCGGGGGTGTGAGGCGCGGTCCTGGCGGCAAGGGAGCCAATCAGGCGGTTGCACTCGCACGGCTCGGCCGTTCTGTCGCCATGATCGGTGCTGTTGGTAACGATGCCGACGGTGACTGGATGCTCTCGATTCTCGCTGAGGAAGGCATCGACGTGAGCGGTGTCGTTCGCGTACCGGATCCGACAGGGCAAGCATTCATCTTTGTGGAGTCGGACGGGGAGAGCACGATCGTCGTGAGTCCCGGCGCCAACAGCGCTCTTACGCCTGAGCTGCTTGATAACAGCCGCGACGCGATTGCATCTGCGCGGTGCGTTCTGGTTCAACAGGAGATTCCCTCGGCCACTGTCGAGCGCGCCGCAGAGCTGGCAGAAGGCATCTTCGTTCTCAATCCTGCACCGGCGCGACCTGTGTCTGAGGAGCTATTAGCCCGGGTTGATGTGCTGGTTCCTAATCGGTTCGAGCTGGCGGGGCTTACCGGCGGGCTGGTCCCGCAATCGACGGATGATGTTGCCCGCATGGCTCTCGCATTTGGCGGGTCTCAGGCTGTCGTTGTGACACTCGGGTCCGACGGTGCGGTAGTTGCCGAGGCGGGAGTTGCATCAGAGGTTCCTGCGACTCGTGTGGAGGCCGTGGACGCGACAGCGGCCGGGGATACGTTCTGTGGCGCACTCGTCGACGCTCTACTCGACGGCATGAGCCTCGTAGGGGCATCGGCATGGGCTTCTCGAGCGGCAGCCTTCGCTGTCAGCCGACACGGTGCTCAGGAGTCGATTCCGTATCGTGCCGATGTTGTCGACAACTAGCAGACGCCTCATCTAAAGCAGCAACCTCAGCGGACGTTGATTTAGGCGTCTGCGGCTCGGCAGCGGGATTTTATCGTGCGCATGTCAGTTGCTTTTGGTACGGTGTGCCAGCAGGTAATCAGCGTGGTCTCTTTGGGGGAGGAGCGTTCATGTTTCGTCGCGCGCACAGTGGTTCTTCGCGCATGCTCATTTGTGTCTTGATGAGTGTCGTGCTCGTCGCAATCGGAATTCCTGGAATCGCATGTGGAGCGAACCGTGGTGCCAGTCCGATTTCACTCGGCCAGCACACCGTGGGAGGCGGAATCGCTCCAGCAGGCACCAATGCTTCATTCATGGGCGTGGTGACCGATGCCGCGACGGGTCTGCCCATCAAGGGTGCTTGGGTAAGCATCTACAGCAGTACAGCCTATTTCGAGGCCGAGACTGACGATGCAGGTATCTATCATCTCAATACGGGCTGGAGATACTCGGATGGCGGGGTCGTTTTGCTGCCCGCCGGTACCTACGAGGTCGACTTCTGGGCCGAGGGCTACGACGACGCCTACATTGACGGAACCGCAGTCGCAGGACAAATCACCATCCTCGACGCGCAACTTGAGGCGTATCAGGAGCCGGGCGAACTGCAGGTTGCTGTGGGCAACGGAACCTCGGCGTTGAGCGACTTCTGGGTGAGCGTGTACCAGAATGGTCCGGACGGCATGGAGTTCGTCGACGGAACGGGTCCGTATTGGGGCGACAACGCAGATGCCACCTTTTACCTCGACCCCGGTACGTACTACGTTTGGGCGACTGCGCCCGGACGCTCTCCCGAGTTCTACAACGACAAGGCGACATTGGAAACTGCTACTCCGGTCGAGGTCACCTCGGCTGGCACAGAGCGGATTTCGATGGTTCTGGCACCGGCCGCCTTGGCGAGCTACGACATCACGGTAGTCGATGGTTCGTCTGCTCTGCCGCTTCAGGGTATCTTCGTTGAATTCCTGCAGTACGGCCCGCTCGGCGAGGAGGTATGGAGCGCTTCTACCGATAACGTGACCGGGGTAAGTGGTCATGCGGTTGGCACGCTTTCGGCTGGCAACTTCCGACTCTCGTTTGATGACTACGATGGCGAGATCTACGCGAGCGAGTACTACGACAACGTGGTCCTCTCGGAAAGCGCGACTCCAGTCGCTATGAAGGCGGGCGAAACGACTTCTCTGACGGTGCCACTAGAGGTAGCGTCAACCGTCTCGGGCACGAACTACGACAGCACAGACACTGGCTACTTCCCGATCGGCGGGGACGAGGCCGTCGAGCTGCTTTCCTATGACGCATCCACCGATGAGTGGGAAAGCGTCTACTGGACGGGCTGGAATGACAACGGCACGTTCAATCTGACGGGTATCCATTCCGGAGTGTATCGCGCTGTTTCGTATCGATGGTCAGACACTGAAGACGACTTGGAGATGGCCTACTACACGAACACGGGAACGGTGGACGACATCTCCCTGGCTGATGACATCGTTGTTCCGGTCACCGGGACGATCCAGGGTATCGACTTCCACTTCAGCAGCTACATCCCGATTCCTGATACTCCGGTCATGCGCATCGCCGGTAAGAACAGGTACACGACCGCGATCGAGACGAGCGAGGCGAACTTCACCAGCGCGGACACCATTGTGCTCGCAACGGGCGCGAACTTCCCTGATGCGCTTTCCGCCTCGGCTCTTGCCGGTGCATACGGTGGGCCGCTTTTGCTGACCGAGCCCACGCGACTGACGTCAGGTGTGGCAACCGAGATCGCACGGCTTAAGGCAACCAAAGTCGTGATCATCGGCTCGACGGCAGCGGTCTCCAGTGGCGTCGCGAATCAACTTGCCGCGATTCCCGGACTCTCGGTCGATCGTGTCTACGGCGAGAACCGCTATGAGACGTCAGCTGAGATTGCTTATCGGGTCGCAGAGCTTACCGGTGGCGTCTATGAGGCGTTCGTTGTGCGCGGGGACGGGTTCGCCGATGCACTCGCTGCATCGCCGATTGCGTACAACAACGTGATTCCGGTTCTGTTGACGAAGACGGCGTCGCTGAGTCCTGAGGCTGAGATGGCGCTTGTTGATCTTGAGGTTGAGAGCGTCATCATCGCGGGATCGACCAAGGCAGTTTCTACGACCGTCGTGAAGTCGATAGAGGCCCTGTCGAGTGATATGTATGTTGAGCGAGTGTACGGTGCCGACAGGTATGCAACCGCAGCCAATCTCGCTTCCTGGGCCGTTGAGTGGGGCTACAGCGGCAAGGGCTTTGTCGGTGTTGCGACCGGCACCAACTTCCCTGATGCTCTCGGAGGGGGCGCTGCGTGCGGCGCTCATCGTGGAGTATTGTTGCTGACGAGTCCGACGGCGCTGAGTGAGCCTGCGGAGAAGTTCCTGACGCAGTACGGCAACAAGTACACGCAGGTACAGGTGTTCGGTTCATCGGCAGCGGTGAGTGACGGAGTGAAGAGCAGTATCGCGAACGCCATACCGAAGTAGGGAATCATGCGAGTTCTCGTCACCGGCGGAGCCGGCTACATAGGTTCGATCACAGCGCGTACGCTGCTTGATTCAGGGCACGATGTCGTGGTTCTCGACACGCTCGAGAAGGGGCATCGCTGGGCCGTCGACACACGCGCAGAGCTCGTCGTTGGCGATGTCGGTGACCGCAATGTTGTCCTGGGCTGCCTTGCGGGCGTGGACGCCGTGATGCACCTTGCGGGATACATAGAAGTGGCCGAGTCGCAGGCTGATCCCGAGCGCTACTTCGATAACAACGTCACACGACCGCTGGTGATGCTGCAGGCGATGGAAGAGCTCGGCATCGATGCCATCGCGTTCTCGTCGACAGCGGCGGTCTACGGCGAGCCTGAGCAGGTTCCCATTGACGAGACGGCTTCAAAGCGCCCGGTGAATGCATATGGGGAGAGCAAGCTGGCGTTTGAGGGAGTTCTGGACGATGCCGCTGCGGCATGGGGACTTAGGTCCGTGCGTCTTCGGTACTTCAACGTCGCCGGAGCATGGCCCGACGGCTCGCTGGGTGAAGCGCATGATCCTGAGACACACATCATCCCGCGCATCCTCGGCGCTATCGCGGGCGGGCGCACAGCGTTCGAAGTGTATGGCGACGATTACCCGACGCCTGACGGCACCTGCGTGCGCGACTATATACACGTGTGCGACCTTGCGCGCGCTCATGTATTGGCACTTGAATACCTTCACGCAGGTGGTGAGGGTGTCGTGTGTAACCTCGGCAATGGCCAGGGCTTCAGCAATCTGGAAGTCGTGAAGGCGTGTTCGGAGGTTACCGGCGTTTCTCTGGCGATCGAATTCGGGCCGAGAAGAGCAGGCGATCCGGCAATCCTTGTCGCCTCGGCTTCGCAAGCACGCGCGGTTCTTGGATGGGAACCGGCGTATGGCGACTTGCAGGTGATGGTGCAAGACGCCTGGCGGTGGTGTCAGCGGATTGTGCAATAATGCGTCACGGGGCTGCCGGGTCCACTACCGGTGGTGGAAATTGATCAGGGGCGGGGGAATCGTGAGAAGTTCTACTCGGAGTGGAGCTCGCTATTGCGTTGTCGCGGTATTGGCGACGGCTCTGGTCATGGGCATCGTGCCACTGAGCGTGGCCGCGACCGAGACGAGCGTATTCGATACTTCCGTGGCGACCAACAAGGTGGCCGCATCGCTGTACGGAAAGACCTTCGCTGATGCCGACGGGGTACGTGACCTGGGCTTGGCGGCAATCTCACCACTGGTATCCGATGACACGATCTCTGGCGCCGTCGCGATTCCCGCCACACCGTTCGCCGGAGCGTTGAGTTTCACATCTGATCCAACTGATGTCTACACAGTCGCTCTCACGGGCGGGACGCGGCTCACCGTGGTGCTCACGGGCGAGGCACAGCTCTCCTGCGACGCGTATCTCTATGAGCCGTACACGACCGATGCCAATGCGTCGTATGCCATGGCTGGAACACTCGGTGATGGCTACCCCAAAAAGCTCACCTTCGATGTACCTTCCGGTGCTGATGGCAACTACCATCTCGCGATCGATGCTGCAGCGGGGACAGGCTTGTACAACATCGCGTGGTCCACGTGCCCGGTTCCGTCGGGTCCGGATGACAGTATTCCCGGAATCGTTCCTTCATCCAACTCGTTCGGTGACACCCTGGATTGCACCACCGACTCCGATGACGTGTTCCGGCTTTCGCTTGCAGAAGGCAAGAGGCTGCAAGTCGCGCTTACGGGTGCGGCTGGCACCGATTTCGATCTGTACCTCTACGCACCCGGGTCAACGAGCGTCGGGCTAGACCTTCCCATCGGAGGGTCTGCAGGCAACGCCTCTTCCGAAGCATTCCTGTATGACGTCCCCTCTGGTGGCGCGGGCACGTACTACCTCGTTGCACATGCCGCCACCGGCGATGGCGCGTACACGCTTGACTGGTCAGTGACCGACGTCCCGGTCGGGACGTGGCAAACCAGGTCGTCAGCCGTACCGTTTTCGGTCATGACTGGCTCGGTGCAAGGTTTCCTCAATCTGCTCACCAACGCGAACGATGTCTACTCTGTGGTCTTGACCGCTGGAGACCGCTTTGACGTCACGCTCTCGGGTGGCGCCGACACGGACTTTGATCTGTATATCTATAGTCCGACCGGGGCACCCGTTGCTTGGTCGAATGATCTCGCATACCCGGAACGAGCAGTCCTCGATGCGACGACGCCAGGTACGTACTACATCGAGGCACGAGCGTTTAGTGGCTCGGGCGCGTACTCGCTGCAGTACGCGACCTCTCGAACTCCGGTGTGGATTGCGACCAGTCGTTTGGCCGGTGATGATCGCTACAAGACCGCAGTCAAACTGTCGCAGTCAGCCTATGCAGATGACGCGTGCGCAACCGTTGTAATGGCAACAGGGGAGGACTTCCCTGATGCTCTGTCAGCGTCGGGACTCGCGGGAGCCTACGGTAGTCCGATTCTGCTCACCAGGAAGTCTGGTGTGTCTTCTGAGGTGTTTGCCGAGCTCAAGCGGCTTGGTGCGCGGAAGGTCGTTCTTATCGGAGGCACTCCGACGCTGCCGACGCCCATAGCGACCTCGCTTACCAAAGCAGGCTACACGGTTGCTCGAGTGGCTGGCGTCAACCGCTATGCCACATCGGCAGCTGTCGCCTCCGAAATTTCGCGCCTCAAAGGATCCACGTTCGCCAAGAAGGCGTTCGTCGCCCGTGGCGACTTGTTCGCGGACGCACTCGCGCTGTCGCCATTCGCATACCGCCAGGGTTACCCGGTCCTTCTGACCCGCACAGAGAATCTAGCTCCCGAGTGCTCCGCCGCGATCACCTCTCTCAGCATCTCTGAGGTGTACATCGCTGGCAGCACGAGCGCCGTCAGTGCCGCGGTCATGAAGTCGCTCAATGCGCTTCCTCCCGTGACGATGCCGGTGGTCCGGCTTGCTGGCGCCAATCGCTACGCGACGGCAGTTGCAATTGCGGAGTACGGTATCGATTTCTGGTGGGGCACCGCTTCGTACGCAGGAATCGCCACTGGTACCAACTTCCCCGATGCTCTGGGTGGCGGCGCAGTGACTGGCTCCAAAGGGGGAGTCATGCTGCTCACCGACCCGAAGACGTTGTCATCACCCACGTCGGCGTTTCTGAAGAGCAACGCCCGCGATGTGAAGTCCAGCCAGATTTACGGCGGCATCAGCGCGGTGAGTGACGACGTGCGCTCCCAGGTGGATGGTGTCCTCAAATAGCGGGGTTACGTCTACGGGGTTGTAACGCTAGAATAGTCGTCGCCGCAGTTTTGGCGGCCAGAACGGGCGATTAACTCAGCGGGAGAGTGCCACCTTCACACGGTGGAAGTCACAGGTTCAAATCCTGTATCGCCCACCAGTCGAATACGGAAGCCCGGATTCTCTACTGAATCCGGGCTTCCTTTGTTTCCTTCTCGCGTCCATGCGGGTATAGAACAGCCCTGGACTCAGATGCGGTGCGTCTCGCGGGGAGGCACCACGATGAACAAGGTTGTAGCGCGCTTCATGGACGGGCGCATCGTCAAAGGCATGACGATGGACTTCTCGATGGATAGAGACACCTTCCACATCGCCAAACCGCCTCCTGATCCAGGGTGGGTGCGCACGGAGATTCCGGTCAGAGAACTCAAAGCACTGTTCTTTGTGAGGGATTTCGACGGTGATCCAGACCATGTGGAGAGCCCGTCGCTCGATTCCGCACCTCCAACGGGCGAGCATCGAGTCCAAGTCACCTTCACAGACGGTGAGACCCTGCTGGGCAACACGTCCCGCTATCAGGCTGCTCACCCCGGATTCTTCTTGGTGCCGCTCGATGCCGAGTCGAACAACGAGCGCTGTTACGTCGTGGACGCGGCAACGCGCGAGGTGTACTTCGTCTGATCGAGCCGGATTGCTGCCTTTGAGCTGGTAGGGCTGAACCTTTCAGGAGATGCCACACGTCGTCTTGCGCGCCACAAGTTCCTCGTGGAGGATACTTGTCGAACAGGAAGGTGCGGCTGCGCCAGAGGAGGATGCGTGCACCCTAAACGGCTTGCTCTTCCGGTACTCCAGCGAATTTGGTTCGGGCGTCCCGGTAACGATACGGACTTCAGCAGACCGGTGAGCTGCGGACCTGAGGGAAACGCGACCATAGCGGACGCGCTCAAGACGGGTGCGCCGTGCATGATTTCTCGTCTCGGCACGCAAGAGGTCGGCTGCATGTCGTATTACCTGAGGTGGCGGCATGGTCGTCGGTTCAAGTTCAGATACCCTGCACCAATGAGGCGTGGAATGTCACTGAACGCGGGCTTCTTTCCGACGGATGAACGATCGCTGGACGAGTTCGCAGAACTGTACATCCAAGCAGTGCAACAGGCGGACGTGATGGGGTTGTGGTTCAACAGCCATCACGGTTCCCAAGGTGGGCAACGACGCGTCATACGCGAGTACTGCAGCGACGCGCGCCTTGTGGAGTTCTCCTCCTATCTCAGCATGCTGTATGAAGAACCATGGACGGCTCAACTTGAGGGCAAGAGAGTGCTTGTGGTGCACCCCTTCGCTGCGACGATCGAGTCCCAGTATCTTCACAGCCACGATGCCCTTTTCAAGAATGAGGCGGTTCTACCTCGGTTTGAGCTCACCACACTCGTCCCACCGCAATCCGCGGCCGGGAGTGTCTGTAGCTTTGCGAACTGGTTTGACGCGTTATCTGAGACGTGCGATCGGATTGCCCAGGTGTCTTTTGACGTGGCTCTGATAGGCGCGGGTGCCTACGGACTCCCGATCGCTGCTTTCGTTAAGAGCCAAGGCCGACAGGCAGTTCACATCGGCGGAGCAACTCAGCTGTTGTTCGGTATCCGCGGACGGCGGTGGGACTCCGATGAGGGCTTTGCTTCGATGTACAACGAGTACTGGGTGCGCCCGTCCTCGGATGAAACGCCTGAGGGTGCGTTACAGGTTGAGGGCGGCTGCTACTGGTAGGGTGTGCCCACGGGCCTGCGTAATGTCAAGAGCGGTCGGGACGGCAGCTATCAGGAACCAAAGAAGAAGCAGTGGAGCTTGCCAGCGCCAAATCACTTCCAGCCGTACGTCTGAACTCTGTGACGCGGGTTCAGTTGGACGCCATTTGTGCCGATGAACGGAGATGAAGCAACTAATCGCCAGGCTGACGATTAGCTAGAACCGCATGCGTTGAGCGAAGGCTCAACGGGGAGGCCGCAAATGGCTCGTGATCGCGCGTACAGAGAATGGCGCCTTGAACAAGTACTACCTGCCGAGATGGATGCGTTCGCAGCAAGAGACATCATGTTGGACTGTTTCTACCACGTGCATGGCGCTCACTTCGAAGCTACGAAGGAGATGCTCGGCGTCACTTCTAATGAGAAGCGCGTTAGACAGAGCGCCAAGGGCGCGCTGAGAATTGCATTCCGGCACGTTGGTGGCAACTACGACGAACCAACGAAGAAGCAGCTGGAGCAGGTGTCGGAGTACCTCTCCGAGAAGTCGCGCGCATGGGGCACTCCGGACAACGTCATCGCTCGTCATCAAAGAGAGATGCAGCGAGTGTTCTCGCGAGTCAAGACAGACTGATTCTTAGAACGATGCCCAGTTCACCGATTCGCTGAAGGCCGGGTGCACCGCAGCCGAAGATCGCAGCTGCTCGAGCGTTGACCGACTGCGCACTGCCAGAGCCAATGGGTAGATCAGGTCGCTTGCGCGCTCTCCCGCGATGTGACCGCCGATGACAATGCCGGTGTCCTTCTCGGCAATGATCTTGACGAGGCCATGTCGCGTGTCGGAGATGATTGCGGCACCAAGGTACTCAAACGTCGTCGAATGGCTCTCAATCGCGATTCCTGCGCTTCCGGCCGCTTCTTCGGTGAGCCCGGTCTGCGCAAGTTCCGGCACCGTGAAGCATGCAAAGGGAGTACCGCCCGTGTCTGGAACCACGGCCGCGCCTTCAAGAATGGTGCGAGCCACGCTTCGTCCATGGATTGAGGCGATAGGTGTGTGCTGTTCGCGCGAAGCTGCATCGCCGACAAAGAACACTCGCTGGTTGCTTGAGTGAAGTGCCGGGTCAAGAACGACTCGTCCCCGCTGATCAAGGTCCACGCCAGCTACATCAAGGCCGAGGCCGTCATATGCCGGGCGTCGGCCAATCGCTGCAAGGACCCGCTCGGCACGCAGAGTGAGAGGCTCATCGCCCACGGAGTACGAGACCGTGATATCTCCGCGGTCGCCGGCAAGACTTGTGAGCGTGGCTCCCGTGACGAACCTCACCCCGAGTCCTTCGAGAGCGGTCCGGGCGATGGCGACACAATCGCGGTCGAACGGCGCAAGGATCGTCGCTCCGCGGGAAAGCACCGTGACCGACGTGCCGAATGATGCATAGATCCCTGCGAACTCAAGCGAGACATAGCCAGCTCCGATGATGCAGAGCGACTTTGGGAGCTCCTGGAACCGGAGCGCGGTCTCGCTCGTGTCAGCGAACTCAGCCCCGGGGACCGTCAACGGAATCGGGACTGCACCGGTGGCAACGATGACGTGCTCGGCTTCAATCTCGCGGCCTCCTATGTCGAGGGTCTCGGGGCTCAGGAAGCGCGCGCGTGCTTTGACGAGTTCGATGCCGAGCGATGACAGGATGCCGTCCTGGTCGCCGGCGTACGTCTCCTGGGAGTGCCACTTCCATGCGAGCACGGCGGGCCAGTCGATAGCTGGCGCGCCGCCGTTGACCCCAAACTGCGCTGCGCGTCCGAGACCGCGCACGACGGCGCCTGCATGGTAGAGCGCCTTCTTCGGCATACAGCCCCGCCACAGGCACGTGCCGCCAACGCGATCAGGCTCGGCTATCAGTACGTGTCGCCCGGCATGGGCAAGCGCGCGAGCCGCCGCACTGCCTGCTGCTCCAGCACCGACAACAACTATCTCAATTTGTTCGGGCATGAGGCGCTCCTGGTGGTAGACTGACGTGTTGTGATTATCACCGTAGATCATGTGACGAAAACCGTTGGTGAACGCGTCCTATTCCAGGACGCGTTTCTGCGCGTTGGCGTCCGAGACAGAATCGCCCTCGTCGGACCTAACGGCGCGGGCAAAACGACGCTGCTCGAAATCATCGCCGGCGAGCAGGATCCCGAAGAGGGTCGCATCATCCTTGCGCGCGACGCGACGATCGGCTATCTCAAGCAAGAGGCCATCGAGATGGCCGGACGCAGCGTTCTTGCAGAGGTCCTGTCAGCGGCCTCCGAGGCAACATCTATCGAGCACAGGCTTCACCTGCTCGAGGAGCAGATGGCCGACGGCGAAGACGCAGAGCATCTGCTCGGCGAGTACGGCCGCCTGCGTGACCGATACGAGCATCTCGGCGGATACACCATTGAGTCAGATGCGCGTGCCGTTCTCATGGGTCTTGGGTTCAAAGAACATGACCTGGTACGCGATTGCGTTGAGTTCTCTGGCGGATGGCTCATGCGCATCGCCATGGCGAAGCTTCTGCTTCGCCAGCCTGATGTGCTGCTGCTCGACGAGCCGACAAACCACCTGGACCTTGAGTCAGTCACCTGGCTCGAGACGTTCCTGCGCGGGTACGATGGCGCGATCCTCATCGTCAGCCACGACCGTGCGTTCATGGACGGACTTGTTGACCATGTTGCCGAGATCGACCTCAAGACGCTCACGGTCTACCCGGGAACGTATGACGGGTTCATCAAGCAAAAGGCTCTCGCGCTCGAGCAGCTGAAGGCCGCGTACGAACAGCAGCAGCGCGAGATCGCCCATATGGAAGCGTTCATTGAGCGCTTCCGCTCCAAGAACACCAAAGCCAAGCAGGCTCAAGATCGCCAGAAGAAGCTCGACAAGATGGTGCGACTCGAGATTCCCGAGGAGCGCAAGACCGTCAAGTTCCGCTTCCCGCAGCCTGCGCGGACCGGCGAAGAGGTTATTCGACTCTCGAGCGTGGCCAAGTCGTATGGACCGCTGGTCGTGTACGACAAACTCGACCTGGCGCTGTATCGCGGCGACAAAGTCGCACTCGTTGGCCCGAACGGCGCCGGCAAGTCGACGCTTCTCAAGATGCTTGCCGGCGAGCTTGCACCGGATTCGGGCGATCGTGTCCTCGGCCACAGCGTCTCGGTCGCTTACTTTGCACAGCATCAGCTTGAAGCGCTTGATGTAAGGCGTACGGTTCTCGATGAACTCGCTAGTGCGGCTCCGGGGTGGACGCCGATGGAATGCCGTCGTCTTCTCGGCGCGTTCCTGTTTGTAGGCAACGACGTCATGAAGAAGGTGAAGGTGCTCTCCGGCGGAGAGCGCGCGAGGCTGGCGCTGGCGAAGCTCCTGGTGCAGCCGGCACCGCTTTTGTGCGTGGACGAGCCGACCAACCACCTCGACATCACCTCAAGTGACGTGCTCGAGCAGGCACTCAAGATGTACACCGGCACGCTTGTGCTCATCACCCACGATCGGCATCTAATCCGCAGTGTCGCGAACAAGGTCGTTGAGGTTCGCGATGGCGGTGCGCGTGTCTATGAGGGCGACTATGACTACTACCTGTTCAAGCGGGAGCAGTCCGGCGCCGGCTCCGTTGATCCCGACGAGAAGTCGAAGCCTGAGCCCGAGCACAAGGTCAAGAAGTCCTCGGAGCAGTCAGGCTACAAGAGTAAAGAACAGAAGCGCCTTGAGGCGGAGTCGCGCAATCAGGCATACCGTGCGACCAAGGAGCTCAAGAAGACGCTGACGGTGCTCGACAAGCAGCTTGCCGAGACACAGGCGCGTCACGCAGAGTTGATCGCCGAGATGGCCGATCCCGAGGTCTACGAGAACCAGGCACGGTTTGACAAGGTGATGGGGGAGTACAACACCGTCAAGCCGAAACTCAAGGAGCTCGAAGCGCAGTGGCTCAAGGCATCCGAGGCTGTGGAGGCGGCCGACGGGACTTTGTAACAATGTTTACAAAGTATTGCCGGTTCTGCTATAAACCCCATATATCGCGTCTGTGATGGTTGGCCCACACAGGGGGACAAAGGCAAAGAGGCCGTCAGACGTGCGACGTTGTAAGTCTGTAACTTTGTGTTACAAAGTTTGCGCCGTACTGCGGGAGGGGTGAGGGAGCAGGTGGGATCGTCCGAGAATGTCCTCTTCGCTATCGGCCTTGCTGCCGGTCCCGTGTTGTTTCTTCTCGTCCTCATTACGCTCAATTCGCTTCTCTCCCCAAAGAACCCCAACCCGATCAAGTCATCGAACTACGAGTGCGGTATTCCGCAGGCTAGTTCTCCTTGGCTTCCGGTAAATGTGCGATTTGCAGACGTTGCACTGCTGTTCGTCCTATTTGATGCCGAGACGGCTTTGCTCTTCGCCGTTGCGCCTGCCGTTCGTGGCTCTGTCGCCGGTCTCATCGAGGTCGCTGTGTTCGCCGGTTTCCTCGGATTTGGACTGCTGTACGCCTGGCGCAAGGGGGCTTTGAAGTGGCCTTCGTAGACGATCTTGGCGCTGCCCTCGACAAGACGCCCGGCGGGGGGATCATTCTCACGTCGCTCGACGCAGTGATGGACTGGTCTCGTGGCAAGTCGCTGTGGATGATGCCGATGGGTACCGCGTGCTGCGCTATGGAACTTATCGCCGCGTCATTCTCGCGCTTCGACTTTGACCGTCACGGGTCGATCCCGCGCCCTGATCCGCGACACTGCGATGTGATGGTGGTGGCCGGCACGATCACACGGAAGATGGCGCCGGCGGTCAAGCGGCTCTACGAACAGATGCCCGATCCCAAGTGGGTCATTGCGATGGGCAACTGTGCCGTGTCTGGCGGCATCTTCTACTACGACACGTACTCGGTCATCCGCGGCGTGGATGAATTCCTGCCCGTTGATGTGTACATCTCCGGTTGCCCGCCTCGGCCAGAGGCATTGCAGGACGCGATTCTGCGTCTACGCGAACAGGTAGCCACTGACTCGATCGTGCCGGGTCGTGATCGTCAGCTCAACACGATACTGCCGACACCCGGATCACCCCGGAAGGGCGATTCTGCCGCTGCGGACGGTGATGATTCGTGAACATCGACGAACTCCGCGAGCATCTGTGCTCGACGTATCCGGATCTCTGCCCGCTGTTCTCGGTGGAGTACGGCGACGGCATGCTCATGGTCGATTCCTCCAGGCTGCACGAGGCCGCCAGTGATCTTCGCGATCTTGGCTTCGACCGCCTCGGCATGGTGACTGCGGTTGATACCGGTGATGAGTTCGAACTCGTCTATCGGGTGCAGTCACGCGAGATGCACGCTGGCATCTTCGTCAAGACGCGCGTGGCGCGAGATGTCGCCTCGATCGCGTCGGTCAACGACTTGTGGCCTGCCGCGAACTGGCAGGAGCGCGAGGTCTTCGACATGTTCGGCATCGTGTTCGAGGGTCATCCGGACCTCCGTCGCATCTTGCTCACGGATGACTGGGTGGGCTACCCACTTCGCAAGGACTACGAGGACGAGCGCATCATCCGCCGGCCGGACTACATCTAGGGAGGTGCGACCATGACCGAGCAGACTATCGTCAACATAGGCCCGTCGCACCCGTCCACGCACGGCGTCTGCCGCGTTATCGTCACGCTCGACGGAGAGACTGTCGTGCATGCTGAGCCGGTCATCGGCCACCTCCATCGCGGCATCGAGAAGATGGCCGAGAACCGCACGTACCTGCAGGTAGTCCCGCTGACAGACCGACTCGATTACGTGGGCAGCATGTACGCGAACTGGGCGTATTGCCGCTCGGTCGAGCGCCTCGCCGGCATTCGTGTTCCTGAGCGTGCCGAGTACATCCGCGTGATCGTCTGCGAGCTGCAGCGCATCGCGAGCCACATGATGGGCATCGGCTCGACTGGCGCAGACACCGGCGCCACAAGCGCGTTCATGTACACGTTCGCGCAGCGCGACCACGTGGTCGAGCTCTTCGAGGCGCTCTGCGGCGCGAGACTCACGTACAATTACGTCCGCCCCGGCGGCGTATCGATGGACCTGCCGGATGGCTGGGTCGAGCAATGCCGTGCGTTCACCGCGCAGCACCCCCCGGTCATGATGGAGATCGACCGGCTGCTCTTCGGCAATGTCATCGCCCGTGCTCGCCTCAAGGGCGTGGGCGTTCTTACGCCGGAAGACGCCGTTGGTTGGGGCACCTCGGGGCCGGTCGCTCGCGGCTCCGGTGTTGACTGGGACCTCCGCCGAGACGACCCGTACTCGGTGTATCCGCGCTTCGACTTCCAGATTCCGCTCGGCGAGATCGGTGACTGCTACGACAGGGCGCGCGTGAGACTCTGGGAGTGCGTGGAGAGCTGCAAGATCATCAACCAGGCGCTTGACCAGATAGAGCCCGGCTCGGTGCATGCCGAAGGACTCCCGCGCCTGCTGGCGCCGCGTCCGGGCGATGCATACGACCACATCGAAAGCGCCCGCGGATCGCTCGGCGTGTACCTCGTGAGCGACGGCTCTCCGCGTCCGTATCGCATGAAGGTGCGCTCACCTGCGTTCTGCAACCTCGCGGTGCTCCCGCTTCTTGCCGAGGGACACACGCTCTCGGACCTCATCGTCATAATCGGATCGCTCGACCCCGTCTTTGGCGAGGTGGACCGATGACGCTACTCTGGGGCTTCTTGTGGGGCGTAGCGGGCATGACGGTCATCGCCGTCGGCGCTATCCTCGGCGTGTGGTGGGAGCGTAAGGTCGCAGCGCGCATTCAAATGCGGTACGGTCCGCAGCAGATCGGGCCGTTCGGCTCGCTGCAGATGATCGCCGATGTCCCGAAGCTGCTCTTCAAAGAAGACATCATTCCTGACTCGGCAGACAAGCCGATCTTCAAGTACGCTCCGCTCTTCGTTTTCGGGCCGATCGCTGTCTCGATGGTGGTCATTCCGTTCTCGGCCGGGTGGGCTCCGCTCAACACGAGCGTCGGCGTGCTGTTCTTCCTCGCAGTGCCGTCGATCGAGGTCATCGCGATCCTGCTCTCGGCATGGGCGAGTCACAACACGCTCTCAACGCTCGGCGGCATCCGCGCCACTGCGCAGATGATCAGCTACGAGGTGCCGCGGTCGCTTGCGGTGCTGGCGATCGTGCTCTTGGCCGGATCGCTTCGCCCGCTCGACGTCGTCGACGCCTGGCGCTGGTGGTGGCTGCCGCTCACGTTCATCGCGTTTCTCATCTACTTCATCGCATCGATCGCCGAGATGAACCGTGGCCCCTTTGACATCCCTGAAGCCGAGAGCGAGCTCGTCGCGGGCTACTTTGCGGATTACTCCGGCATGCGCTGGGCGTCGTTCATGATGGCCGAGTACGGCGGGATGATCTCTGCGTCGCTCTTTGGTGCTGCTCTCTTCCTCGGCGCGGGTTGGCCGTTCACCGGAGCGCTCGGGGTCGTCGCGCTTATCGTCAAGACGATCGCGCTCATGACTATCGTCATGTGGGTCAAATGGACGCTCCCGCGCCTGCGGCAAGACCACCTGATGTCGTTCTGTTGGAAGGTGCTCACGCCGCTCGCGCTTGTGCAGCTTGTGATCGTAGGGGTGGTGCTTCCGTGGCTGTAGAACGCGACGACATCATCACTCCAGCGAGCGTCAGCAACGAGTATTCGCCCGGCGTGAAGGGCTTCCTTGAAGGCGTGCGCTCGCTTGTGACAGGACTTGGGATCACCGCGCGCATCAGCACCGAGAAGCCGGTGACCATCTGCTATCCGGCCGAGAAATGGAGCGTCAGCCCTCGCTGGCGCGGTGCCCTCAGATTGCGCGGGGTTCTCGGCAGGGACGAGATTCCGCTCATCCGCGATGCCTCGGAGCTCTACAACTCGGTCATCGAGGACCTCTACAAGGCCGAGCGTTTGCCGCCGTGCGTGGGTAACTGCCCCGCCAATGTCGACGCGCGCGGCCAGGGCTTCCTCATTGCCGAGGACCGCATTCCTGAAGCGTACGAGCTTGTCCGCGACCGCAACATATTGCCGGGTGTCCTCGGCCGAATCTGTCACCACCCGTGCGAGAGCGCTTGTCGGCGAAACTACTACGACGAGCCTGTCGCGATCAGACCGCTGCACCGATTTGCCTACGAGGAGTTCCAAAAGGTCGCCGCCGAGCGCCTCAAGCCGCTGCCTGTGACACAGGACAAGAGTGTCGCCGTTGTCGGCTCCGGACCGTCGGGTCTCACCGCTGCGTACGACCTTATGAAGCACGGCTACCGCGTTGTCATGTACGAACGCGAAGAGCGTCCCGGTGGGGCTCTGGGTAGCGGGGTCCCCGCGTATCGCTTGCCCCGGGACATTTTGTACAAGGAGATCGACGGGCTAGTCGCTCTTGGCATCGAGCTCCATTGCGGAGTCGAGATAGGGAAGTCCATGCCGCTAGCCGCGCTCCAGCGCGAGCACGCGGCAGTGCTCCTGGCCGTCGGCCTGCAAGAGAGTCGAATCCTTCCGATTCCAGGGCATGATGCAGAAGGCGTTGCCGGCGCACTCGAATTCCTCTGGGCCGCCAACAACAAGGGCGAGACGGGAGTCCGCGGCAAGAAGGTCTTCGTCATCGGCGGCGGCAACGTAGCCGTTGACGTCGCTCGCTGCGCGCTGCGGACGGGCGCAACCGAGGTTCGCCTCGCATCGCTTGAGTCCACCGAAGAGCTGCCGGCGCATCCCTGGGAGATCGAAGAGGCTCTCGACGAGGGCGTTATCGCGACGTGTTCGGTCGGTCCCGAAGAAGTGCTCACGCAAGACGGCCACGTGACGGGAATGCGCGTCCGCGAGTGTCTCTCGGTGTTCGATGAGACCGGTCGTTTCTCACCGAAGTTCGGTACCGGGCTCTCTGATTTCGAGTGCGACGTTGTCGTCTTCTCGATCGGTCAGGCCGCAAAGCTCGACACGCTTATCGCTGGAACCGAACTCCTGGTCTCGGGCCGCGGACAGCTGGTCGTCGACGGCACGCATTTCACTACCTCGGTCGACGGCGTCTTCGCGTGCGGCGAAGTTGTCACGGGCCCGGGTAGTGCGATCGGTTCCATCGCGACGGGCCATGAAGTCGCAACGTCGATGATCCGCTACCTCCAGGGGAATTCGCTCACCGACAACCGTACGCCTCGGCCGGTGCCGGTGTACTCCAAGTACGCCGTTGCGGACGTCACGGGTGTGGAGCGTTCGCGTTTGCGCTCGGTCATGCCGATGTCCAGGCCTGAGGACCGTGCCAAGGACTTCCGGCCTGTCGAGCTCGGCCTGACGCATCAGGAGGCCATGATCGAGGCTGCACGGTGCCTGCGCTGTCAGTCCGAGATCTGCGTGGGGTGCACATTCTGCGCGCGGACGTGTCCCGATTACGCGATACAGGTAGAGCGCGTCGACGAGCCCGGCGGTCGGTGTCTCACGCGCTACGACCTCGATCTGACCAAGTGCGCATTCTGCGGTCTGTGTGCCGAGCAATGTCCGACCAACGCGCTCACGCACACCGGTCAATACGAACTCAGCTTCTTCCATCGCGATCTCATGGTATTCGACAAGGGCGAGATGCTTCGCTCGGGCGAAGGCACACGCGCTACCGGCCGAGACGGCATCACGCCTCCTCGCTGCAGTGCTCCGAAGCGAAGGGAGCTGTGATGACGCTGACGATTCTCGCCTTCGCGCTCTCCGGGCTCCTGATGGCGGGTGGCGCCGCAGTTGTCGCCCTCACCAGGGACCTGATGCGTATGGTGATTGGACTCGGGACATTTCTTCTCGGCGTGGCCGGGATGTTCCTCTTCTACGGGCAGGCGTTCCTTGCGACCGCGCAGGTCTTCGTCTATGTGGGCGGAGTACTGGTGCTCTTCGTTTTCGCAGTCATGGTCGTGCACCGGTCGAGCGGTGGACGTCCGGTGCTGGAGTCACGTCACGATATCGGTGCGGCTGTGATCGCCCTCGGCGTGTCCGGCATGGTGATCCTGTCATTGCAGGATTCGGTGGGTGGATGGCTGCCTGCTTCAGCGTCCGGCGGAGCTGCAATCGCAACAGAGCTCCTCGGCGGGCACCTGGTTGTGTTCGAGCTGCTTGGAGCACTCCTGCTTGCGGCACTCGTTGCAGTGCTCGTGATCGTCGGGGCAGGTGAGCGCCGATGACCGCGCTCGTGTTGTGCTCACTGGTCTTCGGTGTCGGCCTCTACGTGGTGCTGACTCGCCGAGAGATCATCGCAATTCTTGCCGGCGTTGAGCTCATGCTCGGCTCTGCGAACATCCTGCTCGTTGCGCTCGCATCGTTCGCAGGTGCAGACGGCGGTGTGATCGGCTCTGTTGCACTCGCGGTGCTCGTTGTCGCTGCCGCAGAGGCTGCTGTTGGGCTTGCACTTGTCGTCTCACTTGCACGGCGCAGCAAGCGAAGTCGTGTCGAAGAACTCTTGGAGGTGAAGGGCTGATGACGCTCTTCGCGTCCAATCCCTGGCTTGCCGTCGCGGTTCCTGTGTTTGTCGCGCTCGTTGTTGCAGTCGCCGGGAAGCGTTTGGTCGGAATGACCCAGTGGTTCGCGGTGCTTGCGCCCGTCACTGCGGGAATGGTCGGCATCGCGGGCTGGAATTCCACTGCAGGGCCGCAGAGTACGTCGTGGTTGTCGCAGGCGGGCACGTCGATAGAGACCGGCATCGCGGTCGACGGCCTCTCGGCGATCATGCTCATCGTGGTCGGTGTGGTTGCCACGATGGTGGTTGTGTTCTCCGTCGGCTACATGGCTCACGACGAGTCCCGGGCCCGATACTTCGCGCTCCTTGCGATCTTCACTGCCGCGATGTGCCTGCTTGTGATGTCAACGAGCCTTGTCACGCTGTTCATCGGCTGGGAGCTGGTGGGCGCGTGCTCGTACTTGCTCATCGGCTTCTGGTATCGCAAGGCCTCAGCTGCAAGCGCTGCGATGAAGGCGTTTCTCACCACCAGAGTCGGCGATGTCGGGATGCTTCTGGGTCTCGCGCTGCTCTGGAAAGCGACCGGCTCGCTCGATATCGCCGTCATTACCGGAGCCGCACCCGGACTTGCTGCCGGTACTGCGACTCTTGCGGCGCTCCTGCTCTTCATGGGCGCAGCGGGAAAGTCCGCGCAGTTCCCGCTCCATATTTGGCTGCCGGACGCGATGGAAGGCCCAACGCCGGTCTCAGCGCTCATCCATGCCGCAACGATGGTCGCGGCCGGAGTGTTCTTGATCGCTCGCATGTGGCCCGTCTTCGATGCCAGTGAGGCCGCTCGCACGGTTGTGCTCTGGATCGGTACGTTCACGGCGATTTTCGCGGCGACGGTCGCATGTGTTCAGACTGACATCAAGAAGGTTCTTGCGTACTCCACGATCAGCCAGCTCGGATTCATGTTCGCTGCGCTCGGCGCGGGAGCATGGGGCGCTGCGATGTTCCACCTGGTCACGCACGCTGCATTCAAGTCGCTCTTGTTTCTCGGTTCCGGTAGCGTGATTCACGGCGCCAAGACGCAGGACATCCGTGAAATGGGCGGACTCGCTCGATTCATGCCGGTCACAGCCGCAACATGGATCGTAGGCGCGGTTGCTCTTGCCGGAATTCCGCCTCTCTCCGGATTCTTCTCGAAAGACGCGGTGCTCGCCTCCGTGCTCCACGCGTCGCCCTTGGCGGCGTCTGTGCTCTTCGCGGCGAGTTTACTTACAGCGTTTTATGCATTCCGAGTCACGAGCCTTGTGTTCTTTGGGAAGGGCCGAGGCACGACAGTGGCGCATGAATCGCCACTGAGCATGACGGCGCCGCTCGTGGTTCTGGCAGTGCTTGCGGCGACACTTGGCTTCATGGGTGACCCGATCATGACAGCGCTCGGGCTTGAACCGGAGATCTTGAGCTTTGCTGTCGCGGGTGTTTCCGTGATGGTAGCGGTGCTCGGCCTGTGTTCGGCGTGTGCTCTGTATGTCAATGGCCTCGGTCAAGCCTCGCGGCTGAGCGAGCGCTTCTCGGCACTGCACCGGTTGCTGCTTGGCGGCTGGGGTGTTGACGCACTCGTACAGCGTGTATTCATCGCCCCGGTCATTCGGTTTGCCGGCGCTTTGTACGTATGGCTCGACCGGCTCATCATCGATCGTGCAGTTGAGGGTGTTGGCACTGGATCACAGTTCATCGGGCGCTTCATGGCAAACCTTCAAAGCGGCGAAACCGACGTCTACGCGTCGCTTGCCGCTGTCGGATTCATCGTGCTCATGGGCATCGTGCTCTGGATAGGGAGGTGATCCGGTGTTGACACTGCCTGCTCTCATACTCGTACCGCTCGCCGGGTCGCTCATCGCAGTGTTCTCGGCCAGGCGCAGTGCCACCGCCCCACGAGTCGTCGCGCTGATCGCGGCAGTTGCCGAGGCAGGTGTCGCTGTCGCTGCGCTGGTCTCGATGCTCGCAACGAGCGGGGAGCGGCTGATGTGGGTGTCGGGCGGCAACAACGCTGTGGCGACATCAAGATTGGTAGCCGATGGTCTCTCGATCCCGCTCGTTTTGCTGACGGCGCTTCTCGGCATCGTCGCTGTTGCTGCGTCCTGGCGAATCACTGACCGACCTGGTACTCACCACGCGCTTCTGCTCGGTCTTGAAGCAGCTGTGATGACGGTGTTCCTTGCGGGCGATTTGATTCTGTTCTACGTGGCCTGGGAGGCCGTGTTGATCCCTATGTTCTTCCTCATCGGCGGATGGGGCCATGAGAATCGGCGGCATGCCGCTCTCAAGTTCTTCATCTACACCTTCGCAGGATCAGTGCTCATGCTTGCAGGGATCATCGCCGTCGTCATGACCGTGCGCTCGATCACCATTGGCGAGATCGGGAATGCCATTCCAGCTTCGACGCAGATGTGGCTCTTCTGGCTTCTCGCAATCGGCATGCTTGTGAAGATTCCGGTATTCCCGCTGCACACGTGGCTGCCGGATGCCCACGTTGAGGCTCCTACGGCAGGCTCGATCATGCTCGCCGGGGTCCTGCTCAAGATGGGCGGCTACGGACTGATGCGCATCGCTATTCCATACGCCCCGCAAGGGTTCCAGTCGGCCGCTCCTGTTATGGCGGGCCTCGGTATCGCGAGCATCGTGTACGGAGCACTCATGGCGCTTGCGCAGACCGACTTGAAGCGGCTGGTCGCGTACTCATCGGTAGCTCACATGGGCTTCGTTGTTCTGGCCATCTCGACGGGGACCGCGCTTGGGTACGCCGCCGCTATGCTCGGCATGGTGAGCCATGGATTGGTTGCGGGACTCATGTTCCTACTGGTCGGATCACTTTACGAACGCACACATACGCGGGAGATCGCCAGGTTCGGTGGATTGGGCGTCACCACGCCGAGATGGGGCGGCATCTTCGTATTCGCTGCGCTTGCGAGCCTAGGACTTCCGGGCCTCTCCGGATTCCCCGGAGAGCTACTGGCAGTGCTCGAAGGCTTCGGGGCCTTTGGCTGGTGGATGATCATCGTCGCGTTTGGCGCGCTTCTCGGTGCGGTGTACAACCTCACAGCGGTTCGCAGAGTCGTCCATGGAGAACCTTCCACCGAGTGGACCCATCTCTCCGACATCGCTCCGGTCGATCTCGCTGCAGCGTCATTGCTGGCTATCGGAATCGTTGTCATAGGCGTGACTCCGGGAGTTGTGATGCGTTTGACCGATCCCGTAGTGACGGTGCTCGCAAGGGCACTAGGAGGTGGGTCGTAGGTGACGGCTCTAGCACAGCTCTTGGAGTCCCTGCGACCGATGCTGTCAATCGGCTGGCTTGCGGCAGCGCTGGCTGGCGCTGGCGCGCTTGCCGGTCTCGTTGCAGACATGTTCGATAGCCGCAAGACGGGCATCGCGCTGGTCGCACTTGGGATGGCTGCTGCCACTGTCGTGTCGCTCGCTGCGGCCCTTCTGCCCCTAGAGACACAGATCAGCGGCATCAGCAGCACATTTGCCGTCGTGTTGACCGGAGCGGGGTTCGCCGGTCTTGCCTCGGTGGTCTACTTCACTGCTTTCCTGTCGTGTGCCAGCGGACTGGGTACCGTTCGGGAGAACATAAGGGTTCCGGTCGCCGCACTGATTGCAGTCGGGGCCGTGGCCGGTCAGGTCCTCCTTGGCGCCGACGACGTCTTGGTGCTGTTCGTGGCACTCGAACTCATGGCACTTATCGCATACGCATTGGTCGCAGCGGCTGGTACCAATCGATCGGATGAGGCAGCGATCCGCTACTTCGTGCAGGGGTCCGTTGTCACCGGATTGGCGGTTCTCGGTCTCGCAGTGCTCATCGGCCTAGGCGGAGGCGTGAGCGGATATGGTGAACTCACAGCAGCGATCGGTCTCTTGGCGCCTGGAGCCGCTTTGCTCGGGGTAGTTCTCCTGGTAAGCGTGCTTGCGTTCAAGGTTGGAGCCTTCCCGTTCCATTCATGGGTGCCTGACGCCTACGAGAATGCGCCGGCAGGTGCAGCTGCATTTCTGTCGTCCGGCGCAAAGGCAGCCGCAATTGGCGGCTTCACCGTACTCTTTGCTCGCCTGCTGACGGTTGACCCGTTCCTGCCGGTCGCCGCTGCTGTGCGCATCATGGCTGTCGCGTCGATACTTTTCGGGAACCTCGCCGCGCTCAGACAGACATCAGTTGGGCGCATGCTCGGCTACTCAGGGATCGCGCAGGTTGGATACGCCCTCATCGGTCTTGCGATTTCCCCAAGGGATACACTCCTCTTCGCATCAACGTACGCGGTTGCAGCTGCGACAGCCTTCGTTGCGCTCGAGTACTTCCGTTTGGCCGAGCCGGGTTGGGATGGAAGCGTCGCCGGTTTGGCCGGCTATGGAAAGACCCACCGCATCGCCGCACTTTCGCTGACGATCAGCCTACTATCCCTCACGGGCATGCCGCTCATGGCAGGATTTTGGGGCAAGTTCTTCGTGTTCTACGCCGCGGGATCATCAGGGCTTCTGTGGCTGTCGGTTGTCGGGCTGATCGGCTCAGTCATTTCGTTCGGCTACTACGGCCGCGTGATTCGTAGCCTCTATTTCGACGCAGCGAGTGCTGCAATTGTCGATCAAGACGAGCAGGGGAGCAGTGCATCACTTCCGAATGTTTGGCCCTCTGCGCTCGGCGCGAGTGTCATCGTACTCACGGGCATAGCACCGTTACTGTGGGGACTACAGCTTGTGTATGCACTCTTCAGTCTGTAGGCACCTGGAATACAGCAATTCCCATGCAGTCTTGCATTGGCCTGAGCATCGCAATATAATCCCCTCAAGAGTTGCTTCGGCAACCCCTTACCCCTGAGCCTCAAGGTGCCGGCCTTGGGGCTCCCCCTTTTCCCAAAGAGATTTCTTGAGGAGTTTGGCCAAATGGCTGCCTGATTCACCATTAAGAACAGCATTCATTCAGCCGATACATTCTCCTGACATGATTATTTCTGACGAGCAGGTACAACGTGTTGTTGAATACCTGCATACAACAGATTCACATCGATTCCCGGTCGACGTGCCGCTGCCTTCTTGGGCGACGTCAGAG
Organism: Actinobacteria bacterium HGW-Actinobacteria-6; assembly: GCA_002841295.1. Taxonomy (GTDB): domain Bacteria; phylum Actinomycetota; class Coriobacteriia; order Anaerosomatales; family Anaerosomataceae; genus UBA2286. The sequence continues at coordinate 39,435 of PHEU01000005.1, forward strand.
CTGGTGGATTTTGTGGTTCATGAGCTCGAGCTGATTCCTGACGTTCGTGCCGACAGAGTAGCGCAAGCCCGGGACATGCTCGCGTTCGAGCTTCCCGCCTCTGAAGTCGTGGCGGACAAGCTCATCGGACGCGTTCTCTCAGACTCAATTCGCTAGGCCTTCGTAACTGTGTCGAGCAGACGACGCTCATTGAGCGTTGACTCTGCTACGATTAGGCAGCCTCAAACCATGTCCGATGACTGTTCCGGGGGTCACCTGCGTGAAGAAGTCGGCGCGCACCGTTCTCACAATCGTTATGGATATCCTCGTGCTGGCCGCTGTCTGCGTGACTATCGGCATCGTTGTGAGATTTTTCGGATCGCTAGCGAACACTTCTCTCGGCGAGTCGTATCTTCGTTTTGCATCTCTGCTGCGGATTCCCGCAGGGTTTGAGGGGATAGACTCACCGTATGGGGGTTCCTTCGACGTGAACGCGACTATCACCGTCGGTGTTGTGCTTATGCTCGAGTGGGCACTGAGTATTGCCAGACGGCGCGCGTAACTGGAGGTTTGAATGACGTATACGCGTGAGCGTCTCGGCGAATTGCTCATGAGGAGCGGCCGTATAACGGAGAAAGAGCTTGCCGATGCGCTCGCTATTCAGGGGACCGATGGCGGAAAACTCGGACAGGTGCTCGTTCGTCAACTCGTCTTGGATGAGGACGACATTGCGCGTACCCTGGCCGAACAGAAGGGTCTCGAGTACGTCAGTCTGACGACGTACAAGATCGACCGCGAGGCTGTTGCTCGGATTCCCGATCGCGTCGCAAGGCGTTGCCTCGTCATCCCAATCGGCTACAACGGCGGTTCGATCGTCCTAGCCATGGCCGACCCGCTCGACATCGAGACCATCGACGATGTGAAGGTCCGTACCGGCATGAACGTACAGCCGGTAGTTGCGACCGCTACGCAGATTCAGTACGCGATCGAGAAGTACATCACGTCAGCAGACGCTTTCCAGGACATCATGGTCACTGCCGAAGAGGACGAAGTCGAGACCGATGTCGGTGACGGTGATGAGGATGTTCCAGTTGTGCGACTGGTCAACCAGCTCATCCGCGAAGCGGTCATGGAGAACGCAAGCGACATACACATCGAGCCAGGAGACAAGTCCATTCGCATCAGGTATCGCGTGGACGGCGTCCTACATGAGGTCATGCAGCTTCCTCTCTCGGTCAAGGCGGGTGTCATCAGCCGTGTCAAGATCATGGCCGAGATGAATATCGCCGAGCGCCGGCGCCCACAGGACGGGCGCATCAGCATCGTCATGAACGGACGCGGTGTCGATCTGCGTGTCGCCACGCTGCCAACACCCGCCGGTGAGTCGATTGTCATTCGCGTCCTGAACCACGACATGGAGATGCTCACCCTGGAGATGCTCGGTATGGCGCCGGAGCATATGAAGACCGTCCAACGCTTCCTGGAGCGCCCGTACGGTGCGGTTCTTGTGTCTGGTCCGACGGGGTCGGGCAAGTCGACATCGCTGTATGCAGGGCTTGTTCGCATCAACCAGCCCACGCGAAAGATCATCACGATCGAGGATCCGATCGAGTATCAGATTCCGGGTGTCACGCAGATGGCGATCAACCCCGTCATCGGGCTGACGTTTGTCAGGCTGCTCCGAACCGTGCTGCGCTCGGATCCCGATGTTGTGCTCGTTGGTGAGATTCGTGATGCCGAGACAGCCGAGATCGCGGTGCGCGCAGCCCTGACCGGTCACCTCGTGCTGTCATCCATCCACACCAATGATGCTCCATCGGCTCTCACGCGACTGGTCGACATGGAGGTTGCGCCATACATCACGTCATCCGCGCTCATCGGCGTTATCGCTCAGCGCCTTGCACGTCGTCTCTGCCCGAAGTGCAAGAAACGGGTTAAGTTGTGCGACGACGTGCTTCTCGCCGCTGGATTCAGCCAGGAAGAGGTTGATGGCAAACTGAAGGTCTACGGACCTAAGGGGTGCGATGATTGTGCAGGCACGGGGTATCGCGGACGAATCGGGCTTTTCGAGGTCATGGAGATGAGTGACGAGCTCGAGCGACTCTTCTTGCGCCAGGCTCCCTCCGACCAGCTGCGCGAAGTCGCGCTCGCCGCGGGTATGGTCTCACTACGCAGAGATGCACTCGACAAGGTTGCCGCAGGTCTCACCAGTCTAGAAGAGGTCAACCGAGTCGTCGTCTAGGTTTGATCCTTCGGAAGGAGGCGACCGTGGAGAGCTCAATCACTCGAGCACCGCGGGCTATCGTCGTTGTTCTCGACAGCGTTGGCGCCGGCGCACTGCCGGATGCCGCTGAGTATGGCGATGAGGGTGCCAATACGCTTTCTCACACGTCGTACGCATGCGGCGGACTGTCCATGCCTCAGCTCGGCGCAATGGGTCTCGGGAACATTACGGATGTGATGGGCGTGCCGCCCGTCGACGCACCAACGGCCTCCTGGGGCAAGAACGCAGAGGCATCCGCGGGCAAAGACACAACGACAGGCCACTGGGAGATGATGGGGCTTCAGCTGAAGACGGCGTTCCCCACATACCCGGATGGATTCCCTGACGAGGTCATCGACGAGTTCATCCGCCTCACGGGTGTGCCCGGTATCCTCGGCAATTATGCAGCCAGCGGTACGGTCATCATCGAGGACCTCGGTGATGAGCACGTGGCGACAGGCAAACCGATTGTGTATACCTCGGCGGATTCGGTCTTCCAGATCGCATGCAATGAGGAAACATTCGGGCTGGAGCGCCTGTACGAGGCCTGCGAGATCGCCCGGAAGATGCTCGTTGGCGAGCACTGCGTCGGACGCGTCATTGCAAGGCCGTTCATCGGGCCGGACGCCAGTGGCCACTACACCAGAACGCATCGGCGCCGGGACTTCGCTGTGAAGCCGTTTGAGCCCACTGTGCTGGACTTGTTGCAGGACAACGGAGTTCCCGTCTTCGGTGTTGGGAAGATCGGCGACATCTTTGCATGGCGGGCCGTGACATCATCGCCACACGTGACCGACAACATGGACGGCTTCACGAAGCTGGTTGAAGAGGTGGGACGCCCCGAGCAAGGCTTCGTCTTCACGAACCTGGTGGATTTCGACATGCTCTGGGGACACCGGAACGACTTCCGCGCGTACGGCGCAGGGCTCGAGGCAGTCGACCGACGGATGCCGGAGCTCCTCGATGCGATGGTCGACGGCGACCTGCTCATCATCACGGCCGATCACGGATGCGATCCCACCACGGATTCCACCGACCACAGCCGAGAGTACACGCCGTTGATCGCGAAGATCAAAGGCCTTGATCGCGGCGTTCCACTCGGCATTCGTGCGACGTTCGGAGACATCGGGGAGACCGTTCTCGACTTCTACGGGCTTCGTGATCGTTGCGGCAGGGGTACATCGTTCCTTGAGGAGGTGCGTGGCGCATGAAGTCAATCGTCGAGCTCATCGGGGATAAGCGTGACGGTGTCGAGCACTCTGAAGAGGAGATGCGGCAGCTGGTTTCGGCGTACGTAGCAGGGGAGATGCCCGACTACCAGATGTCGGCCTGGCTCATGGCAGCGTTCATCCGAGGCCTTTCAAGCGCCGAGACCGCGTTTCTCACAGCTGCGATGGCTGAGTCCGGTCGGATGATTGATCTGTCCTCGGTTCCTGGCACCATCTTGGACAAGCACTCGACCGGCGGTGTCGGCGACAAGACGACCCTCATTCTCGCGCCGCTTGTGGCTAGCTGCGGTGTGCCGGTCGCAAAGATGTCGGGACGAGGCCTCGGCCATACCGGCGGGACGCTCGATAAGCTCGAGTCGATTCCGGGATTCAGCGTGTCGCTCGCACAGGACGCGCTTCTCGCACAGCTGCTCGATATCGGCGTCGTCGTCACCGCTCAGAGCGCAGACGTGGACCCTGCCGACAAGAAGATGTACGCACTCAGAGACGTGACGGGCACCGTCCAGTCGATTCCGCTCATCGTGGGATCGATCATCTCCAAGAAGGTCGCCGGTGGCGCAAACGCGATCGTTCTCGACGTGAAGGTCGGCAGCGGCGCGTTCATGAAGACCGAGGAGGAGGCACGCGCGCTTGCGCATGAGCTGCAGCGCGTTGGGGAGCTGCTCGGCCGGAAAGTCGTCTGCGTCATGACGGATATGTCGCAGCCGCTTGGCATGGCTGTAGGAAACTCGGTTGAAGTCTGCGAGGCCATCCGCACGCTCAAGGGCGATGGTCCTGCTGACCTGACGGAGCTCTGCCTCGCACTGGGAGCCAAGATGCTCGTGCTCGGCGGTGTCGCCGATGACGAGGTCGCAGGCCGTAGCATGCTGCTCGACTCCATTGCCTCCGGCGCTGCAATCGAGCGCTTCTCGGCATGGATCGAGGCGCAGGGCGGCGACCCGCGCGTGGTCGAGGAGTCGGAGCTCCTGCCACTTGCCCAGTACGTGACCATCGTCGATGCGCCGAGAAGCGGGTACATCACGGGATTCGACGCTGAAGGCGTAGGTCGCTCGGCGATGCTGCTCGGTGCTGGCCGAGAGACAAAGGAGTCCCAGATCGATCTTGGTGCAGGCCTCGTTCTGCAGGCGAAGATCGGCGATGCGGTTCAGGCTGGTCGGCCTATCGCAACACTCTATGCTTCCGACGAGATGCTCTTTGACGCGGCTCGCGAGAAGCTGCTTGCCTCCGTCATGATCGGCGACGAGAAGCCCGAGCCTCCGGTGCTCTTCCACGAGGTGTGATGGCGTGAGCCGACACGGCGGCAGAGGCGGGGAGCGCATCACGCAGGTCGTCGTCGGCCATGCGAATCCGGACTTTGACGCGTACGGCGCAATGGTCGCGGCAACCAAGCTCTATCCCGGTTCCCGCGCCGTCTTTCTAGGCACGCAGAACGCGAACGTACGGGAGTTCCACAATCTCCACGAAGAGTTCCTCGCGTTCGCGGATCTGAAGACGCTCGATCTCGACGGCGTCGAGCGCGTGATCATGGTCGATACGCGCGACCCGGGTCGCGTTGGCGAACTCGGGTCGTTGATCTCCCGACCGGGCGTGGAAGTCATCATCTACGACCACCATCCACGTGCCGAGGGCGACGTCACGATCGCCGAAGACCGCTCGATGGGCGTGGGCGCGTCGACATCCATCCTTGTGCACGAGATTCGTGATAGAGGTGTGGCGCTCACACCGCTCGAAGCCAGCGCCATGCTTCTCGGCATTCACGAGGACACCGGCTCGCTCACGTATCCCAATACCACGCCCTACGATGCCGATGCGGTTGCGTTCCTGATGGCCGCTGGCGCGGACATGGAAGTCCTCAATCAGTTCATGTCACGCACGCTTGACCCGGAACAACGCGGCCTTCTCGAGCGGCTTCTTGAGAGTCTTGAGGTCTGGGATGTTCACGGACAGCAGATCGCGGTGGGCGCCACCATAGCCGAGGAGTATGTAGACTCGGCGAGCGTGCTAACGCATTACATCTGTGAGGACCTCGGCTACAGGGTGGCGGTCGCTGTGATCGGCATGCCGGACAGGTTGCAGGTCGTCGGCCGTAGCCGCATCGCCGAGATCGACATAGGTGCGGTGCTCAAACGCCTTGGCGGCGGCGGACATCCGCAAGCCGCCTCGGCTGCGCTCAAGAACACGACGATTCCGGAGCTTCTCGGCCGTCTGCGGGAGGCACTCGACTTGGAGGTCCCGCCGCCACTCTCGGCGCGTGACATCATGAGCTCGCCCGTGCGCACGGTCTCGAAAGAGATGACCATGGGTGAGGCCGGTCGCCTGATGGCGACCTGGGGGCACGGCGGGCTGCCAGTGGACGAGGACGGGGAACTCGTCGGGCTTGTCACGCGCAAGGATGTCGACAAGGCCATGCGGCATGGGCTGGCCCATGCTCCGCTTACCGGCTTCATGGCACGCGAGCCCATCACTGTGTCGCCAGACATACATCTCCTGGAGTTGGAGCGCCTTCTCGGCAGCTCTGGAATTGGACGCGTGCCGGTCGTCGAGGACGGAGTCTTGCTCGGCATCGTGACCCGCAAGGACCTGTTGCGCGCCGAGCATGGCGAGTCGTATCTCGACCGCGGACTTGTTCGCTCGCGTACAGCCGCTTCTCAGCGGTTCATGGACACCTACGACCACTTGCTGCCTGAAGAGGTCCGCGCCGCCGTGCGCACCATCGGAGAGCTTGCGGACGGCGATGGCATTCGTGCGCATGTCGTGGGCGGCTTCGTGCGCGACATGCTTCTCGGCAGGGCAAATCTCGATGTCGATATCGTCGTTGAGGGTGACGGTCTCGCGTTTGCCGAGAAGGCTGCCGAGACGCTTGGCTACAGAATCCGAGTTCACAAGCGGTTTGGGACAGCGATACTCGTCGTGAACAAGACGCTGCACATTGACGTCACAAGCGCGCGCACCGAGTACTACACACGCCCCGGTGCGCTACCGACCGTCGAGCGTTCTTCCCTCAGGCAAGACCTCTTCCGGCGCGATTTCTCGATCAATGCGATGGCCGCGTGCATCACGCCGGACTGCTTCGGGACGATCGCTGACCCGTTTGGCGGTCTCGCTGACCTGGAGCGAGGCGTCGTGCGTTGCCTTCATTCGTTGTCGTTCGTCGAGGACCCAACCCGGGTGCTCCGCGCTGCACGCTTTGAGGAGCGTTATGGCTTCCGAATGGATGGCTCCACCACGGCCCTGCTGCGCCAGGCCGTTGACATGGAGATGCTCTCGGAGGTCAGCGGAGCCCGTATCCGCGAGGAGATGCTCGACATCCTCGACGAGGAGCGAGTGGCCGCCGTCTTGCGGCGCCTGGAGGAGATCGGGGCATTCTCAGCACTGGTTCCTGAGGACGTGGACCGGGCTCGAATCCTCGACGAGGTCACGCTGGTGGACGCGAGCTTCGCCGCTCTCGCATTGCGTTTCGCACGGACACCACGCCGTCGCGTGACCCTCGCAGTTCCGCTTGCGGCAAGCGCAACGCGGCAATCAGCCGAGCGATGGGCGCGTCGTCTCCGTTTTGGTCGCGAGTACGGCACCCCGGCAATTGCGGCCGCCGAGAGGGGAGCCGCTGTTCTCGGCAGGCTTCGCGACCGACGCAAGATGCGTGACAGCAGGCTCTACTACTTGCTTCAGCCGATACCGGATGAAACGATCATCTACCTGTGGTCCGTCGCAGGTCGCCTGGAGCGCGAGCGCATAGAGCGGTATCTTGATGTTCTCGCTGGAACCAAGACTGCCATCAGTGGAGACGATCTTGCGTCTCTCGGTATGGAACCGGGCCCCGGTTACTCTGCTATCCTTGCTCAGGCGCTTGCCGACCGTTTGGACGGCAAGGCCGTTGGCCGAGAGGCTGAACTCGCAAATCTCAAGCGGCTCGCAAAGGCGAGGCGCTGAAAAGAAGGGTAGCCCGCCTGTGGGCAACATCGACATTGTTGGCACGATAATCCGCTTTGCCCTGCTTCTTCCGGCGATCGTCTTCCATGAGGTCGCTCACGGGTACGTAGCACTGGCGCTTGGCGATACAACCGCAAAGGACGCCGGGCGTCTGTCTCTTAACCCGATCCGACATATCGACCCATGGGGCACGATCATGCTTCCGTTGCTGATGACGGCGATGTTCGGCGCAGGCTTTGGATACGCCAAGCCGGTTCCCGTGAACCCGTATCGGTTCCGGGGTGATCGTCGCATGGGGATGTTCCTGACAGGCATCGCGGGACCGGCCTCCAACCTGCTCCTGGCTGTGTTCTCGGGCATCGTCTTCCGCGTGTTGGCGCCGATGAGTGGAACCATCACGTACTACGTTGCCTACGGCGCGTACTTGTTCGCGCTGATGAACCTGGTGCTGATGTTCTTCAACCTGATTCCGCTACCTCCGCTTGATGGCTCACGGGTCTTGCCGCTGCTCCTGCCGGATAGCGCCATGGAGGCGTACCACAAGTGGGAGCGGTACGGCTTCTTCATCCTGATTGGCGTGCTCTGGCTGGTTCCGTCCATCTTCAATGTGGACCCGATAGGCGCGTACTTCGACGTGACGGTCTATCCGATACTCACGCTGATCACCGGCGTGGGGCTTGGCGGCTAGTAGAGTTCCCGTGCGCTATCATGTACAGGTCCCGCAGCTCACATAGGAAAGGCTCCGCATGTCGAAGAAACGCATCTTGACCGGCTATCGCCCGACCGGCCGTCTCACACTCGGCCATTGGTTTGGCAACCTACTCAACATGCGTGAGCTTCAGGACGAGTACGAGGCGTACTACTTCGTCGCTGACTGGCATGCGCTCACGAGCGACTGGCAGGACACGCATGCGATCAGGCAGTACACAGAAGAGATGGTTCTGGACTGGGTCGCAGCGGGCATCGACCCGGCTAAGGCCACCATATATCGCCAGTCTGACGTGCAAGAGGTCGCAGAGCTGACCATGTACCTGTCGATGGTCGCGCCGATGTCGTGGCTCGAGCGCGTTCCGTCGTACAAAGAACAGCGCGAACAGATCTCCGAGAAGGACCTCGGAAACGTTGGATTCTTCCTGTACCCGCTCATGCAGGCGGCCGATATCACAATCGTACGCGGCGCAGTCGTGCCTGTTGGTGAGGACCAGATTCCACATCTCGAGCTCACACGCGAACTCGTACGACGCTTCAATGGTCAGTACGGCGATTTGCTCGTAGAGCCGCAGGCCATCATCGCCAAGCAGGGTGCGCGCGTACCCGGTCTCGACGGTCGCAAGATGTCGAAGAGCTATGGCAACGCGATCTACCTCTCGGAGACCGAAGAAGAGACCACCAAGAAGGTCATGAGCATGGTGACCGACCCTGCGCGCAAACTGAAGACCGACCCCGGTAACCCCGATATCTGCCCGCTGCACCAGATTCACAAGCTCATCGGCGATGCCGCTGATGTGGCCGAGTGGGATCGCTGCTGCCGGGTGGCCGATTGTGGCTGCGTCGCACACAAGCGCAAGCTTGCCGAGGACCTCAACGCGTACCTGAGTGACTTCCGTGAGCGCCGGGCTGAGCTCGCAAAGAACCCCGGCTATGCCTGGGAGGTCCTTGCCGATGGCGCCGCGCGTGTCCGACCTGCCGTGAGTGAGCTTATGGGTGATGTCCGCCGCGCAATGCACGTCGACAGCGGCGTCTAGTCATGGCCTATAACGTAAAGACAGACACCTTTGAGGGTCCGTTCGACTTGCTGCTGTCGCTCGTTTCCCGGCAGAAGCTCGACGTGAGCGAACTCTCGATTGCAGACATCGCCGATCAGTACCTTGTTGAGATCGAGCGCATGGAAGAGCTCGATCTGGACGTTGCAAGTGACTTCTTGCTTGTAGCCGCGACGCTTCTTGAAATCAAAGCCGCAAGCCTTCTGCCGAGAGAGCCTATGGATCTCGGCGAAGAGTATGAGGACATGTCGCCCGAAGAAGCGCGTGAGCTGCTCGTGACGCGCTTGCTCGCGTACAAGCAGTTCAAGAACGCAGCCAGTGAGCTTGCCACCCGCTTCGAGTCCGAGGCGCATATGCACGCCCGCGCTGCCGGCCTTGAAGAGCCATTCCTCAAGCTCATGCCTGACTACCTTGAAGGACTCACGCTGCGCGCGCTCGGCGTCATCTGCGCGGACCTGGAACACAGACGCGAAGTGTTCCTGCTGCAAGCGGAGCACATTGCAGCGGCTCCCATCTCGCTTGAGCTGCACGTTGAGGGTGTGTCCCGCACGCTGAGCAAGCGCAAGCGGGCGATGTTCTCAGAGCTCATCGCGGCCGGAGCACGCACTGAAGAAATGGTCGTCACGTTCCTCGCAATACTCGAACTATACAAACGCGGGCTCGTGTCCCTGCGTCAGGACGCGAATTTCGGCGACATCGAGATCGTACGACTGAAGGGGAAGGGGTAGTCGCGTGGGCGATTCCGCACGCTTGAGAGGCCCACTTGAGGCGCTGCTCTTCGTAAGCGATGAGCCGGTGAGTTCTGCACGCCTCGCGAAGGTTCTCTCGGCAGACATTGCCGACATCGAGACCGCGCTCGCAGCCCTTGCAGCGGAGTACGTTGCTGATGAGCGCGGCTTCCAGCTGCGCGCGGTTGCCGGTGGATGGCGCATGGGTACGCATCCCGGGTACCACGAGTATATCGAGGAGTACGTGTTGTCCTGGGATACTCGCAAGCTCTCACAAGCTGCGCTTGAGGCACTGGCTGTTGTCGCGTACCACCAGCCGGTCACCCGGCAGGGGATCAACGCCGTGCGCGGCGTCAACAGCGAGGCCGTTATCGCGTCGCTCATCGAGAAGGGCCTCGTCCGCGAGGTTGGACGCGACAGAGACGCTGGCAACGCCATCCTCTACGGCACCACGCGTGCGTTCCTTGAGAAGTTCGGACTGAGAGACATCACCGAGCTGCCGCCGCTTGCGGAGTTCGCGCCCGATCCTGATACCGAACGGGCAATCCGTGACCGCTTGAACGCACTGGAGATGCCTCTTTTCGGCGAACCGGAAGATGATGACGAGGAGCCGGACGACGATGACGCCGAGCCAGAAACCGACGAGTAGCGAAGAGCGCCTCAACAAGTTCCTTGCGCGTGCCGGCGTAGCGTCCAGACGCGGAGCCGAGGAGCTCATCTCGGCAGGACGCGTCCGCATCAACGGCAACCTCGTAACCGAAATGGGCATCAAAGTCATTCCGGGCGAAGACGTCGTTGAGGTTGACGGCACACCGGTGCGGCTAAAGGAGGAGCGACTCTACGTCATCCTCAACAAGCCAGCGGGATACGTCTCCACACTCAAGGACCCGCAGGGTCGGCGCACCGTGGCCGAGCTCATGCCGGCTACCGACCACCGTCTGTTCAACGTGGGTCGGCTCGATATGGACACCACCGGTATTCTGTTGCTGACCGATGACGGAGAACTTGCGCATCGGCTCATGCATCCGCGTTACCACATGTCCAAGGAATACATGGCCACCGTTTCCGGCCGCCCCACCGAGGAGACGCTTGCGCACGTGCGAGCTGGTGTGGAGCTCGACGACGGCCTCACCCGTCCTGCGGAAGCCACGGCTGATCGGCTCGGAGACACCACGAGTCTCGTGCGCCTGGTGATCCGGGAGGGCAAGAAGCGTCAGGTGCGCCGCATGCTCGCCGCCGTTGGACATCGGGTGCTTGCCCTGCACCGGGTGCGTTTTGGCCCCATCGAGCTTGGCGAATTGCCGCTCGGTGAGACACGCGTTCTCACCGATGCGGAGGTTGACGCGCTCCTGGCGAACGCCGGGTTCGAGAAGCGGGGCACCTGATGGCGCTCGTCGTCTTCACTGGCGGCGCTCGCAGCGGAAAGTCTGCGGCGGCGTCGCGTCTTGCTGAGTCGCATGGTTCCGCGGTCGTTGTGGCCGTCGCGGGTGTTGCCGTAGATGATACCGAGATGGCCGCTCGCATCGAGCAGCATCGCGCGGATAGACCTTCAGCGTGGACCACTATGGAAGTCGCTGGTCTACCTATTGCAGAGTGGCTGCCTGCGGTCCCAGCGGGCGCGGTCTTGCTGCTGGATTGCCTCGGCACGCTGCTTTCCGACGTGTTGTGGGGTGATGGCAAACAGCTGACAGATGAGACCGAAGCTGAGACCCTCGCGCATGCGCTCACGGATGCACTCGCTGCCCGTGCGGGCGATACGATCATCGTCACCAACGAGGTCGGCATGGGTGTTGTGCCTGTCTCGACATCGGGACGGCTCTTCCGCGACGTGCTCGGACGCGCGAACGCGCGCCTGGTGGCGCACGCGGACGCCGCGTACCTTGTGGTGTGCGGCCACTCGATTGACCTTTGCGCTGCGCCGACTGATCCGGTGTGGCCGACTCACGAATAGGAGAACCATGTCTGCCGAGGCACAGCTGCAAGAACTCATCGCACGCATCATCCCAGTCGATGGCACCTTTGAAGCCGACGCGCGCGAGCGCCTCGACTCTCTCACCAAGCCGCCGGGAAGCCTCGGTAGGCTCGAAGACCTCGCAGCACGCGTGGCGATCGTGCAGCACGACGTTCGTCCCTCGGCAACACCGTCTGCGATCGTGCTGATGGCGGGCGATCACGGCGTGGTGGCCGAGGGGGTCTCGCCATATCCGCAGGACGTGACGTGGCAGATGGTCGCGAACTTCTCGGCGGGCGGCGCGGCTATCAATCAACTCGCAAAGCATGCGGGAGCTAAGCTCGTGCTCGTTGACGTGGGAGTTGTCGCCGACACGAGCGGGTTCGCCGATGTGGTGCAGGCGAAGGTGCGCCCCGGCACCGAGAACATGGCTGTGGGTCCCGCGATGACGCGCGAGGAAGCGGCTGAAGCGCTGCTCACCGGCGCTCGCGTGGCTGCTGAGCTCGTTGCTGCTGGCGTACGCGTCATCGGAACCGGCGAGATGGGTATCGGGAACACCACTGCTGCTGCTGCTCTGGCGGCCGCGTTCACGGGCACTGAGCCTGGCAGCGTCGTCGGCCGCGGTACGGGTCTGGATGACGCCGGTGTCGCGCACAAGGCCGAGGTTATCCGACGCGCTCTCCGCGTGAATGGCACGGACGAGCTCGACGCGCTTGGCGTACTTGCGGCTGTCGGCGGACTTGAGATCGCCGGTATGGCTGGCGTGATGCTCGGTGCGGCCGCGGCGGGCGTTTGCGCGGTGTCCGACGGCTTCATCTCGGGCGCGGCTGCTCTCGCGGCCTTGCGTCTGTCGCCAGATATGGCCGGCTACATCTTCCCGTCGCACCGGTCGGTCGAACCGGGGCACACGGTCGTACTTGAAGCACTCGGTCTGGAACCCGTGCTCGAGCTCGATATGCGCCTCGGTGAAGGAACCGGCGCCGCACTCGCGATCGAGATCATTGGCGCAGCATGCGCCGTCATGAGTGGCATGGCCACATTCGCCGAGGCTGGCGTCAGCGGAGCCGACGAGGCATGAGCCTCTTCGGCAACATAGCGGCCGCGTTCGGGTGGCTCAGTATCGTGCCGGTCACGCCCCGGGCCGACTCGAGACCGGCTCGGTGGTTCCCGCTCGTCGGCTGGCTCTTTGGCGGCATCGGCGCTGCTATGGCATGGATCGCCGGGCGTCTCGGCGTCGGCGTGCTCGGCGCGCTGCTCACAGGCGCGCTCGTAATGGCTGTCTGGGCCGCGATGAGCCGGCTGCTTCACTGGGACGGTGTGGCCGACACGGCTGACGGCCTTCTCGGCGGGCATGACCCCGAACGTCGTCTCGAGATCATGCATGACTCTCTCACCGGCGCGTTCGGTGCCGCGGCGATCGTCATCGGCATGCTGCTTCAGGCGCTTGCGCTTGGTGCGCTCGTTGCCTCCGGCGAAATCTGGGGAATTATCGCCGCCCCCGTTCTCGGAAGATTCGCGGCGACCGCAGGACTCTGGACGCTTCGCCCGGCGCGTGCCGAGGGCCTCGCCGCACAGCTCGCCATCGGCGAGGGTTGGCTTGCATGGATGACCGCCATTGCAATATGCACGCCATTGCTGCTGGCATTCACACCCATTCACGCTATCATCGTGCTTACTGGATTCGCTGCAGCCGTGATCGTTCCGAGAATGCTCGCCCGGCCCGTGGGTGGTATCAGCGGCGATCTGCTCGGCGCATCGGTTGTTATCGTTGAGGTGCTCGTGCTTGTCATATCCGCGCTCTCAGCAGGAGTGTGAACATGTCATCGCCCGCAACTGAGATAGTCGTGGTTCGGCATCCTGAGACCGTCGCCAACATCGAGGGCAGATTCGTTGGCAGAGGTGACTCTGAGATCACGGAGCGCGGACGCGGGCAGATCATGCGGCTCACGAGATTCATGGAGAGCTGGAGCCCTCTGGCTGTCTATACATCACCGTTGAAGCGCGCCCTCATGACCGCGCAGGCGATGACCGCTTGCGGTATTCCGGTGACTGTTCTGGAGGACTTGCAGGAGATCGATTTCGGACGTGCCGAGGGACTCACCTGGAACGAGCTAACTGCACTCGGCATGAGCGTCGACTATCTGCGCAACGGCGCCGCCACTGCAGCTGACGCAGCTGAGCTGGGTGGTCCAGGTGCTGGCCCGGTAGCTCCGGGCGGGGAGACGTGGGTTGATTTCGAGACGCGCGTACGGCGCGCCGCCGCCACATGCGAGAACGGTGCCAGGCGTATTGCCGTTGTGACGCACGGCGGTGTCTTCCGGACGCTGCTCGCGCACTGGATGGGTCTTCCGATGGACGCTACATGGCGGTTCTCGGTACCGAACGCGGCGATCGCAACGCTGCACGTCGTCGACGGCGCCGGAGTGCTAACGGGCCTGCAGGAGGTGCCCGAGTAGGGCGTGTCTCGGGCAACTGGCTTGTGTGCCCTTGCACCGTGCCCCTTTGTGCGGGACAATCCTCGGCAACCCTTGAGCAGCCGAGGAGGACGTAGATGTCCTGGGACGACTTGATCCGACCCGACCTTGAGCCACTCGTGCCGTACGCCCCCGGGCTGCGCGCGAGCCAGGTTCGCGAGCGCTCGGGCAAAGAGATCGTCCTGAAGCTCTCAAGCAACGAACACCCCTGCGGACCTGTGCCTATCGCCATGGCCGCCATGCGGGAAGTGCTACCCCGACTGAACCGCTACCCCGACGGCGCCTGCACCGCGCTGCGCGGAAAGCTCGCAAAGCGCTTCGGCGTTCCTGTCGAAACGGTAGCAGTCGGCAACGGCAGCAACGAACTCCTGCGTCTTCTGGCGCAGGTCGTACTACGCCCGGGAGACGAGGTCGTGTTCCCGTGGCCATCGTTCATCGTGTACCCGATGGTCACCGCGGTATTCGGCGCGAAAGCCGTACGCGTACCGCTCGCCGAGGGCGATTGCGTTGACCTGGATGCCATGCTGGCTGCGATCACCCCTCAGACGCGCCTGGTGTTCCTGTGCAACCCGAACAATCCAACCGGCACCATCTACGGCAAAGAGGCCTTTGAACGCTTCCTGGCCGCTGTGCCGGCTCATGTGCTCACAGTCGTTGATGAGGCCTACTTCGAGTTCGTGACCGACGAAACGTACCCTGACGGTCTCAAGTACTTCGACGGTGAGCGTCCCATCGTCGTAGCTCGTACCTTCTCCAAGATCTACTCGCTTGCCGGACTCCGCGTTGGCTACGCAATCTGCCCTCCACAGGTCATCCAGGCGATGGACAAGGTGCGTGAGCCCTTCAACGTCAATTCCGTGGCGCAGATTGCCGCGTACTACTCTTTGGACGACGAGGCTGAAGTGCGCCGTCGGCGCAAAGAGAACCAGGAACAGAAGACGTATCTGTATTCGTGCTTCGATCGGCTGGGAATCACGTACGCGAACTCGGAGACCAACTTCGTGTACATCCACACCTCCCGCCCGGTCGAAGTCTTCCAGGCCCTCCTTGAGGAGGGCGTGATCGTCCGCGACTTTGGGAATGCACCCGCACTCCGAGTGGGTATCGGTACTCCCGAAGACACGCAGATGACGATCGCAGCACTCGAAGTGGTCGTGGCGCGACTCGGCAAGATCTAGCGTCGCGCGCGACCGCAGATAGCGGTCAGAGAATGCGACGCACGCGCTGCGTGCTGGAAGGGTGATACAGATGCTCGTAATCATGCGAGACCACGCCACTCAGGCGGAGGTCGACCACGTTGTAGGACTCCTTCATGAGGCAGGTGCCGAAGCGCATCTGTCGCAAGGCGAAGTCAAGACGATCATCGGCGTCATTGGCGATCGCGAAGTCATGTACGCCCTCGATCTCGAAGGCTTACAAGGTGTCGAACAGGTAATTCGCGTTCTGAAGCCGTACAAGCTTGTTTCGCGCGATTTCCAGCCAGAGGACACCGTCATCAAGATCGGCTCGGCCACGGTCGGTGGCGGGGCGTTCGCGATGATCGCCGGTCCGTGCTCGATCGAATCAGAAGAGCAGCTCTTCGCGACTGCCCGCGCCGTCAAGGCCTCCGGCGCCACAATGCTCCGCGGTGGCGCGTACAAGCCGCGTTCAAGCCCGTACGCGTTCCAGGGCATGGGACTTGAAGGACTTAAGCTGCTGCGCGCCGCCGGCGATGAAGTCGGACTCCCGGTCGTCACAGAGGTTCTCGACGTGCGCGATGCCGAGATAGTCGCCGAGTGGGCTGATGTCCTGCAGGTGGGCGCCCGCAACATGCAGAACTTCATGATGCTCGACGAGCTTGGGACCATCAACAAGCCGGTCCTGCTCAAGCGGGGTCTCTCGGCCACGATCGAGGAGCTCCTCTCGGCTGCGGAGTACGTGCTCAAGGGCGGTAATCGCGACCTGATGCTCTGCGAGCGCGGCATCCGGACGTTTGAGACGTACACGCGCAACACGCTCGACCTGGCGGCCGTGGCGGCACTCAAGACGCTCACGCATCTGCCGATCATCGTGGACCCGTCGCATGCCACCGGCAGGCGTGAACTCGTGGCGCCGATGTGCCGCGCGGCTGTCGCGACCGGCGCCGACGGCCTCATGGTCGAGGTGCATGTCGATCCCGAGCACGCGCGCTGTGACGGGCCGCAGTCGCTTCGTCCTGCCGAGTTTGACGCACTCGTAAGCGATATCACGCCACTCGTGACGCTTGAGGGTCGCACCTTCGGGAGGGCCTGATGTTCCGCTCGATGATGATCGTCGGTTTGGGACTCATCGGCGGCTCGATTGCCGCTGCCGCCAAGGCGCTCGATGAGCCGCCCGCGATCTACGCGGTCGATACCGACCAGAAGACGCTCGCCTACGCGGTGGAGACGCACCTCGCCGATGCGGCCGCACAGCCTGACGAGGCGTTCACGGCGGGATGGCTCAAGCCCGGGGTCGTTGATGTGGTCGTGCTCGCGACGCCTGCACGCCATATCAGCGAGTGGCTCGGGAAGCTACAGGAGGTCGGCTACCAGGGCATCGTGACTGACGTCGCCTCCACAAAGCGCGGCGTCATGGCGGCGGCGCAGAAGCACGCGGGCACATCGTTCGCATTCGTGGGCGGTCATCCCATGGCTGGCTCGGAGCGCAGCGGCATCACGGCTGCCGACCCCGCGATCTTCAAGGGCGCGTACTACGTGCTCACGCCGACGGATGACACCAACCTGGAAGCCTATCGCCAGGTGCATGAGTTCGTCTCGGCGATCGGCGCGCGCGTTATCTCTGTGCCTGCAGAAGCACATGACGAGGCAGTCGCGGTTGTCAGCCATGTGCCGCATGTCGCCGCTTCGGCGCTGGTGGCCCTTGCGTCGCGACGCTCACAGCGCGGTGGCCGAGACGTACTTCGGCTTGCAGCTGGTGGCTTCAAGGACATGACGCGCATCGCGGCGGGTAGCGCGGAGCTCTGGACCGGCATCTGTCTCGACAATGCAGAGCCGCTGGTGGCTGGTATCGAGGAGTTGCAGTCGGTTCTCGGCGAATTCGCTGAGGCGGTTGCCGAGGGAGACACCGAGGCTGTGCGTGCATGGCTGGCCGAGCCGGCCGAGGTGCGCCGCGCGCTACCTGCGCAGTGGGTGCCTGCAACAGCCGCGCTCTTCGAGCTCTCGTTGTCGATGTCAGACCGACCTGGTGTCGTCAGTGAGATAACGACTGCGGTCGGCCGGGCTGGCTGCAATATCGAAGACATCGAGATCGACCATCAGTCTGAGGACAGCGCTGTGCTCCGACTCGTGCTTACCGACGAAGGCGATAGGGCACGTCTATTGAGTGACCTTGATGCAGCCGGATTCGACGCGGTCCTCAAACCGCTGGAGTAGGAGGAAGACGTGCGCTACCACACCCGTCCCGCCGCATCACCGCTTTCCGGTCTCATTCGCGTGCCGGGAGACAAGTCCATCTCTCATCGCGCTGTGATCTTCGCGGCAATGGCCGAGGGAACGTCGCACCTCACCGGCGTGCTGGATAGCGCCGATGTGAGATCAACGATGTCGGCGGTGTCGGCACTTGGTGCTGCAGTCGAGATCGTCTCCGAGAGCTCCGAGGGCTCCGAGGGACTCGAAGTCGTCGTACACGGGTGGGGTGCCGACGGACCCGTCGAGCCGATCGGCGCAATCGACTGCGGCAATAGTGGTACCACCATTCGCTTGTTGCTCGGCGTGCTGGCGGGCTGGGGAATTCACGCTGTCCTCACGGGCGATGAGTCACTCTGCCAGCGACCTATGCGTCGCGTCACAGCGCCGCTCGCCGAGCTTGGTGCGCGTGTTGAAACCGCCGAGAACGGATGTGCTCCCGTCGGCATTCGTGGCGGCGAACTCCTTGCGACATCTTTCGAACTCCCGATTGCGAGCGCGCAAGTCAAAAGCGCGCTTCTCCTTGCGGGCACCCGTGCATCGGGTGTCACGAAGGTGTGCGAGCCTGCGCCCAGCCGTGACCACACCGAGCGCATGCTGCCGGGCTTCGGCATCGAAGTCGTACGCGAAGGGCTCTGCGCAAGCGTCTCCGGCCCGGTTATCGCGCAGGCGACGGATATCGCCGTGCCGGCCGATCCTTCCTCGGCAGCGTTTCTCGTGGGCGCGGCGCTGCTCGTGCCCGGGAGCGATGTCACGTTGCCGGCAGTGTCGCTCAATCCAACCCGGATCGGCTTCTTGCGCGTATTAGCACGCATGGGTGCGAACCTCGACATCACCGCGGGCCCCGACGTTTGTGGCGAGCCCACGGGCGATGTGCGCGTTCGGTACACTGCTTCGCTTACCGGCACGACGATCACTGCCGAGGAGGTCCCGTCGCTCATCGACGAGGTCCCGCTGCTTGCAATCGTGGCCACGGCCGCCGTTGGCACCACCGAGTTTCAGGGTGTGGGAGAGTTGCGAGTCAAGGAGTCCGACAGGCTTACGGCTATCGCCGATGCGGTGAACGCATTGAGCGGCGGTGCGGCCGTTACAGACGACACGCTCGTCGTCACCGGTGGGCATCCTCTTGAAGGCACGACGCTCGACTCGCTCGGCGACCACCGCCTCGCGATGTCGTATGCGGTAGCCGGGCTCGCCGCGGAGGGGGAGACCGTCATCGACCGTTTCGAGGCCGTCGACGTGTCGTATCCCGGATTTGCCGGCGATCTCAAGGCACTCCTGGAGAGCGCTCTCGGCTAGCAGGCGCGTCGCTGCTGCGTGCTATTATCGGCGTGCAGAAATGAACCCATCCCGCAGGAGTCTTCCGCATGATCATTGCCATCGACGGACCAGCTGCGTCCGGAAAATCGACTGTGGCCCGCGCTGTTGCGCGACGTCTCGGGTTCCGCTACCTGGACACAGGTGCGATGTATCGCGCGGTCGCTGCCGAAGCGGTTCGTCTCGGCATGCCGCTCGAAGACGCAGCCCTCATGACCACACTGGCTGAGACGACCTCCGTGCGCTTCAGCTACGCAGAAGGCGATCCGATACCTGCGGGCGTTCTCGTGGGCTCGCGTGACGTCACAACCGAGATTCGCACACCTGCCGTTGATGCCGCCGTGAGCCTCGTCGCTCGCATTCCCGGCGTCAGGCACGCTATGGTTCCGCAGCAGCGTGAGTTCGCCTTGGGCTCGGACATCGTTGTGGAAGGCCGTGATATCGGAACCGTCGTATTCCCGGACGCCGCCGTGAAGGTCTATCTGACTGCCACTCCGGAGGAGCGCGCGCGCCGCAGGTTCGGTGATCGCGAAGCTGCGGGCCATGAGGCCGAGATTGCAGCGGTCGCCGCAGATATCGCACATCGCGACAGAATCGACTCCACTCGAGCCGCCAGCCCGCTCGCAACCGCTGATGACGCACATGTCATCGACACCACGGGACTCACCGTGGATGCTGTCGTGGAGCTCATCGCCGCGCTTGCTGCGGAGGTGGGTGCGTGAGTCTTCTCGCAGGTATCGCCCGTCCGCTCGCCTGGCCGGTGTTCATGGCCGCGTTCCGCGTGCGAGTCATCGGGCGTGAGAACATTCCAAAGACCGGCGGGGCGATTCTCGCTGGTAACCACGTCTCATATATGGATCCCGTGCTGCTGTGGGAGTTCACGCCACGCCGGGTGCACTTCATGGCCAAGAGCGAGCTTTTCAAGGGGCTCATCGGCTGGATGCTGAATGCGTTCTACGCGTTCCCGGTCGTAAGAGGAAGCGCGGACCGCGCGTCCATCACGGCCGCCACAAAGCTCCTCGTGGACGCCGAGCTTGTCGGCATCTTCCCTGAAGGGACTCGGTCCCAGGACGGCCAGGCCGGAGAGGCTCACGGCGGCGTGTCCTTCATTGCCATGCGCGCCGGTGTGCCGGTCATACCGGTTGCTTGCGTCGGTACAGACAAGGTTCTGCCGAGGGGCCAGAAGTTTGTGCGCCCCGCACGCGTGACCATCAAATTCGGCGAGCCGATCGATACCGCGTCGTTCACCGAGGGTTCACGCAAAGAGCGGATGGACGCGCTCACGGGTACAATCATGATGCGTATCGGCGAGGAGCTGGACGCAGCGAGGAGGCTCTAGGTGCGCGTTGTCATCGCACAGCATGCAGGCATCTGCTACGGCGTCGAGCGCGCACTCAAACTCGCAGGCGAGGCTGCCGACAGGGGCGGTGCCGTTCACACGCTCGGACCGCTCATCCATAACCCTCAAGCTGTCCAGGCACTCAAGGATAGAGGCGTATTCGTTGCCTCTGATGTTGACGAGGTTTCCGGGGGAACGCTTGTCATCCGCTCACATGGCGTCGATCCGGCTGTGATCGTAGCAGCCGACGAAGCTGGCCTTGAGGTCATAGACGCGACATGCCCCTTCGTCTCGACTGCGCAGCGTCACGCTGCCGATCTCACGCACGAGGGGTACTCCGTCATTATCGTTGGCGAGGCCGAGCACCCCGAGGTTGAGGGCATCCTTGCACACGCCGGTGGTGTCGCGCTCATCGTACAGCGCGCGTCAGACCTGCCCGAGCGCCTTCCCTCGAAGCGCGTCGGCGTTGTCGTCCAGACCACGCAGTCGGCTTCGCGGCTTGAAGAGGTCGTCTCGGCACTCCTTAGTCGCGTCAGCGAACTGCGTGTCTTCAACACGATTTGCAGCGCGACGACCAAGCGCCAGAAGGCTGCCGACGAACTGGCGCGCACTGTGGACGTGATGGTTGTCGTGGGCGGCCGCAACTCCGGTAACACGACCCGCCTGGCCGAGATATGCCGCGCTGTGAACGCTCGCGTTCACCACGTCGAGACTTCTGATGAGCTCGACTCGGCCTGGTTTACCGGTGCCGAGGTCGTTGGCGTGACGGCCGGAGCCTCGACGCCCGACGAGCAGATTCGTGGCGTGATCGACGCCATCGAAGCGCTGAGTTCCGATGACATCTGAGCGATACGGCGAGGCGGTTGCTCCTGAAGGCGGGCGCATCGCGACACTGGCTCCAGGCGGTGCTATCGCAACAGCAGGCATCGAGGTCGGTGACGTCGTCCGCGAAGTCGATGACACCCCGGTAGCTGACATCCTCGATTGGCAGTGGTACACGGCCGAGGACGACTTCATCGTCACTATCGAGCGCGACGGCGAGCTCTTTGAGGCCGAGGTCGAGCGCATCCCTGGCGCTCCGCTCGGTGTTGAATTTGAAGGCGTGGTCTTCGATGAGGTCCGTCAGTGCGTGAACTCGTGTGCGTTCTGCTTCGTGGCACAGCTGCCGAGTGGCCTGCGCCCGGCGCTCTACGTACGTGATGACGATTACCGGCTCTCGTTTCTCTACGGCAACTTCATCACACTCACCAACCTCACCGAGCACGACATGGCGCGCATCGCCGAACAACACCTGACGCCGCTGCATATCTCACTTCATGCGGTTGACGAGGACGTGCGCGCTCGGCTCGTGTGTCCCACGGTCGAGGACACGACGCTTGACCGAATCGACGAGCTTGTCTCAGCGGGGATCGAGATCCACGTGCAGATCGTGCTCGTGCCGGGACAGAACGATGGCGACGTCCTTGAGCGCACACTTGGCTGGCTTGCGACGCGTGAAGGCGTACGCTCTGTCGGAATCGTGCCGCTCGGCTACACGTCGTATCAGAAACGCTTCGAGCGCTCTTTCACGGCACAGGAATCGCGCGACCTCGTGGGCTCTCTGGCACCATGGCAGCAGCGAATGCGTGCCGAGCGCAGAGTCGGCTGGGTCTACGCAGCTGATGAGTTCTATCTCGCAGCGGGGGAGACGATTCCCGACGCGGAGGCATACGACGACTTCCCACAGTATGAGAACGGAATCGGGCTCGTGCGGGCGTTCATCGATGAATTCATCGCCGCCCTTAGCGTGGATCCGGTCTCTCTTGCCGAGACCGTCCTCATCACCGGAACCCTCTTTGCACCGGTGCTAATCGGTCTGCTTCAACAAGCGCGTCTTGATGAGCACGTTCGCGTTCTGGCGGTGGAGAATCGCTTTTTTGACGGGAATGTCTCGGTCACCGGGCTCCTTGCCGGCGGCGACATCGTCGAAGCCGTACGCAAAGACGCATCAGACGCACGCTACTTCGTACCCGACATCGTGGTAAACTCCGACGGTCTATTGCTCGACGACGTCCCAGCAGGGGATCTCGCCGAGTTGACCGGTGCCCGAGTGCAACTCGTCGGCCCCGACGCAGCCGCGCTCACGGAAGCGCTCGCAGCGCCCGCTTAAGGAGGACCCTCATGAGCTTACCGCTCATCGCCGTGGTAGGCCGACCGAATGTCGGCAAGTCCACGTTCGTCAACCGCATCATGCAAGGTCACGACGCGATCGTACACGCCTCAAGTGGCGTCACGCGCGACCGCAGCTACCACAAAGCAGACTGGAACGGCGTCGAGTTCATGCTCATCGACACCGGCGGAATCGAGTTCGCCGACGACGACGCGTTCGGTCCCTCGATTCGCGCTCAGGCCGTAATGGCCGCCGAGCAGGCCGACATCGTTATCTTCCTCGTGGACGGCAAAGCCGGTATCGCTCCCGGTGATGAAGATGTCGCCAAGCTGCTGAAGCGATCGAAGGCCACGGTCTTCCTGGTCGTCAACAAGGCTGACACACCCGGTAATGACAGTGCCATTCATGAGTTCTGGAGGCTCGGCCTCGGCCAGCCATGGTCAGTCTCGGCATTGCACGGGCACGGCACCGGTGACCTACTGGACGAGATCGTCTCCGCTCTGCCTGAGAGTGAGCCTGAAGAAGATACCGACGCGATCAACGTCGCCATCATCGGTCGTCCGAATGCGGGGAAGTCGTCGCTCTTCAACCGACTTCTCGGCGTGGAGCGCTCGATCGTATCCGAGGTGGCCGGCACCACACGCGACGCGCTCGACACGATGCTTGAGCATGAGGGCGTCACGTACCGGCTCGTCGACACCGCCGGCCTTCGCCGCAAGTCGCAGATTGACGAATCCATCGAGTACTACAGCTTCGTGCGAGCGATGCGCGCAATCGACCGCGCTGACGTTGCAGTGCTCGTGGTTGACTCTCCGCTCGGCATCACCGACCAGGATCAGCGCGTGGCGCGATTCGCTCAGGAGCGTGGCTGCGCGATGGTGGTTGTACTCAACAAATGGGACATCGTTCCGGGGCCCGAAGGTAAGATCGAAGTCACCGCGACCGTTCCAGAGAAGCTCGGCTTCGTCGGCTTCGCGCCGGTCCTCCGTATCAGCGCGCTCACGGGTACGGCGACTCACAAGATCCTGCCGGCCGTGAAGCAGGCGTACGACGCGTACACCCGCACCATCACGACGAGTTCACTCAACAAGTTCCTCACGGACATTCGCGCGACCGGACATTCGATCTCACGTGCCGGCAAGATGCTTCGCCTCAACTACATGACGCAGACCGGCATAAAGCCGCCGGTCTTCACCTTCTTCGCGAATCATCCGCACTTTGTCGACGATCAGTTCGAGCGCTATCTCGAGAACCGCATGCGTGAGAACTTCGACCTTATCGGCACTCCCGTGCGTCTCAGATTCAGGAAGAAGGCATAGTCGTTGGATGCCGTTTTCCGGGTCGTAGCCGCGCTTGTTGGTGCGTTCCTGCTCGGGAGCGTCCCGTTTGCCGTGCTCGTCAGCCGAATCTTCTTCAAGAGAGATATACGCGAATTCGGGTCTGGCAACCCTGGTGCCACGAACGTGCTGCGGACTTTTGGCCCGGTCGCTGGCGGCGCGACATTCGTCCTTGATATTCTCAAAGGGGCAGCTGCGGTCTATCTGGCGACGTTGCTCGCACCGGCCGTCTGGTCGGCCGACGGCCGGGACTGGCTCATGATCGCAGCTGCTATGGCAGCGATAGCGGGCCACTCGTTCTCGCCCTTCATCGGTTTCAAGGGGGGCAAGGGCGTCGCAACTGCGGCCGGAGCCATCGGCATGCTCATGCCTGTGGCTTTCTGGGTACTGTTCTTGATGTTCGTCGTGATTCTGCTCATCACCCGGATGGTGTCGCTTGGCTCCATCACGATTGCCATCGAGTTCCCGGTGCTCTGTGTGCTTCTGTACGGCGACCGGACTCCCATGTTGTTGTTCGGTCTGCTTGGCGGCGGCCTCGTTGTGTGGCGACACCACGCGAACCTCAAGCGCATCTTCCGGGGAGAAGAGCATAGGATAGGTAGCGCAACGTAACGTTGGAAGGATTCGACTGATGAGCATCGCAGTCATCGGAGCAGGATCGTGGGGTACAGCGGTCTCGGCTCTGCTCGGAACCAAAGGGATCGACGTTCAACTCTGGGCGCGTGAGCCGGAGATTGCAGTGGGCATCAACGCGACCCGTCACAACCCGATCTACCTCACCGGTGTTGTTCTGCCACCGAGTGTCGTCGCGACACCGGATATAGAAGCCGCGCTTCGCGGCGTTGACGGAGTCGTGCTCGTCACACCGAGCCACGGTGTGCGAGGAACGGCCGAGGCGATGAAGCCGTATCTCACTTCGACAACTCCCATCGTCAATCTGTCAAAAGGCGTTGAGCGCGAAACCGACATGCGAATGACCGAGGTGTTGGAGGACGTGCTCGGCAACCGCAACCGCCTCGCGGCCCTTTCAGGACCTAACCATGCCGAGGAAGTCAGCAAGCTGGTTCCCTCGGCAACGGTCGTCGCGGCGTATGACGAATCGGTGGCTCGGATGTTCCAAGACGTCTTCATGGCACCGACGTTTCGGGTGTACACCAATCCCGACGTCGTCGGCGTGGAGCTCTGCGCGGCATGTAAGAACGTCGTCGCGGTCGCGGCCGGTATGTCAGACGGGCTCGGCTACGGCGACAACACCAAGGCCACTCTCATGACCCGTGGTCTGTCCGAGATGGCCCGGCTCGGCGCTCGCCTGGGCGCGAACCCGCTTACGTTCATGGGTCTCGCTGGCATTGGTGACCTCATCGCTACCTGCACGAGCCGTCACAGCCGCAACCGCGGCCTCGGTGAGCACATCGCGCGTGGCGGAAGCGTTGAGTCGTACGCTGCAGAGACGAATATGGTCGCCGAGGGTGCGTACTCGTGCGTCTCAGTGGATGATCTCGCACACCGGGAGGGGATTGAGCTTCCCATCACACACCAGGTGCGCGCTATCCTGTACGGAGGCGCTTCCCCGATGACAGCCGGTGAGTTGCTCATGGGGCGCGCGGCGAAAGATGAACTTCACGGAATGGGCCTGGTCGTCGACGAGGAGAACTGATGAACCGACCGCTACTCATGGCACCATCGATCCTCTCGGCTGACTTCACCCGCCTTGGTGAAGCGGTGACACTCGTTGAGGCCGCCGGTGCGGACCTCATCCACGTGGATGTCATGGACGGTCATTTCGTCCCGAACCTCACGATCGGCCCGCCGGTGGTCAAGGCGCTCAAACGGATTACGAAGCTGCCGCTTGATGTCCATCTCATGATCGACAACGCGGACGAGACCGTGGGCTGGTACCTTGATGCTGGCGCTGACATCGTCGTCGTGCATGTTGAAGCGTGTAATCACCTCCATCGCATCGCTCAGACGGCTCATGCGGCCGGCGCTCAGATGGGTGTGTCCCTCAACCCGGGTACACCCGTCTCAGCCCTGGAGGGCATCATCACCGAGGTTGACCTCGTGCTTGTGATGGGCGTCAATCCGGGGTTTGGCGGGCAGGCGTTCATCCCGGCGACTGTCGACAGGGTCCGTGAGGTTGCCGATCTCGCACGCTCCAAGGGCGTCTCGCCGAGAATCGCCGTCGATGGCGGCATCGACCCGACCACAGCTCCCCTCGTTACCGCGGCTGGCGCCGACATGCTCATTGCCGGCAGCGCCATATTCTGTGCTGAGGACCCGTCGGCCGCGCTTGCGGATATCCGCTCCGCTGCGGTGACGCAGTTGGTGTAATATGTGAATGTACTTTCTTCAGGGCGGGGTGAGATTCCCCACCGGCGGTGATAGCCCGCGAGCCCCCACCAGGGCAGATCCGGAGAATTCCCGGAGCCGACGGTTAGAGTCCGGACGGGAGAAGGAAGGTCTGAGGCGTGAGCCTGTTCTCCGACGATGCGTCGGTAATCTCCGAGCCGTTCCTTCGGCGTGCTTTTGCGCTTGCAGAAAGCGGACGTGGGTCGGTCAGCCCCAATCCCATGGTTGGCTGCGTTGTCGTGCGTGATGGCGTTGTCGTGGGTGAAGGTCATCACGAGCGGGTCGGCTCTGCTCACGCTGAGGTCAATGCGCTTGCCGCGGCCGGTGAGAGCGCCAAAGGCGCCACGGTCTATGTCACCCTCGAGCCGTGCACTCACTATGGTCGGACCCCGCCGTGCACCGCTGCTCTCATCAAGGCTGGTGTCTCGAAGGTCGTCATCGGCATGCGCGACCCAAACGTCGATGTGTCCGGCGGTGGAGCAGAGATCCTCGCGCACGCTGGCGTCGACGTTGAGTTTGCCGCCAATGAAGCGCCATTCCGGGCACTCAACGAGACGTGGCTTCATCGGCTTCATACAAGTCGACCCTGGGTGCGAGTGAAAGTGGCGCTCACTCTCGACGGCCGTCCAACGCTCTTTGCTAGCCAGCGATCTCGGATCACCGGCTCGGGCGGAAGCTCGGTCACGATGGAACTGCGAGCCAGAGCCACGGCTGTCGCGGTTGGCGCATCGACGCTCGGCATCGACAATCCACTACTGACAGTTCGGGATGACCAGGGCCGGGGCGCTGTACGTCAACCGATCAGAGTCGTCCTTGCTCGCACCTCTGTCCCGTCACCTGCAGCCAAGATCTTCTCGGCGGACCCAACTGCCACGCGCGTCGTTGTGAGTGACGCCGCTGATGCTCGTGGAATCGCTGCACTGGAGCGAGCGGATATCCCCGTACTCCGTTACCGCTATGCTGACGGCATCACAGGCTCGCTGCGCGTCCTTTCTGACAGCGGCATCGATGATGTGCTCATCGAAGCTGGACCGGCGCTTGCAAGCGCGTTCTGGAATGCACGGCTCATAGACGAGCTTGTCGTAGTCCACGCCGGCGGTATGGGCGGCAATGCCGCACCTCCGCTGTTTCTTGGGGGGCCTGACGCCAGTGCAGGTGACCTTGTGCCATCAATGCGAGCTGTCGAGGCCGCAATACGTGCAGACGATGCAATAACAGTGTGGCGGCACCGCCGCGAGGCGGGCGCCACGTCTATAACAGGAAGGAGTTCGTGATGTTCACCGGTCTCATCGAATGCGAGGGGATTATCACGCGCGCGGATCGCGCGTCCGGTGGGATGCGGCTGGAGGTCTACGCTCCCGAGTTCGGTCGTGATATGGCAATCGGCGACTCGATTGCCGTTGATGGTGTTTGCCTGACGGTTGTGAAGTTCATCCGTGGCGCATTCCTTACAGATGTGAGCGGTGAGACGCTTGAGCGCTCGACGCTCGGCAGCCTCAAGCAAGGCTCAAAGGTAAACCTTGAGCGCGCTTTGAGGCTTTCGGACCGACTTGGCGGGCACCTTGTGTCTGGCCACGTCGACGCCATGGGGAAGATCGAACTTCGTCAGGCGGCCGGCAAGTTCACCGTGTATCAAATACAGGCTCCTGCCGAGGTCATGACCTACGTGGTTGAAAAGGGCTCGATTGCGATCGACGGCATCTCGCTAACGGTTGCTCGCGTAGGTGCAGACGGTTTCACGGTCGCTGTCATCCCACAGACTGAGCAGGTGACCACGCTCAAGGACAAGCCGATCGGTAGTCATGTGAACCTTGAGGCAGACATGATCGGCAAGTACGTCAAGCGGTTTGTCTCTTTGTATTCAGGGGCCGAGGATGATCTGCCTGCTTCCGGCAAGCGCGGACTCGGCGACTTGCTTCGCGAATTCACGGAAGGACACCAATCGTGACACAGCTGTTCACACCCATCGAAGACGCGATCAAGATCATCGCAGATGGCGGCATGCTCATCGTCGTCGATGATGAGGACCGCGAGAACGAGGGCGACTTCATGATGGCTGCCGAGAAGGTCACGCCTGAGGCCATCAACTTCATGGCACGCCACGGCCGCGGTCTCATCTGCCTGCCCATGACGGGGGAGCGTCTCGACTTACTGCGCATCCCGCCGATGACGGACAACAACACATCCACCCAGGGGACTGCGTTTCACGTCTCGATAGGTGCGAAGGGCAAGATCACGACCGGTATATCGGCAGCGGATCGTGCCGCCACCGTCTACGCGGTGGTGGACCCGGACACCACCGCTGACGACATCGCGATGCCGGGACACGTCTTCCCGCTGCGCGCACGGCCGGGCGGTGTGCTTGAACGCGCCGGGCACACAGAGACGGCCGTCGACTTCGCCAGGCTCGCAGGGCTCGCACCTGCCGGTGTCATCTGCGAGATCATGAACGAGGACGGCACGATGGCGCGTAGACCGCAGCTTGAAGCGGTCGCCAAGGAGCATGGACTGCCTATAGTCACGGTTGCGGATCTCATTCGCTATCGCCGACGCACCGAGCGTCTCGTTGAGCGCATCGCGACCGTGCGGATGCCAACTCGACATGGAGAGTTCACCGGTTACGGGTATCAGTCGCTCGTAGACGACACCACTCACGTGGCTCTCGTAGCGGGCGATGTCGATGGTGCCTCAGATGTGCTGGTTCGCGTTCACTCCGAGTGCCTGACAGGCGATGTCTTCCATTCGTTGCGATGTGACTGCGGTGACCAGCTTGAGGAAGCAATGCGTCTCGTCCAGGCCGAGGGTCGGGGTGTCATCCTTTATATCGTGGGCCATGAAGGGCGCGGCATCGGCCTTGCGAACAAGCTCAAGGCCTACGAGCTGCAGGAGCACGGTGCAGATACCGTCGAAGCGAACGAGGCGCTCGGCTTTCCTGCCGATTTGCGCGACTATGGCATCGGCGCGCAGATCCTTGTGGACCTCGGTCTAACCAGCATGCGTCTGTTGACCAATAACCCGACCAAGATCGTTGGCCTAGAGGGCTACGGCCTGACGGTGAGCGAGCAGGTCCCGCTTCAGGTCGGTTGTGGCACCGAGAACATCGAGTATCTGCGAACCAAAAAGGCAAAGATGTCCCATCGGCTCGAATTGCCGGAATAGGGACGAGAGGAGAAGACATGAGCGTTTACGAGGGCAACTTCATCGGCACAGGACTCAAGGTGGGCATCGTTATCGCCCGTTTCAACGAACTTCTGTCGTCGCGCCTGCTGTCAGGTGCAAACGACGCGTTGTCCCGCCACGGTGTGGCCGACGATGACATCGACGTCGCCTGGGTTCCGGGTGCGTTCGAGATTCCGCTTGTCGCCAAGAAGATGGCGGCGTCTGAGCGCTACGACGTTGTGCTCGCGCTGGGCGTCGTGATTCGTGGCGGTACACCGCACTTCGAATACGTCGCCTCCGAGGTATCCAAGGGCGTTGCATCCGCTTCGCTCGACACTGGTGTCCCGGTCATGTTCGGTGTCATCACCGCCGACAGCATCGAGCAGGCAGTAGAGCGTGCAGGCACGAAGTCCGGCAACAAGGGCTGGGATGCAGCGCTTGCGGGCATTGAGATGGCTAACCTGATGCGCACCGTCTAGACAACGATAGTCCAGAAAAACCGAAAGGCCCGTGGCGCCTGAGCGCCTTGGGCCTTTCTTCTGGGCAATCCAGTGGGTTCTCGCCACCCGGTGGCTGTCAACCTTGGACGTCCGATCATCAGTTGCCGCTGCGATAGCGGGAGTACAACCTAGCAAACGCGGATGGCTCAAACAAGCATCTGTGTGTTCGATTTGACGAACGGTAGCTCCGCCGCCGCGTGAGGTTATCGGCTGGAGGTAGAAGGTTGCGTCTTTCGGCTACACGGGCTATCGGCTACCCTGGGAGGTGCGTTGGAGCTTCGAAGTAGATGAAGAGGAGTCTCGCAGCATGCCTGATAATCCACATGACACGCCGCAACAGAAACGACATGCTGTTCTTGATGTCTTTGGACTCAAGCTCGAGGTCAGCAATCCTCGGCTTGCCGAGTTGCTCACTATGGACGCGAAGGACGCGCTCGCGGCTGACATCCGGGTACTGAATCCACGAGCCGAAACCAGTCAGCTCCGGGCGGGCGACCTCGCCGAGGCGCTACCCGAGACAGTCATCTCGATGTCTTCACCTCATGACCAGGAGATTACACGCGCACGCAAGGCGTTTCGGGAACGGGTCGCCGCAGCAGGACAGGCACTCGGCTTTGATACCCACGCTGACGGTCTCTGGGTGTCATCAACCGGCATCCGCATTCTTACACGTACTGCTGACCGCCCGCTGTCATTGGCAGCCGCGACTCACTTCGTCGGTGAAATGAGCCTCATTCATCAGCAAAGAGACGACATGAACGACTGTTCGGTGCTCTTTGTCGTATGCGACCAGCAGACTGCGGATGTCTTCAAAGTCGCGATTCGCCAGCGCCGCATGTATAGCATCATGCGGACCGCGAGCATCGATCATCTCGAGGAGATGCGCTCCATGATGCGCACGAGCATGCTCGATCATGTCCAGGCAACGACGCTTCTCGCCCCGGTCGCCAACATCGACGTCGGCGAGATGATGGCCGTCCTGCATGCACAGAGCACCGCCTCCGAACTTCCTACGGACGCCCTGTAACACATGGGCGATACCCGCATCTGGATCGGGATGAGCGGTGGCGTGGACAGCTCGCTTGCCGCAGCTCTTCTTGCCGAGCAGGGACTCGATTGTCTCGGGGTCACCATGGTCCTCGGCCGGGGTGCAACTGATGCGGCTGCCGCTGCAGATGCAGCAAGCGTGTGCGAGCATCTCGGCATTCCGCATACGACCATCGATCTCTCAGCCGAGTTCAAGGCTGACGTCATCGACGCCACTGCGACTGCATACTCGCTCGGTCAGACCCCGAATCCGTGTGTGCTATGCAATGCGAGCGTGAAGTTCGGTTCGCTCCTAGACCGGGCACGGGATGCTGGAGCGTTGCTTGCGACGGGACACTACGCGCGCATCGTGCAGACGCCTGAAGGAGCCGCGCTGGCCCGCCCGGCGGACGTGAGCAAGGATCAGACGTACTTCCTGTACAGGCTCTCGTCCGGCGACTTGCTGCACGTCGTGTTCCCGCTTGGCGAGTTCACTAAAACGCAGGTAAGAGCGATGGCCAGTGAGAGGGGATTCGCCGGCAAACACGGCAAGGAGAGTCAGGACGCGTGTTTTCTCGGCAAAGGAGGATATCCGGAGCTCGTTGCGCGTAGCCATCCTGAGGCGTGTGTTGCAGGCCCTATCGTCGATGAGACCGGAACGGTCCTTGGGACACACACTGGAATCTGTCGCTACACAGTAGGGCAGCGCCGCGGTATCGGTGTGGCAAGCGCAGAGCCTTTGTACGTCCTGCGTATCGACGCGGCGCACAACTCGGTCGTGGTCGGACCGCAACAGCGCCTGGCAGTCTCGCGCATCACGGCATCGGGCGTGATTTGGAACCACTCCGAGGACTCGATGCGCGCCGGCGTCATGGTGCGCTACAACGCTGGGGCTATCGCCGCAACCGTCGTGCGCGAAGGTGCGCGCCTGATCGCCGAGACCGACGAACCTGTCCTCGGTGTTGCGCCTGGTCAGTCGATCGTGTGCTACAACGGAGATATCGTCATCGGAGGCGGCATCATCGAGGAGGCTTCATGATCGACCTGCATGTGCACACATGGCATTGCCGCCACGCAGAAGGCACCGTTTCTGAGTACGTCGCAGTCGCAGCCGAGCGCGGGCTGAGCACCATCGCGATCACAGACCACCTTCCGCTTCCGCCACAGCTCATCGAACGTGACCCCTCAGTGGCGCGGTACTCGATGCCGGAATCGGAACTTCCAGATTACGTAGCCGAGGTACTCGCCGCTCGTGAAGCGTCGGCAGCTTCAGGCGGGCCTGAAGTGCTGCTCGGCATCGAGGCAGATCTCTATCCAGGCAACGAGGAGTTCGTGCGCTCGCTCATCACGCAGTATCCATTCGACGTGGTGCTTGGCTCCGTGCATTTCGTTGACGGGTGGGCGTTTGACGACCCGGATCGCAAGGATGGCTACGCCAAGTGGGAGGTAAAGAATCTCTGGGAGCGGTACTTCGATGACCTCATCGTTGCGGCTCACGCCGGTTTGGCTGATGTGATCGGTCACGCCGACCTGGTCAAGAAGTTCGGCTACGTGCCCGAGGGCGACGTGCTGCCGCTCTATCGTAGCGTCGCGGCTGCATTCGCTCTGGCCGGAGTCGCGGTCGAAGTGAACACGGCTGGATTGCGCAAGCCGTGCGCCGAGCTCTATCCGTCAGCACCGTTTCTGAAGGAGCTTTTCAACGCTGGTGTGCCTGTGACGATCGGCTCGGACGCTCACGCCCCGATCGAAGTCGCGTCCGCCTACGATGACGCGCGCGGTGCGCTGATCGAGGCCGGCTATCGCTCGGCTGTCGTATTTCGCGCCCATCGCGCCGAGGAGGTTCCCCTGTGAGCCAGACTAAGACCGTCAGCGACGTCGTTGCTGCACTCACCAACGAGTTTCCGCTGGAGTGGGCCGAGGAGTGGGACGCAGTCGGCCTTCGCGTCGGCGACCCGTCGTGGCCTGCAACCAGGGCGCTCATCTGTCTGGACGCCGATATCGCCGCCGTCATGCGTGCGATAGAGGCGGGTTGCGACATGCTCGTCACGCACCATCCGCCGTTCCTCGAGCCGCTCGACGACCTCACGCCTGCGGCGGCGTCAAGCGCACTCGCGCTTGCTGCTGCGCGCGCGGGGCTCGCAATCGTCAGCATGCACACCAACCTCGACCGCTCGCCAACTGGCGCAACTGCGCTGCCGGAGGCTCTCGGCCTGGAGATCATCAAGCCGCTTGAGGCACCGATTCCGGGACTGCCCAAGGACGTACGCATGGGTCGCCTATGCCGGGTGGAGTCGACGACGCTCGCTTCCCTCGCAACTCGCACCGGTGCCGCTCTCGGGTGCAACCCACGCGTGTGGGGCGACCCGACCGCCGAGGTCGCGACAGTGGCCGTGGGCAACGGCTCAGTGCGCTCGCTCATACCTGCCGCAATTGGCGCTGGAGCCGATGTGCTGCTCGGGGGCGAGGTGCGGTATCATGACGCCCTGGACGCCGTCTCATCCGGCCTTACAATCATCGAAGCCGGACACGATGCAACCGAATGGCCGATGGTCGGTCTGCTGGCAGAAATCGTGCGCGGTGTCCTCGGCAAAGACGGAGTCATCGAAGAACCGGCCCATGTGGGTTGGTGGACTGCGAAAGGGGAGTAGCGTGGACCAGGCGACAGCGCTCGTTGCACTGTCGGAGAAGGATCTGGAAATCACCCGGGCCACGAAGAAGTTGAGCGAACTGCCCGAGAAGACCGCGATCCTGGATCTCCGTCACAAACTGCGTGAAATCGAGGCACTTTCGGCTAAGGCCAGCGTTTACGTGAGCCAGCTCCATGCCGCGCTCAAGCGTACCGAAGATGAAACCGCGACTATCTCCGAGAAGATCGTGGCCGAGCAGGCCAAGGTCAACTCCGGAGCCATTACGAACCACAAGGAGCTTCAGAGTCTCTCGCGTGAGATCGACTCTCTGGCGCGTCAGAAGGACAAGAAGGAGAACGAAGTCCTTGCGGCCATGGAGAAGCTTGAAGCCGGCAAAGCTCAGGCCGAAAAGGTCGCGGCGACTGTCGAGAAGGGCAAGCTGAAAGAGGCTCAGCTCATCTCGCAGTTCCAGAAGGTCGGCGGCGAGCTACAGACTTCGATCGATCGTGCCATCAAAGAACGCGCGGCGCTCGCGGGCGTTCTTGAAGCCCCGCTTCTCGCGCGCTACGAAGCGGTCCGCGCCGCCAAGCACGGTATGGGAGTGGGCATTCTGCAGGGCGACATGTGCAGTGCCTGCCGAATCGATCTACCGTTCGAGCGCATACAGGCGCTTGTGAGCGGCGGAGCGATCGGCGAATGCCCGTCGTGCCACCGGCTGCTTGTCGTACCCGAGAGCGCTCGCTCGTGACGGTCCGCGGAACGCTCTACACAGACGGCGGGTCGCGCGGCAACCCCGGGCCCGGCGGCATCGGTATCGTGCTCTTGCGCGAGAACGGCGACATCTGTTGTTCTGGCGGGCGGTTCCTCGGCGCATGCACCAACAACGTTGCCGAGTATGAGGCGCTCATCTGGGGCCTTCAGGCTGCGGCTGTTTGCGGCGTGACCGATTTGCTCGTTCGTGCTGACAGCGAGCTCGTAGTCAAGCAGATGCGGGGCGAGTACCGCGTGAAGCACCCGGGGCTCCAGCCGCTGCATGTTCGCGCAAAGGAAGCAGCTCGTGGTCTCTCGGCGGTGCGATACGAGCACGTGCGCCGAGAGCAGAACAAGCTTGCCGATGAGCTGGCGAACGCGGCCATGGACGCACAGTGCGATGTCGGCGACGTTCCGACCGACGCATCGTGCGATGATCAGGAAACCCTCTTCTAGAGGAGGCTTCGATGTATGAGCTCAGTGTGAAAGATCACTTCGATGCCGCGCACTTCTTGCGAGGCTATCCGGGCGAATGTGCCAAATTGCACGGCCACACCTGGGATGTGGAAGTCACCGTCGAGGGTGAGACACTCGACGGCATCGACATCCTCTACGATTTCAAACTGCTGAAGGCGGATCTCTCGGCTGTTCTTGAGCCTCTTGATCATGCCTTCTTGAACGACGTCCCGCCGTTCGACGTGCTGAGTCCAACCGCCGAGAACATGGCGCGCGTGGTCTACGAAGCGTTAGAGGCGCGCGTGGATAAGGTCGTGCGCGTCAAAGAAGTCACCGTCTGGGAATCACCGATCGCGCGGATAACGTACAGGCGGTAGGGGACTCAACTGCAAAGGGCGACCATTTGGTCGCCCTGAGAATACAGGTGTCCCGAGAAACCTCGGCTGCGTTCGTCTCTAGTCCCCAAGCTTCCCATTTCTTACCCTTGAAATCTGGTGACGCTCAGGCCGCTTGCGCTAACCCCTTGCGGACACCGGACCCTCCGGCAGCTACTGGTAC
>PHEU01000045.1 GCA_002841295.1 Actinobacteria bacterium HGW-Actinobacteria-6
TGGCCGAGAACGGCACGTTGCGACCGGAGTCGAGCAGTTCTTCGATCCGATCGATGAGCGCCATGATATCCATCGTGGTGTTCCTCCCCTATTGGGACTACTACTAGCGTGCGGCCAAAGCCTCACAGACTGCATCTGGCACGAGTCCTTGAACAGAACCTCCGTGCCGGGCTATCTCCTTCACCGCGGAAGAACTCAAGTACGCAAACTCCGGAATGGACATGATGAACATCGTCTCGATGCCTTCATTCAGCCGGAAGTTCAGCTGCGCCATTTGGAACTCGTGTTCAAAATCCGTGACCGCGCGTAGACCCTTGATGATGACCCGTGCGTCCATCTTCTGCGCGAAGTCTACGAGAAGTGTATCAAAAGGTTGCACTGTCACGTTGGGAAGATGTGACACTGCGTCAGAAATGAACCCGACGCGCTCTTCGATCGAGAAGAGCGGGCCGCCGCCTTTCTCAGGACTGAGTGCCACACCAACGACAACATCATCGAAAAGACCCGCTGCGCGAACGATGATATCGAGGTGACCCGAGGTGACGGGATCGAACGTACCGGGACACAGCGCTCGTCTCACGTCGGCCGCTTCCCTTCGAACGTGGCGTACGACACTTTCGTGCTGCCGTATCGCCGATCACCTTGAGGGTCAAACCCAATCGGCCACTCTGCTGACGCATGCGAAGAGTGCTCGTATACGACGAGCGCATCCTCGGACAGCATGCCGTTATTGGAAAGGTCCTCCAATAGACGGCTGACTTGTGCCGGAACGATTCTATAGGGAGGGTCAAGAAAGAGCAACGAGAAGGGGCCGCCTTGCATGGGGCGCTCAGCCATGCGGAACACATCTCCAGCCATGACAGCGATGCGACCTTCTGCGCCGAGGGTACGTGCATTCTGTGTTATTGCGTCACGCGCGGCGCGGTCGGGCTCCACAAGCAGTGCGAACTCCGCTCCGCGCGACAGGGCCTCGAACGCGAGAGCGCCGCTACCTGCGAATGCGTCCAGCACGCGAAGGCCACTGAAGTCGCCTACACGTGAGCGTGCGGCCGAGAAGACCGCCTCACGCACGCGATCCGACGTCGGTCGCGTCGATGTTCCGGCCGGAGCCGCGATTGTTCGTCCGCGCCAGTCTCCTGCAACGATTCTCATCCGCTTCTCACCCACGTCGCGTCCGCGCCGAGAACGTACTCGGCCTCTAGTGCGATCAGTGCATTCTCAGGAGATTGCAGGTGTGGATCCAACTCCACGATCTCTCGTGCGTCTTCGCGCGCCATGTCGAGCAGATCCGCGTCACCCACGAGACTTGCCAACCTAAGACGCGGCAGCCCACTTTGCTTCTGGCCGAGAAGCTCACCCTCTCCGCGCAACCGCAGATCCTCCTCGGCAAGCAGGAAACCGTCCGTGGTTGTCGTGATTGCCTTCATGCGCTCTTTGCCCTCTTGCGAGCGAGGATCGGCAAAGACCAGGAACTCTCCCGGATGCTCCCCCCGGCCAACGCGACCGCGAAGCTGGTGCAGCTGGGCAAGGCCGAATCTCTCGGCGTCCTCAACAATCATGATGGTTGCGTTTGGCACATCGACGCCGACTTCTATAACCGTCGTCGAGACGAGTACGTCGATCGTGCCTGCCCGGAAACGCTCCATGACGTCGGTCTTCTCGGCGGAGCGCATGCGCCCGGTGAGCAGATCGACTCGAAGCTTTGGGAAGACTTGCGTGCGGAGACGCTCTGCCTCACGGGTGGCTGCCCGCGCCTCGGCCGCATCGGACTCGTCAACGAGTGCACAGACAACGTACGCCTGGTGACCGGCAGCAACGGCGGTGCGGACGACATCGTACGCTGCACCTCGATGCGACTTGTTGACGAGTCGTGTGCGCACGTGGTTCGGACCGCGGTCGCCGGGGCGCTCGCGCAAATACGATGTATCCAAGTCGCCGTAGAGTGTGAGTGCGAGGCTCCTGGGAATCGGTGTCGCAGTCATGACGAGCAGGTCGGCTGACTCGCCCTTGTGTCGCAAGGCGAGGCGCTGCTCCACCCCGAAGCGGTGCTGCTCGTCGACGATCGCAAGCGTGAGGTGCTTGTACGCCACATCTTCCTGTATGAGCGCGTGGGTGCCGAAGGCGACTGACGTTTCCCCGCTCAGGAGTGCCGCGAGCGTGTCTCGCCTCCGCGCAGCAGGCGTGGACCCTGTGAGCAGGCACCAACTGACGCCGATCTCATCCAGCAGCGGCCCGACCTTTCCGGCGTACTGAGCAGCAAGAACCTCGGTAGGCGCCATCATGGCCGCCTGTGTGCCTGAGTCCGCAACAGATGCGAGCGCGAATGCTGCGACGGCCGTCTTTCCTGTGCCGACATCGCCGAGCAACAGACGGTTCATGGGGCTTGGGCCAGCCATGTCCGCGAAAACATCTGCAACTGCTGCGTCTTGGTCAGCGGTCAGCGTGAACGGGAGTACCTTCCTCAGTGCGTCAACCGAGCGTCCGCCGACTGCATGGGCGTGTCCGGGTGTGTCTGCGACGGTCTTGTGACGGCGCAAGGCCATCGCAAGCTGGAGCGTGAAGAACTCCTCGTATGCGAGTCTGCGCCGGGACTCGGCTGCGTCTGTGAGTGTTCCTGGGAAATGGATGGTACGCAGCGAATGTCGCAGAGAAGGCAGGTTGCGTTTCACTCTCAGCGCTGCAGGAAGCGGGTCCGGGACATCGCCAGCGAGCTCAAGCGCTTCAAGCACAAGACGCCGCATCCAGTTCGCCGAGACACCTTCGGTTGCGCGATGAACCGGAAGGATTCTTCCGAGTTGCGATGGGCCATCCTCAGCATCAAGGCGCTCGAGGAACGGGGACTTCATCTGACGGAGCCCGAAATCCATCTCGAGCTTACCGGCCATTGCAATCCGGTCATCGACCTTCACGCGCTGAGCAACGTAGGCCTGGTTGAACCAAACGCCGACGACTACGCCTGTGTCATCGGCGATCGCGACTTCGGTGATCGTAAGGCGCGGGCGCGGCTTCTTGATGCGGACGTCTCGCACTATGCCCACAACTGTGGCGTCCTCACCGAATGGTACGTCCCGAATCGCTCCTGCCATAGACAGGTCTAGATAGCGAAATGGATAGTGCCTGATGAGGTCTTCAACAGTGCTGACCCCGGACTTACCAAGTGCCTCTGCTCTCCGGGTATCAACGAGGCGCACTTCAGAGACGGGGTGCGACCACAGGCTCCGCGCAGCAGAGTTCACGGACGAAGCCCGGGGGCGCTCTGCGTCAGCGGACATGGCGCAAGGATCACCAGGCCGGGCAGAAGGCGGCGCCAACTGCACCGGGTCCTGCATAGGTACCGATGACTGCGCCAACCGACGTGGTGTGAATGGTCTCGTACTGAGCGCCGAGGCGATCGAGTTCCGCCTCAAGTTCCTTCGCCAGTGCAGGAGCCATCGAATGAAGTATGGCGACCTTGACGGCACCCTTCTTGGATTCCTCGGCAACAGCAGCCGCGATCTCGGCGATGGCCTTGCGGGTACCCTTCACCTTCTTGTAAGGCTCGATGGTGCCCTCGTTGGTGAAGGTGAGGACCGGCTTGATGTTCAGAAGGGACGCGGCGAGGCCCTGTGCCTTGCCTGCGCGGCCGCCCTTGACCAGGTAGTCGAGCGTGTCGAGCGCGAACAGCAGCTTGCCTGACTCAACGACACGCATTGCTGCAGCTTCGATGGCGGCACCGTCGCCGCCGGCACTGCGTGCATCGAGCGCTGCAAGAATTACGAGTGCTTCGCCAGCGGTGACGGTGAGGGTGTTGATGACCCGGACGGGAATGCGAGATTCGGCAGCTGCCATCGTGGCGGACTCGAACGTGCCTGAAAGTGCTGCCGTGAGGTGGATAGAGACGATCTCGTCACAACCCTGCTCGGCCAGCGATTCGTAGACTGCAGCGAAGTCAGCAGGCGACGGCTGCGATGTCTTTGGCAGCTCGGTTGCGCTTGCGAGCTTCTCGAAGAATGTCGGCGGGGTGAAGTCCACCCAATCGAGAAACGTATCGTCGCCGAACAGTACCTTGAGCGGCACCATGACGACATCGTTCTCAGATAGCCACTGAGGGCCCATATCGCACGTGCTGTCGCAGACGATTCCGACTTTACCCATGTGCTTACCCCTGACAGTTGCGAGCGCGGACCTTGCTATTCGGCAGCCATGATCACCTGGTAGAGCGGTTGATCTCCACGGTGCGTTTCAATTTCGAGTTCGGGATGAGCCGCTTCTGCGGCCTCAGCGATGCGGCCAAGTGCTGCATCGTCAAGATCTACGCCTGCAAGAATCGTGAGGGTTTCGGCATCGTGCGCGAGTATGTCGATCAATCTCAGCGCGACATCCTCAACCTCGTCACCGATGACCTCGATCTCATGGTCGGCGATGCCGATGATTTGTCCTGACTTGATCTTGCCAGCCTTGCCTTTCGCATCTTTGACCGCGGTCGTGATCTCGCCGGCGTGAACCGCTGCTGCGGCGTCCGTCATTTCCCGGACGATCGTCTCTAGAGATTCGGAGCCATCAAAGGCAAGCAGCGCAGAGAACGCCTGCGGAACGGACGTAGTGGGCACGACACCAACCGGACGCTCAGAGACCCCGATGACCTGCTGGGCAGCAAGTACGATGTTGCGGTTGTTCGGGAGGATGACTACCTTCTCGGCGTGAACTTTCTGAACGGCCTCCAGGATCTCTGCCGTAGACGGGTTCATGGTTTGTCCGCCGCTGACGATCTCATCGACGCCGAGGCTCCGCAGGATCTCCGAGAGACCCGGACCAGATGAGACAGCCACGAAGCCGACGGGCTTGGGAGGTGTGTTCGGTGCGGGCTTGGAGCGAAGCATCTCGGTGCGCTCGGCGGTCTGTCGGCGCATGTTGTTGATGTGAACCTCGGCAACCTCTCCGAGAGACGTTGCCCAGGCGATAACGACGCCGGGATCATCTGTGTGGATATGGATCTTGTACGTCTCCTTGTCACCAACCACAAGCTCCGAGCCGCCATGTTCGGCAATCCAGTCGTCGATGAATGACTTCTCGGCATCCGTATCGTGGAGAAGGAACTCGGTGCAGTAGAGGTATTCTTCGTCGTCCCAGTCGTTGACCGGACTCACGGTCAGCTCTCCGGTGGCGACAGCGATGTCGCGCTCAGAGAATTCGTGGCCTTCCATACCCGTTACGAATCCTTCCGCGAGAATCGCCAGGCCGAAGCCGCCGGCGTCGACGACTCCGTGTTCTTTGAGCACCGGAAGCAAGTCGGGTCCGCGACGCACAGACTCGAATGCTGCTTTTACGACGATGTCGAGCACTTCGTCGAGGTTCGACCCTGCTGAGGCGCCTGCACGCGCGGCTGCTGCAGAATCCTTCAGGACCGTTAGCATCGTGCCCTCAACAGGCTTACGAACGGCCTGGAAGGCGACTGTGGTCGCACGAGTGAGTGCATCCGCGAGCAACTTGGCTGAAATCTTCTCATCGGCGATGACGGCTTCGCACAAACCGCGAAGTATCTGGCTCAAGATGACGCCTGAGTTGCCACGTGCGCCCATGAGAGAGCCATGTGTGACCGCGCGGCATACCTCCGCGACCGAAGGAGACTGGCCAAGTGCCGACAGATCCGCAATGACGGCATCCATTGTCAGGCTCATATTCGTTCCGGTATCACCATCGGGAACCGGAAATACGTTGAGGCGGTTGATCTCTTCCTTCCGCTGTTTCAAAGCGACAGCAGCGGCATGAATCAAATCAAGTGCTGTAGGGGCGCTGTTGTTAGTCATCGCGAATTCAGCCATCACTTCCGGACCTTGATGCCCTGGACGTGAACGTCGACTGAGGCGACCTGCACGTCGGCATCGTGGGTGAGCGCGTACTTGACACGGTCCGTAAGGTTACGGGAAACCTCTGCAAGGTTCGTACCGTGCTCGATGACCACATAGAGGTCGATCTTGATCTTGTGGTCATCGATGTTCGTGATCATGACGCCCTTGCGAAGGCGGTCACGGGACAGGAGCTGGGCAACGCCGTCCCGAAGTGACGGGCTCGCCATACCAACCACGCCGTAGCACTCAAGAGCGACAAAGCCTGCGATATCAGCAAGCACATCGTTCGCGATAGTCATCGTACCCAATGCGACATCCGCCATCGAAGCTTCCTCCTCAGAGCCGGTGTTCGTCGCCCCAAGGGGCGAACCTGAGAATTCCTTATGTATATCGAGAGAACAGTTTCGATTATCCCGCATGAAAGAGTAGTATAGCGGAGCCAACGCTGGCGCACACCGTTCCACGACACCTCGTGCGCCTTGCTGGTACCAGGGCACCATGCTATCATCGGTGCGCTTTATTGCCACCAAGGCTTCGTTCACATCAAACGACGCCACAGATACTCGACAGGAGCCAGGACAATGTCCCAGATTTGCACCGTTTGCGGCAAGAAGCCGTCTGCTGGCCGCAACGTCAGCCACTCGCACCGCGTGACGAACCGGATGATCTACCCGAATATCCAGCGCGTGTCTGTCCTGGTCGAGGGTACGTCGAAGAAGGTCAACGTCTGCACCAAGTGCCTCAAGGCCAACAAGGTCACTCGAGGCTAGTACTGAACTGAAGCGGCCCTTCTAGGGTCTCTGGCGCTCCGGAGCCCGGTCGTCCCCCGTTGTAAGCAGGTCCTTCAGGACCGACACCACGGAGGGATCGAACTGGGCTCCTGCTTTGTCCAGAAGTTCAGCGAGTGCCTGAGTCGTGCTCATCGCGCCGCGATACGGACGCGGGGACGTCATCGCGACATAGGCGTCTGCGACCGCAAGGATGCGCGCGCCGAGCGGTATTGACTCCCCCGCCAGCCCACCGCCGTAGCCGTGTCCGTCGAACCACTCGTGGTGGTGATAGACGATCGGTACGACCTCACGAAGCGCCGGCAGCTCCTGAAGTATCTCGGCGGCGATTTGCGGATGCAGCTTGAGAAGCCCATGCTCCACCGTCGATAGCGGCCGGTCGATCGACCCGACAGGCTCTCCGGTGGCCGCCATTCCAATGTCATGGAGCAGCGCAGCGACTCTGAGCGCCTCCTGCTGCTCCTCGGGAAGGCCGAGGACCGCTCCGATGTCGGTTGCATAGGATAGGATTCGCTCAGTACCGCCTTTGGAGTACGGATCTTTCGTCTCCATAGCCAGTGCGAGCGCCTTCAGCGTGTCAAAATAGAGTTCACGTGACGAGGAAACCGCGTTCGCATTGCGGAGCGCCACGGCGGTCTGCTTTCCGAGCGTTTCAAGCGCGTGCATGTGAGATTCGGTGAACCGCGCAGGGAAGCTTCGGCTGCCAACATTGATGATGCCGAGCGTTCCGTCGCTGTCGGCGATCGGTACTGACACGGCCGAGCGGATGCCATGTCGGCGCCCCGATTTCGGGCGAGCCGGGAGATCCTCGATGAGCAGCGGTTGCCCAG
The DNA here is from genome assembly GCA_002841295.1 of Actinobacteria bacterium HGW-Actinobacteria-6. Lineage (GTDB taxonomy): Bacteria > Actinomycetota > Coriobacteriia > Anaerosomatales > Anaerosomataceae > UBA2286. The sequence continues at coordinate 7,447 of PHEU01000045.1, forward strand.
TCGAGAGCACCCAGCCGGCTATGCCTTCGCCGTCTCCAAGCGAGGTATCGCGAACGACATCAGCAGGCAGTCCCTCGGCCTTGACGATACCAAGACGCCCTGTGGCGGGATCGGTGAGCATGATGCTACCGGTGGCGGCGTCCGACATCCGCATTGCCGTATCAAGGGCAGTCTGAAGAACCTGTTCAGGGTCGAGCCTTCTGCTTAAGTCCCGCGCAACCTCAACTAACGCTGCGGCCATCTCGGTCTCGATACGCGCGATATGTAGTGCAAGGCTGCCGGCCAGTGCTCCGCGAAGCGGTGTCGTGAGCCGAGCGAGTTCCATCCCATTTGGGTCGGCCGTGACCGAGATATCGACAGCGGCAACGCCGCGAGCGGTTCCGGGAGTGAGCGGCAGGGCGAAGCGCCAGATAACACGTTCGACGCCACCGGTCTGCACGCGGGCGAGCGGAGCAAGCGCGGCCGCTCCCTCGCGAACCGACTTGCCGAGAATCTCATCGTCGAGTGCAAGTGGCTGCGGGGCAGGGCTCATCGGCCCGACGGCTGCAACCAGTCGAAGAGTTGCCGAGGACGGGTCCTCAAGCCACATGTGAGCCGCGACCGCCTGGGCAACAGGAGCGACCGCATCCGACATCGCGTGGAGGACAGCGTCAGCGTCGAGTGTTGCCGGCATGCGAACCGGCGCGGGAGCGCCCGGAGGAGACTCCTCGACCAGAGGTGTTGCTGGGGGCTCGGAGTGTTCCTCGGCGCGATTGCGCGCGACAGTAGTGATCAGAATCGCCGAGACGAACCCGACTGCGACAGCACCAAGCCACGCCTGCCCGAATACGATTGCGGCGATTCCAGTGACAAGCGCAAGGACGGCGAGCAAGGCTCCGCCGCCACTTTGGCGGCCCGAGTCGCGTGTAGTCGTCAGGTCGGTCACGTCACCCCCCGCACAGCTCGTCCCCGTGGGTCGCAAATCGACCCCCACAAGGGCATTATCGGCACGCGGAAGGCATTCCTACACTACTCGAATCACACGTCCGCGCTGCGTGAGGCTATCACGAGGAGCGTACCTTCGGCGAGTGACACTCTGACGCGCGGCTCCAAAGCGATGTTGCTGATGCCGAGGGAGGAGAGTATGGGAACCGAGGCATTCTCGAGCGGATACCGCATACCGACCAGCGTGACACCGTGTGATGCCTCCAGCGCCATCACTGAGACGGTCGCGCCGGGCGTGATATCGATGACGGTTGATGAGATTCCCCGTGCTGAGAGAACGGTCGCCGAGAACGTCGGTTCCTCGATTCGCGCAGCAAGATCAGCCGCAGCCGACGCGGTGCCGAGCGCGGCCAACGTGTGGTCCAGGCGCTCCGAATACGCTGCTGTCAGCACCACCCGCGGCTGAGAGAGGGAGCGCGCCACGGCAAGCGCCAGGTCCAAGTCGCTCTCGTCCTTCTCGGCAGGGAAGAGGCGGACATCGACACCGGCAGCAAGCAGGCGTTCCGGAGCTCCTGCAGCAGCCGAGTCGAAGTCGCCGACCGCGATGTCCGGTACGCGCCCGAGCGCGATGCACCACTCGGCAGCGGCATCGCACGCAATTACGTACGATGCGTCCGTCAGGAGGCGCTCGTAGAAGTCGTCCGCGCCTGGAACAGGGGCGGAGCCGACAATGAGTACCTCCAGGGACATGTGTGCTACTTCCCTTCTACCGGAACCACGCGCTGCAGCACCATCAAGACGATCACGGCGAAGGCCGCGCATAGCACGGCGGATACGAATACGAAGGAATTGTACCCTGCCGAATACAGCCAGACCGGCTGACCCTTAGGGGCGTACTCGCCGAAGAACACGGCGCCCGACACCAGATGGCATGTGAATCTGCCAAGCGCGCCGAGAGCGACTCCCGGGATTATCGCACCCCAGACCGCGAGCCCCTTGCTACCCCTGGATAGTGCACGCTTCAGTGCGGGTGCGAACACGCCAGCGAGACCGACGGCCATGTATGCGAACGGATAATCGAGGAAGAACTGCACCCAATGGACGATGTACGGGGGCGAGTACGTGAGGTCGAGTAGGCCGTACAGGAAACCGACCACAAGCCCGACGGGCAGCCCTCGTCGGAGCGCAAGCACGAGCAGCGGCAGCATGGCGAGAGAGACCTCGCCGCCTTGCGGCATCTGCCAGACCTTGAGAAGGCCGAGAACGTACGCCAAAGCGAGCGTCAGGGCGATCTCCGACATGATGACTAGACGGCGGTGGGACATGGATGACTCCTATTCTCGGCACGGGCGGCATCGCCCGGGTCGGAGAGGAGCATGGGACTGATAGGATGCCGAAGCATCCACCGTGCTTGCCGCTCCGCATTACCGGAACGCTTTGTTCGGTCGCGACTCAAAGGTCGCCTCTCAGCCGCGCACGCAGCTCCCGATACGGTTCTCAGGACGAACACATGCTGTCACAGTGCAGCGCGTCGGACAAGGACTATTCCATCTTCTTGAGGTACGGATAAGGATTAACAGCGGCTCCCCCACCCGGATGGATCTCGAAGTGAAGATGTGGAGCACTGGCCGAGGCGTTGCCGGTCGCCCCTACATAAGCGATGAGCTCGCCGGCCTGCACGCGCCCGGAGGTGCGCACGTAGCCGTTCAGGTGCGCGTAGTAGAACTGCCAGCCGTTATCGGCGGTGAGCCAGATCGTCTTCCCGCCGAGCGTGTTCGACTTCGAGCGCACAGTGCCAGAAAGTACGGCCACCGCGGGAGTGCCGGTTCTGGCCATGATGTCGGTGCCCTTGTGCGTGCGACCTCCCGAACGAGCGGCACCCCAGGTGTCGGCGTAGTAGTAGGAACCCTGTACCGGAAAGACCATGCCGTTTGGTCCGGCCGGATAGCGCGTACTCCCGGTGCCTCTACCGCCATTCTGCCTGGCGAGCGCTGCCGAGAGCTTCTTCTGAACCGCGTCATACTCGGACTGGACGCCTTTGAGCTTCTTGTCGAGTGCGTCCGCCTTGGATTTGAGCGATTTTGCTTCTGCGGACTGTTCGGCTTTGGTGTCCTCGATAGCCTGCTTCTGCTCGACCAGGCTCGCCTGCAAGGCCTTCACCTCACCGACCACCTCGGCGTCTTGTTGTCCGATCCGGCTCACATACTCGAGTCGGACAAGCATGTCGTCGAGCGTGTCGCTTGTGAGAAGGAGTGCGAGGTAGTCGATATCGCCCTGGCGGTACATTTCGGCAGCATGTGTTCCTAGCCGCGCAGAAGCCTCGACCAACTCACCACGCGTCTTGGTGAGCTTGCGATTGGTAGAGGCGAGCTTGGCGTTGGTGGCATCGAGCCTCCAATATGCTTTTGAGTAGGCATCGCCGGCTCGCTGCGATTCCTTCCGCAATCCCGCCAGCTGGTCTTTGAGTGTGTCGACCTCGGATTTGGCGCCGAATGCGTGTGCGGCAGGAATCAGGAGTGCGGCCATGGTGATCGCCACCGTGAGCCACCTGAAACTACGTCTGCCGCGTTGATTCATCGGCTTCCACCCCCTGAGTACTGCTGGCTATTGCGTCGAAGTGCCGAACATGTCGCCAAGAGCACGATAGACCGCGCGAGCGACTGTGTCAGCCCATGCGGGGTCGGCGAATCGGGTTGAGTCGGCTTGGTCTCGCGAATTGCCGAGAACCAAACGCACGCCCGGGATCTTGGTCGCTGCAAGAATGGCGCTGGCTGAGACTGCGGGCGTTTGGACTATCTGACCCGGCGCACGTAGCGTCTCGGTCATGGTGTTGGCGAGCTTGCTCGCGCTGGTGGTTTGGCTTGCGTCGCCTGACTGTACGGTCGTGACCTGCAGGCCGGGCTGACCGGTCGCAACAACCTCAAAGGTCACGAGAGCGGTAGCCGTTGTTTCAGCGACGAGAGCTGCACGGTCCCCCGTGGATGTCGCGGTCGAGGTCACGCTTCGTGTGACTACGACCTTCGCACCTGATGCTTCAAGAAGAGCACGCACTCTGCGCGCGACTTCCATGGTCGTGTCGCTTCCCGAAGTGAGAGGTACCGGATCGAGAATGATCGTGACACCTTGCATCTCATAGGGGAGCAGAATCTCAGAAGCAACCGAACGCCCTGCAATGCGCAGACGAACCGTCGAGCCGCTACGCACATCCTGGCCTGCAGTCGGGTACGACTCGGTTACGGTGCCCTCGGTGGCAGACGTCTCGACGGTTTCCGTGGTGACCAGTAGTCCAAGGGCCTCGAGGCTCAGTGTGGCTTCATCGGCCGTTCTTCCGACCACGTCAGGCATCACGAAGGTCTCAGAGCCTGCCGAGACGATGATTGTGATGGTGTCGCCTCTGCGGACGAGAGCGCCTGCACTTGGCTCCTGTGAGATGATCGCGCCCTTGGGAACGGTGACGGAGTACCATTCACCGCCTTCTTCGACCACAAGATCTGCGCTGTCGAGAACGGCGATTCCCTCGGCGGTGGTCTTGCCCACAACCGCAGGGACTGCGATCAGCCCGTTGCGCATCGTTAGGATCACGGCTACAACCGCCCCGATTATGACGAGGACAATCGCAGCAGCTGTGATGATCAGCCACTTCGGGATGAGTGGACGGCGGCGCGGCCGCTCGGAGGTGTTGTCGTTCATGACGCCGATTATAGCAACATCGGTGCCTTGCCTGACGAGCGACACGGGGTGTATCCTGCACGTTCGCGACCCACGCAAACCCCCACGGAGGTTTCTATGCCGTCTTACGACTACAAGTGCCCCAAGTGCGATGGCGTGTTCGAAGTGACTCGCGGCATCCGTGAGACAGGCGCTGTTGTTTGTCCGGAGTGTGCTGTAGAAGCAAAACGCATCTTTTCGCCGGTAGGAATCGTGTTCAAGGGCACTGGTTTCCACAACACCGACTACCGCGCCAAGAAGGCAATCCCGGCGTCGTCCGACGGCGCTCCTGCGAGCGAGAAGAAGGCCGAGAAGCCCGCCTGTGGTGGCGATAGCTCCCCGGCCTGCAGCTCGTGCCCTGCTGCTGAGTAGCAGCTAATCCATCCGCACCCAGAACTTCTCGGTGCCGGTGCGGTAGACAGTCTCAATGAAGCGGACCGTCCCAGCCTTGTTATCCATGGCAATCGAGTGCGTCCGTGCGCCCTGGCCGAAGTACTTCACGCCGCGGAGCATCTCGCCATCCGTGACGCCGGTTGCAATGAATGCGGCCTCATCGGTGTTGACCAGGCAGTCCATCGTCAGCACGCCGTCTATGTCGCACTGCGACATCTGTAGCGCGCGCGCTCGCTCTTCGTCACTACGGAACTGGAAGCGGCCCATGAACGTTCCGCCGATGCACTTCATCGCGGCTGCAGCCAACACACCTTCTGGTGCACCGCCAGCTCCCATGTAGAGATGAATGCCGGTGCCTTCGATGGCAGTCGCGACTGCACCGAAAACGTCACCGTCGGAGATCAAGCGAATGCGCGCACCGCTCGCACGGACCTCGGAGATGAGATCTTCGTGACGCTCGCGCTCCAGGATGCACACAACAATGTCCT
>PHEU01000067.1 GCA_002841295.1 Actinobacteria bacterium HGW-Actinobacteria-6
CAGCTTGAGCAGGGGGTCACGATGAAAATCAGCTTGCGCGCGGACTATCCGCTTGACGACGCCACCGCCAAAGCGGCCACGGGCCGCACACTGAGCGAGTGGTACGCATTACTCGATGCCAGCGGCGGCCCGGAACAGGGACGGCGTGCAATCGGCAGCCTGCTGCACGACTCGCATCATGTCGCTCCGTGGTGGGCAGCAACCATCAATGTGGGTTATGAAGCCGCACATGGTCGCTGCGAGAAGGACGGCAGACCCAAGGGGTACATGATCTGCTCAACCAAGGCGATCAAGGCAACTGCGGAAACGTGCTTTGCTGCATTCGCCAGCGCCGCCGCACTCGACCGCTGGCTCGGCTCTGGGCATACGCTGAGTTTTGTCGAAGGCGGCAGCCTCGACAATACCGACGGCAATCGTGCGCGCATCCGCAAGATCAATCCGGGCAAAAAAATCGTGATGATCTGGGAGCAGATCGACGCGGCGCCGGACACACCGGTCGAAGTCGCATTTCAGGCGAGTGGCGCCAAGACAACGGTGATGGTTTCCCATGACCGCCTGCAAACACGCGCCGAGACCGATGGCCTGCGCGCGGCGTGGGGCGAGGCACTGACCCGGCTGAAGGCGTCGCTCGAATGCGCATCGTCATGAGCCACATCGTGCATGGTTCGAGTGCGGCGTCCACGTGACACGCGCCTGCGGCTGGGCCGATGGCGACCGGACATGAATGATGCTGCTGCGGTTGTTATAAGCTTCTATCGTTTTGATGATGGCATCGACTACCAAGGAGCAGAAGATGCGTTTGTTGTTGGCGATATTTCTCCCGTGGCTCCAGTTTTTCACGATCGGCCGCCCATTCGCCGGGCTGATCTGTCTGCTTTTGCAAATCACCATCATCGGCTGGATTCCGGCAGCGCTGTGGTCCGTCTACGCACTCAGCCAGTACACGACGGACAAGAAAATCGAAAAAGCACTGGGCGGTTCGAGTGCGTAGTCATGGCTATCCGTGGTGACTTGACGGGGCGCGTGCATGTGGCGCCCCGCCGACTTTCCCGCAGACGCCCGGCCTGATGGCGGCCCCCAATCCGACGGGTGCGCGTGGCGTGCTGCGCGTGGCAACGGCGCTGGCAAGCATCATCGCGTGTCTGCTTGCAGCGATGGTGCTTTCCGCTCTGGTCGGATCGCCGGGGCGCGACCTGCGCCCGGCAGCCATATTCATGGCGATACTGCTCGTCGCGGCGGCCTTCTACCTTTCGCGCTGGCGTGCCCATCGCGTGCGTGAACTGATCGTTGCCCTGTTGATCGCGGAGCTGCTCTATATCGTCGCCATCGGTTGGTTTGCCAGTGGCGGCCTGCCGCAGTTTGACGGGTTTTTCTTCTCATGGTTCTTCGCGGGCAACCTGTTCCTGGCGTTGCCTTGGCTGGTTGGCGTGGCGCTGGGAACATTCACGCGTCGCCGCAGGTTCGCTTCGCGAGAACGGTGAGTCAACCCGGGGTTCGGCTTGCAGATCGACCGATTGGCGAAACGGGATGCACTCGCGCGTCGCGCACCGGGGGTTCGGGT
>PHEU01000046.1 GCA_002841295.1 Actinobacteria bacterium HGW-Actinobacteria-6
ATGCCCGGCCGCAGCACCGTACTGCGCGCGGTTCACCACGCGCTGGATGTGCTCGATGCGCACGCCGATCGAGAACGCCTTCTGCGCGAGCGTCGCGCCGTGGTCGCGCAGCATTTCGAACGTGTCGCGCGCGCTATGCCCGGTCGCAAGGACGAGCGTCTCGACAGCGAACTCCTCGCGGCCACGGGCGCTTTCGGTGACGACGGCCTTGAGGGTGCCATCGTCGCCGACGACGAGCTCGGTGAGGCGCGTCTTGAAGCGGACTTCGCCGCCGAGCGACTCGATCTCTTCGCGCAGCCGACGGACCGCACCGGTGAGGTGGTCGGTACCGATGTGCGGCTTGGCCTGCCAGAGGATCTCCTCGGCAGCGCCGGCGCTCACGAGCGCCTCCAGCACGCCGCGGATGCGCGGGTTCTTGGTGTTGGTAGTGAGCTTGCCGTCCGAGAACGTTCCCGCGCCGCCCTCGCCGAACTGGATGTTGGAGTCCGGGTCGAGCACGCCCTCGCGCACAAACGTGCTCCATGCACGAATGCGCGCGCCGACGGGGGCGCCACGCTCGAGCACGATCGGGCGGGCGCCAGCACGCGCAAGCGTGAGCGCTGCGAAGAGCCCGGCCGGGCCGGTGCCGACAACGACAGGTCGCACCGCGGGCGCCACCTGCAGCCGCAGGGTCGCGGGTGCGTGCACGACCTCGGCCGCGAAGACGTCCGCATCGCCGAGACGCGCCACGACGGCCGCCTCGCTCTCGCTGGCTGCGTCGAGCGTCACGCCGAGTGTCGCCACGAAGTGCACGTTCTCCTTGCGGCGAGCGTCCACGGAGCGCTTGAGGAGCCGCAGCGCGGCGATGCGCTCCTCGGCGATGCCGAGGCGTCGAGCGGCCGCGGCGCGCATCTGCACGTCACCGGTGGGCAGCCCAGCCGTAAGCGGCAGCGCAAGGTTGCGTATCTCGATCACGAGCGCTCCTTGTCTGCGGCAAAGTGCGCGGCGCTCTGCCCGGCGACGATGCCGGATATCCACGCCCAGTGCAGGTTGAAGCCACCGCAGCGGCCGTCGATGTCGAGCACCTCGCCAGCTGCGAAGACGCCGGGGGCCAGGCGCGAGCCGAGCGTACGCGGATCGAACTCGGCGACGGAGGTGCCGCCGCGCGTGACTTGCGACTGCGCGGCGTCGCCTCGACCGGTGACGGAGACACGAAAGTCCTTAAGCAGCGAGGCGAGCTTCTCGACAGGGAGCTCGGCCGCAGGCGTCTTGGAGTCGATTCCCGCTGCTCGCAGCACGGCGATTGCGACGCGGCTCTGCAGCATACCGTCGAAGAACGTCTCGGCAGTGCGCGATGTGAGCGTCGAGCACCGCTCGGCCATGAATGTCGCGAAGTCGTCTGGCGCGATGTCCGGGAAGAAGTCGATGGAGAGCGTGCGGCCGCGCTCGAGCGCGCGAGAGAGGTCGAAGATCATGATGCCGCTCACGCCGTAGTCGCGGAAGAGCAGCTCGCCGCGCTCGGTCGCGGCCGGATCGCCGGCGTCATCGAGCAGCGATGCCGCGCAGCGCACGCGAACGCCCGAGAGTCCGCGGATGGGCGCAAGATCCGTCTTGAGCGGAGCGAGAACCGGCACCTGCGCGACGCGGCCATGCCCGAGGGCGGGCAGCAGCGAGTCGCCACCACCGGTCGCTACAACGACGGCGTCGGCCGAGATAGTCTCTCCGTATCGTGACGCGACCTGGAAGGCACCATCTGTCGCCGAGATGCCCATGACCTCGAAGTCGCAGCGTTCGACGACGCCGAGCCTCGCGCACTCAAGCCGTAGCACGTCTAGCACGGAGTTCGCGGCATTAGTCACGGGGTACACGCGCCCCTCGTCGTCGACGTACGTGAGCAGCCCCAGACCGCCGAAGAAGTCGCGGACAGCGTCGCAGCTGCCTAGTCTCGGCTCCACGAACTCCGGATGGTTGTACGCAGCTGGCGCGATCGCCGTGTTCGTCAGGTTACACCGACCATTGCCGGTCACGAGTATCTTCTTGCCGACCCGCGGCGCTTCTTCAAGCAGCGTAACGTCCGCGCCGAGACGTGCCGCAGCAATCGCGGCTGCAAGCCCCGCCGCCCCGCCGCCGATGATCGCTACGCTCGGCTCATGCATGATGCCCCTCGTGGTCGTCCGATGCCAGAATCATTCTCGATCGATTGTAGTGCATCCACCTCGTGGAGCTGACGCAGACCGCCGGCCTTCGCAGTTAGACCCCATGCCCACTCCTCTGTATGATGCGATGCATCGCAAGTCTGGCCGAACCGCAAGGTTCGAGTCCTTAGGCCCCGGGGGGCACGTGAACGACCGACCAGCACACAGGCGTCTTGGCCCGCGCTTCAAAGCGCTGCTTCCGGCGCTCGTCTTCGCCACGGCTCTATCGATCGCCCTGGTGTACGGAAGCAAGATCGTCTTTACCGGTGGCCTGAGGGAGATCGGCTTCTCCTCGGTCTCGATCAAGCCGTTCGCAGTAACCGACGTGCTCTGGGTAGCCGTGCTGTCGGTGCTGCTCACGCTGATCACCTCTCGGGTTCCCGGGGTGTACGAATGGCTGTTGGATAGAGGCATGAAGCCCAGCAGCGTGACAGACCGCAAGCAGCGTACGCTCCTCCACGCTGCCGCATCAGGCGGGATGGCAATCGCATGGCTTCCCATGCTGCTCACGTACGCTCCGGGAGGATTGAACGCGGATGCCCTGTTCTCAATCAAACAGGCGCTCTATGCGGGGACAAGCATCGGCTGGGACAACCACCATCCCGTGCTCTACGCACTGTTCCTGCAGCCGATGCTTGAGCTCGGCGCTCGACTTGGAAGCATCAACCTCGGAATGCTCATCGCGACCGTTGTTCAGTACATCATCATGGCGGGAGTGCTCGGGTATAGCGTCGTCTGGCTTGCGAAGCAAAGGGCGCCGGTCGCCTTCGTTATCTCCACCGCAGCGTTCTACGCGCTGTTCCCAACGTTCGCGATCTTCGCAGTCACGCTCTCCAACGACTCCCTGTTTGCCGCGCTCATTCTTCTGTACTCGCTTCATCTCGTCGACGTCATCCGGAGCGATGGGCAGCTCTTGAACGGTGCACGCGGCATCGCGACCTTCATCGTGCTCGGCCTGCTGCTCATTTTCTGCCGAAACAACGGCGTCCTAGTCGTAGCACTCGCAGGGCTCACGCTTGCAGGCGTGTATCGGATGAGAACGAAGCTCCTGTACCCGGCTCTCATCGGCATCTTCGTTGTAACGGCGATCGTGCAGGGTCCCGTCTACGACATGATGAGCGTCAACAAGCCGCTCGTGGAAGCGCTCGGGATCCCGCTTCAGCAAATGGGCTACGTCGTCGTTACGGGCGGTGACATCAGCGCGAAGGATAAGGTCTTCATCGACAGTCTTCTACCGGCCGAGGAGTGGGCGCTCCACTACTCGCCAAGCACGGTGGATCCACTGAAGGCCAAAGACGGAATCGACAAACGGTACCTGTCCCAGAACAAGAAGCTCTTCGCCACAACGTGGCTCAGCCTGCTTTACAAGAATCCAGAAGCATATGTGCAGTCATACATGCTCGAGACGTTCGGCTACTGGAAGCCCGTTATCGGCCGAGCGGGCGTCTCGCTCCCACTGATGACCAACAACAAGATCGGCATCCACCGGACCGACCTCATCGAACGCGCCACTGGCCGAACGCTCGGCCCCCTGTTTGACTCGATGACCCGCTCTAAGATCTGGAGAACACTTCTCAATATCGGAGTCACCATCTGGCTTGCATTCCTCTCGGCAGCCGCCTTGTTCTCGCTCAAGAAGGGTCGATACACGATCGCGCTCACGCCCCTCCTTGGTTGCTGGCTTGCCCTGATGATCGCGGCTCCGATCGCATTCACGTACCGCTACTTGCTGATGTTCGTCATATGCCTGCCGCTTGCGCTGCTGCTGCCGCTGATAGCGTCTGCCGACTCAGATGCCGAGCTTGCCGACCAAAGTGCGGTACTCTAGGTTCGCTCGTGTCAGCCGAGCGGAAAGACGCACGTAGACTCACCATATTCAAGGAGACCCGATGCGGACAGTAGTACTCATACCTTGCTACAACGAAGCTCCGACGATCTCCTCGGTCGTGAAGAGCTTCAAGGCGCTCGCACCCGACATCGACGTCTACGTGTACGACAACAACTCGACCGATGAGACTGCCAACCTGGCGCTCGAGGCCGGCGCGATCGTCGTGCCGGAATACCGACAGGGCAAGGGATTCGTTGTCCGCAGCATGTTCCGCGACATAGATGCCGACTGCTATGTGATGGTCGACGGCGATGACACGTATCGCGCCGATGAGGCACTCGCCCTGTGCGAATTCGTCGCCCAGGGCCGGGCCGACATGGTGATAGGAGACCGGCTCTCAAGCACGTACTTCGAGCAGAACAAGCGGCCGCTTCACGGAATCGGCAACCGGCTGGTCCGCTTCCTGGTGAACAGGATCTTCAGAAGCAACGTTCGGGATATCATGACGGGCTGCCGCTGCTTCAGCCGCACGTTCGTGAAATCGTTCCCGGTCCTGTCAGGTGGATTCCAGATCGAGTCCGAGATGACCGTCCACGCGCTCGATCACCATTTCCTCCTGCACGAGGTACCGATCGACTACCGGGATCGTCCGGAGGGGAGCTTCTCGAAGCTCAGCACCATCTCGGACGGGTTCCTCGTTCTCAAGACGATATTCACGCTCTTCAGAGACTACCGACCGATGGTGTTCTTCGGGCTGATCTCATCCGTGCTGTTCATCGTATCGATGGTGATGTTCGCCATCCCTTTGAGTGAGTACGTCGAGACCGGGCTCGTCGCGAAGATTCCGACCCTCGTGGTCGCGGTCGCCCTCGGTACAGGCGCCATGCTAGCACTGGTATGCGGCGTGATCCTGGAGTCGATGCGCATCCACGCCCGGCAATCCTATGAGCTGACACTCACGATGCTTGCCGAGCAGGACCGCACTAGGCGCTAGCTGCAATTAGTGCCCGCTGACTACGCGCCCGACCTCAGTTGGTGGGGTTCGGTCCTTCGATGAGCGCCTCGGGTGGAACCTCGCCGACCTCGAGCGGTACCCGGAACGTGAAGTACTTGTGGCCGAAGTAGCTCAGGACGGTCGTGACCGAGATGGTCAACAACTGGCCGAGCTGCGGAAGCAAGTGCACGACCTCGACTGCAAACCACATCAGTGCCGTCGCTATCCCTTGAGCCGGCAGGTAGATCATGAAGGCTCGCGCGATCTGCGGCAGCAATTTGCCCTTGCTTCGGAAGGCGACGTACTTCATCGTGACGGTGCTCTGGCCGACCGAGAGCACCCAGGCCACCCAGAACCACACCATGTAGAAGGTGTGGCCAAGCGCCCACAGCAGTAGGTTGAACAAGAGCATGTTGAACAGCGTGTTCCAGACTCCGACGCCGAGGAAGCGTAGCTTCTCACCATGAGAGTCGTTCAGGCGCGCGAGCATGTCTCCGAGACTACTCATTCACAGTGCCTTTCGTGATCGGCGACGTACTCTCCGTACCAGGCCATGGCGGCCAGCGCGCGCACTGCGGCGACCGGCGAATAGAGCATCACAGGATCGTATCGCCCACCGCCCGGGAAGGTCGCAGCCTCGACCGGGCGCAGCGGTACGTTGATGATCGGCTTGCCTGTACTCTCCATCAGCTCGGTCACGCGCTCGAGGAAGGCGATTTCGGCGGAGTTGAAGCTACCTCGGCCGGGTCCACCGGGAACGCCTGCGAGCGCGGCATCATCCGAAATCCAGCCGGTCGACGGGCTGCGGAGGATTCCGAGCGCGACGACTGCGTCCACTTCATCGCTCTCGGCGAGCATGGTCAACGCACGGCTCGACAGGTCAGGTCCCACTGCGGCCACGAGGTCGACCGGGTTACTGCGGCACCAGTAGCCGGGCAGCAGCTCGTCGAGGGCCGCGAGGACGCCGGGCTCCAGTCGCGCGAGGTCGAGTCCGTTGCGGGCAACCTCATCAGCGGCGAGCACGCCCCATCCCCCACCAAGCGTCATGACGGCCACGCGGCGACCCGCTGGCCGAGGCAGGGCGCTGAGGCACAATGCAAGGTCCAGGCTCTCGTCGGGACCGGTGCGCACGAGGCATCCGGTCTGGCGGGCCGCCGCCAGGAAGACCTCGACCGAGCCAGCCATCGCGCCCGTGTGCGACGCGGCAGCCTGGCGGCCGTAATCCGTCATGCCGCCCGGCAGGATCACTACCGGCTTCTTAGGTGTGATCCGGCTCATGACATCGAGGAAGCGGCGGCCATCGCCGACGCTCTCCATATAGATGAGGGCTGCAGCCGTCTTGTCGTCGTCACCGAGCGCGTCCAGCACATCGAGCGCGCTCGTGCTCGCCTGGTTTCCGACCGACACGTACTTATCGATGCCAACGCCGCGTCGTTCGGCTCTGGTGACAAGCTGAACGCCGATGTTTCCGGACTGCGAGACGATGCTCAGGCCACCGGTTTGCGGGCGCAACTCCAGGAAGCCGACAGCGTGGAGCTGGCTGTGCGTGGACAGCATACCCATGCAGTTCGGACCGATGAGCGTGACGCCTGAGGCTCGCGCCGTCTCGACCAACTCAGCCTCCGTCTCGGCTCCCGCCTCTCCGGCCTCGGCAAAGCCCGCAGCCACCACGAGTGCAACCCGGATGCCGCGCTCGCCGCACTGCTCGATCACGCTGCTGACGTGGGCGGCCCCGAGCGCCACCAGCGCCAGGTCCGGGGCTTCCGGCAATTCCGCGACACTGGCGTAGGCGGGGAGACCCTGCACAGTGCCGCCTCGGCCGTTCACGGGGTAGATGGGACCAGCAAAATCGCCGTCGATGATGTTCTTGAGGAGCGATCCGCCCCACTTGACGATATCGTCCGAGGCACCGATGACCGCGACCGCGCGCGGCGCGAAGAACGGCGTCAGATCAGGGGTAGCGATGGCGTGCGCTCCGCTCCGCTCGGCAGCGGGGTCGAGAATCACGAGCGCGTCGGCAGCTACCGGCCGTGAACCCTCCACAATGAGCGGGTTCACGTCGATCTCCATCACCGCCGGATGCTCCTCGGCGATGCGCGCGAGGGCACGGATAGCACCCGCAAGCGCCGCGCGATCCACGGGCGGCATGCCGCGGAACTCATCCAGCAGCGCACTCGCCCGGATTCCGGAGAGCATGCCCTCGATGTCGTGGTCCCGAAGCGGCGTCACGCCGAGCGTGATGTCCTTGTGGGCCTCGGCGAAGACCCCGCCGATGCCGAAGACGACGACAGGGCCAAAGAGAGGATCTCGCTTCATGCCGATCATGAACTCACGCGATCCCTTGAGCATCCGCTCGACAAGCAGCGTGGCGTCCTGACCTTTCGTGAGCTCCAGAAGCGAGCGAGCGGCGTCCCGGACAGCCTCTTCGCCGAGGAGGTTCAGGGCAACCAGCCCGCGCTCTGTCTTGTGAGTGATGCTGGCGCCGATCGCCTTGATGGCCACCGGGCCGTCGAGCCCGCCGGCGATTGCGACGGCTTCGTCCTCGGTGCGCGCCAGATCGCCCTCGGGGATCGCAATGCCATACTCGGCCAGCAACGCTTTCGCCTTATGCTCGGTGAGCGCGCCATGCCCGAGCGCGACCGCCGCGTCCACCACGCCATCACTGCTGTGTCGCACCGTCATGTGTTCTCCGTATGCCGCGGTGCCGAGACGACACTCCGCCATCGGAGCGCCGCACCACTCAGTATATGAGCTTGCGCGGCTATTGGCACTGCGACCACCACGACCGCGTGATTCGCGAGGCAGCGCGAGTCCAGAGCCGCAAGTCGGGCGGATGGGGATGGGGCGCGAGGCGAAGCGCGAGATGGTGATCGACTGCATCCGGCACCTCCCGGCGACCTTCCGGTACGCCGATATCGAGCGACCCTGTCCGGAGGTGAACCGTCCCACGATCGTGCGCGTGCTCGGTGAGCTTCGAGACAACGGCGAGATCCGCTGCACGAAGGGCGGGCGCGATGCAGCGTGGCTAGAGACGCCTCGGCGAGTCGTTGACAATATCATCTGCGGTCAATCTGATTCATTGGGGGACCGTGGGCTCTGCTGGGCCACTATCGGCATCCGCGGCCCAGCAAGCCACTAACGTTCACGGCTATCCAGCGTAAACACACGGCTTCTCCGGTTGTGTTCTATGATTGCCCCATGTCGACACCGATTCTCGACACCAAGCTCTATCTGCCGCCGCCTCGGCCCAACGCGGTTCTTCGCCCCTGCCTGATGGAACGGCTAGACGAGGGTCTGCAGAGCCGGCTCATCTTGGTGTCCGCGTCGGCCGGTTTCGGCAAGACAACACTGCTCTGCGAGTGGATGGCCGGCCTCGAACGCCTCGATCTGGACGTTCGTCCGGCCTGGCTCTCCCTGGACGAAGGGGACGGCGACCCCGCGCGCTTCCTCGCCTACCTCGTCGCTACCCTGCGAACGGTCGCGGCGGATGTAGGGCAAGGGGTGCTGGACGCGCTGCAGTCTCCTCAGCCGCCGTCCACAGAGTCGATGCTGTCTACCTTACTCAACGAAGTTGCGACCCTCCCGCATGGGGTCGTCCTCGTTCTCGACGACTACCATCTCATCGACTCCGAACCGGTGGACGAAGTTGTCGCGTTCGTTCTGGAGCACCTGCCGCCGCAGCTGCATCTGATCATCGCCACGCGGGAGGATCCGCGCCTTCCTCTGGCCCGGTGGCGTGCTCGGGGCCAACTGGCCGAGTTGCGCGCGGCTGACCTACGGTTCACCCCCACCGAGGCCGCCGAGTTCCTCAACCGGGTGATGAGCCTTGACCTCTCCGCGGCCGACGTCGACGCCCTGGAAGCCCGCACTGAGGGTTGGATCGCCGGCCTGCAGCTGGCGGCGCTCTCCATCCAGGGAAGGCCGGATGCGGCTGGCTTCATCCAGGCCTTCACGGGCAGCAACCGTTTCGTGGTGGACTACCTGGTCGAGGAGGTCCTCGGGCGCCAGCCGCAGGTCGCTCGCAGCTTCCTGCTACAGACCTCCATTCTCGACACGTTGTGCGGGCCCCTGTGCGATGCCGTCACCGGACAGAAACACGGCAAGGACACGCTCGAGCGCCTGGAGCGAGACAACCTCTTCATCGTCCCGCTTGACGACGACCGTCGGTGGTATCGCTATCACCACCTCTTCGCCGATGTCCTGCAGGCGCACCTGCTCGAGGAGCAGCCCGACCAGTTGCCGACGCTGCACACACGGGCGAGCCGGTGGTACGAAGAGAACGATTCGCGCTCCGACGCGGTCCGTCATGCCCTGCTCGCCGAGGACTTCGAGTGGGCGGCTGACCTGATCGAGCTAGCAGGGCCGTCAGTGGTGACAGGTTCGCACACGGCTATCTGGCTTAAGTGGGCGAGGTCGCTTCCGGACGAGTTGATTCGCGCTCGACCCGTGCTCAGCGTTTGGTACGCCTACGCGATGTTGGGCACCGGAGAATTGGAGGCCGCCGAGGCCCGACTGACGGACGCCGAGCGCTGGCTGGAGCCCGGACCGGGCCAGCCGCCGGTCGCCGTGGACCAAGAGGAGCTTCGGTCTCTTCTGGCGACCATAGGGGTGGCCCGCGCCTACCGTGCCCACTCTCTGGGTGATGTGCCCGGAACCGTGAAGCACGCCCGGCGGGTGCTCGAGCTTCTGCCCGAAGGAGACAACCTTAGGCGGGAACAGGCCATCGCGCTCATCGGAATGACGTACTGGACCAGCGGCGACCTGGAAGCAGCCGACCGGTTGTTTGCCGAGTACAGCCAACGACAAGTCGTCGCCGGCAACATCCTTGTCGCGATCAGCGCCATCTCCGTCCTGCCTGACATCAGGCCGGCGCTGGGTCGTCTGCGCGGAGCGATAGACGCACTGACACGGTTGCTTCAGGTCGTGACGGATCAGGGCGAGCCCCTGCCTCCGGAAGCGGCCGAGCTGTATCGAGGCCTGGGCGAGTTGGCCCTCGAACAGGGCGACCACGCCACAGCGTCAGAGCACCTGTTGAGAAGCAAGGAGCTGGGCGAACAGGGCGAGCAGCCGGTTTGGCGCTGGCGCTGGCACGTCGCACAGGCTCGGCTCCGCGAAGCGCAGGGCGATCCAGAGGGCGCTCTCGGCCTGCTAGACGAGGCCGAGCGCCTGTTCATCAGGACGCCCTTACCGGACGCGCGCCCCCTGACAGCTCTGAAGGCCCGGATCTGGGCAACGCAGGGCCGGCTGACCGAAGCGGCGGAGTGGGCGCGGGAACGGGGGTTGTCCGTCGACGACGATCTTAGCTACCTGCACGAATTTGAGCACGTGACACTGGCGAGAGTGCTCATCGCCCGGGGTGAGCTGGAGGCCATAGGACTGCTGGAGCGCCTCCTGCAGGCGGCGGAAGAGGGCGGCAGGATCGGGAGCTCGATTGAGATTCTGGTGTTGCAGGCGCTCGCCCACCACGCGCAGGGCGACACCTCCGCGGCCCTCGCGCCGCTGGAGCGTGCCCTGTCACTGGCCGAACCGGAGGGCTACGTCGAGGTGTTTGTGAGCGAGGGCCCACCGATGGCCCGTCTTCTCACCGCAGCCGCTTCCCGCGGAATTGCGCCACACTACGCGAGGCGGCTGTTGGCGGCATTCCCGTCGACCGCGCCCGACGGCGCGGAGCCCGCTGGAGCCCGCTGCGAGGGTCCGGGGCTCCTGAGCGATCGCGAGATCGAAGTGCTCCATCTGATCGCTGCCGGACTCACGAACCGAGAGATCGCCGCCCGGCTGTTTCTCTCGGTGTACACGGTCAAGGCGCATGCGCGCACCATCTACGACAAGCTGGATGCCCACAGCCGCACGCAGGCAACCGCCCGGGCACGGGAACTGGGCATCCTGCCTGGGTTCTGAGATTAGTCCTCCCGAGTAGTCCCTTCGACCGATGTCAGTGCGCTCGCACGCGCCCATGCTCTTCGAGGAGGCGCTCTTAGACGCCTCAACCGGTGGCAAAGGGCGACGAGGACAGTGGCAGAACAGCGAAGCCGAAGGACAGACCCGGATTGGCCCGCGGTCTACCAGATCAGGGTCGAAGGCCATCTCGGGCACGCGATGACGAGCTGGTTCGACGGCCTGTCTGTGGCGCTGGAGGACGACGGCGACACGCTCCTGACCGGCGCCGTGGCCGATCAGGCCGCGCTCTACGGACTCCTGAAGCGGGTACGCGATCTGGGCATGCCGCTCGTCTCGGTCAATCGCCTTGAAGTCGGCCCGGCGCCACGACAGACAGAAGAAGGAGATTGAGATGCGCACGTACAGAGGAAGCGCGATCGCGGTGGGAGTGCTGTTCATTCTGTGCTCGGCCACGTCCATCCTGAGCATCGTCCCATTGGGCGGGGCGTTGGTCGCCCCCGTCGATCTCGCCAAGCTCGCGGCGAACGACAGCCGCGTGGTGCTGACCGCGCTCATCGAGTTCGTGTGGGCGTTCACCGGAGCGGGGATCGCCATAGGGCTGTATCCGATCCTCAAGAGGTTCAACCCGGCTCTGACCCTCGGATCTGTTGCCGGCAGGTTGGTCGAGGCCGTGTTCGTCGTGGTCGGGGCTCTCGGGCTGCTTGCGCTGCTGACCGTGGGCCAGGGGGCTGTGGCAGCAGGCTCCGCCAACGTCGCCACGGTGGCGACGACGTCGAACCTGGTGCTCGCAGCGCGCGAGTGGGTGCATGGGTTCTTCGCGCTGATCCCGTTCGGCGTTGGAGCGTTCATGTACTACGTTGTGCTCTACAGGTCGCGGCTCGTTCCCCGCTGGCTGTCGGGTTGGGGGCTCGTCGCGATCGCGTTGTTCATGGTTTCGACCGTCATCGCAGGCTTCACGCAGGAGTTCGGCTTCACGACGGTGAACACGGTGCTCAACATCCCGATCGGTCT
>PHEU01000006.1 GCA_002841295.1 Actinobacteria bacterium HGW-Actinobacteria-6
GTGCTTGCGAGCGACTACGAGTTCGACGCGGCAGAAGTCCGCCGTCAGGCGAGCGTCATCGCTCGGCAGGCGGACCACATGGACGCGCTCCTTGATGACCTCAACCTGTCGTTCCGGTTACGAGCCGATGCATTGCCACTCACGAGAGAGAGCGTCGATCTCATTGAACTCGTCCGCGAGTTGGCGGTGGAACTCGCCAATGATCCGCGCTCCGAAGGCCGTGAGGTTGTCTTCGTCGAGCCTGCCGGCGGGGGCGTGCTCACCGCCGAAGTCGATTCCTCGATGCTGCGTCGCTCGGTAATGAACATCCTGGTGAATGCTGCCATTCACAACCCGGCCGGCACGACGATCACGACCACACTCGGCCGGAGCGGAGCCTCGGCATACCTCGAGATCGCGGACGACGGTGTGGGCATGACCGCCGAGACGCGCGGGCGGCTCTTTGACCGCTACTATCGTGGGACGTCGACCGGCGCGGACGTGGCGGGCACCGGCCTGGGGATGGCGATCGCGAAGCAGATCATCGACGCACACGGCGGGGCAATCGACGTCTCAAGTGCAAGCGGTCAGGGAACGACGGTGCGCCTGACGCTACCGCTCCTGTCGAGTTAAGCGCGAGTTCAACCTCCGTTTCTCCTGACTTCAAGCAGCCGCATCACCCTGGAGTCATGGAGGTGATGCGACGTGAATGAACTCGTCGTCAGAACAACAGGTCTCACCAAGCGCTACGGAAAGCGCGCGGTCGTGGACCGCCTGGATCTGCATGTGGAACGCGGACAGATCTACGGGTTTCTCGGCCTCAATGGGGCGGGGAAGACAACAACCATCCGGATGCTCATGGGTCTCATCCATCCATCATCGGGGTCGGTGGAGCTGTTTGGCCGACCGGTGCCCGCAGAACGTATGGCGGTCATGAGGCGCGTGGGCGCGCTCGTTGAGAGTCCCAGCTACTATGCGCATCTCAGTGGCCGAGAGAACCTGCGCGTGATCGCGACGCTGTTGGATCTGCCCGAGAAGCGCATCGACGAAGTGCTCGCGATTGTGCGCCTGACGGCAGACGCCGGACGTAGGGCTGGAGATTACTCGCTCGGGATGAAACAGCGCCTGGGCATTGCCGCGGCGCTTCTCGGCTCACCGGAACTTGTTGTGCTTGATGAGCCAACGAATGGTCTTGACCCGGCGGGAATCCACGAGATCCGAGATCTCATTCGCAGTATGCCCCGGGAGCACGGCATCACGGTGCTCGTGTCGAGCCACCTGTTGGCGGAGATCGATCAGATGGCGACATCCGTCGGGGTGATCCACAGCGGGCGACTGCTCTTCCAGGGGCCGATCGATGACCTGCGGGCGCGAAGTCGCGGACACGTGCGCATCGAGGTCGACCGCCCCGACGTCGCGCTGCCGCTTGCGGGTGGACTGCCCCTGGTCGCCGCCGAGGCAGGCGCTCTCGTACTGGACTCGCTGGTGCCGGGGGATGCCGCGCGGCTTGTCTCAGCGTTGGTGGGGGGCGGCGTTGCCGTCTACCGGGTGGAAGAACGCAAGCGCACGCTCGAGGAGATCTTCCTGGAGCTTACGGGCGAGGGGGCGGTGGCATGAGCAGCGTCGATGCGACGCGTGTCGCCGCCTCGACCCGCGGGGCTACGGCGAGGGGGCTCCTGGTCGCCGACTGGCGTCGTATGCGAGGCACGTGGTTGTTCCCGCTCACGGTGCTTGGGCCTGTCGGCGTGACGCTGCTCGGCGTCATTCTGTTCCTGCTGCGAGGCGAGTACATGCTCAAGCCGTTCCTCTCCGGAGAGAAGAGCGGCTTCATGGTAGTCACCGAGCAGCTGGGGATGATCCACGTGTTCGCGATCGGCCTGGGCGCGGCGCTGCTTGCTTCGATGATCGTGGACCTGGAGCATCGTTCGGAAACCTGGAAGGCGATGTTCTCGCTCCCGGTATCACGCGCCGGCACCTACGTCGTGAAGTTCGTCTGGTGCGCCGTGCTCTTGGCGGCTTCCTCGGCGTTGATGACGCTCGGGTACTCGTCGCTGGTGGTCTGGCAGCGCCTGGGCGCGGTGCCGTGGGCGGATCTGGCGACGCTCGGCGCGCTTGTTTGGATTGCGTCGTTGCCGCTGCTCGCGCTTCAGTTGTTCATCTCCACCGCTCTTCACAATCAGGCGCTTCCGCTCACGGTCGGCATCCTGGCGCCGATCTTTGGCATGAGCATGTCAGACCTTGCGCCGTGGACGCCCTGGACGTTGATGACACAGGCGTTGGCGTATGCGACTGGTGGTCTGGCAGCTGGCGCGCAGACGGAGTCGCTCACGGGATTTGGCCCCGCGCAGGTCTGCACAGTGGCCGTAGGGACAACGATAGTGCTCGTGCTGTGCGGCACGCTCGCGCTCGCACGCCGTGAGATCAGATAGGGGATACCGATGCTCAGGATGCTCAGAGTCGAGTTCATGAAGATGCAGTGGCCGCTTGTGGGGCTCGTGGTGCTCCTTGGGCCGCTAATAGCGGTGGTCCTCGGGCTGAACCCCGGTGCCGGGGCGGGGGCCGAAGCCTGGAAGCTTGCGTACGGCTTTGCGACCGTCCGCTACGCGTGGCTGTTCTACCCGCTCCTCGCTGGTGTGCTGGCAGCCCTCGTGTGTCGGCCGGAGCATATGGGCGGCGGCTGGAAGCAGTTGCTCGCGTTACCGGTCTCACGTTCGACGGTGTACGGCGCCAAGTTCTTCGTGCTTGTCGGACTTCTTGCGGTCGCAAACCTGGTGTTTGGGGCCGTGTTCATCGTCGCCGAGATGGCGGTCGGTCTTTCGGCAGCCGACATTCCCTGGAGCGAGATGGGACCTTCGCTTCTCGGCGGTTGGATAGCGGTGCTGCCGCTCGCGGCGGTTCAGCTGTGGGTTTCGAGCCGCTGGAAGAGCTTCGGGGCCGCGCTTGCGCTCAACGTGTGTCTCACATTGCCGGCGATCTTCGCAGCACAGTCGCACGAGATCGGACCGTGGTATCCATGGGCGCAGCCGGTGCTCGCGATGTCGGGACTTGGGCCGTCCTCGGCCAAGGGTATGGCGCTTGGTCTCTCGATGACGACGCTGTGGGTCGTGATCGGCGGGGGGCTGGCAGTCGCTCTCATCGGCGGATTGGTCACGTTTGCCAGGGCAGACGTGCGGCAGTAGCCGGCGAAACCCCGCACGCTGCACGTTAGGCGCGTTCGCACGCCGGGAATCCTCCTTGCATGCGAACGCGAACGATACTCGTGCTGGGAGTTGCGCTCATTGTCGTGGGGGCAGGAGGCATGTTGCTGCTCGGCCGTTTCGGCGGGCCGAGCGTTCCGACCAGCGGGTCGGCATCGGTGGGAGAGCAAATCTACTACACCGGCACCGGTGCCGCAGGACCGATTTCTCGCACTGGTGGCATGATGTCTGGTCGCGCTTGTGCCGGTTGCCACGGGGAAGACGGCAAGGGTGGCACGTTTCGCATGATGTTCAGTGTGGAGGTCCCGGACATTCGGTACACCTCGCTCACGTCGCCGCACACCGAGGACGACCCACCAATGCCCGCCTGGACCGATGCCGATATCGCACGAGCTATCCGCGAGGGCGTGGAACCAGATGGCGAGTCGCTTGATTCATTCATGCCGAGATGGGATATGTCCGACGCGGATATACGTGACGTGATCGCGTATCTAAAGGAGCTGGGCTAGAGATGATGAACCAGGGATGGGGCTATGGCACCGGCATGGGCGGAATTGGAGTAGGGGAGATTCTGTTCCTGATCTTTGGTGCTCTCGTCGTTGCAGGCATTGTGGTGCTCATCATTTGGGCGGTGCGCAGTTCGCGCGACCACGGCAGCAAAACGTCGGCTGCAGGTTCGGGTCAGGCAATAGGTGGCCCTTCAGTCGGTCACGATGAGGCCGTCGCGATTGCCAAGCGCAGGCTCGCCACCGGCGAGATCACCAAGGAGCAGTACGACGAGATCGTGACCGCGCTCGGCGGATAGCTGTGGAGGATCATTCGCAGCACAGCGAGCACGGCGGACGGCACACCGGCCACTCAGTAGCGGATTTCCGACGCCGCTTCTGGATTAGCCTGGTGGTGACGGTTCCTGTCATCCTCATCTCACCGAACCTGCCGCTCGTGCCGGGCGGGCAGATTGTCTCCTTGCCGGGATCCGGCTGGATACTCCTCGCACTCGCGACGTTCCTCTACATCTTCGGCGGCAAGCCGTTCCTTCTCGGCATGGTGCGCGAGCTGCGCGCACGCACGCCGGGGATGATGACGCTCGTGGCGGTTGCGATCAGCGTCGCGTACTTCTACAGCAGCGCGACGGTGCTTGGTGCCCCGGGAATGCCTTTCTTCTGGGAGCTCGCGACGCTCGTGGACGTCATGCTGCTCGGCCACTGGATCGAAATGCGCTCGGTCGGGGACGCCTCCAAAGCGCTTGAATCGCTCGCGAAGCTGATGCCCGCCGAGGCGCATCTGCGCGATGCTGACGGAACCACCCGGGACGTGGCACTCGAGTCGCTCGCGGTGGGCGACACGGTGCTCGTACGGCCGGGCGATAAGGTGCCAGCCGATGGCGATGTGCTAGAGGGTGCCTCGTCGGTCGATGAGTCCATGCTCACGGGCGAGTCCGTGCCCGTGAGCAAAGCGGTCGGTGACGAGGTCATCGGTGGTGCTGTGAACGGCGAGGGCATGCTCGTGGTCACGGTGCGCCGTACGGGTGCCGAGTCGTTCCTCTCACAGGTGGTCGACCTTGTCCGCGAGGCGCAGGCGTCCAAGTCCAAGACGCAGGACCTGGCCGATCGGGCGGCCATGTGGCTCACGTTCGTCGCCCTCGGCGGCGGGACCATCACGCTTGTTGCGTGGATGGCGCTTGCCCGACCGTTTTCATACGCCATGGAGCGCGCCGTCACGGTGATGGTCATCGCCTGCCCGCACGCGCTCGGGTTGGCGATTCCGCTCGTTGTCGCGGTCTCGACTGCGCTCGGCGCCCGCAGCGGTCTGCTCGTGCGCGACCGGGCTGCGTTCGAGCGAGCACGGTTGATCAACGCTGTCATCTTCGACAAGACCGGCACGCTTACTGAAGGCCGCTTCGGCGTGGCCGAGGTGCTGCCGCTCGGCGATGCGACGCGTGAAGAACTTCTCGGCCTGGCGGCTTCGGTGGAGCAGTACTCCGAGCACCCCATCGCGCGTGCGATCGCGTCAGAGGCGTCGATTAGTGCGAGCGTCACCGACTTTGCAGCGATTCCCGGCAAGGGCGCTCGCGCGAGCGTGGACGGACGCGAGATCGCGGTCGTTAGCCCCGGCTACCTCGCCGAGGCCGGCATCCCGCAGCCAGACGGAGCGAGCGAGTTCTTCTCGGGCGATCGCACGGTCGTCTTCGTGCTTCGCGACGACGAGCTTCTCGGCGCGATCTCGCTCTCCGACGTGGTGCGCCCGGAATCAGTCGGCGCAATCCGGCATCTTCGTGAGATGGGCGTTGAGTCGATCATGCTCACTGGCGACAACGAAGCGGTTGCAGCTCGTGTTGCCGCCCAGCTCGGCATCAAGCGCTACTTCGCGGGCGTGCTTCCCGCCGAGAAGGCCGCTACCGTCGAGCGCGTGCGCGCCGAGGGCAAAGTGGTGGCGATGGTCGGCGATGGCGTGAACGACGCGCCGGCGCTCGCCTCGGCAGATGTGGGAATCGCGATCGGTGCGGGAACCGACGTGGCGGTTGCCACCGCTGACGTCGTATTGGTGCGAAGTGACCCGGCGGACGTTGTCGCGATCATCGAGCTGTCGCGTGCCACGTACGGCAAGATGCAGCAGAACCTCGCCTGGGCGACCGGCTACAACGTGATCGCCATCCCGCTTGCTGCCGGCGTGCTCGCAGGCGTAGGTATCGTGCTGAGCCCGGCCGTGGGCGGCCTACTGATGTCGGCGTCTACGGTTATCGTGGCTATCAACGCGCGGACGCTGCACGTCAGCTAGCGCAGGCGCCGCTCCAGCGGCAGAGATGCTCACCCAACACCTCAGGTAGGACCGCCACAAGGTCGCGTGCGTGCATCGCAGGCGTGGCGCCCATCACGCGACCGGCTTCGCGGTTCGCCTTGCAGGCGCAGATGGCGGCATCGACCGTCGGGAATCCCGCGGACAGGAATCCGCACGCGAGACCGGTCACCGTGTCGCCCGTGCCCCCAATGGCCTCAAGCTCAGGGACGCATGGCTCATCGACTGTGTCGATGAGCTCGCCCTCGCACACGATGTGGTCGCGCGCTCCCTTGATGAGTAGCACTCGTGAAGCACCGCCGGTCTCGTAGGCCTTGTGGGCGAGCGCGACTGGATCAAACCCGGTCGTGCCGAACAGGTACTGCGAAACGTACGCCGGGTGGGAGACACTCGGGTCGGCGAGGAACCCAACCTCGCCCACGTCTGGTGTCATGAGCTCGAACCGCGAGGCGATCCCGGCCGCTTTGGCGGCATACATGCCGCCCGCGTCGGCGACCAGGAGGGCGTCGGGAGCAGCAGTAGTGAGGTGTTCGGTTGCGGTGCGCATGAGAGCCATGATCGGCTGCATGTAGTGGAACGCAATCACGCTCGGTCGCACGCGGGCGACCGTACCGGCGAGGTGGCGGTAGACTTCGCGCGTGCCCTCGCCTCGGCCGATATCGCCAGCCACGAGTGCGTGCGGCGCGGCAGTCCCGAGATGCGCCGCTACCCGGCACGCGGCGCCAAGCATCGCCGAGGTGCCCTGCGCGTTCGGCACTCTCGTGCCGCCGATGAGCACCGTGCCATCGGGCTCAACCCGGACCGGACCGTCCAGCACGGGACCGCCCGCCACTGGGTACGTCGCTACAACGAGCAGGCTCATCGGGCATTCCTCCCGAGCGCCGCGCATGCCTCGGCATATGCGCGATCGAGCATGAGGCCGCAGAGCGTGTAGCCAAGCTCCTTGGGCCTTGGCGCTTCTTCGAGTGTCAGGCCGACGAGCTCGAGGTTGAGGTAGGGAATATCCGGACAGCCGCCGCCACTCGTGTTGACGATCATTCCGGTGGCCTTCTCGACGACGATCTTCATGTTGCCCGCCCTCACCATGAGCCACGCGCCAAAGTCGACGCTGGTCACGATGTCGGAGACAGCCATCGTGCCTTCTGCGTCGTCGACCCACATGCGCACGGCGACGTCGGCCTCCGAGAGCGTTCGCATCGCGCCCACGTGCTCGACGCGGTGCATGCTCACCGAGAGGTCGCATCCTGCGCGCAGGTGCTGCGGCGGAGCGACCAGCGTGATGGCGTAGCCTGCGGTGTTGAGCACGCGCTCGGCCGCAAGCGCCTCGTTGACGTTGTCGAACAGGAGCAACCCGAGCGCCTCCTCGGCACCCGGGTTGTCCTGCTTCTCTTTGCGGCCAAAGAGCCTCACGCGCGAGTGCCTGTGATCCGGTACTCTTCGTCCGACTCCTCGATGCTGACTTCGTAGCCTGAGTCCTTGAGCAGCGCGACCACATTGGCCTTCGCCGTACCGGAGTCAGCGTGCACGCGAATCTTGGAGGGGTCGCCTTCAAGCGCCTTCTTGGTGTGCATGAGCGGCATAGGGCAAGAGAGCCCTCGAACGTCCAATTCCTTCATCGTTCCAACCTTCCTTATGCCGTGCGGGTGCGCTTGAGCAGCGCTACCGCGACGAGG
The DNA here is from genome assembly GCA_002841295.1 of Actinobacteria bacterium HGW-Actinobacteria-6. GTDB lineage: Bacteria > Actinomycetota > Coriobacteriia > Anaerosomatales > Anaerosomataceae > UBA2286. The sequence goes on from PHEU01000006.1 coordinate 7,646, forward strand.
ATCGCTGCCATTACGCCGAGCGCCGGCCAAGCCAAGGGCGCCAGGCCTTTCGCCGAGGACGCGATGCCAGCCCAGTGTGTGAAACCGGCGCCTACGAGCATGCCGGCCACAGCTACGAAGCTGTCGGCATCGCCCTCTGAGCCCATGATGACCTGGCGGAACGGACAGCCACCAAGCAGCATTGCTGCAAACGTAGCCACGGCCATCGAGGCGAAGTTTCCAAGCGCATCGGTGTGCGCGACCGGCTGGCCCACGAAGCCAAGGTTGTATTGGCCGAGGAGTATGTTCACGACGGTCGCTCCGATGAGCAGGCCCACAACGCCGAAGAGCAGGTCGTATCGCTTGACGAGGACAGCGTCGCGGATGCCGCCGATAGAGCAGAAGCGGCTGCGCTGTGCGACGACGCCGACTGCAAGACCAGCCGCAAGCGAGATCCACAGTGATGCGCGCTTTCCGCCCGGCTGCGGCTTCGCCTTCGTGACCGACTCGGCAGACGCGGCGATCGCCCCGTCGGCGCCTACGATCGAGCCGTCAGCGGCAAGCGTTGCGCCCACAGGCTTCAGGACCTGCGAGATCTGTCCGTCGGTCTTGAGGAACACGGCCGGGGGCTTGTCTCCCGTGGAGAACGCCCCCTCGGCAGTTTGTGTGGCGAAATCAGGCTTCGTGCCGAATGCGCTTACGAGCGCGAAGACTAGCAGCACGATTGCGAGCGTCGGCAGTAGCCAACCCAGCGGCTTGGCGATGTTCTTCGCTCGGCCAAGGTTGAAGCCGCGCTTGAGGAAGACGATGCCAACGACTACGCCGGCTACGATGCCGAGGATGCCCCAGAGCGCATTCAAGTCACCGCCGCCCAGTCGCAGCCAGGCGCGGACGGTGCACCCCAAGAAGATGAGTGCCGAGGTCATGAAGATGAACCCGAGCACAAAGCGCAGCAGCGGATTGCTGCCACCGCGCGGGCGGAATTCGCGGGTGAGAATCGCTGCGCCCAAGGCTCCAAGGATGATGCCGATGATCTCCGGCCGTATGTAGGCGACTGCCCCCTGGCCGGTCGTTCCCCCGACGAAGAATCCCGTGATGTCTCGCAAGAAACATGCGATGCACAGCCCCATGTTGCCTGGATTACCTTGGCTCACGAGCCATGCTGCTACTGCACCGATGAACAGCCCGGCACCCCCAAGAATCCAGGCGGTTGGACCAACCATCCGACGCTTTCCCATGAAACCCCCTACAGTCGATAGTACGAATAACCCCCGCTTATAGTGAGTATCAGAGTAACAGAATGTCAACCGCAATTTGTTGTGAAAGAGAGGGCGTCGCAGGGCAGAGAGCGGATTCTTGAGGACGGGCAGCTCCTGTTAACCCTCGAGCTCAGCGAGCGCTCTCTGTGCGACCTCGCGAACCGCCGCGCGTACCTCGGGCGTTTCGATAGCGTCGATCATCCCCAGGCCAGCCGCCACTCTTCGGGCGACCCACGTTGCCGAGGAGTACGGCACCTCGGCGAAAACGGCGCCGTTCTGCTTCAAGTTGAAAGCAGCACCCGGCCAGTCGCGCTCCTCGGTATGGCGCGCTCCCGGTGCGAGCCGGAGCACGGCAAGCGGCAGCCCTTCGCCGTCGGGTATCACACTCGCGCTGACCGATTGAGAGCGCTCGAAGCGCTCGCCCGTCGGTTCGGCTTCGCGTATGCGGTCCAGGCGGAAGGTGCGCACGTCGCCTGCACTTTCGCAAAGCGCCTTCACGTACCAGGCACCGCGCTCGTTTGCGAGCGCATACGGACAGATGACGCGGTCGGAATGCGTGCCGCTTCCTGCCGAGAAGTACCCGATGCGGATCTTAGATCCGGACTCGATCGCCTCAGCAAGCATCGCGTAGATGCCCACGACCGGAGCGCTCGCGTCGCCAGCGCGCAGTGTGGCCGCAAGCTCGGCGGGGTCGATCTCGGCCGAGGCGGCCGCGAGCAGCCTGGTTACGAGCGGGTCATCGCTGCCGTGTCCGGCGGCCTGCAGCGCCGCCACGAGGGCGCGAGCTTCGCGGGGAGCGAGACGCACCGGTCGGTCGAGCGCGGGCGGGGCGCTGTAGACGGTCACGGTGTCGCCGTCGATTGCGAGGTCGATCATCTCGTCGGGGGTGAACGGCGGGACGCCACAGTATGAAAGCGCGGTCAGGTCGGCCGCGACTTCGGCTTCCGGCGCGCCCACGGCAGCGGCCAGCTCGGCCAGCTTCAGCGTCTCGCCTTGCTTGAGGTATGGCAACAGCGCCAACATCCGGCGCGTGTGCATCGCGGTGTTCTTTCTAGCGGTCATGGCGCGCAAGCACCTCCGTAAGTCCTACTCGGAAGATATCGACGACTGTCTGCGGCTCAAGCGGAACCACGCCGGGCCCATGCTCAACGCACCACGACGCCAGCCCGCGCGGATCGCCGACTTCGATGCGCCAGAGCGCGCATCCGTCCGGCTGCTCCGCGATCGTGCCGTTTCCGCCCGAGAGCCGGGCCGCTCGCCACGCATCTTCTGCCGAGAACCGCACGACCGCTTCAAACGGCGTCGGCCCGTACTGGAAGGGCAGCAGCGAGTACTCTGCGACAGCGAACCAATCCGGTCGCTCGAAGTCGGGCGTCTTGGGCGCAGTCGCGTTCACGCGCATGTTGGTCGCGCGCTTGAGCGCGTACACGCGGATCTCGCCGATCGAGGTGTCGAGCCCCACCAGATACCAGCGTCCCTCCCGGAAGAAGATGCCGTATGGCGCGACCTCGTGCATGCGGGACTCGCCCTTGGCGTTGGTGTAATCGAAGGCGACGAACTTGCGAGACGCGATCGCCTCGGCGGTCAGTGCTGCCGAGGCACCCTGGGCGCGCGGGTCTTCATCAACGAGTGTGGTCGCAACCGAAACGGGTGCCGGTGCACCCTGGCCGAGCTTGGCGAGCGCAATCGTGAGGTCCTCGGCAAAGGGGAAGGACTCGTCGGTCGCGAGCGCGGCGACGGCAGTCCGGATGGTGGCTGTCTCCTCGGCAGAAAGCATCACTTCGGTCGCGAACGTGCCGGCGCGGTCGAGGCGATAGCACTCGTCCTCATCGACCTCGATGGCGATGCCTGCCGCGCGCAATGCTTCTTTGTCGCGCTCGAACATACGCAGGAAGGCTGCTTCGTCCTGATCTTCGGGATATCCGAGGCCTTCGGAACGCAGTTCTTCGGCCGAGACAAAACGTGGGGTCTTGGCGAGAAAGAGCGCCAGGTTAACGAGGCGCTCGCCGGGATCCGGCACGGTTCCTCCTAGCATCGACGAAGCGGACTACCCGATTCTACAGCGAAGAAGCCCAAGCGCGGAAAGTGTCGGAGAAAGAGGACGAGGCGCGCGGGGGGAGCGCACCTCGTTAGTGAAGTGGGCGATTCCCCGTCCATTGAGGGGGGAGGAGAAGACGGGTCGCACAACCCCACGTATATGTTAGCAATATATATGCCACTCATGTCCAGTGGTGTTGCAAACTAATCTAAAGGACTGCTATATGAGACGCGGCACGATACAACGGATGGGGGAACTTCGGGAGGGGACTGCGCACGCACGTCGATGCGCGGTCATGCGGACCACAGAAACCGAGTCGAATCCTCCCACCGCAACATTCGGTCCTTCGTTTACACTTGACCTGCCGGCGCAGCTGCCGGTCGGTGGAGCAGAGGGGGAGCGATGGAACGAAACGATGATGTGACCGAGGTCGCGCAGACCCGGAAACCTAACAAGGCGCTCAGAATCGTAATCGTACTGCTCACGGTGATCATTCTGGCAGGTGCCGGTGTGCTGGGAGCCCGTGAGCTATCGCGCATGAACAGCGCCCGGGGCAGCCTCGACCTTGCTATTGAGAAGCTCTCGGCAGCCGAGCCGGTCGTCTTGCAGGTCGACAACGCCGTCCGCAGTGAGGTCGCCTCGGCAGTCGTTCCCGCCGCTGAGGACGGGCTTATCGCTGCCGAGAAGGCAATCGGCGACCTGAATGAGGCGCTAGCGCAGCTTGACGTGGCGCAATCCGGACTCTCCGATAGCGATGCAACGCTCGCGGCGGCCGTCCGTGAAGCTATTGTCGCCCGAATAGCGATGCTGACGGAGGCGAAAGTCGTGCTCGCAGCAGACTCCCGTGCGGGCACCGTGGTTGACCCGGCGCACCAAGCCTGGGCACTGGCTGGCGAGGCCGCGACGCTGACGGTGAACGCCGCTGCCGAGTACAACAAGCACACCAAGGCTGGCGTCGAGGGCTCCACGAAGCTGTCGAATCAGGCGACCGTCAAGCTTAAGTTGGCTCGCTCGCTCCTCGAGACCGTGACCGCAGGCTTCCCTGAGGCCGATATGGCTCCGTATGTGAGCTATATCGATGGCCGACTCAAACTGCTCGACAGCTCCCGCAAGATCGACTCACAGTGGCTCGCGAACAAGATAGAGGACGCGAACAAGCTTCTCGATGCGTACAACGCTGAGGAGCAGAAGGTCGTGGATCAGGCTAAGGCGCTCACCTCGACGCCGGCCGGCACGATCGCTGATGCATATGAGCTGCTCACAAAAGACGCGATCACGCGTTACTTCAAAGCGCGCGATGAGGCACGGAGTGCAGACGAGGCCGTGAAGGCGGCTGCTGCGAGCTAGCCCACGATGGCTGAAGACGAAGGAGATGCTACATGGATAGCGCATTCTGGTCTGCTTGGTGGTGGCCAGCACTAACGGCAACCCTCGGATTCGTGTATGTCGCGCTGCTCGTTCGCCAGTGGTTGGAGCGTCGCAAGCCGCATCAGCTGGCCTGGGCCGTCGGCTTCTTGTTCTACGCTGTCGCGGCGGTCATGGAGGCGGTGTCTGAGTACACCGGGACATGGGACCCAACCGTCTACCGGTTCTACATCGTGCTTGCCGCATCGATGGTCGGGTTCCTCGGCCTGGGTACGCTCTACCTCATCACCAAGAAGCGGACTCTCGGCAATCTCTATCTCGGTTTCGTTCTCGTCTGCCTCGGCATCTTCCTGTACGGCGTCTTCACGACCCAGCTCATCACCGAGAACCTCGTCGCCGGCATCACAGTTGGCGGTTCGGCGCTCGGCTCGGGCGGCTCGTTCCCCCGAATGATGTCATTGCCGTTCAACATCACAGGTTCCTTGTTGCTGCTCGGCGGCTCGGCGTGGTCGGTCGTGAAGTTCTGGTCCAAGCCCGAGTACCGCTACCGCTCGTGGGCGAACGTGCTCATCTTCGTCGGCACGCTCATCATTGCAGGCGCGGGCTCCATGGCGCGCGCCGGACAGACGGTGGGCCTGTATCCGGGTGAGATGGTCGCCTCGGCACTGCTGCTCTGGGGCTTTCTGAAGGCAGGGACGCTGCAGAAGGGCGCCGAGGCCATCAAGGCGCGCAGGGCGGCTGATCAGCCCTCTTCGTAGCCGGCGCCGAGACGGGCGAGCGCGCCCACGTCATACACGATGACTTCCGAGCCGCGCACGGCGAGCACCTCTTCGTCGCGGAGGCGCGCAAACGCGCGCGAGAGCGTCTCGGGAACCGTCCCGAGCGACGCCGCGAGTTCGGCCTTGCTCATGCCGAGTGACACCTTCAGTCCTTCGGGCGTGGCTTCGCCGGTGGCGAGCGAGCGCTGGAACAAGTATCGCGCGAGGCGCCCGGGTACATCGAGGGCGAGCGTCTGCACGACCGCGGTGAGGTTCACGACCCGCGATGCGAGGTCCGCGATGAGGCTGCGAGCGACGTCGGGCTCCTCGGCCATGAGCGAGAAGAGCGCCTCGCGGTCGAGCCACGCGATGGTTGCGTCGGTTGCGGCTTCAACGTTGGCGGGGTTGCGACCGCCGGAGAGGGCGGCGACGGCTACGAACGGCTCGCCGGACTCCACGGTCTCGAGTGTGATGCTGCGCCCGTCCGCCTGCAGGTGGAATACGCGCGCCTTGCCTGAGACGACCACGCCCAGAAGCGTAGCGGGTTCGCCTTCGGTTGCGAGCGTTGTTCCACGCGACACGTGCTGCACGCGGGCGACAAGCGCAAGCTCCCCGATCGCCTTCGCACTCGCAGCGCGCCACAGCCGACACGCGGCGAACGCGGCTAGCACATCAGGTCTCGGGGTATCGCTTGGCACCAGTGGCCTCCTCGGTAAAGTCGTGTTGCGATTTTGACATGAGTCAAGGCTCACTGCGAACCGCAAGGATAGAGTCAGCCCAGCCGAGGAAAGGAACTCCTTTGGGGGAGTCGATGATGACAGACAAGTTCCGTGAGCGCATGGCAGACGAACAGGTCCGCCATGACACACGGACGCTCGGCGATTTCGTCGGCATCTACTGCGGCGGCAACCACACGGACAGCGGTCGGCTGGCGATCGAAAGCGACGCCGCAACACTCGGTGTGTATGGGCGAAAGCCCCCGGTCATGTGTGCCGAGTGCGCGGAGCATCTCAGATATGCCGAGAAGCGCCGCGCCTACTGCCCCAAGGATCCGAAGCCGTTCTGCGCACACTGTGACACACACTGCTACAACCCCGAAGAGCGGGCGTGGCAGCAGCAGATGATGCGCTACAGCGGACCGCGCTCGATGTTCCACGGACACGCAATCGACGGCATCAAACACGCGCTCGAGGCGCGCAAGTACCGCAAACAGGCCGGCAAGCCCGGCGCGAGAGAGGAAGTCCAATGACAGACACCATCACCCGACAGATCGTCCACATCGACGAGGAGCTCTGCACCGGCTGCGGCCTGTGCGTGTCGCCGTGCGCCGAGGGCGCCATCGTCATGGAGAACGGCAAGGCCAAGGTCGTGCGCGAAGAACTGTGTGACGGCGCCGGCTTCTGCCTCGGCGTCTGCCCGACCGGTGCGCTCACGCTTGAGACTCGCGAGACCGTCCCGTTCGACCACGAAGCTGCCGCGCCGATCATGGCCGAGAAGCTCAAGACGTACATCCCGCAGTCGTGCTACATCTGCGGCACCGATGAGGATTCGGCACCGCTCCTCCCCGTGCGGACCAAGGGTAACAGCACGTGGGTATGTACTCGGTGCCTCCCGCAGCTGATCCACGGGTAGCGCTTTTGGGCGTGCCGGTTTGCGGCACAAATCCCCGGCTCAAACAGTCCTCGGCGGGGCTTGCCCCGCCTGCGGAACTCGCCGGGGACCTGCACCACAAACCGACACGTGCATGGTTTCGCGAGAGCAGATTCAGACAAACAACACGTGCATATCCAAGTTTGAGAAGGAGTGAAGACTATGTTCTGTAACCAATGTGAGCAGACTAGTAAGGGTGTTGGGTGCACTACTGTTGGGGTTTGCGGGAAGACGCCGGATGTCTCGGCGCTGCAGGACCTCGTTTTGCATCAGCTTAAGGGGATTGCGGCGCTCGGGGTTGCTGGCGCGAAGGTCGGCGTTGTCGACCACGCGGCTGACGTGTACATGACGCAGGCGCTCTTCACGACTGTGACGAACGTTGACTTCGACGACGAACATCTTGCTGGCGTCATCCGTGAGGGCGCGGCTGTGAAGGCTGCGCTTCTGGCGAAGGTCGATGCGGCTGGTGGCGTTGTTGATACGAACGACCCGGCAGTGATGTTCGAGCCGGCCGCCGATCTTGCGGGACTCGTCGCGCAGGGCGAAGCGGTCGGGATCTTCTCGGATCATGATCGTGACGAGAACGTTGTCGCGCTGCAGCAGACCGCCGTCTACGGCCTCAAGGGCATTGCGGCGTATGCGGATCACGCTCGCGTTCTCGGCCATGAAGATGTGCGCGTCTACAGCTTCCAGCACGAGCTTCTCGCCGCGCTATCGGACAAGAGCCTCGACTTGGACGCATGGGTCGGTCTCACGCTCAAGACGGGCGAGGTCAACCTGTGGGTCATGGAGCTGCTCGACGCAGCGAACACCGGCACGTACGGGCATCCGGTCCCCACGTCGGTCCCGCTTGGCCACCGTCCCAACAAGGCGATCGTCGTCTCAGGGCACGACCTCAAGGACATCAAGGAGCTCTTGGAGCAGACCGAGGGTCTTGGGATCGACATCTACACGCACGGCGAGATGCTGCCGGCGCACGGCTACCCGGAGCTGAAGAAGTACCCGCACTTCTACGGGCACTACGGCACCGCGTGGCAGAACCAGCGCAAGGAGTTCGACGAGTTCCCGGGTGCCATCCTCATGACGACCAACTGCATCCAGAACCCGCGCGACACGTACACCGACAACATCTTCGCGACTGGCCGAGTGGCGCACCCGCGTGCAATCCACGTCGACAACGGTGAGTACAAGGCCGTCATCGACCGCGCGCTTGCGATGCCCGGCTTCACCGATGAGTTCGATGGCGGTTCCGTGATGGTCGGCTTCGGTCGCAATGCGGTGCTCTCCGTCGCCCCGACGATCATCGACGCCGTCAAGTCCGGCGCCATCAAGCACTTCTTCCTGGTCGGTGGATGCGACGGCGCCAAGCCGGGCCGCAGCTACTACACCGACTTCGTGGAGCAGGCGCCGGCCGACACGGTCGTTCTCACCCTTGCGTGCGGCAAGTTCCGTTTCTTCGACAAGCAGCTGGGCGACATCGGCGGCATCCCTCGTCTGCTCGACGTGGGCCAGTGCAACGATGCCTACTCGGCCATCAAGATCGCACTCGCGCTTGCGGATGCTTTCGAGGTCGGCGTGAACGAGCTGCCGCTCTCGATGATCCTGTCGTGGTACGAGCAGAAGGCCGTCGCGATCCTGCTGACGCTCCTGCACCTCGGTATCACCGACATCCGCCTTGGGCCCACCCTGCCGGCGTTCATCACGCCTGCAGTGCTCCAGGTGCTCGTTGATGCGTTCGACATCAAGCCGATCGCGGCCACCGCTGCCGAGGATCTCAAGACGATCCTGGGTGCCGCGTGAGCGAGCTTGAACCGCTAGCGATTCCGGAGACGGCGGCCCCCTCGCGGGGCCGCCAGATCCTCGGACGCGTGCTGCTCGGTTTTGGCTGGACGATCGTCGGCTTCGTGGCGCTCGGCATCGTGCTCTATCTCTTCGGCGGCATGTGGGTGCGCACGCCCGAGATGCGCGCTGCGTACAGCGATCTCGTCGCCAGCGGTCAGCAGCCTGCCATAGAGCGCACGCTCGTCGTGCCAATTCCCGGTTGTGTGTGCCACAGCGACGACCCGGTCACACAGGCGCAGCACTCCACGCGGCACATCCGTGACTGCTTCACCTGCCACTAGCACCGTTCGCGTGTCACCGGTGTAAGCTGAGTGAAAGTGTCCGTTTCAGCCGAGGAGTGAAGTGCTCAAGCTCGTGAGAGAGCTGCTGGTGATTGCCGCCGCCGTCGGCCTGGCGCTGATAGCGTTTACGATGGGCGCCCACTCGTCGTTTACCGTCGGGCCGGTGACCGTCGCCGCAGCGTTCCGCCCTGGCGTGGGTCGCACCTCGCTCGCGCTGCCGCCGTTCGGCTCCGTCGATGCGCGCACACACGATGCGCCCGTGCGGGTCGAGCTGCGCCTCGAAGACGTCGCCATCTCGGAGATTCAGCGTTGGGTTGCCGAGGGCGTCCCCAACGGCGACACGCTCAACACGCTGCGCTCGGAACTCATGTCAGGCATCAGGTTCACGTACGCCCTCGGCGTGCTCGCCAGTGCGCTCACCTGCGCCCTGGTGCTCTTCGCAGCGCGAACAAAGCCCCGCCGAGCGGCTCTCGTTGTCGGCACGCTCACTGTGGCGATGGTGTGTGTCGGCGCATGGAGCGTGCTCGCCTTCGATGAGGGAGCGTTCGCGCAACCGACGTACCACGGAGCGCTTACGTACGCGCCGGGGCTTGTCTCGACCGTGCAGAAGCGTCTCGTCACCGTGGGTGAGCTCCAGGACAAAGTGAGTGCTGTCGCAGGCGACCTCGCGTCGTATTACGGTACCCCCCAGATCTTCGCTTCAGGCGGAGCGATGCCCGGCACTATCCGGGTGTTGCACATCTCGGATACGCACCTCGATCCTGTTGGCGGCGAGCTCGCGATTCAGCTCGCGGACGCGTTCGATGTCGCGTTCGTGCTTCACACCGGCGACATCAACATCTACGGGACGTCTTTTGAGGCTTCCGCCGCGGTCGTCGCGCTCGACTCCTCTCGACCGCTCGTGTTCGTGCCGGGCAACCACGATTCTCCCGCGATCATCCGTGCCTTCTCCGCGCTTGAGAACGTGACCGTGCTGGAGAACACATCCACTGTCGTCGCCGATCTGCGCGTGTTCGGAGTGCCCGATCCCGTGAGTCGCGGCTTCAGCGTCGAACCCGACAAGAAGCAGATGGAACTCCTGGCAGACCAGGCCGCCGGTGCGCTGTGGGGATCGATCGTCCTGACAGATGTGCGGCCCGACATCGTCGCGCTCCACAACCCCGCGATGCAGGCTCCGTTCGCGGGGATGGCGCCCATCGTGCTCAGCGGCCACACGCATACTGCGAGCATGAGCTTCCAGGACGATACCTGGTGGCTGAACGCGGGAACTACCGGGGGCATCGCATTTGGCGGTCCCAAGGGCTCACAGACGGCATACTCGGCAGCGGTGCTCTACTACTCAGAAGCCGTTCCGCACCGCCTGGTCGCCATCGACCGCATCGAAGTAAACGGAGCCACGCGCGAGACCTCGCTCAAGCGCACGACGATCGACGCCGGGGAGAGGCTGTAGCGGCACAGCTCGCCGCTTTAACCCCCGGTTCACACGCAATCGCATCGCTCACTTCGAATGTGGATTATTATAGGCGCAGGGAGCAATCCCTTGAGTGCACACCAAACACGCCCGGGAGGCTCGATGTCTCAGCTCGCTGAGCACGTTCACCAGCTCGCCGACGTGATCGGTCCACGACCGGCTACCACGGATGCCGAGGCACAGGCTGCCGCATATATCGACGGAGTGTTTCGGGAGCGTGGGCTTGAGGTCGAGCACCAGGAGTTCGATTGCCCGCGCACCTACTCGTGGGCGTACATCGCGTATCACGTGCTGACAATCGGCGCAGCTGTGCTCTCCCGCTGGTTCGGGTGGCCGGCGTTTCTGCTTGCAGTGCTCTCGGCCGTGCTTCTGTGGTTCGACCTGGATACACGTTGGGGCCTGAGTAACCTCATGCCGAAGGGGCCGAGCCAGAACGTCATCGCGCGCCACGTCCCAAAGGCGCGCCGCAACGAGCGAGTCAAGCGCGTCGTGATCGTGGCGCACTACGACTCCGCGAAGTCGTCGCTGGCCTTCAGCCCGGGCATGGTCAAGAATTTCGGCCTCTCGTTCGGCCTCATGAAGTGGCTCACGTTCATCGTGCCGGGGGCCATCTTCGTCTCGGCGTTGCCCTGGACGAAGTCCTGGAGCCCGTACAGCTGGTACGCCACACTGGCGGTCGCCGCGTATCTGGTGATTCCGCTGCTCATCAACCTCCATCGCGAGCTGTTCATGAAGGCGGTCGACGGCGCCAACGACAACGCGTCAGGTGTGGCGGCTATGCTCGGTGTCATGGAGCTTACGGTGCCCGAGCCAGATGCAGAGCCGTCGCGATATTCCTCCGAAGCCCCTGTGCGTCGTACGCCCGAGGCCGCCGTTGAGGCTGATGTCGTGTTGGAAGACAGCCTGCTTTCGTACACGCCCATAGCCCCCGCCGAGGACGATATCCGCCGCAGCTCGCTCGGCAGCTTTGGCGATGTCGATTGGGATGCCGAGGAGCCCGCGCGCCCGGCCAAGAACCAGTCAAGCTTCGACATGGGCGACACGGTCGGGTGGGACGCGCCGCTCGTCGAGCCGCGCTCTGACGAGCCTGAGCCTAAGCTGACAGCGACGGAGTCGGCCGAGCGCCACGGACTGCGTGATTGGCTCGGCCTCGGTAGCAACTTCGACGCGCGGCACGAGGGTAAGAAGATCGGCCACTGGGAGAACTTCAGCGAAGACGATGATGATGACTTCGGCTCCAAGGGCGGTAGCGCCGGTGATCCCGACTTCACCGACCCGACGTTCGCCACTGATGAGGCTGCGCGTATCCGGCGTCGGGTGACCACAGGTATCGACAGAGCGCTCACGGAGAAGGAAGTCTGGTTCGTGGCCACGGGTGCCGAGGAAGTCGGCACGTGTGGCATGCAGGCGTTTCTCAAGGAGTACGAAGAGGATCTTCGCGATGCGCTCATCATCAACATCGACAACATCGGCACCGGATCGCTCTACTGGGTCACGGGCGAAGGTATGGCGCGTAGGTACCACTGCGACCGCCGCCTGGCATCCTCGGCGCGGCGCGTGGCGCGTGAGGAGGATCTGCCGGTCAGGGGCCGAGAGTACCGCGGCCTGTCAACCGATGCGACGCCCGCACTTGCTCGCGGCTTCAAGGCGATGAGCGTGATGGCGTTCGATATCAACGGCCGCCTTCCCAACTGGCACTGGCGAACCGACACCGTCGAAGCTGTACAGCCCGAGAACCTGGACCTTGCTGCCACGTTTGTGGCCAAGCTCATACGTGAGCTGTAACGGGGCTCGCTCTCAGGTGCGTGCTACACTCGTTCCTTGCGTGAGCCCTGACTGGGCGCTATCTGTACGGAGGCATGATTGATGCAAAGCAGGCTTGCGAGGGCGCTTGCACGCACGGCGGTCGTCTCGTGGCGTGAACACCCAACGCAGTACGATATCGAGTCGTTGCGCGCTAATATCGAGCGCGTCGGGCTCGTGATCCGTGTGCGCTGGGCCATTGTCGCCGCGCTCTCCGTATTCTCAGTGGTGGCTGCGTATGTGTACGCGCAGGAAGTGCCGTTCAGGCAGTTCGTCACCAACATGACCGTGCCGGCGTTCGCGCTGGTCTTCGTCATGAGCTACAACACCTTCTACCAGATGACGTACCGCAAGGTCGGCAACGTTGCTTTTCTTAATCAAGCGCAGCTTATCTTCGACATCATCGTCACGACCGTGCTGGTGTACTACAGCGGCGGTGTGTACTCGTGGTTCTCGGCGATGTACCTGCTCTTCATTCTGGAGGGCGCATTCATTCTCCCGAAGAAGTGGCACGTCTGGTTGCTCGTCATGGTCTCGGTGGTGCTGTACGGCTTTGTTCTCGGCGCCGAGTATCTTCGCTGGATACCGCATGTGGACGTGCCGTTCGTGACGAACCATCTCTTCGCAAACGGCACGTACGTGCTGGTTCGCTATCTGTGGAAGATTACGATGTATGGCGGCGCGGGTACTATCGGCATCCTGATGATGCAGCGCATCCATATCCGGGAGAAGGAACTGCGAGAGAGTTCGTTTGTGGATGAGACCACCGGGTTGTTCAACCGCCCATACTTCCATCGCGTGCTTGCGGCCGAGATAGAGCGCGCGCGGCGCGGCGGCAGGGACCTGGCGATTATCGTCGCCGACGTCCATAAGTTCGCCGAGCTCAACCGTGTATTCGGGCTCGATGTCGGCGATGAGATTCTTGCTGCGCTCGGCGGGGTTCTGCGCGAGGTTTCGCACGATGACGAGCTCGATGAAGTGCGCGATCTTCATGTCGCGTGTCGAGTCGGCGGCGAGGAGATGGCGATCATCGTGCCGCAGTTCGCGCGCTATGAAGGTGAAGTAGCCCCGGCAGGTGATCGCGCGATGGCCATGGCCGAGGAGTTTCGCTCACGCGTTGAAGGACTCAGGGTGCGCGGCTTGAGCGTGACCGTGAGCGTGGGCGTTGCGGTCTTCCCTGCAGACGGCCATACGTTCGACGCGCTCGTGGATGCGGCAGATAGGGCGCTGTACGAAGCGTCAGACGCCGGCGGCAACCGAGTTGTCGCCGCCGGTACGCTCGATCAGTCGGTAGAGGATGAGGAACAGTGAGTACCGCGCCCAACCGCCGTCACGCGCTGGTCGCCTTGGCTGCGACGATCGTCGCCCTCGGCCTGTCTGTGTCGATATTGCTGATGCCCTGGTTCACGTTTGTGGCTGCTCCCGTTTCTGGTGCTCCCGCAATTACGGGCTTCTCTGAAGCCGGGGTGCGTGAGGTCGCCGAGCAGGTCCGATACTTCGTCACTCACCGCGATGCGCCCCCGCTTCCGGCCATCATCGACGGCCAGGAGGGGTTCGATGACTCCTCGGTCACGCACTTGGTGGACGTCCGAAAGGTCATCCTCGCCGCACGCTGGATCACGGTCTTGGCCACGATTCTTCTCGGAGTGGTGGCTGCCGAGGCACTTTCTCGCGGCGAATTGCGAGGAGTCTCAGGCGGCCTGAGAACGGCCGGTTGGTCGATGGCCGGGCTGGTCGTGCTGTTGGGTATCTTGGGAACCGTGGACTTCGATTCGTTCTTCTCAGCGTTCCATGGCGTGTTCTTCAAGGCTGGTACCTGGACTTTCCCTGCGGATGCGATGATTATCCGCATCTTCCCTGAGCCGTTCTGGACGCTCGCCGCGGGTTCTTGGGCAGTTTTGACATTCGTTATCGCTGCTGCGCTCGTCGTCGCCGGGGTCGTGGGGAAGCGTGTCTCGAAGGACATGCCTGGTAATTAATGTTCACAAAGCGTGGAATACCTGTACACTTTCGTATGGGGAGAGTACTTTCAAAGGGTGATTTGCCCCTAGGTGGGGGCTTGGGGTTGTAGGATCCGTCGTGCAAATGGAGGTGAGCGGTCAAGTGGCTGCCAAAGAAGGTTACTGCGTGAAGTGCAAGGAAAAGCGCGAGATCAAGGACGCGCAGTCGATTGTCATGAAGAACGGCCGTCCGGCAACGCAGGGCCTGTGCCCGACGTGCGGGACCAAGATCTTCAAGATCGGTGCTAACTAGCATTTCGCGTTTTGTACGGGCGCTGTTCCCTTCGGGGGCAGCGCCCGTCTGCATTCTTGCCGAAAAGGGGCGCATACTAGGGATGTGCCACTCAGGAAACGCGCTATTGACGTGTTGTTCGGGCAGGAATAGTCTGCGTGGATGCTCGCTTTGGGGCGAAGCCGAGGACAGGGTTCGCGAACTGGGGGTCATAGGCAGTGAACATCGTTGTCGTGGGATGTGGACGAGTAGGGTCGCAGCTCGCCACCCTTCTTTCGGTTGAGGGACATAACGTCGTCGTTATCGATCGCGACGAGGATGCGTTCCGTCGTCTCGGCAGCACCTTCAACGGCGTGACCATCAAGGGTCTTGGCTTTGACGAAGAGGTGCTGGAAGAGGCCGGTCTCCGTGAGGCTGATGCTTTCGCTGCGGTCACAAACCTCGATAACACCAACCTGATGGCTGCCGAGGTCGCCCGCAAGCTCTTCGGCGTGAAGCATGTGGTCGCGCGCCTCTACAACCCGGTCCGTGAGCGCACATACCAGCAACTCAACCTCGACTACGTCTGTGGTACGACCCTGGTAGCCGAGAGCCTCATGGAGAAGATAAAGTCCGGCCACGGCCATCACCTGAGTACGGTAGGTGACGTCGAGGTCATTGAGTTCAAGTGCTCCGAGTACACCGAGGGCAAGCGAATCCGGGACCTTGAGATCGATCACGGGTTCCGTATCTGTGCTGTTCTGCGGGGTGCGGCGACGTTCATTCCAAAAGACGACACGATCATCAAGTCGGGGGATATCGTCATCGCGGCAGTCAAAGATGAGGCCTTCGGCAAAATCGCTCGACTTATGGAGGAGTAGCTGTGTACGTAGTGGTGAACGGGGGCGGCAAGGTCGCCTCGTATCTCGCTCGCACGCTGCTTGAGCGCGGCCACGCTGTCGCGCTGATCGAGAAGCGCGAAGACGTCGTTAACAAGCTTTCGGCGGAGCTTCCGGGCAGCCCCCTCATCATCCAGGGCGACGGTTGTGACGCTTCGTATCAGGAGGACGCAGGAGTATCGCGGGCAGATGTGTTCGTGGCTGCGACCGGTGACGATGACGACAACCTTGTGTCGTGTCAGCTCGCAAAGACTGCGTTTGGCGTACCGCGCGCGATTTCTCGCGTGAACAATCCCAAGAACGAACGCATCTTCAACGCGCTCGGCATCGAGGCAATCTCCTCGACCACGATCATCTCCCGGATGATCGAAGAAGAGGCGACCATCGGCGATATCCGTACACTCACAAGCCTCCGCAAGGGGAACATGGCAATCGTGGAAATCGAGTTGCCCTTAGACCGCTGCGTAGTGTGCGGCAAGAAGGTCGCTGCGCTCAAGCTCCCGGTGGACTGCATTCTCGTCGCACTGATCCGCGACGAAGAGGTCATCACAGTACACGGCGATACTGAGCTTGCCGCCGGCGACGTTATCATCGCCTTCACCAAGACCGAGCATGAAGCCAAGCTCAAGCGAGCGCTTACAGGGGATTAGAACGATGGCTGTGAAGAGTCTCCCCGAGCGTTCTCTCACGCGTCTGGAACAGTGGCCGCTGTATATCGGTGGCATTCTTACCGAGGCGCTCTACGTTCTCGTCCTCACCGGAGCAGCGCTCGTCATGGCGCTCGTCGCCAAGATGTTCTGGCGATGATTCTCCGTCCTCGCAAGCAGGATCACCTGCTCATAGGAAAGTACACTGGCAAGATCGTCATCGGTGTCGGCATCCTCATGCTCATCCCGCTGGTCACCTCCCTCGTCTTCCAGGAATGGGACACGGCCGTCGATTTCGTCATCAGCATGTCGGCGTGCTTCATCTTCGGCTTCGGCACTCAGCTCGTATGCCGTACCGAGCGAGATCTCAGCTGGAGCCACGGTCTCGTCGTTGCCTCGGGATCGTGGATTGTTGCAACCATTCTTGGCGCATTGCCACACTGGCTGTCCGGACACGAGGGTTCCTACCTGGACGCAATGTTCGATGTTATGAGCGGGTATACCACCACAGGTATGTACTTATTGCAGGACCTCGACCACATCTCGCGGGGCCTCAATATGTGGCGACATCTGCTGACGTATGCGGGCGGTCAGGGAATCGTCGTGATCGCGCTTACGTTCTTGTTCAAGGGAACGGCTGGCGCATACAAGGTCTACGTCGGCGAGGGCAAGGACGAGCGGCTGCTGCCAAACGTAGTCCAGACTGCTCGCGCAATCTGGCTTGTGTCGCTCACCTGGCTTGGGATCGGAACAGCGGCATTGTTCGGCACAGGCATCTTGCTCGGGCAGGATCCGGTTCGGGCGTTCCTGCATGGTCTCTGGGTGTTCATGGGTGCGTGGTCGACGGGTGGTTTTGCGCCGCAGTCATACAACACGCTGTGGTTCCACTCGATTTCCTATGAAGTCGTTACGGTGGTCATCATGATCGCCGGCTCACTGAACTTCGCGCTGCACTGGGCTCTGTGGACCGGCAATCGAAAAGAGGTACGCCGGAATATCGAGACCGTGAGTTTCGCCACCACACTCATGGTCATCACCATTGTCGCAACGTTCTGGCTTGCCAAAGCGGGCGTCTATCCCGACGCGATGTCGCTGTTCCGCAAGGCGTTCTATCAGCTGGCGTCTGGTCACACGACGACCGGCTTCTCGACCATCTACTCGAAGGCGTTCATCAGTCAGTGGGGTCCGGTCGGCATGATCGCGACGACCATCGCCATGGCGATTGGTGCCTCGGCGTGCTCAACCGGTGGCGGTATCAAAGGGATTCGCCTCGGCATCATCACGAAGGCCTTCCTTCAGGACATTCGCAGGATGATCTCGCCGGAATCGGCGGTCGTGCGCGCGAAGTTCCATCACATTCGCGACATCTTCCTGGAAGACGGACTGGTGCGCAGCGCGCTCACGATCACCGTCGCGTACCTCACGATGTATGCGCTTGCATCCTTCATGGGGACGCTGTACGGCTACCCGCTGGTCTCGTCGATGTTCGAAGCCGTATCAGCCGGGTCGAATACAGGTCTTTCATGCGGCGTCACCGACCCCGCCATGCCTGCGCTCATGAAGATTGCGTATATCCTCGTGATGTGGCTGGGCCGTCTCGAGTTCATGTCCGTGTTCGCGCTGATCGGATACGCGTACTCGATGGTTAGGGGTCGCAGGTGATGCGCCGACTGGCAAGCGTACTGATCGCCGTGGTGCTGGTGTCTGGGGCGCTTGTGCTCGGAGGATGCCGGGTGGCGGACAACCCTGAGGGCAGCCCGAACAAGCCAACGAGCGCTGAGCTCGTCGACGCCCCGAAGGCGTGGGATGACAAGACCGTGACGTTCACCGGTGAGGCGATTGGTGAGGCGATGGTCCGAGGCGACAAGGCTTGGATCCACCTCAACGACGATGCGTACTACATCAAGAACGTCGAAGAGGGCGCGCACCTCGGCGGCTACAACAGCGGCATGGCGGTGTGGATCGATGCTTCGCTCGCCAAGGAGATCAAGGTCTTTGGCGACTACAAGCACGAGGGCGGTGTCGCCAAGGTCTCAGGCGTCTTCAACGCGGCCTGTGCCGAGCATGGCGGCGACATGGATATCCACGCGACGTCACTCGAGATCGTGGCAGCCGGGCGTGACGCGCAGGATCCGGTCAAGCCCGGCAAACTCATGTGGGCGATCGGACTCGCGCTTGTGGCCGGCGCCCTCTATCTGGTCGACCGTAGCTGGGGTCAGTGGGGACCGACCTGACGGGAGTGTTGCGCGGGACATTTGCCGGGTACATGAGCCTGTCCTACAATACGCGTCACGATTGCGGACGTAGCTCAGTTGGTAGAGCGACAGCTTCCCAAGCTGTAGGTCGCGGGTTCGAGACCCGTCGTCCGCTCCAAAGAAACGACCGAAGGCCACCTCAGGGTGGCCTTCGTGCATCCGTTTATCGGACGTTCTCGCCGCTGGTCACAGAACTGATTCCAATACTGAGAAAGTCGGAGTACTCTATCGAACATAGGTTCGGTACCGCTGCCCCTCAACTCCCCGGCGGAACGTCGATCGGGGGTGTCTTATGGGGCGGCGTTTTGTTTCTCGGATATGGGTACTTGCGTTGATGTTGTTGTTGGCTTCGCCTGTGGCGGCGCGGGCGACTGAAGGCCTCACGCGTCCGTGCAGCGGCGAGCTGTTGCTGCGTTTCGGGTCGACGTACTCCTTGGTGGGGAAGAATGTCGTGCACCGCGGATTAGACATCCAGGCCGAGGAGGGTGATGGGGTTCTTGCCGCCGCTGGCGGCACAGTGTCCTTCGCCGGGCAGGTGCCTGCCGATGGAGGTGGGCGAGTCACAGCAGTCACCGTAACGACCGACACCGGCCTGCTCGTTTGTGTATCGCCGCTCAGGTCTGCGAGCGTGAGCAAGGGCGACTATGTGTCGGCCGGCGAGCTCGTTGGTGTCCTGGCGGGATCAGGGGACGATTCCGTGGCGGACACCCACGTGCACCTGAGCGTGCGAGACGAGGGTGTCTACGTTGATCCTGAGCTGCTTCTGGGCAAGCCGGTTGCCATAGTTGGCATTGATCCGGAGCCGGGCGAGCAGATAGCCGCTGATCGAAGCGTGCCGGACGCGATCCCGTCGGGCTCTGCCATTCCCGCTGTTGTCGGCTCCGGGGTGAGCTCAAGCGCCGGCCTCAGCGCGAAGAGCGGTGTCGTTACTGTGGCGGCTGGGTCGACCATTTCCGGACAGGCATCTTCGGTTCTCGGGCCGCAGATCGCCGAGTCGGTGCAAGGGTCCTTCTCGGCCGAGATTGCCCGCCTGAGGATGCGCCACGGAATCGTGCACACGGCAGGGTTCGCGGAACCGCGGATGGCGGACGTTGTGGCGGCGGCGGTCATGCGGCCGAGCGCGGTAGCACCCGTCAGTGCAGCGGGTCTGGGGCTGTTGATTGCGGCCTCGGGATGTCTGGCGGCCATCGGCAAGCTTCGCCAGGAGTCGGCCGCTTTGCCGGTGCTGTGGCGTGAGCGATAGACGGGAAGCGGGGGGTGTCAGAGCCGGGGGTTATACCGTTTGTGGACGCGGCGCGACTCTGGTACACTTCGAAAGCTTCATTTCCTGCCCCGGGCGAAAGCCTTCGTGTCCCGGGGCCGCAGTAGCCCAAGGGAGGTGAACCATTGAAGGCTTACGAACTCATGCTAGTTCTCAGCCCCAGCCTCGATGAAGAGGCACGGGAATCCGTCCTGGCCAAAGCCAGGAGCGTGATGACCGCCGACGGGGGTGTCGTCGATTCCGAAGATGCTTGGGGTAAGCGCCGTCTTGCTTTTGAAATCGACAAGCAGACTGACGGTGACTACCACGTTGTCATGTTCCACGCGACGACTGCCGCCATCGCCGAGCTCGACCGCGTCCTGCACATTACTGACCCGGTCATCCGTTTCATGATCCTACGCCGCGACGATCTTTCCTAGTCGTTGAGTAGAGAAGCGGACTTACTCGCGGCATTGTGCCGCAAAGCGAGGTGGAGAACATGGGCATCAACAGAGTCAACATCACCGGTAATCTAACGCGCGATCCGGAGCTGCGTTCCACGGCTTCGGGTATGAACGTGCTCAAGATGGGCGTGGCGGTCAACGACCGCCGCAAGAATCAGAGCACGGGCGAGTGGGAAGACGTCCCCAACTTTGTGGACGTTACGGTCTTCGGTGCGCGTGCCGAAGCTCTAAGCCGATTCCTCAGCAAGGGCTCCAAGGTTGCGATCGAAGGTAAGCTGCGCTGGAGCCAGTGGGAGAACCCGCAGGGCGAGAAGCGCTCCAAGCTGGAAGTCGTTGCTGATGAGATTGAATTCCTCAGCTCTCGCGAAGGCGGTTCGGGTGGCGGCTACAAGGCGCCCTCCGCTCCCGCAAGCACTGCCGATGACCTCGATGGTGAGGAAATCCCCTTCTAGTACGGACTTACTCTTGAGCCCCGGCGGAACCCTCCCGCCGGTTGCTTGTGTCACCGGCCCACAGGGCCGCGAAAGGAGGTTGGACGAACGTGAGCGATTACGCCCGTAAGCCGAAGCGCAAGTATTGCGCTTTCTGCAAGGATCACGCCGAGTACATCGATTACAAAGACGTGAACACGATGCGTAAATACATGACCGACCGTGGCAAGATCAAGCCGCGCCGCGTCTCGGGTAACTGTGCACAGCATCAGCACCAGCTTGCGACCGCTATCAAGCGCGCTCGTGAGATGGCACTTGTGCCGTACGCCGTTCCGGTAGTGAGCGGAAAGGTCGATGGCAAGCGCAGTCGCGGATAACGTCGAACCGGTTCGTCCGGTTCGATTGCTGGCCGTCTCGGCGGCGTGCATCCTCGGCGCATATCTGTCGCTGGCGGTGCCGTTCCTTGGCGTGCCCGTGGCTGCAGGCGCTCTCGCGTGGCTGTGGTATCGCGGCCAACGTGTGACGACTATTGCCATCGCAGTGCTGTGTGGTTTGTTGACGTTTCTGATCGACCCCGCTGGTCCGTTCTACGTGACGCTGTGGCTGCTTATCGCAGGGCCCCTCGTTGCGACATTGGTTCAGCGGCGCTCGGTTGCGACGGCGGTGCTCGTGAGTACCGCGCTGATGACCGTCATATGGCTTGGGCTCCTTGTTGGGGTTTCGGGTTTGGAGGGTACATCGGTCAACGGCTACATGAGCACGTTGATGAAGACGGCGACGCAGCCGGCGCTTGACCAGGTCGTTGGTAACGCGACCGAAGCAGTACAGGCTCGCGAGCAAATCGCGCTGCTGGAGACCACATTCGTGCGTCTCTGGCCGGCGATCATCGCGATCATGAGTTTCTTCACGACGCTCACCACGGTGTTCGCAGTCTCGGCTGTGGCCCGAACGAGCGGTGTGAGTGTGAAGATTCCGCCTGATCTTGACCGTCTTGATTTGAGTCCGCACGTCGTGTGGGGTCTGATCGTCGGCGGAGGACTGCTCGCTGCGGACAAGTTCCTCGGTGGGTGGAATGGCGGAGTGATGGGCGTGGTCGGAGAGAACCTTCTTCGCATCACGCAATGGATTCTCTTTCTGCAGGGCGTTGCGGTGTTTGCGAGCTTGTACAAGCGGGCCAAGTTCTCCCGGCTGTCCAAGGCGTTGGGGTACGTGCTACTCGGGCTAACCGAGGCATTCCTCCCGCTGGTCAGCCTGACGGGTCTTGCGGACATGTTCCTGAACGTACGCAAGCTACCGAGGGACGGAGCTGCAGAGTTAGCAGCACCATCCGAGAATGCTCCAGCTGGGAGTTCCGGCGAGGATCGCTCGGCAGAAGAGTAAGTACGTTCGACTGTGTGGCGCGTGTGCGTCTCACAGACTAGAGTGTAAATACCGCGCCGCCCGACTTAGGGTCGAGGCGGACGGCACGAACGAGGAGAGACAATGAAGCTCATCCTGCTTACCGATGTTAAGGGTCGGGGCAACGAGGGAGACATAGTTGATGTCGCGCAGGGTTTTGCGGTCAACTTCCTTCTGCCCCGCAAGATGGCCGTAGCGGCCACTCCCGGTAACCTGAAGCAGCTCGAGGCGCGCAAGCACAACATTCGCAAGCGCGAAGGCGAGCGGCACGAAAGTGCAGAGAAGATGTCTGCATCCGTTAACGGCAAGACGCTCATCATCGAGGCCAAGGCCGGCGAAGAGGGCAAGCTCTACGGATCGGTCACATCCGGTGCGGTCGCCGCAGCCATTGCGGACCAGCTCGGTATGGATATCGATCGGCGCAAGCTTGATATTCAGGCGCACATCAAGTCCACTGGCGAGTATCCGGTCACCGTCCATCTTTACATGGACGTTAAGGCCGAGATCATCGTCAAGGTCGTGCCCTTGGGCGGCACAGCTGCCGCACTTGAGGCCGCTGCGGCACCTGAGGTCGAAGAAGTCGAAGTTGAGGTCGTTGAGGTTGTAGCGGAAGCCGATGAGGCAACCGCCGAGACAACTGAAGAGACCGAAGCCGAGTAATACCGCACAGGCACCGCGCGGGCGCCCCGGATGGGGGCGCCTCGCGCATCGCTTGATACGACAGGGGTGACTATGGCGTCGAGCGGCTCAAGTTTGGCGGATCGCGTTCCGCCACATAACCTTGAGGCTGAGCAGTCTCTGCTCGGCTCGATGTTCCTCTCTTCAGAGGCCGTCGAGACATGTCTCGACGCGGTGGACGACGCTGACTTCTCGCGTTCCGCGCACTCGAAGATCTTCGCCGCCATCAAGTACCTCTATGGCCGAGGCGAACCTGTCGATCAGATCACCGTTGCCGATCGCCTGCTGGCGACCGGCGATCTCGACGCAGCCGGCGGCAAGCCGTACCTGCTGGATATCACCGGCATGGTTCCAACCGCCGCGAACGCTATCTACTACGCCGAGATCGTGAAGCGCACGTCGCTGCTGCGTCAGCTTATTGAAGCGGGCACCAGCATCGTTGCCATCGGCTATGAGAACCCCGACGACATCGGCGCCGTCATCGAACAGGCCGAGAAGCGCATCTTCGACGTCACCAACAAGCGCGTCTCGAACAACTTCCGCCCGCTCGACGAACTCATGAAGTCCGGCTTTGAGCAGATCGAGAAGCTCTACGATCGCAAGGAGCACATCACCGGCGTGCCCACGGGTTTCCCGGACCTGGACAAGATCCTCGCCGGGCTTCACGCAGGCGACCTCATCATCCTCGCGGCCCGTCCCTCGGTCGGCAAGACGGCGTTCGCGCTCAACATGGCCGTGAACGCGGCAAAAGAGGGCTATCCAACAGCCGTATTCTCACTGGAAATGTCGAGCGACCAGCTCGTCCAGCGCATCTTGTGCGCCGAGGCGAGAATCGACTCTCAGCGCCTTCGCACCGGCTACCTGAACGACAGCGACTGGCCGTCGATCATGCAGGCGATGGGTCGTCTCGGCGCAGCACCGTTGTGGGTTGACGACACCCCCGCCATCTCGATCCTCGAGGTGCGAGCCAAGGCACGGCGTCTCTTCCGCGACAAGCCCCAGGGACTCATCATCGTCGACTACCTGCAGCTCATGCAGCCACAGAACCGACGTTCCGAGAACCGCCAGGTCGAAATCGCCGAGATCAGCCGTGGCCTCAAGATCCTCGCGAAGGAACTCCACGTCCCGATCGTTGCGCTCTCGCAGCTGTCGCGTGCGGTCGAGCAGCGGACCAGCAAGCGGCCGATGCTCTCCGATCTGCGTGAATCAGGCGCGATCGAACAAGACGCCGACGTTGTCATGTTCATCCATCGCGAGACCATCGGTAGCGGTGGCGGCGGAGGTAGTCACGACGACTTCGGAGGCGGCGAAGACCGGACCGAGGGCATGCCCGCAAAGGGCGAAGCTGAAATCATCGTTGCGAAGCATCGAAATGGCCCCGTCGACAGCTGCTACGTGGCCTTCCTCGATCGCTATACCAAGTTCGCGCCGCTCGCCAAGAACGTGCCGTAGGCACCACCCGGCATCTCTAGGACTTCAGCAGCCGATCGAACTCTTTTGGATTCCAGCCGACCATGGATTGATCGCCGACCATGATGACCGGCACGCCGTACTGCCCTGTCGCGGCTACCATGCGCTTGAGCCCTGCGCGATCCTGGGCGACATCCACATCCGTGAATTGCACGTTCTTCTCAGCGAAGTAACTCTTCGCGTGTGTGCAGTACGGTCAAGTCTTAGTCGTGAATATGGTGACGCGTTTCTGCTCGGCCATCAGGCACCTCCGTTGCGGTGGACGCATGGTACCTGCCCACGCCGGACTCCCTCGTAACGACTAGCAGGCGACAACGCACGCTCATCGTGGTATGAACCTGTCGTGACTCCAACGAAAGGACTTCCATGACCGAGCAGCGGTACGACGTCGTCATCGTGGGCGCCGGACCGGCGGGCATCTTCGCCGCGATCGAACTCATTCGATCAGGCCGAGCCGACCGAATCCTCATGGCGGAGCGCGGCAAGCCCATCGCGAAGCGCAAGTGCCCCGCCAAGCAGACGCACTGCATCGGTTGCGAGACATGCGCGATCATGACCGGTTGGGGCGGCGCAGGAGCGTTTTCCGACGGCAAGCTCACTCTCACGACCGAGGTCGGCGGCTGGCTTGGCGACTACGTGGGCGCCGACAATCTCGGGCGGCTGATCGACGACGCCGACAAGATCTGGCTCGAGTTCGGCGCGACCACCGACGTACACTCTCCCGACGCCGAGACCGCAGCGCGGCTCTCCCGCGAGGCAACCCTTGCCGAGATGCGCCTCATTCCTATGCGCATCCGTCACATCGGAACCGACCGCTCACCCGCAGTGCTTCAGGCGATGCACGATTACCTTGCCGAGAGCGGCGTCGAGGTGCGCCTCTCATCTGCGGTCTCCCGAATCCTCGTGGACAACGGCCACGTCGAAGGCGTTGAGTTCGTCGACGGTTCCAGAGTCAGCGCGAAGGCGGTCATCGCGGCTCCCGGTCGTGACGGCGCCGACTGGCTTACCGAGCAGGCGAACGAGCTCGGCATCGGGCTCGTGAACAACGCGGTCGACATCGGCGTGCGCGTCGAGGTCCCGGCGCCGGTGATGCAGCCGCTTACGGATGCGCTTTACGAAGCCAAGCTCATCTACTACTCGAAGCAGTTCGGCGATCAGGTCCGCACATTCTGCATGAACCCCTACGGTGAGGTCACCACTGAATCGTACGGCGACATCGTCACCGTGAACGGCCATTCCTTTGCCGAGGAGAAGACCGCCAACACCAACTTCGCGGTTCTCGTAAGCCAGAGCTTCACGCACCCGTTCCACGAGCCGATCACGTACGGGCGCTCGATCGCGGGACTCGCGAACCTGCTCGGCGAAGGCATCATCGTGCAGCGCCTCGGCGACCTTCGTCTCGGCCGGCGCTCTACAGCAAAGCGCATCGCCGAGTCGGTCGTCGTCCCTACTATGCCGCAGGCGACTCCCGGCGACCTGAGCTTCGTGCTCCCGTACCGCCACCTCGCTGACATCCTCGAGTTCCTGGATGCGCTCGACGAACTTGCCCCGGGAGTCGCGGGCGACGGAACGCTGCTTTACGGTGTCGAGGTCAAGTTCTACTCGTCGCGCCTGGAGCTCGATTCGCACCTGCAGAGCCAGGTCGCGGGGCTCTACGCCGTCGGGGACGGCGCGGGCGTGACTCGTGGGCTCATCCAGGCGAGCGCGAGCGGTCTTGTGGCGGCACGCGCGGTGATAGCAGGTGGAGTGGGGTAGGGCTCTCTCGGCTAACGGTCAGATCCGGCGGTACTTCTTCAGTGCCGCGATGTTGCCTACTATGAACACTGCGATGAAGGCCCACAGCACGGCCAATTCCAGCGCTATGTCGCCGAACCCGGCTCCGCGGAGCATGACAGCACGCATCGCATCGGAGCCGTACGTGATCGGGAAGAGCCTGCTGAGCAGCTGCATCCAGCCAGGGGTCTGCGATAGATCGAACATGCCCGAGAGCAGGATCTGCGGTATCACGATGATCTGCAGCAGCTGTATGACCTGGAACTCAGTGTTGGCGAACTCCGAGACGAGGATTCCCAGCGTGAGCGAGACCAGCGCCATGGAGAGTGCGATAAGCAGGACCAGCCAGAAGCTGCCGAAGTTGGGGAAGCCCACCCAGTAGATGCTCGCCCAAGCGACAGCGGCGCTTTGGACCAACGTGAACACGCCAAATCCGAGTACGTAGCCAGCAACCAGCTCCCGACGGTGTATCGGCGTTGCGAGCAGGCGCTCCAGTGTTCCGCCGGTGCGTTCGCGGACGAAGCTGATGCCGCTCGTGATGAAGACGAAGAAGAACACGAACACGCCGATGAACACGGGTCCGTAGAAGTCGAACGGCCTCATTTCTGCCGAGCCGTGCAGATACGCGATCTCTGGAGCCTGAGGCGCCTCGAACGTCGGCAGCGGTAGGTACTTGGTGACGTCGATTTCAATCCCGCCCGGCAGCTTGATCGGCTTGATGTCGAGCTTGACCGAGGCAAGCGCCTCTATCTGAGCCTGACCGACAGCCCTCACCACGCCGCCCGTGATGGCAGGATCCGAGCCCTCGACCCACACCTTGACTGTATCTCCGTCTTTGCTGACGAACCCGTCCGCGTCGCCGACTGCCAGAAGGTCGAGCGCCTCGGCCTGGGTCGCGCTGCCCGTTCTGGCGCCGGCATCCTCAAGCGCCTGCGTGAAGTCCGACGCCATGCCATCGGTGAGGATGAGCGGCTCGTATGACGGGGAGCCGAAGATCACGTTGAGCAAGAACAGCGCGAGGATGGGTGCGACGATCATCATGAAGAGGGTGCGAGGGTCGTGCCTGAACTGCCGAAGGATCCTGAGAGCGACCGCCAGGGTGTTACGCATCGTGACCACCACCCTGGGTCATTTCCATCCGGGCGAAGTGGAGGAA
The DNA here is from genome assembly GCA_002841295.1 of Actinobacteria bacterium HGW-Actinobacteria-6. Classification (GTDB taxonomy): domain Bacteria; phylum Actinomycetota; class Coriobacteriia; order Anaerosomatales; family Anaerosomataceae; genus UBA2286. The sequence continues at coordinate 34,714 of PHEU01000006.1, forward strand.
TGCCTCTTCCAGGGTTGACGCGCCTGCCTGCATCCTGAGGTTCTCGGGTGTGCCGATCGCGATGAATACGCCGTCGCGTATCATCGCCAGCCGGTCGCATCGCTCGGCCTCGTCCATGACGTGTGTGGTTACGATCAGCGTCTTGCCAGTCTCGGTCATCTGGCGAAACGACTCCCAGATGTCGACGCGGTGCAGCGGATCCAGGCCGATCGTGGGCTCGTCGAGAATGAGCAACTCGGGTTCGTGCAGTATCGCCGTGGCCAGCGACAGGCGCCTGCGCATGCCGCCCGAGTAGTCGCGGGCCAGCTTGCCTGGCTCAACTTGCAGGTGCGCCGTCTCGAGTGCCTTCTCGCCGGCCCGCTTGAGCGCGGGGCCGGAGAGTCCGTACAGCGACCCGAAGAACTCGAGGTTCTCGGAGGCGGTGAGATCGGTGTAAAGCGCATCAGACTGGGCCATGTACCCCATGCGCCGCATGAGCTTGAGGGAAGGCATCGGCTCGCCAAATGCGTGGACCTCGCCAGAGACCGGTTCGGCCACTCCTGCAATCACGTTCACGAACGTCGTCTTGCCGGCACCGGATGGGCCGAGAAGCCCCAGTATCTCGCCGTGCTCGACGCCGAGTGAGACGCCGTGCAGCACTTCTTCATGTCCGAAACGTTGGACAATGTCTCGGGCACTGAGAATTGGCATGGTCGCTCCTGTGTCAGCCGCATAGGTCTTCAGCCAACATACGCCAAATCGGTGCCCCCATGAAGTGATTGCATCTCGCGCAGGCACCGTCTTCGCGCTATCTTGAAGTGCATAGGAATCCATTGCTTCTGTATCCGCACGTCACGATAAGGAGTTCTCATGATCAAGGTCGCCGTCTGGGGTACGGGCATGATGGGACAGGGTTTGCTCGGCTATATCCTGGACCGGCCCAAAGACATCGAACTCGTAGGTGTCATCGATAGGCACCCCGAGAAGCATGGTCGCACCGTCGGCGAGGTCACCGGTCGGGAGTGCGACATTCCCGTCACCGCCGATTCCGCAGCGGTCCTCGCGCTCAAGCCCGACGTCGTGTGCATTCTCACCGCGAGCAACCTGCATCAGATAACCGACCAGGTCGAGGCCGCCCTCAAGGCCGAGGCAGACGTCATCTGCATCGCCGAGACCCTCGCGTACCCGTGGGCGACCGACCCCGCATGGGCCGAGCGGATCGACGCGCTCGCCCGCGAGCATGGCGTGAGCGTGCTTGGCACAGGCGTGAACCCCGGCTTCGTTCTCGACGCGCTGCCGATCCTGCTCTCCTCGGCGTGTCTGCACATCGAGCGCATCGAAGCTGCACGCATCAACGACCTCTCGCCGTTCGGGCCGACCGTTATGGAGAGCCAGGGCGTGGGTACCACCGTTGAGCAGTTCAACGCGGGTATCGCCGACGGATCGATCGTGGGTCACATCGGCTTCCAAGAATCCGTCGGGCTCATCGCGTACGCCCTTGGCTGGGAGATCGACGAGGTCGTCGAGACCCGTGAGCCGATCGTATCAACGGTCGAGCGCGAGACCCCGCACGTGCACGTTGCTCCCGGTGACGTCGCGGGTTGCCGTCACATCGCCCGTGCATACAGCAAAGGCGAACTCAAGATCGAGCTCGTGCACCCGCAGCAGATCCACCCCGAGCTCGAAGGTATCGAGACCGGCGACTACATCACGATCGTCGGGGAGCCGAATATCAGCTTCCACGATGGTCCCGAGATCCCGGGTGGCAAGGGAACCTACGCGAGCACCGGCAACTACATCCCGCTCATCGGTGCGGCACCTGCGGGCATCGTGACCGTCGTCGACCTGCCGATCCCGCGTTTCTGGGCACCGACCGTCTAGGAGATTCGCATCATGGCTGACATCACGCGCTGCAGCGTAGGCGACTGGGTGGAGGTCGAGCGAGTGTTGCTCGAGCCCGCCGACCGATCGACGAATCTGCCCGAGGAGACCGCTGCGCAGCCGCTGCGCATGTGGGTGAAGGGATTCGCCCGTTCGGCGGCATCACTCGGCGATGAGGTCACCGTCGAGACGATGACCGGTCGCTCAGTGACCGGGATGCTCACCGACGTGAACCCCGGCTACATGCACACGTTCGGGCGTCCGACGCCCGAGCTCACGCACGTTGGCCGAGACCTGCGCGATCGCGTTGCCGCATACCGCGCGAAGGCGGGTGAGTAACGTGGCCGGAAAGACCGAAGCGATCATGGCCCGCAAGGGCGAGATCATGAAGCGTGCGCTCGGTATGGATTACTCGCAGTTCGAGCGCAGTCCCGTCGCCTTCGATTACGAAGGCATGATGTCCGCGCACGGCTACTCTATCGACGACATTGTCGCCATTCAGCGCGCAGGCGGCGTGGGGCGTACACCGCTTCTTGAGCTACGTAACCTCACCGACCTCGTTCGGTCGTACAGCGAGCCCGGCCACGGCGCACGCATCTTCGTGAAGGACGAGGCCGCCAACATGGCCGGCTCCTTCAAGGACCGCCGCGCGAGCGTGAGCATTCACGTCGCCAAGGAGAAGGGGTATGCGGGCGTCATTGCCGCAACCTCCGGCAACTACGGTGCGGCCGTCTCAAGTCAGGCGGCGCGCGCGGCCCTCAACTGCATCATCGTGCAGGAGGCGTTCGACTCTCGGCATGTGGGCCAGCCCGAGATCATCGAGAAGTCGCGCATCTGCGAAGCGTTCGGCGCCGAGGTCATCCAGCTCACCGTAGGTCCCGAGCTCTTCAGCCACATGTTGGAGCTCCTCGACGAGACCGGCTACCTGGCGGCCTCGCTCTACTCGGCGTTCGGGGTGTCGGGCATCGAGACGCTCGGCTACGAGCTTGCCGAGGAGATGACGGCCGTCACGGGCGCACCTCCAACGCACGTTGTCGTCACGCATGCCGGCGGCGGCAACACCACCGGAACCGCGCGCGGCCTCAAGCGCGCCGGCGCGAAGACCGAGATCGTGAGCGCCAGCGTCGACCTCTCGGGGTTGCATATGGCCAGTGACTCGGACTTCAACCGCAAGAGCTTCACAACGGGTCACACGGGCTTTGGCGTGCCGTTCGCGACGTGGCCCGACCGCGCCGACGTGCCGCGCAACGCTGCGCGTGCGCTGCGCTATATGGATCGTTACCTCACCGTGAGTCAGGGCGAGGTCTTCTACGTGACCGAAGCGATGGCCAAGCTCGAAGGACTCGAGCGCGGCCCGTCCGGCAACACCGCGATGGCAGCCGCTATGTCGCTCGCGCGCGACTTGCCTGTGGACGCCACCGTCGTGGTGCAGGAGACCGAGTACACCGGTGCCGGCAAGCACCACTGGGCGCAGCTCAACTTCGCGCGTGAGAACGGCGTCGAGGTGCGTGCTGGCGATCCGACCGAGAACGTTCCGGGCAAGAGCATCATCATCCCCGAGCGGCCCGAGCAGATCCGCGCGAAGGAGATGGACCTCGCCCGTATGCGGAAGAGCTACGTCCGCAACGCGCTATCACATGCGCCCGAGGGATACGCGCCCACGAGCGATGACGTCGCGTTCCTGGCCGAGGACACAAACAGCAATCCGGCGACGGTCGAGGAGATCATCGCTGCACTCAAGGAGGCGTAGATGGTTCGTCCCGATACGTTCCACGAGGTCCGCGAGCACCTGGCGGGTCTCTCGGATACCGAGCTCGAAGCCCGCTTTTGGGAGCTGTCTAATGACGTCGTGAAGCCGCTTATCGACTTGGCGCGTACGCACACCTCGCCGTCGATCGAGCGCAGCGTTCTCATGCGCATGGGTATCGACTCGCGCACCTGCATGGCCGTCGTATCCGAGTGCGAAACGCGCGGGTATCTCGGGCATGGAGCGGGACACGTCGTCTATCTTTGCATGCAGGCGTGGAGCTGCGACGCGCCTGCCGCAGCCGCCCGGCTTGCCGCCGGTGAGGGCTGGGAAATCCCTGCCGAGAAGTTCGGGGGCGCGCGATGAGCGACATGCTGCCGCCTCTCGACCCGTGCACGAAGATCGACATCCAGTCGCTGCTCGATGGCCTGGCGGATTACCGCCCGCGCCGCCACGGCTGGACCTGGCGCAAGGCCGTTCCCGCCCAGAAGATGTACGAGTTCACCTACCACGAGACCTCCGAGCTGCTCAAGCAGAGCGTTCCGCTGCCGGCCGCGCACTACTTCGACAACATCGACCCGCAGCCTGATTGTGTGGTCACGACCGAGATCGCCTCGGGCAGGCCTGAAGACGACATCCGCCGCATGCGCATGGCCGCCTGGCACGGCGCCGATCACATCATGGTCATTCGCACCGCCGGACAGAGCCACATCGACGGTCTCCTGGAAGGCACGCCCGAAGGCGTCGGCGGTATCGCCGTCACCCGCAAGCAGTGCCGCCTCACTCGCCGCGCACTCGATCTCATCGAGGATGAGGTCGGTCGCCCGATCAACTACCACAGCTACGTGAGCGGCGTCGCTGGTCCCGAGATCGCCGTGATGTTCGCCGAGGAAGGCGTTAACGGCGCGCATCAGGATCCGCAGTACAACGTGCTCTACCGCAACATCAACATGTACCGCAGTTTCGTGGACGCCGCCGTCGCCAAGCGCGTTATGGCGCGCTCCGGCATTCTGCAGATCGACGGCGCTCACAACGCGAACGCCACGGCGGTTCGCGCGTGGAAGGTCATGCCTGAGTTGCTCGTCCAGCACGCCATCAACTGCGCCTACTCGGTGGCGGTCGGTATGCCCAAGGAGCAGATCGCGCTCTCGACCGTGCCGCCGGACGCCGCACCCGCGCCGTGCATGCGCATGGATATGCCGTACGCGATCGCGCTGCGCGACCTCTTCGGCGAGTACAAGATGCGCGCCCAGCAGAACACCCGCTACATGGAGGCCGATAGCCGAGAAGCCACGGTCAGCCACGTACTCAACCTTGTGATATCGCGGCTTACCTCGGCGGATATCCAGTCCACGATCACGCCCGACGAGGGTCGCAACGTGCCGTGGCATTACAACAACATCGCCGCCGTGAACACGGCGAAGCAGTCGATGGTTGGCATGGATGGCCTGCGCGAGATCGTGAAGATCGACCGCGAGAACCCGGAGCTCAAGACACGCGTACGTGAGCTCAAGGAGCGCGCAGTGCTCTTCCTGGAGGCGATGATCGCCGACGGCGGCTACTTCGCCGGGGTTGAAGACGCGTACTTCGTCGACAGCGGTGAGTACCCGGAGACGAACGACGACGGTATCGCCCGTAGCTCCGATGGCGGGGTTGCCGAGGGAACCATCGTGCCGCGCGCCGACGACTACATGGCACCGGTGTGCGACCACTTCGGAGACAACCACCTGCCCGAGGGCCTCGAGCATCCGTGCGATCTCATCGGCGGCTGCACGATGTGCGACGACAGCAAGGTCCCGTTCACCGATGAACTCGATCCTGAGGACAACGTGAACGCGCGTCTTGCCGCCACCGCCGAGATGCGCGTGCATGGCCTTATCAAGCCGGAGGTCGAGTGGGCTGGCGACGGCATCGTGGCCGTCACGATGTTCCTGCCGGTCTCGGACCGCATCGCGGAGGCTGCCGCGCTTGAGCTCGGCCGCTCGATGAACCTCACGGATTGCGAGGTCATCAACAAGCAGGTAATGCACCCCGCCGAGGGAACACTGATCGAGCTCAAAGGTCGCTTGGATATCGCAATCGACCCGAAGACACTCACGATTCCGGAGATCCCTGAGGTCCTCACCGACGAGGAGATTCGCGACTTCGTGCACGAGCGCGGCCTCAAGGCGGTCGCCGCGACCGTTGGCCAGGACGAGCACTCGGTCGGCATGCGCGAGATTATCGACATCAAGCACGGCGGGCTGGAGAAGTGGGGTCTCGACGTGACCTACCTCGGCACGAGTGTGCCGGTGGAGAAGGTCCTCGACGCAGCCATCGAGCACGCAGCTAGCATCGTCCTCATCTCGACGATCATCACGCACGGCGATATGCACCGGCGCAACATGGAGAAGCTTGCCGATCTCGCTGCCGAGAAGGGCGTGCGCGACAAGCTCATCCTCATCGCCGGCGGCACGCAGGTGACCGACGAGCTCGCCTGCGGCTGGGGCATGGACGCCGGCTTTGGCCGCAAGACGCACGGCATCGACGTGGCGAGCTTTGTCGTGAAGACGATGCGCGAGCGGGGGATGTAGGGAGCCTCACGAGGCGCCTGGTCCTACTCTGGCAGGTGCAGCAGTGACTTAATGCCCGGGTCCGAGCGGAATACGAACGCCTTCCCGCGTTGCTCCTGCACGAGGTAGCCCATCTCGGCCAGGGTCATCAGGTCGGCCCGCGCCGTGGCGTACGCTATGTTGTGCTTCGTCTTGTGGTAACGGATCTGGAACTCGGCGTTCGGGTTTCGCAGAGCGCGTCCAACAATCGATCGCTGTCTGTGGTTGAGGAGCGTGTCCTCCTGCAGCGCTGCACGCACTTCCTGGTCGCGACGCAGACTGCGCTCGATATGAGCACCCAGCTCCTGGACCGCCTGCAGCGTGAGCTGCGTCGCGATGGTCACGAACGGCGTGAGGTCGTATTCGTGGTAGCGCTCGACGCGGTGAAACGTTGAGGATTCGGTGCATGACGGAATAGTGCGAACCCCTGACTCCCACTCAAGCGAGGTCTTCGAGATGGGCAACGCGGCGAGGACCGGAAGACCTGACTTAAGCGCATAGAGTGCAAATGCGAGTCGCGCGACCGAACTGCTCGCTACTGGCAGCGGGCGGTAGCCTCGGAGTGACTCTCGGATGATGAGCGCCCTGACGATGGCGTGGTCGAACCGATCTCCGGTGACTCCGTTTGCGTAGTCGCAAATCAACTCGATCTGTCGGTCAGCCAGTTCCGCCAGGAGGGTCTCGTCAAAGTCCTCCTGCCCGAAGCCATGCCGTCGTTCCGTGGTCTGGAGCTGTTCGACGTCTACTCCCTCAAGAACCCGTTCATGGAGTTCCATGAGGAGTTCACGCGAGAAGGGCCGGGTCGTGTACTCGTCCATGCGCGAAACAAGCGCGACGGTGTTCGAGATCAGGCGTTCGTTTGCGTTTTTGGGAGCCCGGTCGAAGCTCAGCATCTCGCGTGTCTTCTCCGGGGGGATCAAGAGACCGTCGAGTTGGACTGCGGCCACCGACTCGTCAATGCGGGAGCGGACTAGAAACTGCTGTCCGGAAGCCTCGGACACGGCTTTGTGCAGTGAGGATCCATGTCTGCACATACACTCGATGAGCGCGATGGACGCATTGATCTGCTGTGTGGGTGTGTACCAGTACACCCAGTCCTCGACATCCGGTATCGGGAAGTAGATCGCGCTCGCCCTGCGCAGGCCCATCAGCAGTTCCCACGCATCCATTGCGCTGATACCTTGCGGAAGGCGCATTCGCAAGAAGTCGTCCCATGACAGCGATTCGCGCGTGGAGCGGTGGAGAAGCACACCCAGCTGCTCGTCTTCGAGCATAGAGAACATCGCTTCCATGTTGGGTGTTTCGGTCACTAGGACTCCTCTGTGCGACTGTGGTTCTACCGTTCGTCATGTCTGTACAGGCGCCCTTGCGTGCACTCGTTGCCATAGAACGGTTCGCAGTATCAATTACCATCATGCATTTCAGATGCATTGTACCAGGACTTCTTGGCTCTTCACCATCGACAGCTGGACCTTACAAACGGTTCTCATCTAGTACATCACAGATAAACTATCAATACTTGAGAGATTGACATATTTGCGCGAGCGTCCGGAGAATGAACGAGGCCTCGCGTACCCCCACCCGGGTGTTCGCGCGGTCCGTGCCCGGCAGCACAGACAACGAATAGGGGTGAGGGTATGCAGAGAGCGCTTCTGTTTGACTCCGCCACGTGGCTCATCTGGCTAGCGCCGTTTCTTGGTGTACTAGCCGCGGGCTTCACGCGGCGGCGCGATCCGGTGGTCCAAGGCGACCGAGTGCTTAGGCATGATGGCGCGGCGCGTCTTGAACACTGGGCGCACGGGATCGGTACGGCGGTGCTGCTCGTTTCGGGCATCGCGATGGGAGTTTGGTTCCTGCCCGCGTTCGCCGGGAGCGGCGCACCGATATGGGGCTGGATGGATCTACATTTTGCGGCGGTCACGGTCTTCCTGTTCGGCACCTTCTATTACAGTGCCAACACGCTTCTGGAGAAGAAGCGCTTCAGGGAGCACCTACCGACCAAGAACGCGATCGAGTACACCAAGCGCCACTACGGCCTCCTCCTCGGCATGAAGAAGTTCACTATGCCGCCGGAGAAGAAGTACTTCGAGAGCGAGAAGATGGCGTACATCCTCGCGCTCGTTTCCACGAGCGTCATTATCCTGACCGGGCTGCTCAAAGTCGCGGCACATGCGATGAATGTGCCCGCATGGCTGATGGCGGTCGTCACGCCCGCTCACGATATTGCGACGGTAGCGATGCTCGCCTTCTTCCTCGCCCACGTCTTCTTCGCAGCCGTGCTCCCGATGAGCTGGCCTGTGCTGAAGTCGATGTTCACCGGCTACGTGTCGCTCGAGCACGCCAAGAAGGAGCATGCGGGGTGGCTCGAGGAGCTCGGCTACGAGGACAAGGCGAAGAAGGACAAGACGGTCGCTTAGCGCCGTCCACGAGAACCTGAAAGGACCAACGATGGCAGACATCGATAAGACGAAAGACACGGTAGTCGCCGCGGATGGCGACGCCAAGACGGGCGTTTCCCGGCGCGATTTTCTCACCGGCGTGGGCGGTCTTGGTATCGGCGCAGTGCTCGGCGGGCTTATCGGCGGAGCATTCCTGCTCCCCGAAGAAGTACTCGCGATTCCGGCGTCCGGAGGCTACCTGCTGGTGGACACCAAGAAGTGCGCGGGGTGTGAGACATGCATGCTGACCTGCTCTTTGGTTCATGAGGGCCGAGAGAACATCTCGCTCTCGCGTATCCAGATCACGCAGGATCCGTTCGGCAAGTACCCATACGACATGGCTCAGGAGCAGTGCCGTCAGTGCCCGTTCCCGGCCTGTGTCGATGCGTGCCCGACTGGCGCCATGCATGCAGACGAGGTCACTGGTGTCCGCATGGTCGACGAGGCCAAGTGCGTCGGCTGTGAGAAGTGCGTGAACGCATGCGTGTTCACACCTTCACGCGTGCAGTGGAACCACGAGGACAAGCATGCTCAGAAGTGCGATCTGTGCAAAGAGACCCCGTTCTGGAGCCAGGACGGCGGAGCCGATGGCAAGCAGGCATGCGTGGAGCTCTGTCCCATGAAGGCTATTTCCTTCACCAAGGAGATCCCGATGCAGTCCGACGCCGGCTACGACGTCAATCTTCGCAACGAGCACTACGGAAAGCTTGGCTTCCCGACCAACTGATCCGGCCACTGAATAACATCGAGGAGGACTTGAGATATGGCTACAGGCGGATACGTCGGGAAGATTCTATTTGTGAATCTGACCGACAGAAGCACGGAAGAGATAGCGACGTCGGACTATGAGGAGTACGGCGGAGGCCATGGTATTGGCTCGGCGCTGTTCTTTGAGCGGGTCAAAGACAAGACCATCGATGGTTTCCACCCGGACAACCTCGTCACCTTCATGACGTCGCCGCTGTCGGGAACGCTGGCTCCCTCGGCTTCGGGACGTACGGAGACTGGTTTCATCAGCGTGCACTCATACCCCATTGGGTGGTACACACGTTCCAACTTTGGTGGTCGTTTTTCGGGCATGCTGAAGTACGCAGGTTGGGACGGCATCGCGATTCAGGGTGCGTCCAAGACCCCTGTGTGGATCAATATCGTGAACGGGAAAGTCACGTTCGAGGATGCTTCGGGACTCTGGGGTCTCGACACCTATGAAACCCAGGAGGAGATCTGGAGTACGGTCAGCCACGGAAATGCGGCGGACGGAACGTGGTACGGGTTGGACACCAGCCGTGACAGTGGACGGACGACTCAGAGGCCTGCCGTCGCAACGATCGGGCCTGCTGGCGAGAACCTGGTCCGCAGCGCGATCGTTCTGCATGACGCAGGCAACGCGGCTGGACAGGGTGGACTTGGAGCCGTCTTGGGGTCCAAGAACCTGAAGGCCGTGAGCGTCATCGGCACCGGTAGCATACCTGTGGCGGATCCGAAGTCGCTCGTGGATATTCGGTTCGAGCTGCAGAACCGCTTTGGCTACAACGTGGACGAGCCCACACTCGAGGCTCCCGTGGACAACTTCAGCTTCTATGGAGCCATCACCAGCCGACCTGGATACGGTCCGCTCATTCTGGGCATCGACCAGCCGGCACGCCCGCAGGGGTGCATGGGTTGCTTCAAGAACTGCAGGCGCAAGCTGGCCAGCGGTGTCAGCAACGAGGATCAGTGCGTCGAGTCGCTCTTCTACATGGCCGGAGAGACTCAGGCCATTCAGAACCAGGCGACGGACATGATCGACAAGCTCGGACTCAACGTCTACGACGTCAAGGACCATGACTACTTGTACGCGCTGTACAAGATGGGTGTTCTTGGAGTTGGCAAGGCGATCGACACCGATCTGCCGTTCGACAAGTACGGGTCCTACGAGTTCATCGACGCGTATACCAAGGCAATCGCTTTCCGAGAGGGAATCGGTGACGATCTGGCCGAAGGCATCGTGCGGGCGTCTGCAAAGTGGGGTCGTCTGGAAGAAGATCTCGCAAGTGGACTGCTCAAGAGGCCGAACTGGGGCTACGCCGAGCACTACAATCCTCGTCTCGAGGTTGAATGGAGCTACGGTTCGATCTTCGGCGATCGCGACATCAACGAGCATGGCTTCAACTGGCACGTGTACTGGATGGCGTACATCCGCAGCATGGTGGGCCAGGATCCGATCATCTCAGCCGAAGAGGTCGCGAGTCGTCTCGCAGAGGCAACGGGCCTGGGCGATCCCATGGGCTTCGACTACAGCGAGGTGGGCATCTACGGAGAGCCCAAGGCCAAGGTCATCGCCTATCACCGGCACTACACCCGGTTCTGGAAGCAGTCGGTTCTGTACTGCGACTGGGCCTGGCCGATGTACATCAACTACAACTCGGACGATCACACCGGCGCCACGCCGGAGTATGAGCCCAAGATCTTCAACGCGGTCACCGGCAAGAACATATCCTTCGCGGATGGTCTGGAAATCGGCAGGAAGATCTGGAACCTCGACAAGTCGATCTGGGTCCTGCAGGGTCGTCATCGCGAGCAAGAGGTCTTTGCCGGCTACGTGTACGATGAGCCGAACCCGGCACCTTACTCGCTGCCCGTGTACGAGAACGGGGAGTGGTCGTTCTCTGACAACCTGGGTAGGAGTCTCGATCGCGAGAAGTTCGAGGGATTCAAGGACCTGTTCTTTGGCGTCGAAGGCTGGGACAAGAAGACCGGCTGGCCCACGCGGGCGACTCTCAGCGGTCTTGGCCTGGACAATGTGGCCGACGCGCTCGAGAGTGCGGGCAAGCTAGGGAGCTGATCATGCCTACAGTGACTGAGCGCGTGTTCTCGGTGCCATCCGAGGAACTCGTGCGACATGCGGAGAGAGAGCTCGCGTATTCCGAAAGGCTGACTGGCTACAGTGCGAGTCCGGCTGTCGGCAGCCAGAACGTGGAGATGTACAGCTTCGCGCAGGCCGGTAAGTTCCTGATAGGGAACAACTGGGCGAATCTGCTCGAAGATGGTACCAAATCGTCGCTGAACTACGTGGACATGGCAAAGCTTGTGACCTGGTTCCGAGAAGTCATCGGAGACAGTGAGTTGGCGGATGCTGTGGAGCAAGATGTGGCTGGTGCTAAGAGCTACATGGAACAGGCCGACGCGGCTGGAGCCGTGCTCAAGGCCCGATTCATGCAGTATCTCGAAGTGGTACCCGCTTCCATGCCGGAAGAGGCGGAGGCAGAAGAGGCGAACTAGTACGACATGTACGGTGTGCGGGGGCACTGTTGCGGCAACGATGCGACAGTGCCCCCTGCACAGAATGCGACCTTCTCAACAAAGGACTCCACAAGGCGGTGACTCCTAGGATGAACGTGTTGCTCTTTCAGGCGCCCGTGGCGCGGTTGAGCCCACATGCGCACATATCGCCGCCGCTTGGACTGGCCTACGTTGCTACGCATCTGCTGGATGAGGGTCACCGCGTGCAGATCGTCGATCTCAACGTGAGCGGTTTCAATCCCAAGCGTGTCACGCTCGCACTCAAGCGTTTCGCGCCGGACATGGTGGGGATCTCCGCGCATACCGAGACCTATCCCAACGCCGTAAAGATCGCAGCACTGGTCAAGGAGCATGACGCTTCGATTCTGGTCATGGTCGGTGGACCGCATCCGAGCATTATGCCCGAGGCCGTGCTGGCCGAGCCCGACATCGACTTCGTCGTGGTTGGCGAAGGCGAGCGCACAGCGGTTGAGTTGTTGGCAGCCCTGGCTCAGGGTGCGCAGCCGGATGCGATTGTCAAGATCGCCGGACTGGGCCATACCGTGGACGGCGCGCCGGTGCAGAACGCTTCGCGGTTGCCGTTGGATGCTGCCGAGGTACGTCGACCCGCTCGGCACCTGCTCTCGTTGGACTTCTACGAGGACGCCCACAACGTGCTTACCGCTCGTGGTGGATGCCCGTACCGATGCCCGTTCTGTTCGGCTTCATATATATGGGGAGGCAAGCGGCGTCCGCGACCGGTGACCGACATTATCGACGAGGTCGAGGACATCGTCCGCACCTACGGGGCGCAGCACGTGTTCTTTGTAGATGACATCTTCACGCTGGACCGTGCGTGGTTGGAAGAGCTTCTCGCCCTACTTGTCACGCGGCCCGCTGGTCTCACCTGGGGCTGTGCCACTCGAGTTAACCTTGTGGACGAGGCGTTGCTCAAGCGCATGGCGCATGCGGGATGCGTTGGCATCCAGTACGGCATAGAGTCCGGCGCGCAATCTATTCTCGACTCAGTGAAGTCTATCAAGAAAGAAGACGCACTTAACGCCGTGGAATGGGCGACGGCAGTAGGCATCGTGGCCAGCTGCTCGTTCATGATCCCGTTCCCTGATGACACAGAGCAGACGCTCGCTGAGACACTCGATTTCATGCACGTTCTGAAGGACGCTGGTGCCACGCTGCTGATGTCGTACACCACTCCGTATCCGGGCACGATGTTCGCCGAGAAGGCGGATGAGCTCGGACTCAAGATACTCACTGACGACTGGGAGCAGTTCGACGCGAAACATATGGTGATGGAGACCAGGCATCTTTCCGTCGAGCGGATCGAGCAGATCGCGAGTGAGATGGCGATCGATCTTGGAATGTCGAGGCGAACATGAAGCGATGACACGGATGCATCTGCTGGCTGGGCAGAGGGTAGGATTCCCGAACGACGGCAGTGCCGGCTGTCTTTGGGTGAGCGTCCCTCCGGTCCTCTCTGCGCAGGGAGGTTCCAGTAGCCCTCCTTGCGGCGACCTCCCGGAGTCGCGCCTGCCCTCTGCCCAACTCGCAGTTTGCGCTGCTCTGTGGTTCTTCGCGTGATGGTGACCGGACGGGGGTCCCGTTGAGACTCAGATGTTTCGCCACCCTGAGTACACCTCCTTGGGGGACCGCCGTCGCACCGGGATTCCGGCCCGGCAGGTTGCCATCGCTGAAGATAGCGACGGGGGGTCGGGGACAGACGGACCCGACCCCCCGCAGCAAGCGCATGGATGCCGGTGTGTAGGCTCTGCCGTTCGTCAGGCACTGTTCAAGACCTCGACACTCCAACCCGATGGAAGAAACAGTAACCTAGGGTCGGGGGTGTCCGGTGGGAAGACTATCTGTCGTTTCTCACTTAACGCGCGTTATGCTCGTCGTCGTCGTGCTAGTCGCGGTGCAGCCGATCTCGCGTGCGAAGGCCGAGACACAACCGCTTGATATCTCACCCACTATGGTTCCGGCCAGCATGACACCTCAGGGTTTTCGCATCGGCGGACTCGACCGGTTTGAGACCAACGTCGGCCTCGCGCAGGCGGGTTGGGACTCATCCGAGTACGTTGTCGTAGCAAGCGGACGCAACTGGCCGGATGCGCTGGTGGGAACCGTGCTCGCCACAGCGCTCGACGCACCCGTCTTGCTTGCCGAACCGACCGGCGTGCCAGCCTCGGTGGCCGAGGAGATACGACGCCTCGGAGCAACTCGCGCTATCGTGCTCGGGGGAACGGCGTCGCTGTCCTCGGGTGTGGTGGCAGACCTGGTCGTCGCGGGTGTCTCGGCGGGCAACGTCGAACGCATCGCGGGGGCCAACCGTTACGAGACCGCAGCGCTCGTTGCTGACAGGGTGGTTGAGATTTCTGGCCAGCCTGAGTGGGTGGCGATCTCCACCGGCGAGAACTACCCGGATGCCATCTCGGTCTCACCGTGGGCGGGGGCACTCGGTGTGCCGATTCTTCTTACCCGAGCTACCGCAGTCCCGGCCTCGACCCAAGCGGCGCTTGAGCGGATCGATCCGACGGCGGTAGTTGTGCTTGGAGGCGAGAAGTCGGTGAGCGCCCGTGCGCTCGAGCAGCTTCCGCCCGCATGGCGCATCGGCGGCGTGGATCGGTACGAGACAGCCAGGCTCATGGCCGAGTTCGCCTCGGATCACGACTTCTTCTACGACGACATCTACGTGGCAAAGGGGACGGACTGGCCCGACGCACTTGGTGCAGGTTCCCTCGCGGCAAAGACGCGCGGCCTCATCATGCTTACGCCCCCGGACCGCCCAGACAACGACACGCTGGACTTCTTCAACGGTCACTGCTCCGGTATGGAGGAGGTCCGCTTCATTGGCGGCTACTCTGCTGTCTCCGCAAGCGTAGAGCATCAGATCCTCAGGGCGTCCGAGACGCGCATGGACAGCGAGGCTGTCGTCCTAGTGGCGGGCGCGCTTCTCGATGACCTCCAGTCTGCGACACCGGATACGGCGGTCTTTTCAGACAGCGAGATTGCGAACGACCGCGTTCAAGTCGGCAAGATCCTCATTCTCAACAGCGCGCCTGTCGTCGATCCAGAACAACCGATCACGCACGGGTTCGTGCGCAGGGTGCTGGGTGTGACCGTCGAGGGTGGGATGGTTGTTGCCCAGACCGAGGACGCCGCCATCACTGACTTCGTGGAGAAGGGCTCGGTCGATATCCACATCGACCCGATCCAGCCGGAAGATATTGCGAACCAGGCATTGCTCTCGTCGCAGATAGAGGAGGCCAACGCTGCCGGTCGACCAGTCGAGATAGCGTCGAACATCAGGCCAGCAGCAGTATTCGACTATCACTTTGAGGACGAACGGAACCTCTGGCACAACGAGGCCGAGACCGCGTCGCTCGATTCGACGCTGACGGTGGATTTGACCGTGTGCGCAGACCTGCAGATGCAAATCAGCGGTTGGTCGGTCCAGGCGGTCGGAATGAGACTGTTCGTCAGCGAGAGCATCAGCGCTGAGCTCGGTTTTGCGTGGGCCGATGAGCTGACGCCACAGGAGTTTGCGCTTGCCGAGATCCCGCTCGGCTTCTGGGGATTCGATATTGGGCCGATCAACCTGAGCATCGGGATCCAGGCGAAGCCTGTCGTTGGCTACGAGAACGTCACCGGGGAGTTTGACTGCCAGTTTAGGCTCAGGCAGTACTTCGCTGCCGGCATGCGGATGATATACATCAAGGATGTGGGAACGACGGTCGTCCATGACTCCAAGTCGGCCTTTGATACCACGTTTGATGCGCACGGCAAGGCGACTGCCAGGCCATACGTGGGAATCAAGGTCGAAGTGGAGATCTGCGGCAGTGACGCAAACACCATCTACATGATGCCGGACGCGTATCTCTGGGCGCAGGCCGAAGGCGAGTTCCATGCCTGGGACAACTTCGAGCACACGTCTGGACAACTTGATGCGTCGCTCGAGTTTGGCGTGGAATGGCGCGTTGGTTACAACGTCGACCTCTTCGGTCTGTGGAGCGACAGCGACTACTACGCGGCCAACATGTACAGCAAGACGTGGACGTTCGGCGTCGGGTACGTGAAGTAGAGCCGAACTCCACTCAGCCATGCTGTGGCCCTGGCAGAGCCCCGGTAGACGTGCCACCTTAAAGGGTACCGTATGATTGCCACCCTTGGGGGTAATCAGGCATGGGCCACCGTCTCAAGTCAGCGCTCAGCGTCACGTTCGCTGCTGGAATCATGCTGTGGCTTTACCTAATGTCGAGAGACAACTACTTGTTGTTCCACAGCACGGCCGAGTTGGTTGGAATCACGGTCGCCGCCAGCGTTCTGCTCGCCGCGCGCTATTCGTTCATCAAAGAGGAGAGCGGATATCCGGAGTTTCTCGGTATAGCACTGAGTTCTGTCTCGGTCATCCTGTTCGTTCACCTTCTTGCCTACAAGGGCATGGGCGTCTTTCCTGGCAGTGATGCGAACCTCCCCACACAGCTGTGGGTCATCTCCCGGTACGTGCTTGCAGTGTCTTTGCTCGTCGCTCCGTCGTTCTCGCGTAAGCCGTCTCCGACAGTCTTGGTCTCCGGTGCATTTGCTGTCGTCACGAGTATGGCGCTGCTCTCCGTATTCGCATGGGGTTGGTTCCCGGATGCATACGTGGAGGGCGTCGGGCTGACAGGGTTCAAAGTGCTCAGCGAGTATGCGGTTGTTGGCATTTTGAGCTTGGCGGCGTTGAGGACGTATCATGAGCGCGCCGCAATCGACCCGCGTGCCCTGAGGCTTCTTCTGGCGGCCATCGGGCTGTTTGCCGCGTCGTCGCTCGCATTCACGCTGTACACGGACGTGTATGGCATCTTCAATGCGGTAGGTCACTTCGCTCAGGTGGCAGCATTCGCGATGGTCTTCGTCGCAATCGTCCAAGTGGGAATCACGTGGCCTGTGGCGCGTTTGTACCGCGAGCTACAGGAGCGTGAAGAAGGACTGCGGAAGGCGAACCACGATCTCATGCTCGTCTCTCGGTCAAAGGATGAGTTTCTGGCGAACATGAGTCATGAACTGAGGACGCCGCTCAACTCGATCATTGGCTTCTCGGAGATACTCCTGCGCGGACTACCGGGCGAACTCAACGCGGAGCAGCAGAAGCAACTTCTCATGGTCAACCAGGCCGGGCATCACCTGCTGTCCCTGGTCAATGACATATTGGATCTGGCGAGGATGGAAGCTGAGAGCAAAGTCCTTGAGCTTGCAGACTTCGACCTGAACGACGAACTTGCGCAAGTCGTGATGATGGTGCGTCCCCTCGCCATGGATAAAGGCCTCGCTCTCGCAGTTGAGGCTGTCGAGGGCGGGCCCGTGATGCACTCCGACCCACGTGCAGTTCAGCAGATCGTGCTCAACCTGTTGTCAAACGCCATTAAGTTCACCGACGCGGGTGCGATTCATGTGTCAGTGAAGGTACGGACAGGAATGGCGATCATCGCGATCCAGGACTCCGGTTGCGGGATTGCTGCGGACGACATATCTGTATTGTTTGGTGACTTCAGCCGGACGCAGCAGGCATTTGCGAAGGAAGGTACCGGTCTTGGACTCGCAGTGAGTTCACGTCTCGCCGCACTGCTTGGTGGAGATATCGACGTGGTGAGTCAGCTGGGCGTCGGATCGACGTTCACTGTGGCGCTTCCCCTCGAGGCACCCGACTCGAGCGTGATCGCTGCGAAATCGCAAGCACACGATCTCGAGGAGTATGAGCGTACGGGACTGGCAGTCAGAGCGGGCAACGGAGCCATACCCATCAGTTTGCCGCTGGCGCAGTCGGCGATGTTGCTGGTGAATGCTCAAACGTGTGCAATTGAGGATGCGAGCGAAGGTGCGGCCAGGCTCTACGGGTGGTCACGAAAGAGACTCATCCGCATGCGACTGTCGGATCTCGACTTTCTCGATAGCGAAACCAGGCGACGGATTGTGCGCCAGGTGATGGCTGGTCAGGTCAGCCAGCTCATCCTCAACCACAGGATGGAGTCTGGGGCGTCAGTCCGTGTGGAGGTGCTGCTGGCGCCCGTGAGCGAAGGCGGACGCTCCATGCTTCTCGCAATCATTGAACGACTACCCGAGCAAGCCGTTCCCGCCTGAGAATTCCGTGGCTGGTGTACTCGTACTACACACTGATACACACTCATACACACGGGTGCTATGATCGACACATGTACAACCGACTGAACATAACGCTACCCGAGGACGTTCTCGCGCGTGCCGACGCGTTCGCGAAGCGCGAGCGATACACACGCAGTGGTCTGATCGCAGCAGCGCTTGACGCGTTCCTAAGCGGCGAGACGTCGGGCGCGGAGGTCGCGCGGGAACCTGTCGCGGTGTACGCACCAGAAGCGGTCGGTCTCAACCCTGCAGTGCGCCCGCTGGTGCCCGCAATCATCGACGCATGTCGGCGGCACGACGTGGTGTATGCGGCACTTGTGGGCTCCTCAACCCAGCCGGATCCCGCGGTCACGCCACGCGACCTGGACATCCTCGTGCGGTTTGCGCCTTGCGATGAAGGGTATGCGGCCCGGTACTTCGATCTTCGCGCGGAACTGGCGTCGCTGACGGGCAAGGAGATCGACCTTATCGAGTTTGACGCACTCCGCAATCAGCGACTGCGGGCGGAGTTCGAGCGCACCAAGGTGGTGCTCTATGAGGTCGCATGATCCATTGATCCCACTTGAAGACGCCCTCACAGCAGGTTCGGCGGTCGTTCGGTTTCTTGGGAGTCGATCGCTCGCCGACTACGAGGGAGACCCGATGCTCAGGTCGGCGGTTGAACGCCAGCTCATGATCGTGGGCGAGGCCCTGAACCGAACACTTCGCGCGGCGCCAGAGCTTGTCAATCGGATTCCGGAGGCTCCCGAGGCAATAGGATTCCGCAAATTGCTCGCGCACGGATACGACGAGGTCGTCGATCGCCTGGTGTTCAACCTGGCGCACGAGAGGCTGCCCCTCTTGATTGATCGCGTGCGCGCGATCCTGGACGAAAGCGACAAGACATGAGTGCTTCCCGCCGCGTAG
Source organism: Actinobacteria bacterium HGW-Actinobacteria-6 (assembly GCA_002841295.1). Lineage (GTDB taxonomy): Bacteria > Actinomycetota > Coriobacteriia > Anaerosomatales > Anaerosomataceae > UBA2286. The sequence continues at coordinate 53,673 of PHEU01000006.1, forward strand.
ATGCCCTCATCGTTGAGATTGGCTCGACGACCACTGTCGCGACCGCATTCGATGGTCTCGCCGGCTGGCCGGAGACGACGCCGACGCTTCTCGGCCAGGGGTTCGCGCCCACGAGCGTGGCTGATGGCGACGTCGGCATCGGGCTCGATGCCGCGCGCGCGATGCTCGAGTCCAAGCTCGGGCCGCTCGCGCCGGACGTGACGCTTGCGACCTCTTCGGCAGCGGGCGGTCTGCGCATGACGGTTCACGGGCTCACGCAGAAGATGACGGCGATGGCCGCGCGCGAGGCGGCGCTTGGCGCCGGTGCGGTCGTGAAGTACCAGACGGCCGGACGGCTGCGTGACCACGACCTGCGCGAGATCGAAGTGGTGCAGCCGAACCTCGTGCTGCTCGCCGGCGGCGTCGAAGGCGGCGACACCGACGTCATCCTGCACAACGCCGGACGGCTCACAGAACTCTCGGTGCGCCCGATCGTCGTCTACGCTGGCAACTCCGTGGTGGCCGAGGAAGCGCGCGGCATCTTGGAGCCCGCCGGCTTCCGCGTGATGGTGACCGCGAACGTCTACCCCGGCATCGATGAGCTCGACATCATCCCGGCACGCCACGTCATCCATGACGCGTTCGAGGAGCACATCACGCGCGCGCCCGGCATGGAGCGCATCGGTGGATTCGTGACCGGTCGCATCCTCCCCACACCCGGTGCCGTGCTCATCGCCGCCGAGCTGCTTGCCGAGGAGGAAGGTGACCTGGTCGTCGTCGATGTTGGCGGCGCCACAACCGATGTCCACTCGGTCACCGATGGCACTCCCGAGATGTCGGCGATCGCCACGGATCCGCAACCGCATGCCAAGCGCACGGTGGAAGGCGATTTGGGGACGTTTGTGAGCGCCGAGCACGTAGCCGCGCTGCTCCCTGCGGCCGAGCGACCCGTAGCGCTCCCGCCTGCGGTACCGAGCACGCCTGATGAGATAGCCGCCGCCTCGCTGCTTGCGCGCACCGCAGCTGTCACTGGCATGCACCGCCACGCAGGCGGGCTCACACACCTGTACACGCCAAGCGGCCGCAAGACGGTCGCGCGCGGGCGTGACCTTACCGCGTGCAGGCTGGTGATCGGCACCGGCGGCGCGCTGACGCGACTTCCAGACGGTGAGGGGATGCTTCGCGCTGCGATCGCCGAGAATGCCGAGCGGCTTCTACCGCCGACCGATGCGCGCATCGCGCTCGATCGCGACTACGCGCTTGCGGCCTGCGGAGCGCTTTCGACGTACTTCCCGGCCGGGGCGGTCGTTGCGCTGATGAGGGCGAGTATCGGTCCGAGGTCCGGCTGAGCAACGTCCGAGACGGCTTGAGTCATCTCGGCGACCTTGGCGGTGACTGCGCCGGTGAACCGGACGCACTGCTCGAGGCGGCAAGGGCTACTCCAGTCGGATCCCCGCACGAGCGCGCGGCAGGAGGTGGTGCCGTTCTCGGCAACAAACCAGTCGCGCAGCTCCTTGGATTTAGTGAGTACCAGGGGAGCGGAGCCGAAAGCCGCGGAGCGACCGTAGACCAGGCCCAGCATCATGACGCCACCGGCAAGCGCACCGCACGTGCAGCCGTCTTGGTCGAGGCCGCCCATTCCCACAGCGAAGCCGGAGGCCATCTTGAGCGCATCTGCCGAGAGGGGAGCGCCGAGCGCGCGGTTTATCGTATGAACGACAGCCTCGGAGCAATCCAGCGCTTTGGAGCGGTAGAGCTGCTCTGCTTCGGCTCTCAGTGCTCCTGCGTTCATCTTCGCTCCTCGCGCGCGCGGTATAAGCATGACCTATAGCAATATAGTAGCAGGACTTATATAACAAGCAAGGGCGCCCCGCTCGGCGGGACGCCCTTTGGTCTTGCGTGGGTTGGTGCTATGCCGCAGCCTCCGCGTCCTGGTCGTTGCCCGCCAGGCGCAGGATCCGCTCCTTCAGAGACTCGAGCAGGTCGTAGACGACCGGAACAACGATGAGCGTGAGCGCTGTCGAGGTGGTGAGCCCGCCGACCACGATGATCGCGAGTGACTGCGATGACATCGCACCGCTGGCCATGCCGCTGGCCATCGGAATCAGCGCCATGATGGTGGTGAGCGCCGTCATGAGAATCGGACGCATTCTGTTGGTCCCGGCGTCGAGCAGTGCATCGTGTCGGGAGAGCCCCTCGGCAAGCTTCTGGTTCACCCGCTCGATGAACATGATGGCGTTCGTGGTGACAAGTCCGATGAGCATCAGCGCACCGATCATCGCCGGCATGTCCAGCGGCAGGCCGGTCACGAAGAGTCCGACGATGCCACCGATGATGGCAAGCGGGAGCGAGAACATGATTGCCAGCGGAGCGATTGCCTCGCCGAAGGTCAGCACCATGACGAGATACACTGCCGCGATCGCGATGAGCATGGCGATCCCCAGTTGCTTGAAGCTCTCGTTCATCATGCTCGCGATACCTTCGGACTCGACCTCGACGCCTGTCGGTAGGTCGAGATCCGCCACGATGTTATCCACGGCGGTGACAACCGTGCTGGTGTCGCGAACGGTGACCGCCGCCGAGACGGACGCGTACTGACGCTCGTCTCTGGTGAGGACCGACACAGGCGTCTCGATAGCTTCGACCTTCGCGATATCGCCGATGCGGACTTCGTCGCCAAGCGGCGTCTTCAGCGTGTGGTTCGCGATCGTCTTGGCCGAGGAGACATCTCCCAGGTGCGTGATATAGCGAAGCTCGGTTTCGCGTCCGTCCATCTCGATGAAGCCAGCGCTTTGCTCGGCAACGTAGCCGCGAACCATCCCGGCGACCATCGCAGCATTCAATCCGACCTCGGCGGCCTTCACCTGGTCGACATCGACGGTGATCTGGGGACGCGTCTCGCTCAGGTTGCTCGATACGTTCTGGAGACCTTCAACGCCTTCGATCGCGTTCTCGATCTGCTCGGCTGCGGTGGCGATGGACTCCATCGTGGGGCCGGTGACGACGAGGTCGACCGAGTTGGCCGAGCCACCCATCGAGGAGATCTCACCTACCTTCACCTCTACGCCTTCTACCGCCAGCGGGTCGGCGATAGCGTGCATGCGCTTGCCAGCGTCCTCCATGTTGGTGTCGGGATCGAATCCGACGAACGCCGTGCCGCGGTTGCCGCTGATGACGCCTCCGCCCGCCATATTGAACCCGCCGGAAGTGCTGACCGATGTCGTGTAGAACGTGACATCTTCATCCTTCGCAAGACCGGCTTCGATCGTCTTGAGTGCTGTGTCCACATCATTTGCGTTGTACCCGGCCGGATACTCCAGATCGATCTTGATGTACGGTTCTGACATCGAGCTCATAAAGCCCGTGCCGATGACCGGCACCAGTGCGAGTGCGCCAGCCAGTAGCAGCGCGGCTCCGGCCATCACAGCACCCTTGTGACCAAGCGCCCACTCAAGCGTCTTGCGATACGCCTTGCCGCTGCGGGTGTTGCCCTCATCGCGCGCCGGGACTTTCGAGTCCAACAGCGACCATTTCGCCAGCAGCGGTACGACCGTGACCGAGACCAGCAGCGATGCCGCGAGCGCAACGGCGACCGTCAGAGCAAACGGCGTGAAGATCTTGCCGACGATGCCCTCGACGAGCGCCATCGGTGCGAAGACCGCCATGGTCGTGATGGTAGACGAGGTGATCGCGCCGGATACCTCGGCCGTGGCGGCACGGATCATCTCAGGGGTGCGCTCGGCGCCTGCCTGGATGTGGTTGAAGATGTTCTCGATGACGACGATCGAGTCGTCGACCACGCGCCCGATGGCCACCGTGAGACCACCAAGCGTCATGATGTTCATCGTCACGCCGACGGCTTTCATGGCCAGCAGCGCGATGATCACCGACAGCGGAATCGATACGGCCGAGATGATCGTTGCGCGCCAGTTGCGCAGGAACAGCAGGATGATCATGAAGGCGAACAGCGCGCCGAGCAGCCCCTCTCGGATCATGTCGGAAACGGAGTCCTCGATGATGACCGAGCCGTCGTAGGTGTAGTTGACCTCGGCGTCTGCGGGAAGCTGGCTGCGGACGCTCTCGAGTGCTTCGCGCACACCTTCTGCGGTGTCCACGGTGTTGGCTTCCTGCGTCTTGACGATGTCGAATAGCACGGCGGTCTTGCCCGCGGCGCGGCTGAGCGAGGAGCTCGAGCCGTCGTCGTAGCTGATGTCGGCAAGTTCACCGAGCGACACAAGCTCGATGGTCGGCTCGGCCATCTCCATGTCGCCGGGCGCCGATGGCACCGAGCCCGACGGTGCCGACATGTTCGGTACGCTTGCGGGCGCCGATGGCGTGCTCCCTGCCGAGGACTGCAACGCCGACAGCTGCGCCTTGATGCCGTCGACAGCGGCGGTCAGACCCGGAATCGCCTGTCCCTCGAGCGCTGCGACGGTCGCCTCGGCACCCATGTACTCGGGAGTCATCGTGGTGCCTGCGCTCTCGAGGTCGCGCATCAGCGACTTCGCAGCGGTGACCTGTATCTTCGCGTCGAGCAGCTGAGCCTGCACGTCCTGCAAGGCCGCGACCAGGCCCGACTGCATGCCGAGCCCCTCCGCCATCTCGCCCATGCCTGTCCCAATGCTGCCGACAGCACCGCCGAGCTGACCCACGGCTCCGCCAAGCTGACCGACCGCTCCGCCGAGAGCACCCATGCCCTCGCCCATCTGCTGGAACGCGTTAGCGTACATCTCGTTGACGTTCGGGTAGACCGCGATTTGCAGATCCTCAAGATCTTCGATGCTCGTGATGCTCCCGCTTACCCGAATCGGGTTGTCCACCGAGTCGATCTCAACAGAGCCGATCGGGAACGAGAGGTTGGTAGCCTGCAGCTGCTGGACGACGGTGCTTTCGGTGAGCCCATTGTCCTGCAGCGCCTTGCTCTTGAACTTGATGATCACGGCCTCGGCGGTCTCGGCGCTGCTGTTGACCTCGCCGACGCCGTCAACGGACTTAAGCGCGGGAATCACGACGTCGCGAACTGCGGCCTGCAGCTCCTCGGGGGAGTCGCCGCCGGATACCGCGAACTTGAGAATCGGCTGCGAGCCCATGCTCACGCGCCTGGTCGTGGATTCCATCACGTTATCTGGAAGGTCCAGCGCTTTCAGCGCTTCGTTGATAGCACTCTCAGCTTCATCCATGTCGGATGAGTAGCTGAACTCGGCCACCACCACAGAGACGGAGTCGCTTGATGTGGACTGCACGGTGTTCAGCCCGTCGATCTGCTTGATCGCTTGCTCGATCGGCTGCGTGACTTTGTCGTGGACGTCAGCAGGAGCCGCGCCGGGATACGGAGTCACGATCGCCACGATCGGGATCGAGATGTCGGGCATCGTCTCCTTCTTCAGCTGGCTAGCCGAGTAGAGTCCACCTACAACGACCATGATGGCCGCCATGATGATGACGGCGGCGTTCTTCAAGCTGAAGCGAGTGAGGAGATCCATGTGGTTCCTTTCGGTGAGCGCGTGATTGCGTTGCAGTGATCCGAGAGAGGCTAGCCGCTTTCGGTCACCATCGTTTCGATGAGGGTGGTCATGACGCGCGCGAGCACGCGAAGATCTTCGGGCGGCAGTGTAGCGGTGTACCGGCGCATCGCTTCCCGGCGCTCTTGCTCTGCCTCATCGAGGCGCGCGAGTCCCTTGTCGCTGAGGGTGACGTGAACGACCCTGCGGTCGGACGCATCGTGCTCGCGCGAGACGAACCCACGCTCCTCAAGCGTCTGAAGCGCCATAGAGACCGCCGAGTTCTTCATCCCACACGACTCCGCGACGTCCGAGGCGCGCATCGAGCCAACGTCGCGCAGAGTGCGCAGAAGAAGATAGTGCGGCAGCGCGAGATCCGTGGAACTCGAGCCCAGGCCGTAGCGCCCATTCATCATGCGGGCCATCAGGATGGCCCCGGCACCGATCTCATCGAGAAGGGTGTCAGACTCAGAGCGCGTGCTATCAGTTTCATGTGATGAATTATTCATGCGTTGAACTATATGACAGATAAGCTCGCTCATCAAGCAGGACGCCCCGCACGTTCGCGGGGCGTCCTGTGGTTCGTGCGTGGCGGCCTACGTCACACGACGCCGGTGAGTCCGAGTTTGTCGAGAGTCTCCGCGGTCGGCAACCCTGTCACCAGATCCCAGCCCATCGCCGTGTAGAAGCTGTCGAGCGACACGTCGATGTTCGCCACCTGACCCTTGCCCCGGCCATCAGGAGCGGGCTCGATCCTGACTCGTTTGGGGAGCGTGTCATCCGCGCGCGTGAATCCGAATTTCGCATTCACCAGCCGCTCGAGGTTGATGACCCTCTCAGCAGCCATGAGCAGGCGCTCCTTGCTCCACTGTTCACCGGTCGCCGCTGACAGCATCGCCGCATACGTAGACGGCAGGATCGCCAGCGTGATGACCGAGAACAGGCACGTGCCGAGCAGGTTGGTGGTCATCGAGAACTCCATGAACGGCTTGACCCACCACTGGTTGTCGTCGTCCAGGAAGTCGATATCGCCCTCGATGCCCAGCTCCTCGCTGCGGTACGCAAACGCATCCACAACGGAGGCGTATGGCCGCAGATGGTCAGCGCCTCTCGGCGAGACGGCGTGGCTGACGCCTTCACCCTTGCTGGCGCGCACGCCGCAGGAAGCGAGCTCGACGCCCTTCACGGTCATCGCATAATCCGCAGCATCCCCGCCGAGAGTCTCGGCGGCGCGCTTTGAGCCATTCGCGAGCAAGTCGCCGAGACCGTCGCGATGCGCGATCTTCTCAAGCAGCACCGGGAGAACCGCCCCGTTGCCCCAGGAGAGGTCGAGGCCGTCGGTGTGCTCGGCGGTGAGAATGCCACGCTCCGCCCACTCCATCGCGGTCGCGATGACCTGGCCGCTGGAGATCGTGTCCATGCCGAGGTCGTTGCACATGTGGCCGGCCTTCGCGATGACGCGAATGTCGTCGACGAGACACTTCGAGCCGAAGGCACCCATCGTCTCGAACTCGGGGCCGCCGCCGTGGCTGCCGGCGAACGGGCCGTCCTTCACGGTAGTAACGCGTCCGCATGCCACGGGGCAGCCGGAGCACGCGTACGGCTTCACTTCGAGGATCTCGTGGTATGCCGCGTGACCGACCTTGTCCATCGTCTCGTCCCAGGTCGTTCGCTGCCAGTTCTTCGTGGGGAGCAGCCCGAGCGCGCTGATGGAGTCGTAAAAGCTCGGGGTGCCGAACGGCTTCATCTCGTCTTTGACGAACTCCTCGGCTAGCAGCTCTTCGCGCGCCTGCTTCGCGACTTCCTTGAGCTTGTCGGTATCGGCAGTCGGCAGTGCTTTCGTCCCGCGTACCATGACCGCTTTGAGATTCTTGGAGCCCATGGCCGCTCCGCCGCCTCCACGCCCGGCCGCGCGCTCACCGTCCGTCATGATTGCCGAGAACATAACGCCGTTCTCGCCTGCGGGCCCTATCGACGCAATCTGGAACGCCTTACTGTCGACGGTCGCCCGGAGCGCGGCCTCGGTGTCAGTCACGCCCTTGCCCCACAGCGTCGAGGCATCCTTGATCTCAACCGTGTCGTCATCAATGAGAACGTAGACGGGCTTCTCGGCCCGACCGGTGAACGTGACCATGTCGTAGCCGGCCTTCTTGAGCGCGGGGGAGAGGTGACCACCCACGTTCGTGAGGCCGAGTCCGCCGCTTGCGGGCGAACGGAAGACGATGCACGTCCTGCCCGAGGTAGGTGCTGCCGTGCCGGTGAGCGGACCGAGGGTGAAGATCACGGGCTGCGACGGGTCGAGTGGCGGCTTGCTCATGTCTGCGAGGTCCATGAAGCTGCGTACGCCGATACCCTCTCCGCCAATGTAATCCCGGTACCATTCATCCGGAATTGCGTCGACTGTGACCGCTCCCTTGGTGAGATCGACGAGCAATGATCTGTGCCAGTAGCCATCCATTCGGGTCCCCTTCTCTCTCGGACGATTGCATCAAACGCTGCCTCCCACTGTGGGATCCAGCGTAGCTTCAATCCCTGGGCGTGCGAGAAGGATCCTTCGCGGACTGCGGGAAATGAATACTCACCCAAGTTATGTATACCCCACCGTGCGCGGGTACACTGGTATCAGCGTCCGTTTCGCTGAGAGGAATCGCATGCTCGCCAAAGCCACCGTCACCGTCGACCTGGCCAAGATCACCGAGAACGCCAGCCGCGTCGTCGAGGCGCTTGGCGGTCGCGCCGTCGTGGGCGTTACGAAGGTCACCTGCGCCTCGCCAGAGGTTGCTCGCGCGATGCTTGCGGGTGGCGTGGCGGGTCTGGCTGATTCGCGGCTTGAGAACCTCGCGAGTCTCCGCGCTTCCGGAATCGAGGCGCCGCTGTGGCTGCTTCGCTCCCCGGTACCGGCGCTCGCCGAGGACGCTGTCCGCTTCGCCGATATCTCGCTCGAAAGCGAGATCGATACGGTGGTCGCGCTCGACGCTGCAGCGGCCCGTCTTGGCAAGAAGCACTCGATCGTCGTGATGGTGGATCTCGGTGACCTGCGTGAAGGCATCATGCCCGCAGAGCTTCCGGCGTTTCTTGAGCGCGCCTCGGCGCTCGCAAACATCGACATCCTCGGCATTGGGCTGAGCCTCACGTGCTACGGCGCGATCGTGCCGGACGCCGAGAATCTTGGCGAGCTGGTGGCGCTCACGCATGCTGCCGAGACGCAGCTCGGTCATCGTCTGCTCGTCAGCGGCGGCATGTCGAGCTCGCTCGATGCGCTCATCGAAGGCACGCTGCCTGACCGCGTCGACAGCCTGCGCATCGGCGAGAGCATCTTGCTCGGCGTGAGCACGGTTACGCGCGAGCGAATCCTCGGCCTGCACACTGATGCCATCGTCGTGGAGGCGCCCGTCATCGAGTGTCTCGTGAAGCCGAGCTTGCCGACAGGTACGAGCGCACAGGACGCCTTTGGCGGATTCCCGGTGTTCGAGAACCGCGGCATACGCCGCCGCGCGATCTGCGCCATTGGCCGTCAGGACGTCGACCCCGACGGGCTCGTCCCCGTCGATTCTCGCGTTGAGGTCCTCGGCGCATCAAGCGATCATCTTGTGTTGGACGTCGACGCGATGTCGCCACCACCGCGTATTGGCGACGGCATCGCATTCGTCCCAAGCTACTCGGCCACGTTGCGGCTGTTCACATCGCCGTATGTGGAGAAGCTCTACCGCTAGGAAACGCACGTCAGGGAGTGCCGCGATGCCGCCTGCACGGCGCTGTCACTACTTCGGCTTGTTGAGTCGCTTCTCGGCGCCCTGCGCGAGGCGGAATTCGAACGCCTTGCCGCGCTTCTGCTGCTCCAGGTAGCCGGCCTCAACCAGACGGATGAAGTCCTGGCGAGCGGTCTCGTACGCCAGCTCGCGAGTGCGCGCGTGATGCTTGATGGTGAACGTCGTCTCAGGCGCGCGCAGCGCCCTATCCAAAATGAGCGCCTGACGGTGATTGACGCCAAGGTGAGAGAAGCTCTCCGTGACCGAGTTGAACCGTGTTACGCGACGCCGGAGTTCCGCCTCGCCCATATCCTTTGAGCGCGAGATGATCTTGAGCTGTTGGATGAAGCGCCCGGTCAGATCATCGCCGGACGCGGGTTGGTCCAGCAGCTGCAGCCCTGATTCGATGATGCCTGAGACCCGGTACCCGTGACGGAGTGCGAACGCCATCGAGACCAGTCGGCTCACCAGGTAGTTGTACTGCTCGAACGGCCTGACCCGGCGGATCCACCATGCGAGGGCGAGGCTCTTCACCAGGGGGTGCACGAACGGGACATCCTGGGACTCGGTGTATGCATGCATGGCCTGAAGCTCGCCCATGATGCGAGCGGACTGTGTGGCGGTGGAGTTACCGTCTTCGTTTTCGGCGACATTGCTTGTTCTCAGAATGCCAGCGTCGGGCTCACCGGCACGGAGCAGTCGGTGGACATCCATGATGTACTGAGGTGATATCGCCTGCGACCGCGCATCCGGAAGAGCCCGCATCGTCCTGTAGAACCGTACGGCGACGACACCGGCATCGCTTGTCGGCATGACCTCGTCGTAGATGGCCGCGATGACTTCCGAGCGTGTCTCGGCGATCTCGGCCTGCGTCGGTACCTCTGCCTTGGCCTTTGCAAGCGCGACCAAGACGGCCTCTTCAACCAGCATTCGATCCTGGACGATCCACTCCTCGTCGGCCGGGAGCTCGGTCCTGCCGATGAGGCTGCGTGCAGCCCACGTGTCGATATCGTAAAGCGATTCCATGAGCTGTGCCGTCGGCGTCACTCGAACCTGGAAGTCACCCCACGCGCTCTCGAGAACCAGGAGTCCGGTAGAGCGACGGATTGCCGATATGAGACGCCACACCGCTTCGCGCGGCACTCCGACGCCGATTCGGAGGGATTCGAAACCCTCGTGGTCGTAGTACTCCGTGTTCGTTTCCGAGAACAGCTGATCCAGCCGTCCGGTCTCGAATGCTTCGAAGACTTTGATTGCGTCGTCCGTGTTGATGTCCGGAGTCACGCTTCCCCTGCTTTCTCCAAATGTAGTACCGAGTACTCCGACGCAGCGTAGCACGCGCTTGCCACTCGATTGCAGTCGTTCCCAGTACTTTGCGCGAATCCGCCGAGAGGCGTGCCGTTTACCAAGTATTACGAAGCTAGTCGGAATATACCCACTGATGTTCCCGAACTGCTGCTTTCGCCGCTTGTGTATTCATTCACAAACTAGAAGATAGAATACCAGTACGGCAGATATCCCCGTTCCCCAATCTTAATGTACACCAGAAACATCTGGCTTGGCAAGACTTTTCTACTAGAAAGCTCTTGACTAGTACCAATGGAAGCGTTTGGCTAGATACAGACTGGAATACCAGTCAAGCGATCCGTCAGGGGAAAGGGGTGTTTACATGCAAAGAGAGCTGCTGTTCGACTCGGCCACATGGCTCGTGTGGTTGGCGCCGTTTATCGGTGTGCTTGCAGCGGGGCTCACTAAGCGGCGCGATCCGGCGATCGAAGGCCAGCGCGTGCTTCGGCACGACAAGGCAGCGATTCTGGAGCACTGGGCACATGGGATCGGAACGGCGGTGCTGCTTGTGAGCGGCATCGTACTAGGAGTTTGGTTCCTGCCTGCACTCGCCGGGAGCGGCGAGTCGGTTCGGGGCTGGATGGACGTACATTTCGTGGCAGTGGCCATCTTCCTGTTTGGCACGTTCTATTACGCTGCCAACACGCTTCTGGCGATGAAGCGTTTCAGGGAGCATCTCCCAACCAAGAATGCGGTGGAGTACACCAAGCGTCACTACGGACTGCTCCTCGGCTTCAAGAAGTTCACGATGCCGCCGGAGCGCAAGTACTTTGAGTCCGAGAAGATGGCGTACATCCTTGCGCTTGCTTCCACCGTCGTCATCATCGTGACCGGGCTGCTCAAGGTCCTGGCGCATTCACTCGACGTACCTGCCGCAATGATGGCAGTCGTCACCCCCGCACATGACATCGCGACGATAGCGATGCTCGCGTTCTTTCTCGCGCACGTCTTCTTTGCTGCCGTGCTGCCCATGAGCTGGCCCGTGCTCCGCTCGATGTTCACTGGATATGTGGATCTTGAGTACGCGAAGCACGAGCACGCCGGATGGCTTAGCGAACTCGGCTACAAGGAACCCAAAGCCGAGACGCCCGCTGACGAGACTGCGGCGTAAGAGCGCACCCAAGAACCCGAAAGGAAACACGATGGTTGAAAAGGACAAGAACTCCGTAGACGAGCTGGTCCCTGCCGAGACGGCAGGTCCTATCTCGAGGCGGCAGTTCCTTACCGGTTTTGGTGGGCTCGGCGTTGGCGTTGTGCTGGGAGGAACGCTCTTCAAGGGTTTCCTTCTGCCAGATGAGGTCATCGCACTCCCCGCATCCGACGGGTACCTGTTGGTCGACTCCAAGAAGTGCCAGGGCTGCAACACATGCATGATGGCGTGCTCGCTGACGCACCATGGTGTGCAGAGCCTCTCGCTCTCTCGGATCCAGGTCGTTCAGGATCCGTTCGCGCAATTCCCTGATGACAAGTCCATCGCTCAGTGTCGGCAGTGCCCGGATCCCAAGTGCATCTCGGCATGCCCGACGAAGGCGATGCATGTCGACAAGGAGACCGGCGTTCGTACGGTCGACACTGCCAAGTGCATCGGTTGTCAGAAGTGCGTGGACGCCTGCGAGTTCGACCTGAGCCGTGCCGGCTGGAACTTCGAGGAGAAGCATGCGCAGAAGTGCGACTTGTGCCTTGACACGCCGTTCATGGACAAAGACGGCGGCCCCGGGGGTCAGCAGGCGTGCATTGCCGTATGCCCCACCGGTGCGATCAGCTACACCAAGGAGATCCCGCTTCAGTCCGACAAGGGCTACGAAGTGAACCTGCGCGACGAAGGATGGGCCGCTCTCGGCTACCCCATGGACGATGAAGGCAAGGTCAGCCCCGCTGCCGCGCCGTCCGCACACTAAGGACCACGCGGTCGCACATAGAGCGATCTCGCGGTTGACCAGGAGGTACTAACATGGCAACAGGTGGATACGTCGGGAAGATCCTCAGACTGGATCTGACCGCTCGCACGTCCTCGGTCATCGAGACCGAGAAGTACATGGAGTGGGGTGGCGGGCATGGAATCGGCTCGGCCATCTTCTGGGATCTGTGCAAGGACAAGACAGTAGCCGGACGTGATCCGGGCAACGTGCTCACGATCATGACCTCGCCGCTTTCCGGCACGATGGTGCCCTCGGCGTCCGGTCGTGTCGAGGTGCAGGGCATCGGAACGGCAGGCTATCCGGTCAACTGGTTCACCCGCTCCAACTTCGGCGGCCGTTTCGGCGGTCAGCTCAAGTACGCGGGATGGGACGGTATCGTCCTGGAGGGCAAGGCGGATGCGCCCGTCTGGATCGACATCGTGAATGACAAAGTCGTCTTCCGTGATGCCAAAGGACTGTGGGGCAAGGACACCCAGGAGACACAGAAGCTCATCTGGGACATCAAGGACGACGAAGAGCATGGTTGGACCGAGGTAGGGAAGACACGCGACGGTGGTCGTACGACCCAGAAGCCTGCGGTCATCACCACGGGTCCCGCCGGTGAGAGCCAGTCGAGCCTCGGGTGCCTGGTGCACGACGCAGGCAACGCGGCCGGACAGGGCGGCTTTGGAGCGGTGTTCGGCTCCAAGAACCTCAAGGCGATCAGCGTCGTCGGTACGGGTTCGATCGAGGTTGCGGACCCCGCGGAGCTGTTCAACGCTCGCATGTGGGCCAAGGACGAGTACGCGGCCAAGCCGGGCCAGCCGGCGCACCCGAACGGTCCCACGTTCGGCGTGGACGCCGCGCCTGTCCTGATGTACCCCAAGAATCCGACCGACCCCAAGGGTCCGCAGGCATGCCAGGGTTGCATCAACGGCTGCCGCGCACGGTTCAGCACCGGGCTCGCGAACGAGTCCTCGTGCCAGGAGACGTCGATGTACAAGGCGTTCGACGTGCTTGCGCATGGCGAAGGTACCGAGGCGTCAATCATCGCCACCGATCTGGTGCAGAAGATGGGTGTGAACTCCTACGAACTCATGCAGGGCATGGGATATCTGTACGCGCTCAGCAAGATGGGTGTCCTCGGCAAGGGTCTTGAGATCGACACCGAGCTCGATATGTCGCGCATCGGAGAGACAGACTTCGTTGAGGCGCTGGTCGGCATGATCGTGAGCCGGAAAGACATCGGTGATGATCTGGCAGACGGCTTCGTTCGCGCCGCTGAGAAGTGGGGTCGCCTCGAGAAGGACACCGCGGCCGGCATCCTCGATTTCCCGTACTGGGGCTACGCCAACCACGGCTACGATCCGCGCGCCGAGCTTGAATGGGGCTACAGCTCCATCATGGGCGACCGCGACATGAATGAGCACGGCTTCAACGCGAATTTCTGGAGCGTCATCAAGCATATGATGGGCGGCATTGAGATGCCTGTCTCGGCGGAAGAGTATGCCAAGATCACAACCGCCAAGATGGTGCCGTACCAAGATGACATGTCGATGGTGGACTACAGCACCGAGAACATGTACTCCGAGTCGTTCGCCAAGCTGGTCGTATGGCAGCGTCACTACACACGCTTCTGGAAGCAGGGCGCTCTGTACTGTGACTTCCGCTATCCGGACTTCACCAACTACAACCGCGAGGACAACGTCGGCATCACCGGCGACGG
>PHEU01000007.1 GCA_002841295.1 Actinobacteria bacterium HGW-Actinobacteria-6
GAGCATGACCGACCGGAAAGCAAGCGACCGAGACGTTAGCACCCGGGGCCCCGACGTTGGAAGGGGCCACCACAGTGGTAGAGTACGACAGCATTATCGTGGACGACCGCGAGTACACCGATGAGGAGATGCACGCTCTCATCGACGGCACCATCACCGACTTTGACGATGGCGACCTGGTAACCGGTATCGTGGTTCAGGTCGAGCGGGACGAAGTCCTTCTCGACATCGGCTATAAGTCCGAAGGCGTTATCCCGGCCCGTGAGCTCTCCATCCGCAAGGATGCCGACCCGAGCGAGATCGTGAAGCTTGGCGACGAGATCGAGGCTCTGGTTCTCCAGAAGGAGGACAAGGACGGCCGACTCATCCTTTCCAAGAAGCGTGCTGCTTACGAGCGCGCATGGGTTCAGGTCGAGGAGAAGTTCACCTCGGGCGAGAACGTAGAAGGCGAAGTCATCGAGGTCGTCAAGGGTGGACTCATCCTCGACATCGGCCTGCGCGGCTTCCTGCCGGCATCGCTTGTTGACCTCCGCCGCGTGAAGGACCTGCAGGCGTTCATCAACACGCGCCTCGAGTGCCGTGTCATCGAGATGGACCGCAATCGCAACAACGTCGTTCTTTCGCGCCGCGTGGTGCTGGAAGAGGACCGCAAGCAGGAGCGTCAGGACATTCTCGGCAAGCTCGTCAAGGGCATGATCCTGCCGGGCGCCGTTTCCTCGATCGTCGACTTCGGTGCCTTTGTGGACCTCGGTGGCATCGACGGACTCGTGCATATCTCCGAGCTCTCCTGGAGCCACGTCAATCACCCGTCCGAGGTCGTCTCGGTGGGCGACAAGGTCGAGGTTCAGGTTCTGGATGTCGACCTCGACCGCGAGCGCATCTCCCTCGGTCTCAAGCAGACCCAGGACGATCCGTGGAAGCAGCTCGTCAAGGGCTTCGAGATCGGTACGCTCGTAACCGGTAAGGTCACCAAGATCGTTCCGTTCGGCGCATTCGTTGAAATCGGCGATGCCGTTGAGGGTCTCGTCCACATCTCCGAGATGGCCAAGGGCCACGTGGAGAAGGCCGAGGATGTTGTGGCTGTTGGCAGAGAAGTCCAGGTCAAGATCATGGACGTCGACGTTGAGCGCCGCCGCATCTCGCTGTCGCTTCGTGCGGCTAACGAGGAGCTCGGTATCGAGGAAGAGGAGCTTCCCGCTCCGTCCGACGATGAAGACGTTGTCGAGGGCGAAGAGGCCGTCGAGACCGTCGAAGCCGAAGAGACTGTTGAAGCCGAAGAGACTGTTGAAGTTGCCGAGGTTGAGGCAGCTGCAGAGCCCGAGGCCGAAGTCGTAGAGGCTGAGGTTGTTGAAGAGGTTGCCGAGGAAGCCGAGGCTGTTGAGGCCGAGGTCACCGAGGAGACCGCCGAGTAATACCGGCTCTCGCCGGGACGTTACAGTCACGCACGGGGTCGGACCGCCGTTCATACGGAAGTCCGGCCCCGAGTCGTCTGGAATCACGGAGGCAACATCGTGTATGTGCTAGCGCTAACCGGAGGTATCGGATCGGGCAAGTCGACGGCGGCCTCGTACTTCGAGTCGCTCGGCGCACTCGTTCTGGACCTGGATGACATCGCCAAGCATCTCCTCAAGCCCGATATGCCTGTGAATGCGGCGGTCGTTGAGGCGTTCGGTCCGGAGATTCTTCTGGCTGACGGCAGCATAGATCACGCCGCACTCGCGGAGATCGCGTTCGCCTCGCCCGCACAGGCGAGGGTGCTCGACGACGCCGTGCATCCCGCGCTCTTCGCCGTCGTCACCGGTGCGCTCGACGCACTCGCGCTGCAGGCTGAGCCGCCGCGCTTCGTGATCCTTGCCGTGCCGCTTCTCGCCGAGGCACCACAGTTCGCGGATCTCGCGGATGCTGTTCTCGCGCTATCGGCGGACGAGGACTCGCGAATCGAACGCCTCATCGCCCGCGGCATGACTGAGGACGAGGCTGAGCGCCGCATCGCGTGTCAGGCGTCCGACGCCGAGCGCCGGCGAATCGCCGACTACGTCATCGACAACGACGGCGACCTTGCGGAGTTCCGTGAGTCACTGGCGCAGTTCTATGAGCTGGAGGTGGCGCCGCGTGTCGCGTGAGCACCCGCTCTCGCTACATCGTGCCATCCCCGTGATCGTGATCGTCGTGCTCGGGGTAGTGTTGTTGCTCGCGTTTCGTGGCCCTTTGTGGTGGCAGCGCGCGTATCATCCGCTGCGTTATGAACAGGCCATTGCCGCCGCTGCCGAGAACCATGATCTCGACCCGTATCTGATTGCGGCTGTCATCAACTCTGAGTCGGGCTTCGATCGCAACCAGGTCTCACACGCAGGAGCCGTCGGTCTCATGCAGCTCATGCCTGCCACGGCTGAAGAGGTCGGCGCTGCTGAGAACATCTCGGGTAAGATTGATACCGGGCGCCTCAAGGATGCCGAGGTCAATATCGCGATCGGTGTGCGGCACCTGGCGGATCTGCTCGGCAAGTACGGAGACACGGAGACGGCGCTCGCGGCGTACAATGCCGGCTCGGGCAACGTCGATCGCTGGATTGCCGAGGGCGACAGCGAGAAGCTAGCGGAGGCGGGCTTCCCGGAGACGCGTGCGTATGTGGCGCGCGTGCTCGCTGAAGAGGCGCGCTACCGAGAGCTCTACCCTGAGGCGTTCGGCAACAAGTAGCGGAGGGAGCACCGTGGGCGGACTCAAGGTCGTCTCGGAGTACGAACCGGCCGGCGATCAGCCAAAGGCCATCGCGCAGCTTGCCGAGGGCATCCGCTCAGGCATGCGCGACCAGACGCTGCTTGGCGTGACCGGCTCGGGCAAGACCTTCACGGTCGCAAAACTTGCCGAGGCGGTGCAGAAGCCCACGCTCATTCTCGCTCCCAATAAGACGCTGGCGGCGCAGCTTGCCTCGGAGATGCGTGACATTCTTCCCGAGAACGCCGTCGTCTACTTCGTGTCGTACTACGACTACTACCAGCCGGAGGCGTATGTTGCGTCCTCGGACACCTTCATCGAGAAGGACGCTTCGATCAACGAAGAGGTCGAGAAGCTCCGGCACGCAGCTACCGCGGCGCTTCTTTCGCGCAAGGACGTCGTCGTTGTCGCGAGTGTGAGCTGCATCTACGGCATCGGCTCGCCTGAGGATTACGCCGGGATGGCGGTCTTCCTCAAGGTCGGCGGGGAGTACGACCGCGACCAGCTCATTCGTGATCTCATCGAGGTCAACTACGACCGCAACGACTACGACCTCACCCGCGGCACGTTCCGCGTGCGCGGCGATGTCCTCGACGTCTTCCCGCCGTACGCCGACAACCCCATCCGGGTGGAGCTCTTCGGCGACACCATCGAAGCCGTGACCGAGGTCGACATCGTCTCCGGTGAGGTAATCGCGACGCTTGAGTCGGTGCCCGTGTGGCCGGCCACGCACTATGTGACGCGACCGGACAGAGTCGGCGAGGCGCTCACCAGCATCCGCGAGGAGCTTCGCATTCGTCTCGGGGAGCTGAGAGCAGAGGGCAAGCTTCTGGAGGCGCAGCGCCTCGAGATGCGCACGAGCTATGACCTCGAGATGATCGAGACGATGGGGTACTGCAACGGCATCGAGAACTACTCGCGACATCTCGACGGACGCGAGCCCGGCGAGCCGCCGCACACGCTCATCGATTACTTCGGTAAGGACTTCTTGTGCATCATCGATGAGTCGCACGTGACCATCCCGCAGCTGCATGGGATGTACGAAGGCGACCGTTCTCGTAAACTCACGCTCGTGGAGCACGGGTTCAGGCTGCCGAGCGCGCTCGACAACCGCCCGCTGCGCTTTGAGGAGTTTCGCTCCCGCATTCCGCAGACGGTGTTCGTCTCGGCAACTCCGGGCGACTACGAGATGCGCACCGCGGGTCAGATCGTGGAGCAGATCATCCGTCCGACCGGTCTTGTCGACCCGAAGGTCGAGGTGCGCACCACGCACGGCCAGATCGACGACCTCATCAGCGAGGTACGAGAGCGCGCCGATCGCGACGAGCGCTCGCTGATCACCACAATGACCAAGAAGATGGCCGAGGACCTCACCGAGTACCTCTTCGAACACGGCATCAAGGTCCGCTACCTGCACAGCGATATCGGCACGCTTGAGCGGATCGAGATTCTGCGGGACCTGCGCGCCGGCGTGATCGACGCCGTTGTGGGTATCAACTTGCTCCGCGAGGGCCTTGACCTGCCTGAAGTCTCGCTCGTAGCGATCCTCGACGCCGACAAGGAAGGGTTCCTGCGCAACCACCGCAGCCTCATCCAGACGATCGGGCGTGCCGCTCGTAACGTCTCCGGTGAAGTCATCCTCTACGCCGACAAGGTCACGAACTCGATGCGCACCGCCATCGACGAGACGGATCGCCGTCGCGCGATTCAAACCGCATACAACACCGAGCACGGCATCGAGCCTAAGACGATTCGCAAGGTCATCCACGACATCGCGCAGTACGTTCGCGAAACGGAAGCGGGTCTTGAGTCCAGTGTCGTGGTGGCCGAGGAACTCGGCCGCCTGCCGCGCGCGGAGTTGGCTCGCATCATCGCTTCGATGGAAGAGGATATGCACGGTGCCGCCGAGGCGCTCGACTTTGAGACGGCGGCGCGCCTGCGCGACCAGGTCGTGAAGATCAAGGCCGAGGTGGAGTCATCGACCACCGATGAAGTGCTCTCGCGACTCAAGCAAGGTGCGCGCAAAGGCTCGTCGCACGGCGTGCGCAAGCGGAAGCGGTAGCAAGCGCGCCTACGGCTCGTAGTAGGGGTCTCTCGGCTGCTCTTCGATCTTGGTGCACACATCGTTTGTGACCGTGAACCAGTAGTAGCGGTTGAGCAGCTGGTCTGAGTCCTCATCCATGTAGATGGAGTCGTAGAACTCGCCGAACCCGACCTTCTGTGCGGTCATATCCGGTCCATAGAACCCAACCGCCGGTACGACCGGCCAGGTGTACATGACAACCGAGACCTTTGTTGCCGCGTTTGATGAGGGCAACTTGAACGAGGTCACGGCCGCGCCCTTTGGACGTGCATACCAGTACTTCTTGTTGTAGAAATCCTGGTCGCCGTTCTGGATGAGCCAGGCCAAGGCGTCGCCACCGGTCAGGAAGTCTGCGGCTTCCATGTCGACCCATAGTGCCGTCCAGTTGCCGCCGCTCTCATCGCGGATTCCCTTGAGCTTGCCGAACGCTTTGGTCGCTGCAGCAGGCGGCGGCGTGACCGGCGTTGGTTGCTTCGTGGAGCCTGCGATAGAGGCGTCCGGAGCGGTCTCGGTGGCCGCTGCGGTTGCCGTCGCATCCACCGTTGCGGTGATCTCGGGCAGTAGCACGGGTACCGTGCCCCGCTTTGCATCGCCACTCAGGAGTACGGCTCCGACGGCGATACCCGATACTGCGACCACTGCGGCAGCGATGATGCCGTAGCGCGCCGCTGGCTTGAGTTCTGACCATTTCATGATGTGCCCCTCATGGTCGTACTACGGCAAGTACTGCTCGGCGATCTTAGTGATGGTGCCATTGGTGATCGTGACCCAGAACGGCTGACCTTTGATCGTCGGCCCCGGCTTCACCTTATTGAAGTAATCCTGGAAGTCACCGAACGGGACGGTGTAGCCTTCCGCGGCAACACCGTCGCTCGTGGACGTGAGGGTCACATTCATCGCCGTATCAGCAGGGAACTCTCTGAGCTTTGGATTGACGTTGCTGATGAAGTAGTCGTTTGGGGGAGGGGATTCTTCGCCAGCAGCAGCTGCCGCATCCGCTGCCTTCTTCCCCGTGAGGAACTCGGCGTAGTCGAGCGTAACGTACGTACCGCCGTTCTTGTCGACGACTTTCGTGATGTAGGTGAAGAACTTGCCATCTTCGGCGGTGGGATCAACCGTTTCCGATGCCTCTTCGGTAACCGGCGGTACGGAGGTCTCGGCGGATGTGGTTGCTCCGGCGGCTGCGGATGCGAGCAGAGACGCCAGCTGCTCCTCGGCGGCGGTGGCGCGCTTCTGCGCTTCGTCGTTGGCCGAGCTGGTGACCAGGAATACGGCGAGTCCCGCCACAAGCGCGACCACGACGGCTCCGCCGACGAGCATCGCGATGGTCTTCTTTGAGCGAAGGTCCATGCCGCACCCCTTTCGTTGCACTCCTTGGGCTGATAATACCCACGCCGCGCTTCTGGCGATAGCGTGCTAGCGCGCCAGGCAGGCGTCGAGCGGCTTCAGGAAGCGGCCAGCGAGCCCGAGAGCGAAGGCCGCGACGAGCATCAGCACTGCCGAGAGAGTGAACGGTGCGCTGTGGCCGACCGTGTCCCACAAGATGCCGGCGACAGCGCTCGACGGCAGGGCGGCCAGTCCGAGAACGAACGTGTAGCTGCCGATCGCCGTCGCCCGGCACTCCGGGCCGACGAGGTCGACGACGAACGCGCGCGCCATACCCTCTGTGAGCGCGTACGGCACACCGTACGCCGCAAAGAGCAGCCATGGCGCCCATGTGTGCGAAGCGAGTGCAAACCCCGCATACACGACACCGTACAGTGCGAAGCCGATAGTGAGTACGCGGCGTCGACCGATGCGGTCCGAGAGGTTACCCGCCGGTGCGGCAATCGCGGAGCCGACCAGGTTGAAGATGAAGTACATGAGCGGCACGAGCGCGGTTGCCGCACCGAGGTCTTTCGCGCGCAGGATAAGCATGGCATCCGACGAGTTGCCGAGCGCGAATACCGCTGAGATCGCAGTGAACACGCCAAAAGGCATGCCCAGATGCCTGAAGCCGAGCGGCGGGCGCGTTCCGGTGGCGGGCGCGTGTGGTCGGCGCTCCCGGACGGCCAGAGCAAGCACCACGATCGCCGCAGTACCCGGAATCGCCGAGATGAGGAACACGGTGCGGAACCCGGCCTCGCCGTGCACGAGCGAGAGCGTAGCCCATGCGATGAGCGGTCCGATCGCTGCACCGAGCGTGTCGAGCGCGCGATGGAGTCCGAACGCCTTGCCGCGCACCTCGGGAGCCGCCGAGTCCGCGATGAGTGCGTCTCTCGGCGCTGTACGGATACCTTTGCCGAAGCGGTCGGCGAATCGCAGCGCGAGCACGGCTGGCCAGGAGCCGGCGATCGCCAGAATCGGCTTCATGAGGTTGGAGAGCCCGTAGCCGAGCAAGATGAGCGGACGACGCCGTCCGACACGATCGGAAAGCCAGCCCGAGAAGACCTTCATGAGCGATGCGGTTGCCTCGGCGATGGACTCGATGATGCCGATGACGGCCACCGGTGTGCCGAGCACGCTAGAGAGGAAGAGCGGGAGGATGGGGTAGATCGCCTCGGACGACGCGTCTGTGAGCAGGCTCACGATCCCGAGCGCTTTCACGTTCTTGAGCGAGGTATCGGGCGCTGCGGTCCCAGCGGGGTCGGGCATCGTACCTCCTCGGCGTATCACATAATGATACCGCTGCGGCCGCAGCCTCGGGTAGACTACTCACATGCCGCCAACCGAGTCAGAGACATTCCAACTGCTAGCGCTGTTGCCCGCGCCGTACTACTGCGCAGGTTGCGCCGAGCGTGTCTGTGCGCAAGCCAGCGGCATCGGCGGCGTCATCGAGGCAACGTGCATGGCCGAGGAGGGCTCGCTTGCGGTGACGTTCGACCCGCTCGCGATCTCGTCGGAGCGCCTCGGAGAGCGTGTACGCGAACTCGCGCTTGAAGTCACCGGTGCCGTAGGGCACGCGGTCTACAGGCTCACGGGTCTTGATTGACCTGACTGCGCACGCGCCGTGGGCGCGTCGGTCGCAGCGGTTAACGGAGTGCACTCCGCGGATGTCAACTTCGCGAGCGGGCTGCTCACCTTTGAATATGACGCGGCGGTGGATCCGAGGACTGCCGTCGTGACGCTCGTACGCGGCACCGGTCACGGCGTGGAGCAGCTTGGCGAGCATGCCGAGGACAGCCCGCAGCAGTCGTGGTGGGAGCGCAATCGCGCGACCGCAGCGATATCGGCCAGCGGACTGCTGATCGTCGTCGGCTGGGTGCTTGGCACATTCGGTACGCCTGCTCCGGCGTCAACGGTGCTCTACGCACTCGCGATCCTTGCGGGTGGTCTCATCACCTGGCGCCGGGCATTCGTTTCGATTCGTGCGCGCATGCTCGACATGAACGTGCTCATGACGATTGCCGTCATCGGCGCGGCGGCGATCGGAGAGTGGCAGGAGGGTGCGACCGTCATCTTCCTGTTCGCCCTCGGCGGATGGCTTGAGTCGCGTTCGCTTGAGCGCACGCGCCGCTCGATTCGCGACCTCCTGGCGTTTGAACCCGAGCAAGCGCGCGTGCGACGCGCCGAGCGCGAGGAGCTCGTGGCTCCTGCTGACGTACGTGTTGGCGAGACGCTCATCGTGCGGCCGGGAGAGCGGGTCGCCCTCGACGGCGTCATCGCGAGCGGTGCCTCGGCACTCGATGAGGCACCCATTACAGGCGAGTCGATTCCGGCTGACAAGGGCGCAGGCGACCGAGTATTTGCAGGATCACTCAACACCAGCGGTTTGTTGGAAGTCGAGGTCACCGCGCTTTCGACCGACTCAACGCTGACGCGCATCATCTATCTTGTCGAGGAGGCGCAGGCCGCCAAGGCGCCCTCGCAGCAGTTCGTTGACCGCTTCTCACGTTTGTACACACCGATCGTCGTCTGGCTGGCCGTGGGCGTCGCGACCGTGCCACCGGTTGCCGCGTGGGCGCTCGGCGCCGAGTGGGGCGGCTTTGAATCGTGGCTCTACCGCGCGCTTGTGTTGCTCGTCATCAGCTGTCCCTGTGCACTCGTCATCTCCACGCCGGTGGCGATCGTCTCGGCCATCACCCGGGCATCGCGCGACGGTGTGCTCATCAAAGGTGGCGCTTTCCTTGAGATAGCGGCCAAAGTACGTGCGATAGCGTTCGACAAGACTGGCACGCTCACGCACGGACACCCCGTTGTAGTCGAGCTTTCCGCCGAGGAGCCACACGCGTTTCTAGCGCTTGCGGCGTCGCTCGAGGCGAATTCGAATCATCCGCTCGCCAGAGCCGTCGTTGCCGAGGCAGAGCGCGAAGGAGTCTCGTTGCAGCCCGTCAACGACTTCGAGGAGCTCCCCGGGCGCGGTGTGGGAGGCGTGGTCGCCGGCCGCAAGCTTCGGCTGGTGAGCCCGTCGTTCGCTGCCGAAATCGGGCAGGTGAGCAACACGATCTCTCAGCATATCCTGCTTGCCGAGGAGGCCGGACGCACCGTATTCGTGCTGTTAGATGACGGGGAGGCACTCGGCTATCTTGCGGTGGCAGACGAAGTGCGCACGAACGCCAGCGACACCATGCAGCGTCTCCGCTCGGCGGGCATTGAGCACCTTGTGATGCTGACTGGCGACAACGAACGCACGGCCGAGGCGGTGGCCACGATCGCGGGCCTGACTGAGAGCCGCGCGCGCCTTCTTCCGGGCGACAAGACCTCGGCGGTAGCGGAGCTACAGGAGCGCTACGGCGTGGTCGCGATGATAGGCGACGGCGTGAACGATGCTCCCGCCCTTGCGACGGCCGACCTCGGCATTGCGATGGGAGCAGCCGGAAGCGACACCGCGGTTGAGACGGCGGATGTGGCGCTCATGCGCGACGATCTCTCGGCGTTGCCGGGCTTCTTCGACCTGGGGCGACGCACTGTTGCGAATATCCGACAGAACGTGGCGCTTTCGATCGTGGTCAAGCTCGTTGTGCTGGTGTTGGCGGTCTTTGGCAAGGCGACGCTGTGGATGGCGGTCTTCGCCGATACCGGCGTTGCACTCATCGTCATCGCGAACGGGCTGCGGCTTCTCAAGAAGCGCTAGGTCGCGCGCCCGCTTGCCTCGGCGGGTTGAATCCTTAAGAATGGTGCACCTGGCGGTGGAGTCCGCCATCAACCGTGAGCTTCGTGCTCGCCAATGACTCCTGTCGCGTCGTCAGCTTCGGGTGAGGAGTCGTGGCAGTGAAGCGCCTTGGACCGGTACACCGTCTCGTTCAGTGGGTCGCGCTCGGCACCCTTGTGGGCATTGCTGCGGGTGTTGCCTCGGCGGCCTTCCTGTATCTACTCGATTGTGCGACCGCTACGCGTCAGTCGCACATCACGCTCGTCTACTTCCTGCCGGTTGCCGGACTTGCGCTTGGCTACGTCTTCGAGCGCTGGGGGAAGCCGATCGCGGGCGGGAACAACCTCGTGATCGATTCCGTGCATGAGGACAGCCCGAAGATCCCGCTGCGAATGGCTCCGATGGTCTTGCTTGGTACTGTTGTCACGCACTTGTTCGGCGGCAGTGCTGGCCGAGAAGGCGCTGCGGTGCAGATGGGTGCGGCGCTGGCCGACGACATCTCACACCGCCTGCATCTGAGCCGGGCGATGCGGGTGCAGCTGCTTGCCGCCGGAATCGCCGGCGGCTTCGGTTCGGTGTTCGGTACGCCGATTGCCGGCACTCTCTTTGGCCTCGAAGTCATCGCGCTCGGTCGCATCGAGTACTCCGCGCTCTTGCCCGCACTCATCGCCGCAGTCGTTGGCGACGCTGTCACACGCGGGCTCGGCATCAAGCACGCGGTCTTCCCGACGGTCGAGTCGCTTCCGCTCACGCTGGTGGTCTTCTTCAAGCTCGCGGTGCTGGCAATCGCGGTGGCGCTGCTCAGCAGGCTCTTCGTTGAGGCGACGCATCGCATCAAGGCGGTTTCCACACGCCGCATTCCGTCGCTTCCGCTTCGCATGGCCGTTGGTGGCATTGCCGTCATCGTGCTCTGGAAGCTCTCCGGCACCTCGGATTTTCTCGGCCTCGGCACTGATACCATCGCGCGAGCGTTCACCGATGCATCTCTGCCATGGTCATATCCGCTGGTCAAGCTGCTCTTCACGGCGGTGACGCTCGGGTTCGGATTCCTGGGCGGTGAGGTAACGCCGCTGTTCTTCATCGGCGCCACACTCGGAAGCGTGGTCGGAAGCGCCCTCGGCATCCCGATTCCGCTGGCGGCCGGTGTAGGCATGGCGGCGATGTTCGGCTCGGCATCAAACACGCCAATCGCGCTATCTGTGATGGCGATAGAGCTCCTGGGCGCCGCCGTGCTGCCGCACGTCGTGATCGTTTGCGTGCTGGCGTACCTACTCACGGGGCATCGAAGCATCTATCCCTCTCAGAAGATCGGCGTCGGCAAATACGAGCACCGCACGCCGGTGGGACCGCGTTTGCGCGATTCAGGATCTACGTAGCGACTGCACCAGAATCTGGTGTGACGCGGGGGGCGCGGCGGTAGTACGGTAGGGGTGCGGCGCCGGGGTGGTAGTCCCAAAGGTGCTGTGACGGGGGACGCGAACCGACTGGAGGATTCCCATGACCGATGACGTGATGCGCTTCTTTGCGGCGTGGATGCTCACACATGAAGCTGCCGATGAGGGCCTCAAGGCCGCCGTTCTTCGCGGCGACGAGGGTGGGCCGGAAGGCATGGGCGGCGGTCCCGACGCGTTCGTCGACGGCCTCGCCGCGATGGTGGCCGAGGAGAAAGAGAAGCTCAAGCGAGACCTTGAGGCTCGTGCGCGTGGCGAGGAGGTCTCGATAGAGACACAGCCCGACCCCGCACTGGAGGACCTTCGCTTTGAGGTCGGGGAGCTTCGCGGGCGACTCGACAACATCGAGTCACTGCTTGAGACGCTCGTTCGCAAGTCCGGGTCATAGGGGCCGGCCATGGCATCCCGACGCCTCACCATAGTCGGTACCGTTGCCCGACACCTCATCGGCGCACTTCCTGCAGCGGGGTTCGGGCTTGCACCCGGCACCGTCCGCCGCACGGCGTTCGCACGGGCGTGGCGGCGCTCTTTCGAAGACCTCGGACCGGCGTTCATCAAGCTCGGGCAGCTCATCTCCGTCCGGCCCGATGAATTCTCCGACGAGCTTGTCGCCGAGATGCAATCGATGCAAGACGCCGTCCCGGCCCTGCCGGCCGCCGCTATCAGGGCCGTCATTCGCAGCGAGTTCGGACGTGAGCCCGAGGAGCTGTGGGCGAGCTTTGACGACGCGCCGGTTGCCTCGGCATCGATCGCGCAGGTGCATCGCGCGACGCTCGCGCAGCCGTACAAGCCCGTGTGGGGTGTCGAGCTACCCGCCGGAACCACCCTCGCCATCAAAGTCGTACGGCCAGGTGCTGCCGAGTCGATCCGCGCGGACATCGCGATCGCCCGCTCGCTTATGGAGCGCGTGGCCCGGATGCGCATATCCCGGCGCTTCGATCCGATCGCGCTTCTCGATGAGTTCGCACTCACGGTGGACCGCGAGCTTGATCTGCGGATGGAAGGCCGTTTTGCGGATCGGTTCACGTTCGATTTCCGGGACGACCCCAAGGTCGTAGCGCCCCGTACCGTGTGGCCGACCACGACCGCACGCGTGCTTGCGATGGAGTTCATGACCGGTTGGCGGCTCTCGGAGATAGAGACCGCGAAGGCTCACGGCGTCGACTGTTATGCGCTGGCGGTGCACGGTGCGACGGCGTTCATGCGACAGGTGTTCGTGTACGGTCGCTACCACGCCGACTTACACCCCGCGAATCTCTTCGTGACGCCGGATAACACGATCGCGTATCTCGATTTCGGCATCGTCGGCTTCCTCACCGACGAGGAGCGCATGAACATCACCCAGGTGATGGCGGCGCTCGTGTACCGTGACCCCGATCGTGCGCTCAAGTACTCGGCGAAACTCGGCGTCGATGTGCCTGCGGATAGGGTCGAAGTCGTGCGAACCGCGCTTGGTGGATTGCTTGATGGGACGTACCGGCCGGATGGGACGCGAGATTTCGCGCACTTTGGCCTCGGGTTTCTGAAGCTCCTCGGTGAGAACGACATCAAGATTCCGAGCGGGTATGGGCTGCTCATCAAGTCGCTTGCGACGGTGGAAGGCGTTGCAAGGGCGCTTTACCCGGAGATCGACATCGTGGAGACGGCCAAGCCGTTCACAACGCGCATCCTGGGACAGGCGATGGGCGATCCTGCACGGCTCTACGAGCGGATTCCGGCTGCGATACGCGCTGCGATGCGCGAGATCGTCGCGTAGGTCAGCTGAGGATCGAGCCCTCGGGGGCGACTGGCAGCACGTCGTTCATGCTGCCGGAGCGGTACCCTTCAAGGTCCTGCGAGGCATACGTGAACCCGGCGCTCTTGATGGCGGCCGCGATTTGCTCGCGGAGATTCCAGGCGATTTCCATCTCGGCAGGCTCGACTTCAAGTCGCCCGACATCGCCATGCGAGCGCAGGCGGAACTGACGCAAGCCGAGCCCGCGAAGGTCCGCCTCGGCATGTCTGATGCGGTCCAGACCTTCGTCGGTGATCGCATTACCGTACGGGAATCGGCTGACGAGACACGCCATGGACGGCTTGTCCCATGTGGGCAGCTCCAGCATCTGTGAGAGCTCGCGGATCTCGTCCTTGTGTAAGCCGACCTCAAGCAGTGGGCTCACAACGCCGTACTCGACTGCGGCCTTTCGGCCCGGTCGGTGATCCGAGATATCGTCAGCGTTAGTTCCGTCGAGAACCCACTTGATGCCGCGAGCGTGAGCGACCGTCCTGAAGAGTCCGAACATCTCGGACTTGCAGTAGTAGCACCGGTCTGGCGTGTTGAGCAGGAATCGGGGGTCCGAGAGCTCGTACGTGTCGACTTCATGCAGTCGAAACCCGAGCAACTTGGCGGTCTCACGTGCGTCGGCCACTTCGTTCGCTGTGTGTACGTCGGAGGTTGCCAAAACTGCAAGGCAGTTGTCGCCGAGCACCGCGTGGGCGGCGAACGCCACAAGCGTCGAGTCAACGCCCCCTGAATACGCGACGAGCGCGCTGCCGAGGTTGGCGAGGCGGTTCCTGAGACTGTCGTACTTGCGGGCGAGCACGAGTTCCCCTGACTGTGCGAATCGAGGTAACGTTTATCCTGCCACGTTCCGAGCGCGCTTTGTAGTGCCAGAACGGGAAAAGACATAGCAAGCCGACGAACGGGGAGGTTTGGTATGACCGACGAGCAGAAGGACCATCGCATCGAAGCGCTAAGCGGCGAGGGTCGGGTTGTCGAGCCGCCAACGGATTTTGCCGAGAAGGCATTCATCTCCGGACGTGAGGCGTACGAAGCCGACTACCAGCGCTCCCTGGAGGACCCGGATGGCTACTGGGGAGACATAGCTCGCGAGAAGCTCGAATGGATGACACCTTTTGAGCAGGTTAGTGGCGGTGGGTTCGATACGCTCGACAGCACGTGGTTCGCCGGTGGCAAACTCAACGTCAGTGCCAACTGCCTCGACCGTCATCTAGACACATGGCGGCGCAACAAGGCCGCGCTCATATGGGAAGGCGACGATGGGTCGTCGAGGACGTTCACCTACCAGCAGTTGCACTACGAGGTCTCCAAATTCGCTAACGTTCTCAAGAAGAAGGGCATCGAGCGCGGCGATCGCGTGGCGATCTACCTGCCGATGATTCCCGAGCTCCCCATCGCGATGCTCGCGTGCGCACGCATCGGCGCGATCCACTCGGTGGTATTCGGTGGTTTCTCGGCAAGCGCACTACGTGAACGTATCCAGGACTGCGGAGCGAAACTCCTGATCACCTCCGATGAGGGCATTCGCGGCGGTCGCAAGGTGCCGCTGAAGGCAGCTGCCGACGAGGCGCTCTTCGAATGCCCAAGCATCGAGGCGTGCGTGGTGGTCAAGCGCGGCGCGGGTGACGTGGACATGGAGCCGGGACGCGACACCTGGTGGCATCAGGAGATCAGCGCTCCCGAGGTCCGGAAGCCGTGCGCGGCCGAGCCCATGGACGCCGAGGATCCGCTCTTCATCCTCTACACATCAGGTTCGACCGGGAAGCCGAAAGGCGTTCTCCACACGACAGCCGGTTACTTGCTGTATACGGCGCTGACGTTCAAGACAGTCATGGATTACCGGGACGAGGACGTGTACTGGTGCACCGCCGATATCGGCTGGGTGACCGGTCATAGCTACATCGTCTACGGCCCGCTTGCCGAGGGTGCGACATCGCTCATGTTCGAAGGCGTGCCGACGTATCCCGATCCGGGACGGTTCTGGGCGGTCGTCGAGAAGTATCGCGTCAACATCTTCTACACCGCGCCAACAGCGATCCGCGCCTTGATGCGCCATGGCGACGGCTGGCCCAAGCGCTACGACCTTTCGTCGCTCAGGTTGTTGGGAACGGTCGGTGAGCCGATCAACCCCGAGGTCTGGGGCTGGTATCAGGACACGATTGGCAGGGGCGAGGTTCCCATCGTCGACACGTACTGGCAGACCGAGACCGGGGGCTTCCTTATTACGCCGTTCCCCGGGGCCACACCGCTCAAGCCCGGCTCGGCAAGCTGGCCGTTCTTTGGCATCGAACCCGAAGTCGTCCGCGAGGATGGCAGCCGTGCAGACCCGGGCGAGGGCGGCTATCTCACTGTGAAGCGTCCGTGGCCGGGCATGTTGCGCGGCACCTGGGGAGATCCGGAGCGCAAGCGGATGCATGAGGTGTACTTCGAGCGGTTCCCCGGTCGCTACTTCACCGGCGACGGTGCGCGCGTTGATGCAGACGGTGATTACTGGTTGCTCGGTCGTGTTGACGATGTCATCAACGTGAGCGGACATCGCCTCGGCACGGCCGAGATAGAGAGCGCTCTCGTGAGTCATGACGCAGTGAGTGAGGCGGCTGTCGTCGGTTTCCCGCATCCGGTGAAAGGCGAGGGCATTCACGCGTATGTGGTTCTGCGTGACGGGCAGGTCGCGAGCGACGACCTCGCCAAGATCCTTGCCGGGCACGTGCGCAAGCTGATTGGTCCTATTGCCAAGCCGGACAAGATCCAGTTTGCGCGGGACATTCCGAAGACCCGATCGGGCAAGATCATGCGCCGGATCCTGAGGAAGATCGCTGCGGGCGAGCGGGAGATGGAGGCGTTCGGGGATATCTCGACCCTTCAGGATCCGAAGGTCGTGAAAGACTTGCTCGCAGGTTTGTAGTAGCAGCGAAGGCTCGTTCGTTTCCGGTCGGCTATGGGGTGAGCACCTCGTAGCCGACCGGTCTGCTATGTGAGGACTCTCTCATCGTCCTCTCATGGTTCGTTCACGCTGCCAGTCGATACTCCTTTCGGCGAACCTCACGCAAAGACGACCGAAAGGATCCGCCATGAAGCTCTCCAGATCAAGGCTGCTACTCGCTGTCGCGTCCGCAGTGGTTATCGTTTTTGCGACTGCAGGAGTGGCTCTTGCCGCGCCTGTCATCAAGGTCGGTCAGGGTGTTCCGAATGCGGTGCACTCGAGTTATCCCGGCTTGTGCACCAACTGCCACAACTTCGCTGTATGGCCGGCGCCCACGATTGCGCAGGGCGCTACCGCGACCCACCTCTCCCGTGGGACGACCTGCACGCAGTGTCACACCGTCAGCACGCCGCCTCCGGTGGTCGTCCGTGTTCCTGTGACGTACGTGAAGGGCGCATCTCGCTACGAGACAGCAGTCAAGGTCTCACAGACCTCATATCCGAGCGGAGCATCCGCTGTCGTTCTCGCCACGGGCACGAACTTCCCCGACGCTCTGTGCGCCGCCCCGCTCGCCACGGCGTTCGGTGGACCGATTCTTCTCGTCCCGTCCGCAAACTCGCTCGATGCGAAGATTCTGGCCGAGATGAACCGACTCCACCCGACGACCGTGTTCGTGATCGGATCGAGCGCCGCGGTCTCGTCGGGCATCGAGAAGCAGATCAAAGCGCTTTCGTGGGCACCGACGGTGACCCGCCTGGCCGGCGCCGACCGGTTTTCTACCTCGGCAATCGTCGCCGATGCTGTGAAAGCGAAGCTCGGTACTATCGACAAGGTTGTCATCGCTAGTGGCATGACGTATCCCGACGCGCTCTCAGTCGCCCCGCTCGCGGCCCAGAAGGGCTGGCCTATCCTGTTGACCAAACCCACGTCGCTTCCGTCGCAGACCGTCTCGGCGGTGAGCCGGATGGGAGCGAGCTCGAGTCTCATCGTCGGCAGTGCCGCCTCGGTGAGCACCGGAGTGGCGGCGCAGCTTCCATTGCCGCTGCGCAAAGGTGGCGCGAATCGCTATGAAACATGTGCGCTCGTGGCTGACTACGCGAAGTCGCTCGGCATGAAGTACGAGTACATCGGCACGACGGTCGGCACCAACTTCCCGGATGCGCTTGCCGCAGGCCCGCTGTTCGCTCAGAAGAACGGCATCCTGCTGCTAACGGCGCCTGGATCGGTCGCTTCGCAGGTATCCTCACGCTTGAGCACCAACAAGGCGACGGTTACGTCGTTCGTAGTGATCGGCGGCGCCGTCCAGCAGACCACCATCAACACGATGAGTACGCTGCTCAACTAGGTAGCAACCACTGCATCGTTGAAGAAGGCGATCGGGGAACACCCGGTCGCCTTCTTTCGTTGTCGTCAGAGGCGAGCGAGACGCTCTCGGATCCGCATGGATAGATGTCCGAGTTCGCCCGGGTCGCGAGGCGCTACGCCTTCCGTGTCGACGATATGGAATGTGTCGCTCGCACGTCCGCTGCGGGTGAGGGCGTTTACGCGCGTGATTTCAAATCCTGCATGAGCGATCTCATCGGCGATATCAAAGAGCAGGCCCACCCGGTCTGGGGAGTTGACGGTGAGCGCGGTAGCGAAGCTCGACTCAGTGCGCGTTTCGATCTGGGTACGTCCCTTTGCGCGAGCCGGGTATTGCTGGCGTCGCTCGGCGAGGCGACCGCGAATGTCGAGATGACCGTCCATTGCTGCCGCGAGGCGGCGCTCCAGGGCGTTCCACGTCTCAGGGCCTATCTCGGCGAGTGTGGCCGAGACGACCGAGAACGTATCGAGCACCGTTCCTGCGGGGCCGGCGAACGCGGTGGCCCCCAGGATATCCAGGCCTGACAGCGCTATCACGCCTGCCAGGGTCGCGAAGACGCCGGAGCGATCATAGGCTGCTATGGCAACGCGGTGCGCTCCCGTTGTGTCTGTGGCCGAGACGCGAACGGAGGTTTGCTCACGCGACCCCCGCGGGCCCAGGCGCGAGAGCAGCCGCGCGTCGGCTGCGGCTTCGGTTGCGCTTCGTGCGGCGAAGAACCGGACCGGCACATGTCGAAGAACGGCAGCGGTGGCTTCGTCATAGGAGGTGCTGAGTGCTTGTGAGCGGATACCCTCGGCGCGTTCCACCATGCCTGCACCATCGATGTCATCGGCGAGTGCGGTGTCCAGACGCGAGACAAGCGTGCGAACAAGCGAGGCATGCCACGCGTCCCAGGTCGTGGGTCCGGTCGCCAGGCTGTCGGCGGCGGTCAGCACATACAGTGGCGCGACCAGGTCCCGGTCGCCGATACGCGCGGCGGTGCGCAGAATCACGTCCTCGTCATCGATATCGGCGCCGGATGCGGTCTCGGCCAGCAGGAGGTGCTCTCTCACCAGTGAAGCAGCCTTCTCGGCGATGTAGGACGAGCCACCTAAGGCCAGGGCGGTCTGCGTTGCTGCCACCTGGCCTCGCTCGGCATGGCCGGGCCCCGGAACGGTCTTACCTGAATCGTGGGTGAGGCATGCAGTGATGAGCGCAAGGCGCAGGTCCGGCGAGGTCACCGACGCGGCGATCGGGTCCGTCGCGGGTAGCTCGGTGGCGAGCCCCGCTGTCATCAGCGAGTGCGCGCCTACGGTGAATCGATGATCGAGCGCCGGGCGTCGCAATACCATGAGTTCTGCCAGGCCCGGAGCAAGTGTTTCCAACGCGCTCCGTCGGGCGGCGCACTGGAGGCGGGGGAGCATGGACGTGCCGTGGGCGAGCGTGCCGAGCAGTTCTTCCGGCGCCCACTGCCGGGGATGGAGGTCAGTCGCCGGCAATTCCCCCCGGATTGCCGAGAGCAGCTCGTGGATGTTCGCAAGCGCCGAATGTAGCTCCTCGACAGCCATTGGCGCGGCCTCGGCCGTCTCAAAATCGAGGACCGCTTGCTTGCGGCCAGCACTGTGGTGGAGTAGCCAGCGCGCTGCCGAGATGCGATCCTGCGCCGCGGCGATATCGCTAAGCTCGGAATCGCCGAGCAGCCCCGACGCGCCGCTGCCGGGACGCGCCACCGGCGAGGCGAGTGCGACAGCCGTCCGCCACGTGAGTTCGTCGATGTCGCGTTGGCCTCCGGCGCCTTCTTTGAGGTCGGGCTCAAGCTCGTATGGCGAGCCTGGTCGGGGTCTGGCCGAGAAGGCTCGCAGTAACGCGCTGCGCTTCTTGCCGGCGTACTTCGCGACTGCAGCGAGCGTCTCGGCGGCAAGCGCATCATCGCCGGCGAGATATCGCCCGGTGAGCGTGGCTGTGAGCGTCTCGACGTCTTCAGCGCATGCGCGCATATGGTCTTTGCGCGTGCGTACAGCGTGCCCGACCTCGAAGTTCGCATCCCACAACGGGTACATGAGCGCCTGGACGCAGTCGCGTGCCGAGCGGGGATCGGTACCGACGATTACGAGCAGGTCGAGGTCCGAGAAGGGTAGCAGGCGCCGTGAGCCATACGCGCCGAGTGCAAGCAGGCTCCAGGGCTCGCGGAACGAGGCGAAGGCCGCCTCCGCAAGAGCGGAGACGGCCTCATCTGTCAGGTCAGAGAGCATGCGCGTTGCGGCTGTTCCGGGCGTGACGCTCTCGATCAGCGCAGCACGCCGGATGATGAACTCCGCAAGCGGCTCGGTTGTCATCGCCTAGAGCGCGTCAGCGCCGCGCTCGCCGGTGCGGATTCTGACAGCGCCTTCGCAGTCGTACGTGAAGACCTTGCCGTCACCGATCTTGCCGGTGCGCGCTGCGTCGACTATCGCCTGCTCCACTTTGGGGGCCAGCTCGTCGGCGACGATGAGCTCGATCTTGAGCTTCGGTACGAAGTTCACGGTGTACTCGGCGCCACGATAGATTTCGGTGTGACCCTTCTGGCGACCGAATCCCTTGACCTCATACGCTGTCATACCTGTGACACCAAGCGCTCCGAGGGCCTCTTTGACGTCGTCGAGGCGGTGCGGCTTGATGATGGCTTCTATCTTCTTCACGGTGCGTCTCCTTGTCTGGACATCCGGGACGAATGCTCACAATTCCTATCCCACAAATGCTACGCAACGGTCTCCGTCTGTACGAAGTCGGGGTACGCACGGTTTCCGTGCTCTCCGATGTCGAGGCCTTCGATCTCTTCCTCGGCACTCACGCGGATACCCATCGTTGCTTTGATGCCGAGCCAGACCAGCAGCGATACTGCGAATACTGCGGCACCTACGGCGCCGATGCCGATGAGCTGGTTGAGCACCGGGGTGAAACCACCGCCGAAGAACAGGCCGTTTCCGGTCGTGCCGGGCATGAACTTGTCCTGTGCGAAGAGCCCGACTGCCAGCGTACCGAAGATGCCGCCCATGCCGTGGACTGCGATGGCGCCCACCGGGTCGTCCCACTTGACCTTGTCGAGGAAGAGTACGCCTACGACGATGAGCAAGCCAGAGAGCGCGCCGATCACGAGCGAGCTGCCAACGCTCACGTATGCGCAGCTGGCGGTGATGCCCACGAGACCGGCGAGTGCGCCGTTGATGGTCATACCGATATCAGGCTTGCCGAGAAGTCTCCACGCGAGAAACGTTGCAGCAAGCGCGCCGGCTGCGGCTGACACGTTGGTGGTGACCATGATGCGTGAGATGGCTTCCGGATCGGCGGCCATGGTACTGCCCGGGTTGAAGCCGAACCAGCCGAACCACAAGATGAGGCAGCCGGTCATGGCCGAGGTCATGTTGTGACCGGGAATCGCACGGACGCTACCGTCCTTGCCGTACTTACCAATGCGCGGCCCGAGGACCAGGACGCCAGCGAGCGCGGCCCACGCGCCGACCGAGTGAACGACTGTCGAGCCGGCGAAGTCGAAGAATCCGAGCTCTGCGAGCCATCCGCCGCCCCAGACCCAGTGGCCGATAACGGGGTAGATGAACGCCACCAGGATGAACGAGAAAACGATGAACGACATGTACTTGATCCGCTCGGCAACCGCGCCGGAGACGATCGTGGCCGCAGTTCCGGCGAACACCAGCTGAAAGAAGAATTTCGCGAGCAAGGGGACGCCCGTCCAGTTAAGTGCCGAGTAGACCCCCTGGTAGGCTTCGGCAGTCGCGGGGCTGTTGTCCGCTCCACCGATGAAGAAGAGGCCCTTGAGGCCCATGAAGCCGTTTCCGTCGCCGTACATGATTCCCCATCCGATGACGAGGAACGCGATGGTCGCGACGGCGAACACCACGAAGTTCTTGGAGATGATGTTGACCGTGTTCTTTGCCCGGGCGAATCCTGATTCCACGAGCGCGAATCCAAGGTTCATGAAGAACACAAGCATCGCCGCGAGTAACACCCATACGGTGTCGATAACCACCTTCGTATCCATGAAGTTCCTCCGTCTTCGGGGTCTGATCGGCCTCATGCAGGCTGGGGAGCATCCCCGTGAGTTCTGCCTGGCTACGACGTTACCGTGCGCTTGTTTCACCCGTATTTCTCAGGCGTGTCAGCTGTGATAAAGCTTCCGGACGCATTCGGCGAAGTAACGAACGTGCGTTCGCTTTCATACGGGAGTACAATTGAGCCTTGACCGAATTGAAGCTTTCTCCCGCACAGGAAGGGTCACTCCCTGATGTCTCTCGACCGCATCCTCATTCGTGGCGCACGCGAACACAACCTCAAAGGCTTCGACCTTGAGCTTCCGCGTGACCAACTCGTTGTCATCACCGGGCTTTCGGGCTCTGGCAAGTCATCGCTCGCCTTCGACACGATCTACGCCGAGGGGCAGCGCCGCTACGTAGAGTCTCTCTCGGCGTATGCGCGGCAGTTCCTCGGGCAGATGAGCAAGCCGGACGTTGACCACATCGAAGGGTTGTCACCCGCGGTCTCAATCGACCAGAAGACGACCTCGCGCAACCCGCGATCCACGGTCGGTACCGTTACCGAGATCTATGACTACCTCCGATTGCTGTTCGCCCGCATCGGCATTCCGCATTGCCCGATTTGCGGCAAGCTCATCCAGAAACAGAGTGCCGAGCAGATAGTCGACGCGATCCTCCAGCTTGATTCCGGGACGAAGTTCCAGGTGCTCGCCCCTGTTGTGAAGGGTCGTAAGGGCGAGTTTGGGAAGCTCTTCGAAGAACTTCGCGGCGAAGGATTCACTCGCGTTCGGGTGGACACAGAGGTGCGGACGCTGGATGAGGAGATCAAGCTCGACAAGAAGTTCAAGCACACGATCGAGGTCGTCGTTGATCGCATTGTGCTCAAGGATGGCGTACGCACCCGTCTGGCCGAGAGCGTGGACATGGCGCTCAAGCTGGCTAGCGGAACGCTCACGGTTGCCGTCACTGATGGCGAGGAGCTCGTGTTCTCGCAGGCGCTCGCGTGCCCGGACCACGGCGTGTCGATGGAGGAACTTGCCCCGCGCGACTTCTCGTTCAACGCGCCGTACGGTGCTTGCCCGGAGTGCGCGGGTCTCGGCAGCCGATTGGAGGCGGATCCGGATCTCGTGGTACCCGACCCGGACCGCACTCTCGCCGAGGGCGCGATAAAGCCGTTCTCGGGAAACCTCAACTACTACCCACAACTGGTTGAAGCAGCAGCGAAGCACCTCGGTGCAGATATCGATACGCCGTGGAATGAGCTGCCGAAGAAGGTCCAGGACGCGCTTCTGAACGGACTAGGCGAAGAGCGGATCCGCATCGACTACCTCACACGCGATGGCCGAGAGACATTCTGGTTCACGAAGTACGAGGGCGCTCTTCACTCGGTCATGCGCCGCTACGAGGAGTCCGAGTCCGAGCAGGTCAAAGACAAGCTCCACGAGTACATGGCTCTTATCCCGTGCAAGAGCTGCCATGGCGCGCGGCTCAAGCCCGAGATTCTCGCTGTGACGATCGGCGACAAGAATGTCCACGAGGTGACGGGTCTCTCGGCCAAGGACTCCCTGACGTACTTCGAGTCGCTTGAGCTCACGGATCGCGAGCAGCAGATCGGCGCCCGCGTCATCAAGGAGATCCTGGAGCGCCTGCGCTTCCTGGTCGACGTCGGACTCGACTACCTGACGCTCGACCGCGCTGCAGCTACGCTGTCGGGCGGGGAGGCGCAGCGTATCCGGCTCGCTACGCAGATCGGCAGCGGGCTGATGGGCGTGCTCTACATCCTCGACGAGCCATCGATCGGGCTTCATCAGCGAGATAACGCGCGCCTCATCGGGACGATGGAACGGCTGCGTGGACTCGGCAACACCGTCATCGTCGTCGAGCACGACGAAGAGACCATCCGGGCAGCCGATTACGTTGTGGATATGGGTCCGGGAGCCGGCGAGCATGGCGGCGAAGTCGTCTGCCAGGGTACGCCGGAAGACATTCTCGCATGCGAGGACTCGCTCACCGGGGCATATCTCTCGGGCAGGAAGAGCATCCCGATACCCAAGGAGCGTCGCTCCGCCGAGAAGGGCCACGTGCTCATCAAGAGCGCCAGCGAGCACAACCTCAAGAACATCGATGTCGAGATTCCGCTCGGCAATCTGGTGGTCGTGACCGGCGTGAGTGGCTCGGGCAAGAGTTCGCTTGTGGCCGACACGCTTGCACCTGCGCTCAGCAACTCCGTGTATCGAACAAGGCATCGTACGGGCAAGCATAAGGGTATCGAGGGCCTCGGTGCTGTCGATAAGGTGATCGCTATCGATCAGTCGCCGATCGGGCGGACTCCGAGATCCAACCCGGCTACGTACACCGGTCTTTGGGACGACGTGCGCTCGCTCTTTGCCTCGACTCCCGAGGCGAAGGCGCGTGGGTATGCCCCCGGGCGCTTTTCGTTCAACGTGCACGGCGGGCGCTGTGAGTCGTGCAAGGGCGATGGCCAGATCAAGATCGAGATGCACTTCCTGCCGGATATCTACGTGCCGTGCGAAGTCTGCCAGGGCAGGCGATACAACCGCGAGACGCTCCAGGTGAAGTATCGCGGCAAGTCGGTGAGCGAGGTGCTCTTCATGTCCGTGGAAGAGGCGCTCTCGTTCTTTGAGAACATCCCGCCGATCAGGCGGAAGCTGCAGACGCTCTTTGATGTCGGTCTCGGCTACATCAAGCTCGGACAGCCTGCCACCACGCTTTCTGGCGGCGAGGCGCAGCGTGTGAAGCTCGCAAGTGAGTTGCACCGGCGCAGCACGGGTCGCACGTTCTATATCCTTGATGAGCCGACCACGGGTCTGCACTTTGATGATGTCAGGCAGCTGCTGGCAGTACTGCAGCGTCTGGTCGATGCCGGGAACACCGTGCTCGTGATCGAGCACAACCTGGACGTCATCAAGAATGCCGACCACATCATCGACCTCGGCCCGGAAGGCGGGGACCGCGGCGGAAAGATCATAGCGACCGGAACGCCCGAGGAGATCGCGGCTACGAAAGGCTCGCACACCGGGCGATTCCTGAAACCGGTGCTCGAGGGTCGCGGCGCAACCGTGCAGCCCGAGAACGGATAGCAGCCATGACGCTCGATGCCAACGGCACGTCACTGACGGGCGTTCCTGACGGTCCCGGCGTCTACCTGTGGAAGGGGCCGGACGGCGAGGTACTCTACGTTGGCAAGGCGAAGTCGCTGCGCAAGCGCATGCGGCAGTACGTGAGCGGTCAGGATGAACGTGAGAAGATCCCGTTCATGATGGAGCAGGTCGCAAGCTACGACTATGTTGTGACAGACAACGAAGTCGAGTCGCTCATCCTGGAAGCAAATCTCATCAAGCAGTTCGACCCGCCGTACAACGTCGATTACCGGGACGGCAAGTCGTACCCGTTCATCGCGCTCACTCTGAGCGACCCGTTCCCTGCGATCAAGTACACACGGGAGCGGCATCGGCCGGGAACGCGTTACTTTGGGCCGTACACGGACGCGCGTGGCGCGCGTGACACCATCGAAATCGTACGCCGCGTCTACCCGATATGTCGGGCAACGTGTCTTGAATGGAAGCGTCTCACGGCGAAAGGCGGTGAGCCCACCGGCAAGCCGTGTTTCGACTTCCATGTGGGCAAGGGCCCTGGCCCCTGCGTGGGCGCCGTCACCCCTGAGTCCTATGCCGAGCGGGTCGGGGAGGTCTCGGCATTTCTTGAGGGCAAGCGCGGCGGAATCGCGTCTGACCTCGAGCGGCGTATGCGTGAGGCTGCGGGCGAGCTCGACTATGAGCGCGCAGCGAGGCTCAGAAACTCGCTTGACGCAGTGAACAGCGTGCTCGCCAAGCAGAAGGTCGTCTCGGACAGGCCGCTCGACATGGACGTGATCGGCATCGAGCGCGAGGAGACGATTGCGGGCGTGCACGTCTTCCTCGTGCGCGAGGGACGCGTGTTGGCTGGCAACGAGTTCGTGCTCGACAAGGGCTTCGACGTCCCGGAGTCCGAGCTCATCGAGGGATTCTTGCTGCGCTACTACGGCGAGACCTCGTATGTGCCGAAGGAGATCATCGTGCCCGCGCTGCCCGAAGAACCCGATGTCGCCGAGGAGTGGCTGTCGCGGTTGCGCGGGAAACGCGCGCGTCTGTCAGTCCCGCAGCGTGGCGAGAAGCGGGCGCTCTCGGAGCTCGCGTGCACGAACGCCCGTCACACATTGGCTCGATACAAGCAGCGCACGCGCTACGACGAAGAGCGCCTCAATCGCGCACTCCTGGAGCTCGAAAGCGCGCTCGCGTTGTCTGCGCCGCCGCTCAGGATCGAGTGCTACGACATCTCGACTCTGCACGGTCGACATTCGGTCGGGTCCATGGTGGTCTTCTCCGGCGGCCGCCCCGATCGCGCATCGTATCGTCGCTTCAAAATCCGTATGGAATCCGAGGAGGCGAACGACTTCGCGATGATGCGCGAGGTCCTCGGCAGAAGGTTCGCGCGTGACATCGCGGACGATGCACGCTTCGGCTCGCGCCCTGATCTCATCGTCGTTGACGGCGGGAAGCCGCAGCTCTCGGCAGCCATTGCTGTGGCCGAGGAGCTTGGAGTGAGCATCCCGATCGTCTCGCTCGCGAAGCGCGAAGAGGAGCTCTATGTCCCGGATTGGGACGAGCCCATCACGTTGCCCACTGGCTCGTCGTCGCTCTACCTGGTGAAACGGCTGCGCGACGAGGCGCACCGCTTCGCGATCGAGTATCACCGGAACCTGCGCGACAAGGCGATGACCGCCTCGGCGCTCGATGATATCCCGGGTGTTGGACCCAAGCGCCGCAAGGCCTTGCTTAAGGCGTTCGGCTCATTTCGCAAGCTGCGTTCCGCGTCAGCCGAGGAGATCGCGGCGGTTCCCGGAATCCCTGTAGATGTTGCACACGATATCTTTCGCTTTGTGTCACCATTGGCGGCAACGAGCGATTCTGTGTCCGAGGGGCGGACCGCAGAGTCCGACTAACGCAGTCAAGCAGGGAGAGCCGATGCACGAGCGCGAATGTCGGGTGTCAAGGACGCGATGACCGGCTCGCGGTAGGCGCGCTGTTATACTTGAGACTGCCCGTTTGTCGACTGCCTAGGGGGATGCGATGAAGTTCATCTTGCGAATGCTTGTGTCGGCTGCGGCGCTTTTCGGTGTGGCGTATCTCTCGAATGGCGCGCTTCTTCTGGTCGACGCATTCTGGCCGGCCGCGGTAATCGCTGCTGTCGTGCTCGCCGTCGTGAACGCCCTGATCAAGCCAGTTGTTCAGTTCTTCGCATTTCCGGTGACGGTCTTGAGCCTGGGACTGTTCTCGCTCGTGATCAGCGCGCTCATGCTCTACATCGTCGCGGCGCTTGTACCCGGCGTTCAGACCACAGGGTTTCTGCAGACAGTCGTCGCAAGCATCATCATCTCGATCGTAAGCGCTGTCGGCGGCAAGCTCGTGGACTCCGGATCAGACCGTGGATAACGTGCAAGATAGCGCATCCGTTTCGGATGTCGTGGAGCCTGGCGAGCGAGAGATCGTCGTCATCACCGGCATGTCGGGCGCTGGTCGCTCTGAGGCCATGCACACCTTCGAGGATCTCGGCTATTTCTGCATCGACAACATCCCGCCAGCGCTCATATCCCAGCTTGTGGCACTGACCGCACTGCCCGGAAGTCGTGTCCGCCACGTTGCCGTGGTGTGCGATGTGCGCGGCGGGTCGTTCTTCTCGGAGCTCTCGGCAGCGCTTGCGGAACTGAGAGATTCAGGCCATCCGTACAGGTTGCTCTTCCTTACGGCCGAGGACCGCGTCCTGGTAAAGCGTTTCAAGGAAACGCGTCGTCGGCATCCCCTGGCCGACGATCGTTCGCTTGGTGACGGAATACGTGCCGAGCGCAAGCTACTGGTACCGTTTGAGCAGAGCGCCGACCTCATCATCGACTCCAGCCAACTCCGCCCGCAGGAGCTGCGCGCACTCATCCGTCAACGGTTCCTGACCGGTGCGGAGACAGAAGCGCTCATGGTCACCGTTTCGTCGTTCGGCTTCAAATACGGGCTGCCGATCGATGCGGATATCATCATCGACGTCCGCTTCCTCCCGAACCCGTTCTACATGCCTAAGCTTCGCGATAAGACCGGTCTCGACAAGCCGGTTCGCGCGTTTGTCCTCGGCAGGGTCGAGACCGAGGAGTTTCTGCGTCGCTGGTTCGACATGCTCGACGTCTTGCTGCCGGCATACGCTGCCGAGGGCAAGTCGCAGCTGCACATCGCGCTTGGCTGCACCGGCGGTATGCACCGCAGTGTCGTGCTTGCCGAGCAGACCGCAGAGCACTTGCGCCGTCACGGTGAGGTCGTCAATACCTCGCATCGTGACATCGGCAGAGACAGGGAGCGCTCGTGAAGCGAGCGGTGGCTATAGGCGGCGGCACGGGACTCCCGGTCGTTCTCAAATGCCTCGCGGCGTCGGGATTCGATGTGACCGCGGTGGTGACCGTCGCAGATGACGGCGGCTCGTCGGGCTCGCTGCGCCGTGAACTCGGCGTACTGCCGCCGGGCGATATCCGAAACTGCCTCGTGGCGCTCGCCGCTCCAGGTTCGCCGCTTTCTGACCTCTTTCAGTACCGGTTCGCCGCAGGCGAGGGACTGAAAGGCCACGCTCTCGGCAACCTGATCATCGCAGCGCTCGCCGACATGCGCGGGGACTTCTCGGCGGCGATCGAAGAAGCATCCGAGCTGCTTGGCGTGCGCGGTCGCGTCTTGCCCTCGACGCTGACCGACGTCGTGCTCATTGCCGAGGATGAGAACGGTGAGAGGGTCACCGGACAGGCGAATGTCGCTCACAGCTCCGTGCCGGTTTGCAGCGTGCACCTTGAGCCTGCCGCACCGCCTGCATACCCGCCAGTCCTCGAGGCGATTCACACGGCTGATGTCGTGGTTCTCGGGCCGGGAAGCCTGTATACGAGCATCATGCCGAACCTGCTCATCGAAGGGGTTGCTGAGGCTTTACGTGCAACAGCGGCGCGCATCATCTACGTCTGCAACGTCGCCAACCTACGAGGAGAGACCTCAGGGTTGGACGCATACGGACACGTTCGTGCACTTGAGGAGCACGGCCTTCTCGGTGCGATCGACATCGCCGTTGTTCACGATACCGACGTTGCGCCGCTGGCCCAAGGCGTCTCAGCCGTTGAAGGCGGTGCCGTTGTCCGTGAAGCTATCGAGGCACGGGGCATCGCCGTACTGGCAACCGACCTTGCTGACAAGCTTTCTCCGATGCATCACGATCCCGCGCTGCTGTGTGCCGCGCTGAGGGGGCTGGCATAGTGTCGTTCACCGCCGAGGTCAAAGATGAACTCTCGCGTGTAGAGTCGAAGCGGCGATGTTGTCCGCGCGCGGAGCTTTCGGCGCTCGTGCGTGTGGAGGGGACACTCCACTTCACCGGAAACGAACGCTTCCGCCTGGAGATTGCGACTGAGACCGCACCGGTCGCGCGCAAGGCGATCAAGCTGCTGCATGGTATTTACTCGCTGACCACCGAGCTCACTGTGCGCCGTTCGGTGCTTCACAAGTCCAACAATTACCTGATCACGGTGCCAGCACAGCCAAAACTTGCAGAGGCGCTGCACGATCTTGGGATTCTCGACGACTCGCTCTCGCCGAGTCACGGCATTCCGAAATGGCTTGTGAAGAAGGACTGTTGCGCGATCTCGTATCTGCGTGGCGCGTTTCTGGGCGGGGGATTCGTTGCGGACCCTCACGGGGACTTTCACTTCGAGCTCACAGCGGAGTCCGAGCAAGTCGCCGAGGACCTCTTGGCCATCATGGCACGTTTCGAAATCAACGCGCGCATCACGCAGCGACGTGGTACCTACGCTGTCTACCTCAAGGGTGCCGAGCCGATCGTGACGTTCCTCGCGCTCGTGGGGGCGCATCGAGCCCTCCTGCGCACAGAGGACGTACGAATCATGAAGGGCGTACGCAACGACGTTAACCGCTTGGTGAATGCTGAGACGGCCAACCTCCTGAAGAGCACGTCTGCAGCCATACTCCAGGTCGAGGCGATCGGTCGACTCGCATCATCGCGCGGACTTGAGAGTCTGCCGCCGGCGCTGCGAGAACTGGCAGAGTTGCGACTCGAGCATCCTGACGCGAGTCTTCGCGAGCTTGGTGAGCTTGCCGAGCCGCCGCTTTCAAAGTCCGCCGTCTATCACCGGATTCGCCGCCTTGAGGAGCTCGCTTCTGATTAAGGCCGCTGCGGGGGTGCTGTTACGCCTCCGTTTCGGCTACTATTCTGGGCGTGGCCTGTAGCGGCCCGGCAACTGTCCGTTCGGGTTATGAGGAGGGGTTGGCTCGTGGCAATCAGAGTCGGAATCAACGGATTTGGTCGTATCGGGCGCCTGGTCTTCCGCGCCGCCGAGATGGATCCGAATATCGAAGTGGTCGCAGTGAACGATCTCACCGACGCAAAGACTCTCGCGCACCTGCTCAAGTATGACTCGGTGCACGGCAAGTTCCCGTACGAGGTCAAGTCCGGCGAAGGCGCATTCTTCGTCGATGGCCGCGAGGTCAAAGTCATCGCCGAGCGCGATCCCGCCAAGCTTCCGTGGGGCGCGATGGGCGTGGACGTCGTGGTCGAGTCCACCGGCATCTTCACCGACGGCGCGAAGGCTCAGTGGCATCGCGACGCTGGCGCCAAGAAGGTCATCATCTCGGCTCCTGCCTCCAACGAGGACATCACTATCGTCATGGGCGTCAACGACGGCGACTACGATGCCGAGAAGCACAACATCATCTCGAATGCTTCGTGTACCACCAACTGCCTTGCCCCGTTTGCCAAGGTCCTTCTGGACAACTTCGGCCTCAAGCAGGGCTTCATGAACACGATTCACAGCTACACCAACGACCAGAACATCCTGGATCTGCCGCACAAGGATCTTCGTCGTGCCCGTGCAGCAGCCATGTCGATGATCCCCACGTCCACCGGTGCAGCGAAGGCCATCGGCCTGGTGCTCCCGGAGATGAAGGGCAAGCTCGACGGCATGTCCGTCCGCGTCCCCACGCCGGATGGTTCGGTTGTCGACCTCGTGGCCGAGCTTGAGAGGCCTGCCACCAAAGAGCAGATCAACGCTGCCATGAAGGCAGCCGCCGAGGGTCCGATGAAGGGCTTCCTCGAGTACTGCGAGGATCCGATCGTCTCAATCGACGTCGTGGGCAACCCCGCGTCGTCGGTATTCGACTCGCTCATGACGATGGTCATGGGCGGCGAGGGCACATTCGTGAAGTGCCTCTCGTGGTACGACAACGAGTGGGGCTACTCCAACCGCGTTGTCGACCTGATCAACCTGGTCGGCTAGTTCGGTAGAAACCTC
Organism: Actinobacteria bacterium HGW-Actinobacteria-6; assembly: GCA_002841295.1. Taxonomy (GTDB): domain Bacteria; phylum Actinomycetota; class Coriobacteriia; order Anaerosomatales; family Anaerosomataceae; genus UBA2286. Next base: position 30,773 of record PHEU01000007.1, read on the forward strand.
AGCGGGCGCGGAAACGCGCCCGCTGTCATGTCCGGTGCTGATACCGCGGAGGGGCCATGTTCTCCAAGAAGACCGTGAAGGACGTCGATGTTCGCGGCAAGCGGATTCTCGTTCGCGTCGACTTCAATGTCCCGCTTGCAGACGGATCCGTCACTGATGACACCCGGGTGCGGGCTGCGCTGCCAACGCTGCGCTATCTCGTTGACCACGGAGCGCGCGTCATCGTCATGAGCCACCTCGGGAGACCGAAGGGTGAACCTGACCCGCAGTACAGCCTGCGGCCAGTGCGGCGCGTACTTCAAAGGCTTCTCGGCAGGAATGTAGTGTTCGTCGATGACATCGTGGGCAGCGAAGCGCATGAGGCCGCCGACCGAATGGTCGACGGCGAGATCATCATGCTCGAGAACGTGCGCTTCAATCCCGGCGAGAAGGCGAATGATCCTGAGTTTGCGAAGGCCCTCGCATCGCTTGCGGATATCTACGTGAACGACGCGTTCGGCGCCGCGCATCGTGCGCACGCGTCGACTGCGGGCGTCGCGCAGTTCGTGCCCGCCTACGCAGGCATGCTGCTCGCACGCGAGGTCGAGACGTTGACGTCGATGCTTACCAACCCCGAGCGGCCGTTCGTGGCGATTCTCGGCGGGTCAAAGGTCTCCGACAAGATCGGCGTCATCGACCAGCTGCTCGAGTGCGTGGACACGCTCCTCATCGGTGGCGGCATGTGTTTCACCTTTCTGGTCGCCAAGGGCATCAACGTTGGTCGATCGCTCGTTGAAGACGAATGGGTCGAGCCTGCGAAGCAGATGCTGGAGAAGGCGCTTGAGCGCGATGTTGAGATCGTCCTGCCGGTTGACTTCGTGGTCGCGGATCAGATCGCAGAGGATGTAGATACCACCATCGTCGGCCGTGAGGAGATTCCCTCGGAGATGATGGGTCTTGATATCGGTCCCACCACGTCCGAGCTCTTCAAGGGTGCGATCGGCACAGCCCGCACGATCTTCTGGAACGGACCCATGGGCGTCTTCGAGCTGAAGCCGTTTGAAACAGGCACGCGCGAAGTCGCAATGGCTGTCGCCCGCAACAACCGCGCTGTTTCAGTCATCGGCGGTGGCGACTCTGTGGCGGCACTCAAGAAGTTCGACCTCGAGGAGCGTGTGACGTTCGTTTCAACCGGCGGTGGCGCCTCGATGAAGCTGCTGGAACGCGCACCGCTGCCGGGCGTGGAAGCGCTCTTGGACAAAGACGCGTAGGAATCGGGAAGGGGAGCACCATGGAGCGCCGTAAACTGGTTGCCGGCAACTGGAAGATGTACACCACTTCAGGTGAAGGTGCGGTCCTGATCCAGGATATAGCCGAGGAGCTCGAAGATGTTCTTGAGGACGTTGAGGTCGTTGTCTGCCCTCCGTTCACAGGAATCAAAGCTGTATCAACGGTGATCGAGCTTGATCACGTCAACATGGGTCTCGGCTCGCAGGACATGTTCTGGGAGGCCGAGGGCGCCTATACCGGCGCCATCTCCGCCCGCATGCTCACGGAGCTTCGCTGCACACACGTCATCGTTGGTCACTCGGAGCGCCGTGAGTTCTTTGGCGAGACGGACGAGACCGTCAACAAGAAAGTCCGCGCGGTGTTTGCGGCCGGCATGACGCCGATCATGTGTTGTGGTGAGACGCTCGCCACGCGTGATGCACTTGAGACTGACTTGTTCATCCGCAAGCAGGTCCTTGCTGGCGCAGCGGGTCTTTCGGCGGAAGAAGCGGCCCGACTTGTCATCGCGTATGAGCCCATTTGGGCGATTGGCTCCGGCCGAACCCCCACACCCGAGTCTGCAAATGATGTCACCCGCGCGATTCGCGCCACAGTGGGGGCGATGTACGGACCGCCGGCAGCGATGCAGGTGCGCGTGCTCTATGGTGGTTCGGTCAAACCTGAGAACGCGAAGATGTTCTTCGCCGAGCCAGACATCGACGGTGCGCTCGTCGGCGGCGCCGCGCTCAACGCTCAGTCATTCTCGGAGATCGCGAAGGCGGCGCGCTGATCGTGACCAATCCAGTCGTCCTGATGATTCTCGATGGCTTCGGTCTCGGCGAGCCCGGACCGGGCAATGCCATCACGCAGGCCGAGACGCCCGCTATAGACCGCCTCTTCGCTACATGCCCTTGGGCACCGCTTGAGGCCGCAGGGCTCGCTGTGGGGCTTCCAGAGGGTCAGATGGGCAACTCGGAGGTCGGGCACCTGAACATCGGGGCCGGCAGGATCGTGTACCAGGAGCTCACCCGCATCTGTCGTGCAATCGAAGACGGCTCGCTCGTTGAGAATCCCGTCCTCATCGCGGCAATGGACGCTGCGGTCGCCGGTGGCGGCGCGGTGCACTTCATGGGGCTCCTTTCGGACGGCGGCGTGCATAGCCATCAGGATCACCTCTATGCCCTCGTTCGCATGGCGGCCTCGCGCGGTGCGAACCGCATTTTCGTGCACGCATTCCTCGACGGCCGAGATGTGCCGCCCACAAGCGGACTCGGCTTCATCGAGCAGCTCGAAGCAGTGCTTGCCGAGACGGGTGTCGGTGCTGTCGCGACAGTCATGGGTCGCTACTACGCGATGGATCGCGACAACCGGTGGGAGCGAGTCGAGCGAGCGTGGTCAGCGATGGTTCTCGGCGAGGGAGTTCTCGTAGGCTCGGCGCCGGAAGCCGTCGCGGCATCGTATGCTGCCGGAGTGACCGATGAGTTTGTGGTGCCGGCCGTTGTCGCGGGCGACGATGGCCCAATCGGCACGCTCGTCGACGGCGACTCGCTTGTCTTCTTCAACTTTCGACCTGATCGGGCCCGGGAGATCACTCGCGCGCTCGTCGACCCGGCTTTCGAGGGCTTCTCACGGATTGCAAAGCCTGCGCTCCATTTCGTTTGTCTTACGGAGTACGACCCCAAGATCTCCGCGCCCGTGGCTTTCCCGAAGGATCTCCCGTGCTGCGTTCTGGCGGATGTCCTTGCCGAGAACGGCCTGCGTCAGCTTCATATCGCCGAGACTGAGAAGTACGCTCACGTCACGTTCTTCTTTAATGGTGGTGCCGAGGCACCAAAGGTAGGCGAGGAGCGGGTTCTGGTGCCGAGCCCACACGTGTCCACGTACGATCTTCAGCCCGAGATGAGCGAGCCTGAGGTCACACGACTGCTCGTTGAGGCGATCGAGCAGCACCGCGCCGATTTCTACGTCGTCAACTTCGCGAACTGCGATATGGTCGGTCACACCGGAATCACTCCGGCTGCAATCCGAGCCGTGGAAGCTGTTGACGACGGCGTGGGGAAGATTGCCGCTGCTGTCTCCGCACAAGGCGGCGCACTCATCCTCACGGCTGATCACGGCAACGCTGAACGGATGATGGATGCCGAAGGCGAGCCCTTCACAGCGCACACCACCGACCCGGTCCCGTTCATATGTTGTGCTGGTGGAGTTGTTGGCGTTCGCGAGGGGGGCATACTTGCGGATGTCGCGCCGAGTGTTCTCGACTTACTGGGAGTCGAATCCCCCGGCGAGTGGTCCGGGAGTAGCTTGCTTGAGCGCTAGTTGAGCATAGTGCCTAGTGTCGGTATACTGGCACGGTTCGAGTCAGACATGCCGATCGTCCCGGACAGCTTACGGGATGACGTTTTCGAGGAGTCATTGTGAACGCAGCCGCATACATCGTCATTGGTATACATACAATATGCGCTATTGGGCTTGTTTTATTCGTATTGCTGCATTCAGGCAAGGGAACAGGTTTGTCTTCCATGCTTGGAGGCGCGGTTCCGACCACATCGAGCGGCACCGGTATCATCGAGAAGAACCTCGATCGCATCACGATTGGCTTCGCTGTGGGTTACGCTGTGACCGCGCTGCTTCTCATGGTGATCTATCGCCCCATGCTGTAGCAGTCGCAGTACATTTTCCGGAGTCAAGGAGCGCCCGCCATTCGGCGGGCGTTCTTCTTTTGTGTCCGCTTCGATTGCCCGTGGCGGGCAGTTTCCTTGCCTTTCTATGCAAATAGCGGGAATATTAGTTGTTCGTTCCATGTCAGCAAAGAACACTTGAAGATGGCTTTGGCCTGCGGGCTGAGTTGGATCGCCAGGGAGGGATGGACGCGCGCGATCGCTGGACTGTTGGATGGTGTACGAATGTACGTGCGTACGTTTCTGGAGGGAGGCTAAACGTTGTCTAATCGAATTCGTAAGAGCATGGCTGTCGCTCTGGTCTTGGTTATGGTCTTCGCAGTCGGCGGTTTGAGCGCCTGCAAGTCCGAGACTGAGACGAGCAGTGGCTCCACAGGTGGCACGCTTGCTTACTATGTCGGTGAGCCTGCCTACATCGACCCGTACAACACTCAGGAGTCTGAGGGTACGCAGGTTGAGCAGTCCGTTTTTGATAGCCTCACATCGTTTGACCCGCTCGACCCGGCCACGCTGGTTCCTGCAGCTGCCGAGTCCTGGGAGGCCAATGCAGATGCAACGGTGTGGACCTTCCGTCTGAACAAGGACGGCAAGTTCTCTGACGGCACTCCCGTCACGGCTAGCGACTTCGTCTACGCGTGGAACCGCATCGCAAGTACTCAGACGATGAACACTTCCACCAATCAGGTTGAAGCGTCTTCGATCGCTTACCACCTGGCAGTTATCGCCGGTACCGATGAGTTCGGAAACGCCGATGCTGGCATCTCGGGCCTGAAGGCCGTCGACGACTACACGCTTGAGGTCACACTCAAGAATTCGTTCGGTGACTTCGGCTACCTCGTGGGTCACCCGGCGCTTGCACCTGTGCCGAAGGCGCTCGTCGAGGGTGGCGTCAAGTACACGGACGCGGACGGCAAAGAGCAGACCGCAGCCTATGGCGATATGCCTGTTGGCAACGGCCCGTTCAAGCTCTCCGAGCCGTGGAAGCGCAACCAGTACATCAAGGTCGTCCAGAATGAGAACTACTACGGCGAGAAGCCGCTCATTGACGGCATTGATTTCCTGAGCTTCAAGGACCCGAACACCGCATTCACCGAGTTTGAAGCCGGTACCCTCGACTTCACGCAGATCGGTGAGGGCAGGATCAAGGATGCCGAGGCGAAGTACGGTGTGTCGACCAACGGCTACACCGCCAACCCTGGCGAGCAGGTTCTTCTCGGCGCAGAGAACTCGATCTATTACCTGGTTGTGAACAACACCATCAAGCCGATGGATCAGGCTGCGATGCGCAGTGCAGTGTCGCTTGCGATCAACCGCCAGGCTATCTGTGACAACGTCTTTGAGGGCACACGTGAGCCCGCGGACAACGTCGTTCCTCCTGGTATCGCTGGCTATGCTGCTGGCGTGTGGGCTGATGCGAAGTACGACGTCGAGGGCGCCAAGGCTGCTCTCACAGAGGCTGGATTCCCGGGTGGCGAGGGTGCGCCTGAGATCGCTCTGTCGTACAACGCCGACGGTGGTCACCAGAAGATCATGGAGTACGTCAAGGCGGACCTTGAGGCCATTGGTCTCACGGTCAAGCTCAACCCGACGCCTGACTTTGCCACGTACCTCAAGGAGCTGGATGCAGACAAGATCATGATCGGACGTCTGGGCTGGTCTGCCGACTACCCGATCATGGACAACTTCATGTTCCCGCTCTTCAAGAGTGGCTCGACCGACAACTACTCACGTTACGCCGATTCTGCTGTCGACGCCGCGATGCAGGCCGCCCGGGCAAACCCGGACGACGCCGCTCGTCTTGCCGCATGGCAGGAAGTCAACAAGACCGTCGGTGCAGGTCTGCCGGTTATCCCGGTCATGTTCTACAAGCACCACCATGTTGCCTCTGAGCGTGTTCACGACCTCACCTACAGCGCAATGAACCTCGCTGACTTCACCAAGGTGTGGCTCGATCCCAAGTAGTTAAGCGCTCAGTGAGCGTAGAGACGGAGGCAGGACGCCCTTAAATCGGGCGTCCTGCCACTGTCACTGAACGGTCCCCATGGCGAAGGATCCTGATGTTCCGCTACATTCTCAAGCGTTTCGCGCAGTTCATTCCCGTGTTCATCGGAGTGACGCTCCTGTTGTTCTTCATCACGACTATCTTGCCGGGCGACCCGGTTGCGCTGCGGGCGGGTGAGAAGAAGCTGTCTCCCGCAGTCTATGCAGAAATGCGTCATGCCTTCGGGCTCGACAAGCCTTGGTACGTTCAGTACGTGAACTACCTTGGCGACCTCACACAAGGGGATCTTGGCACGTCCATCGCGAGCGGACGCAAGGTTGAGGTGATATTCAAGGAAACCTACCCCTACACTTTGAAGCTCGCGCTCGCAGCGATTACTTTGGAAATCCTCGTCGGTATCGGTGCCGGGTTGATATCGGCGATCAAGCAGTACACGTTCTGGGACACACTAGTGACGCTCTCGACATCGATTCTTGTGGCGTTACCGGTCTTCTGGCTCGGCATCATGCTGCAATATGTCTTCGGAATTCAGTTACATATCTTGCCGATCTCGGGCGCGAGCAGTGCCCGCTTCAGCGACTTCGCGCACCTGGTACTGCCGGCTATAACGCTTGCCTCGGTCTCAACGGCGTACGCCGCCCGGATCATGCGAAGCCAGCTCCTTGAAGTGCAGAGTCAGGATTATGTTCGAACGGCGTACGCGAAGGGCCTGTCGCCGACGCGCGTGCTCTGGGGTCATGAGATGAAGAATGCGCTCATCCCGGTTGTAACGTTTGTTGGCCTCGACCTCGGTGCGATGCTCTCGGGTGCGATTCTGACGGAAACCATATTCAACTGGCCCGGAGTCGGTTTTACGATCTACAAGGCCATCGGACAGCGTGACTTCCCGGTTGTGTTCGGCGGAGTCACGATCGTCTTGTTTGCTGTGCTGTTCGTGAACCTCCTGGTCGACGTCTCATACGCGTTCCTTGATCCACGCATTCGCTTCGGCGATGCGAGTGAGGGGTGATCGCGATGAATCGAGACGAACGTTCAATCGACCGTGTTGAGGATCATCCAGTGAAAGACTACAGATCCGGGATGCCATCCACGCCGCCATTCCAGCCCGATGAGCAGCACGCCGGGCACGAGAACAGGACCCTTTGGGGCGACGCATGGAACCGTCTGCGGAAGAACCGCCTGGCGGTCATCGCGTTGATGTGGCTTGTCATCGTCACGGCTGCGGCGATCAGTGCCGATTTCTGGGTGCCGCAGGTTTTCGGTAGCCCAACGGTCTTCTCGACTTCGGGAGCCGCCGAGTTGAGGCTGAAGCCGCCGACCCTCGCGCATCCGATGGGAACCGACGACGTTGGGCGTGACCTGTTTGCTCGTGTTATCTACGGGTCGCGGATATCGCTCACCGTAGGCGTTCTGGCTGTCGTGGTATCGCTTGTGATCGGTCTTATCCTCGGGTCGCTCTCGGCGTTCTACGGGGGCATACTCGATGCGTTCATCATGCGAATAGCGGACATCTTCTTGGCGTTTCCGTACATATTGTTCGCGATTCTGCTGCTGTCGGTTCTGCCTGACAATCTCCGAGGAATCACACCGGTGTTCTTGACCATCGGAATCCTCGGCTGGCCATCGATTGCCCGCGTCTTCCGCTCGTCTGTGCTCTCCGTGAAGGAGAACGACTACGTTGAGGCGGGACGCGCGCTCGGCGCCAGTGATATTCGTCTCATGCTCCGCCATATTCTGCCGAACGCCGTTGCCCCCATCATCGTCTACGGGACGATGTCCGTTGGTGGCGCAATCCTCACGGAAGCCGCATTGTCCTTCCTCGGCCTCGGCCTGCCGCCTGGCTCTCCGTCGTGGGGCGGCATGATCCAGGACGGCCGAATCTATCTGACATCGAGCCCGGGAGTCGTTCTGTGGCCCGGTCTTGCAATCCTCAGCACGGTGCTTGCTTTCACTCTGCTCGGCGATGGAATTCGTGACGCCCTCGATGTGAAGATGAAGGATTAGTAATGGCTGGCGAACTTCTCAAAGTCGACGATCTTAAGATGCACTTCCATACCCGCGACGGCGTGGTCAAGGCCGTTGACGGTGTGTCATACACCCTGAATCCCGGGGAGACCCTTGGCGTGGTCGGTGAGTCGGGTTCCGGCAAGTCGGTGACCGCGCTTACCATGATGCGACTTATCCCGATGCCACCCGGCAAGATCGAGGGCGGCGAGGTGTTATTCAAGGGCGAGTCAATGCTCACCATGAAGGAGGAGCAGGTACGCGACATCCGCGGCAATCGCATTGCGATGATCTTCCAGGACCCGATGACTTCGCTTAATCCTGTCTATCGCATCGGGCACCAAATTGCCGAGCCTCTCATAACGCACAAGGGCATGAGCAAGAAAGAAGCGCACGCTCGCGCTGTCGAGCTGCTCGAGATGGTCGGGATTCCGAACGCGGCAAGCCGCGCGCGTGATTACCCGCATCAGTTCTCGGGTGGTATGCGTCAGCGCGCGATGATCGCCATGGCGCTCTCCTGCGATCCCGACGTTCTGATCGCCGATGAGCCCACCACGGCACTTGACGTGACCATCCAGGCGCAGATTCTTGAGCTTATGCAGGCCCTGCAGAAGCGCACGGGAACCGCCATCATCATGATTACGCACGATCTTGGAGTGGTTGCAGATATCGCGAACAATATCTTGGTGATGTATGCGGGGCGCGCGGTTGAGTACGGCTCCACGGACCAGGTGTTCTACGAGCCGAGTCATCCGTACACATGGGGGCTCATGGACAGTCTGCCCACGCACGATCTGACCGAGAAGAGCACGCTGTGTCCCATCGAAGGCCAGCCGCCGAGTCTGCTCAATGTACCGAGCGGTTGCCCCTTCAACCCGCGGTGCCCTTACGTCAAGGAAGAGTGTCGTACGACCGTACCTGAGCTTCGCGACCTCGGGGATGGACACCTGTCGGCATGCTTGTTCGCCGCTGATCCCGATTTCAAGAGATCTGCCGCAGACTGCGCGGGGGTGACAAGATGAGCGACTTGCTGCGAGTTGAGAGTCTTACGAAGCACTTCGCCGTTCAGCAAACCGCGCTGGGATCAAGACTCGGCGGTCATGTCATGGCCGTGGACGATGTTTCGTTCACTGTAAAAGAGGGCGAAACCCTGGGTCTCGTTGGCGAGTCCGGATGCGGTAAGTCGACGACCGGTCGCTGCATTATTCGGCTCACCGAGCCCACGTCGGGTTCGATCTTCTATGAGGACCGCAACATCCGAGAGCTTCGCGGCAAGGATCTCAAGGCGTTTCGCAGACAGGCTCAGTTCATCTTCCAGGATCCGTATGCTTCGCTCAATCCGCGTATGACGATCGGAGAGATCGTCTCCGAACCACTCGTTATCCACCAAGAGGGAACGCGTTTTGAGCAGCAGGCGCGTGCGAAAGAGCTGTTGGATGTGGTCGGACTCAACCCGGAGCATATCAACCGCTACCCGCACGAGTTCTCCGGCGGTCAGAGGCAGCGTATCGGCATTGCGCGTGCCCTTGCTCTCAATCCGAAGCTGCTCATTTGCGACGAGCCCGTCTCGGCGCTCGACGTATCAATCCAGGCTCAGGTACTCAACCTGCTCGGTGAGCTACAGCACGATTTTGGTCTGACGTACGTCTTCATCGCACATGATCTGTCCGTGGTGCAGCATATCTCTGACCGCATCGCCGTCATGTACCTCGGCAAGCTGGTTGAAATCTCGGACTGGAAGGCTCTGTACGCGAAGCCGCACCACCCGTACACGCAGTCGCTGCTGTCAGCGGTGCCGCTGCCTGATCCTAAGCAGCAGCGCGCGCGCGAGCGGATCATCCTCGAGGGTGATCCGCCAAGCCCGATCGATCCGCCATCGGGCTGCCGCTTCCACACGCGGTGCCCGATCGCCAAGGACATCTGCAGTGCCGAGGAGCCAAAGTTGCGTGAAGTCGCACCCGGGCATTCTGCGGCGTGTCATTTTGCGGCACTCAATCCTGTCCCCATTGGCATAGCACGTCCTGCTGAGTTTACTCCGATTGTGGGCTAGGCACGGGCGGGAAGCCTTGCTATACTTCCGTTCGCTGCCCTTCCGGGTTGCGGTACGTGTCGGAGTGGCGGAACGGCAGACGCGCTAGGTTGAGGGCCTAGTGAGGGCAACCTCGTGAGGGTTCAAATCCCTTCTCCGACACCAAGAATGTGCAAGCGGCTCTCTCCTGAGAAGGGGAGGGCCGCTTTTCTGTTTCCGGAGCGTTCTAGTGTGCTGGGAGCACCGAGGCGGCGAGTATCGCAATGTCGTCGGTGTGCTGCTCTCCTGAGAAGGCAGTGACCTCGCGCATGAGCGAGTCGACGATCAGCTGGGGAGCTGCATCGCGCATTGTGTCGAGAATCTGGTGGATCCGTTCCTCGCCGAAGAACTCTCTGCCGCGTCTGGCATCGGGGAGTCCGTCGCTGAACATCACGAACGCGTCGCCAACGTTCATCTTGATTTGGAACTCTTCGAAGGTCGCGTCCGGCCAGATGCCGAGCGGGCGGTTCCTGAGTGCGTCGTGGCTGATGCAACCTGTGGACGTGCATACGAACGGGTCCGGATGTCCTGCGCTGCACAGGTCGACGATGCCCGTAGCTGTGTCTACGATGGCGTATGTGGCTGTAGCAAACACGCTCTCGGGAAGTAGGCGCACGAGTGCTTCGTTGGCCGAGGCGAGAACGTCCGACGGCCGTGCGCCCGGGACGCTGAAAGCATGGAGCGTTGTCCGGACTGTTGAGCTCGCTGCGGCAGCAGCGATGCCTTTGCCTGCCACATCGCCAAGAACGAGAGCGATTCGATCGTCATCGAGTACGAACGCGTCATAGAAGTCGCCACCGCTAAGCGCGAGCTCGTCCGCTGACCGGTAGGCATGCCCGAGCGCGAGACCCGGTAGCGCATCCGGGAATGTCAGCATCGCCCCTTGTAGCGTGTCGGCAATCTCGCGCTGCGCCGTGTACATGCGGGCGTTCTCAAACGCGAGGGCCAGCGAGATCGCGAGACGCGCAGCGAACTCCCTGTCGGAGTCCCGGAACTCCCGCTCGGGGCTCCTGAGGTGAAACGTGAGGATGCCGAATACCTGACCTCCACTTGAGAGCGGGACGGTCAGAAGGCTATGGATACCGAGGCGTTCCGCAAATGCTGTGTTCACCCGGGCATCGTGCATCGTGTCCCGCACCATGACCGGAGCGTGCTGGGCGGCCGCTTCGAAGAGGTGGCGGCCTTCCTTCTCATCGAGCAAGGTGCCTACAGGAAGCCCAGTCAGTCTGTAGACGTGTGACACCCGCCATCTCGCGCCTTCGCGCACGCTGATCGCGGCTGTGTCAGCGTGAACTGCTTCGGCGGCACCCAGGAGCGCCCGGCTCAGTATCTGGTCCAGGTCAAGAGTCGAGCCGACCGCCGCGTCGATCACACTCAGGGTCTGCGCGAGTTCGGCTTCCCGGCGAATGCGTGCTTCTCGCTCGCGCAGTGTTCGGTTCGTCTCATCAAGCTCTCTGAACAAAACCGCGTTCGGTTCGTTCAGTGCGGTCTCTATGATGGCCTTGTACAGGAGGTAGACCGCAAGGATGCGCAGGTAGTGTCCGAACAGGTTGAACGGACCGTACGGGTCCGTATAGAGCGTGAAACAGAGTTCCGAGAGCACCGTAATGCCGATGGACCGAGACAGCAGCTTAAGTAACTGCGGCTGGAACCGCTCGGCGTTGCCTCGCAGTAGAATCAGGGCGATCAAGAACAAGGCGGAGATCACGTATTCAGCGATGACCTTGAACGTGGTCAGACCTTCACTGCCAAGGCAACTCGGAAACACCTGCCACCATAGGATCGCGGCAAGAGTCAAGACGACGGCCATGGTCCAGATGCTGAGAAGCAGCCCCATGTTGAGTTTCTTGCGAAGGAATGCCGGGGCGACCACCAGCGCAATCGCCTGCAGGCCGCGCGCTGCTACCCAGAGTTGTGTCGGGACGTCTGTGGAGACGCCGGGAAACACGCCCATGCCTTTGTATGTCAGCAGATGCACCATGTCGAGGAAACCGACTGCCAGCGAGGCAACGCCGAGGATGAGCAGGTATTGATTCTCAACGAACCGGCGGCTATTCCAGAGGATCATGAAGATCCCGGCGGAGACGATGATCGCGAAGAGTTCTGCGAGGCTATGGAAGAGCAGGTAGCTCTCCAGGCGCGCGGCATACAACAGCGCCAGCACAGCACCCGCGATCAGTGAGCCTGTCAGTCCGTCGCGCAAGTTGCGTCTGGTATCCATGGGAAGATTCTAGCAGGTGGCTCACGCCCTGCGACGCGGCGGCTATACTGGTGCATGCGTGCTTGATGACGGGGGAGGTTCGTCTTGGAGGTTGTTCGAATCACTATCGGCTGCGGCGGGCTGCCTACGTGCAGCCGTTGCTCGGTGCCGTCCGAGCAGGAGCACAGGCTGCTTGCTGATGTGACCGCTGACATCGAGTCGGCTGTGGTTACATCGGTCGGCAGATCAGGTGTGATTCTTCTAGCTGGCACCGAGGCGTTCAGTCACCCTTCGCTGCCGCAGATCATATCGGCGGCTACGAGTGCCGGGGCGCGGCGCATCGCTGTGCAAACTGCAGGCGGGCTCCTCGGTAGTGGCGGCAACGCCCAGGGAGTGTTGCATGCAGGTGTACGGCATTTTGAGATCCACTATCTGCCCGGTGATGATGCCGAACTCGCCCCGGGTATTCCTGGCGCTCTTGACGGAGTCGCAGAGCTTATCCGTGTATCAGCCGCCGCCGGCGCCCGCATCGCGCTTTCAGCAGTCATTACTGCGTGTCGCCACACGATCCAGCATCTGAGTCCCGCAGTCGGCCAGCTTGCTGCCGCCGGGGTCGGGGCGGTGCACATCGAGGTTGACCCGAGCGCGGGCACCGGTCCGTCTGCGACCGCATCCGTGCTCGCAGCATGCGACACCGGCGTTGTTAACGCGGTTTGGGTAGACGTCTCAGGCTTCGCCCTTCCTGAGAGTCACTCGATGCACTTCGCACCCGAGGCGGCATCGTGACTCAGCCGTTGAAAGTCGCCCTCGTCGCGCTCAACTCGCCCGGTTATCAGTCGCTCGCTCTTGGCTACCTTCGCGCGTACGCGCAGGCTGACGATCGGCTCAAGGGGCGCGTCGGATTCCAGACTCTCGACCTGACAACCGACGTTGACCCGTGGTGGGTCGCGTATCGAGTTCTTGCTCTTGAGCCAGATGTGCTGGGTGTGGCGGTTACGTGTTGGAACGCCCGCGCGGTCTTTGATTTGTGTCGGGTTGTGAAGGCTGCGCTGCCGTCGGTTCGCATCGTGCTCGGCGGACCCGAGGTAGGCCCGGTTGCCGAGCGGGTCCTCGACCATCACGAAGAAGTGGACGCGGTCGTGCGCGGTGAAGGCGAAGTCACGTTCGCTGAGCTCTTGCGTGCGTTCGTCGGCAACCGTGACATCTGGCGGGTAGAGGGTGTGACAGCGCGCTCGGCAGATGGTCGCATCATCTCTGCGCCTGATCGGGCGCTCATCGCCGACCTGGACTCGCTGCCTTCACCGTACCTTACCGGGGTTATGAAGCCGGTCGAAGGCGGAGCGTACATAGAGTCGTATCGCGGTTGTCCCCATCGGTGCTCGTACTGTTTCGAGGGTAAGGGGTACGGACGTATCCGTTCGTTCTCGGAAGCACGCATAGCCGCTGAGATAACGCTGCTCGCCGAGACGCACGGGGTCTCCTCGTTTTCGTTCATCGATCCGGTGTTCAATCTTACTGACGAGCGCCTCGCGTTTCTCTCGGCCACCCTTGCGCCATACGCCGAGCGAGGCGTACGGCTGCACACCGTCGAGGTCGACATCGAGCGCATCGATGAGGCGGCGGCTGAGCTCCTGGTCCGGGCGGGCGTCGCATCGGTCGAGACCGGCCCCCAGAGCGTCGGTGTGGCAGCGCTTGCCGAGTGTCACAGGCGATTCGATGCCGATCGGTTCTCGGCGGGTGTTCGCTCACTCAAGCGTGCCGGCATATCCGTGGAGTGCGACCTGATCGTCGGGCTGCCTCACGACACCGTCGATGATTTCTTCGCAGGCATGGAGTTCTGTTTTGCGCTCGATCCCGGGAAGGTACAGACGTCGACGCTTCACATGCTGCCCGGAACGGATCTGTGGGCGCGGGCCGAAGAGCTCGGCTTGGTGTACGATTCTGAACCGCCTCACGAGATCATCGCGACGGCGACTATCAGTTACGCCGATCTCCGGCGTGCGGAGGTCCGCGCAACGTGGCTTCAGCGCGTCTACGAAGCACGAATCTGAAGGAGGACGCGTGAGCGAGGTATCTCTCAGGGCACAGGCGATTCGACCATTCGTGGTCATGGATGTCGTTGCGCGCGCAAAAGCGCTTGAGGCATCCGGTCGCGACATCGTCAGGATGGAAATAGGCGACCCCGATTTCCCAACGCCGGACGTCATCAAGCGGGCGGCAGAGGCGGCGCTCGATGCCGACGACACCGGCTATACGCAGTCTGCCGGCTTGCCGGATCTACGAGACGCGATCACGCAACACTACTCGGACGCGTACGGTGTGACCATCGACGCGGCCGACATCATCGTGACGCAAGGGACATCGCCGGCGATGCTGCTCCTTTTCGGTGCACTGCTCGATCCGGGTGATGAGGTCATCATCTCGGATCCGTGTTACCCGGCGTATTCGAACTATATCTCGTTCCTCGGCGGTGTTCCGGTTCCGATCCGCGTACGCGCTGCCGAGGGATTCCGCTTCAGGATCGATGAGGTCCGCGCAGCGATCACGCCTCGCACGAGGGCCATCATGATCAACTCGCCCGCCAATCCGATGGGCACGGTGCTTGCCCCGGATGACCTGAAAGCGCTTGCGGCATTGGCCGAGGAGACCGGCATCTGGATAGCGAGCGACGAGATCTATCACGGCCTGCAGTTCGATGGTCCGTCCCACTCGATTCTCGAGTACACGGATCGGGCGTTCGTGCTCAATGGCTTCTCCAAGGCGTACGCGATGACGGGCTGGCGGCTCGGGTATCTGATCGCACCGCGGCAGTTCGTGCGTCCTGCCGAGGTCATCCAGCAGAACTTCTTCCTGTGCGCCAACCATTTCGTTCAGGTCGCCGGCACAGTTGCGCTGCTCGAAGCGCAAGGGGACGTGGCGCGCATGCGGGAGCGCTACGATGAGCGTCGGCGGTTCCTGGTGCCTGCGTTGCGAGATATCGGTCTTGAGATAGCTGTTGAGCCGACAGGTGCATTCTATGTGTTTGCGGATGCAAGCGCGTGGGGTGCCGATTCGCTTGCTCTCTCAGGGCGTCTGCTTGAAGAAGCTGGCGTTGCAGTCGCTCCCGGAATCGATTTTGGACCCGGTGGCGAGGGCTTCTTGCGGTTCAGCTAT
Source organism: Actinobacteria bacterium HGW-Actinobacteria-6 (assembly GCA_002841295.1). Lineage (GTDB taxonomy): Bacteria > Actinomycetota > Coriobacteriia > Anaerosomatales > Anaerosomataceae > UBA2286. The sequence goes on from PHEU01000007.1 coordinate 46,129, forward strand.
GCAACGTCGCTTGATCGGCTGCATGATGGTGTGGATCGCCTCAGAGACTGGGCGCAGCACGCATAGGCAACGTAGGCAGTCCAAAGGAGGGGGCACCATGCGTCTTGAGTCTGATGGGGGATCTGTCATCCAGTTCGAGGACCGTGACACTGTCTTTGCCGAGGGCGACGAGGGACTGTACCTGTACATCATCGTGAGCGGCAAAGTGTGCATCCGAAAAGAAGGCGACCTGGTTGCGACCACGGTGGCTGAGCTTGGACCAGGGGAGATGTTCGGTGAATCGGCCATTATCGAGCGCCGGCCCCGCTCGGCAACTGCCGAGGCAATCGGGCGCACAGAACTTGCGTGCTACGACCGAGACGCGTTCTTGGCCGCACTCTCCGAGGATCCCGAGCTCGCGCTTCGTGCGATGTCGGCCCTCATCGAGCGTTTGCGGCTCACGACCGAGCGACTGCAGTCTTTGGCGACGTTGCACGTTCTCGATCGGGCTGAAATGGCGCTCACTGAGCGAGCAATACTTGAGAGTGAGCTCTCCTGAGCCGATACAAGTACACGTAAGCGGTATGGTAGTTGCTACTTCTCCAGGGACAGGTGTTTCAACACTCTAGGGGGTACCACGTGACTGAGGTCTGGAGCAAAGCGGACCTGCACATACATTCTAACCACAGCGATGGTCTCGCGAAGATTCCGGAGATCATGGAGTACGTGGCTAGCGAGACCGACATGAAGGTCATCGCCATCACGGACCACAACACCATCGAAGGCGCGCTCTTCGCTCAATCGCTGCAGGATCTGTATGGCATAGAGGTCGTCGTCGGCGAGGAGATCTCGTCAAAGTCGGGTCACATCATCGGGCTATGGCTGAAAGAGGCCATCCCTGCGAATCTATCTGCGGCAGAGACCGTGTCGCGTATCAACGAGCAAGGCGGTATTGCGGTTATCGCGCACCCGTTCGCCAACCGTGCGTTCGGGCCATTCGGCCTCGAGAGCGTGGGAAAGGCCATCTACGACGTCGCATTCCATGCGCTCGAGGTCTACAACTCGTCGCCATACCTCATCTACGCCAATAAGCTCGCCGCCAAAGCATTCGCAGGTGGCCAAGGTGTTGCTGCAACGGGCGGTTCTGATGCGCATGTTCTCAAGGCGGTCGGGAACGGCTATACGCTCTTCCGGGGAACCACCTCAGACGATCTTCGACGCAGCATCGAGAATCTCGAGACGCGAGCAGAGGCGGCACGTGGCGGATTGTCCGTGGCGCTACGCTACGCTTTCCGGTATCCGCAGATCAGACGTCTGCAGTCTTTGAACTGGGAACGCTGCAAAGCCACCAAGTAGCCTATTCGGCGTGCCTGGCAAGCGCGGCGTGCGCAGTATCTGCGACCGCCTGCACGATTCCAGCATCGTCTCCCCATGGCGTGAGCGTCACAACGCGGACTTCCTCGGCCAGGCGTGCTGCCTCGATGGACCGCTTCAAGTCCAGTGCGCTCGCCAGGGTGATGTGCGGCAACGTTGTCGGCGCGATTACGAGTCTATTGCATCCCAGCGCGGCAAGATGCCTGACGGTTTCGGTGATGTCGGGTGCTTGCCATTCGATCCAACTGATGCGGATGTTGCGCTCCTGGAATCCGCGCTCAAGCAGCATGAGTTTCACGCGCTGGTTGAAGTAGTTCTCGCGCTCACACCAATCCTTGCCGAGGGGTTCCCATGCGACCGGCTGTCCTTCGCCGGCGAGAAGAACGCCAACCTCGGAGAGTTGAGCGCCCCGGCAGGACTCGATCACACGCTCCACCAGGCGGGCAGCGAGATGGTCTGAACGCCATATACTCTCCGCTTGGATGAGCTGCACGCCGGACGCACCTTCGAGCGCCTCGTGCTCGGCCTCCATCGTCACGAAGGAGCCTTCCGGGCCGAGGGTAGCCAGAACTGCCGATCGATACCCGTTGCTCTCCAGATCGGCGAGCAGGGTCCTAAGAGTCGGCGAGCCGTCGCACCACGCGACCGTGACTGTGCCGAAGTCAGAGTTCAATATCTCGGCTACCCTGTCAGCCACCGCCATGACGCCTGCACGCGCAGGGTTGTAATCGCCAAGCGCGCGGTAGCGGCTCTTCTCGCTCAGAAACACGAAGGGGAGCGCGCTGGTCGGCAGTCTGAGTGCGTCGCTCGTCACGAGACGCTCGATGACACGGGCCGTCGATGCGATCCTGTAGCGTTCCGCCTCGGCGCAGGAGAGGAGAATGAGCGCGGGTAGCTCACGCGGTTCTGCGTCGGTAACCGAAGGTGTGATCTTCGGCTGGGCGATCGCATGCGGCAGCGCGGCTGCTGCTGCCCAGTATCCGCCAGCGATTCCGGCAATAACGAAGAAGACCGCGAGGCCAATCGCCGAAGTCGCATCCTGCGCCGCGATCAGTGAGAACATGCGAACAATCAGAACGGAGCTCAGTATAAGTCCGAAGAAAGCGATGAACTGGCTCCGCCGGGGGGCGACCAGTAGGCCGACGAAGCAGGCGCCCGCTCCAGTACTCCCTGCGAGCAATCCCAGCCACAGTGGCACGCTTTCGTCCTTTCAGTGTCGATGACGCTTCGACAATAGCTGCAAGCATGCCGTGACGGCAACCCGACTTTGACTAGCAAATACCCCATGGGGTATACTACAGTCAACATCCCCTGAGTAAGGAGTCAATAATGAGCGAGGGTGTGAAAGAGATCTCTGAATCTGAATTCCAGGCTGAGGTTCTTGATTCAGCCGAGACGGTCGTCGTTGATTTTTGGGCACCGTGGTGTGGACCGTGCAAGATGGTGGGCCCTGAGCTTGAGAAGCTTGCCGCGCGCACATCCGGGGTCAAGTTTGTCAAGGTGAATGTCGATGAGAGTCGTGAGGTTGCCATCAAGTACGGCGTGATGAGCATTCCGACTATCGCGAAGTTTGAGAGTGGTAATCTGGTGTCACAAGTTGTAGGGGCTCGCAGCGCGGATGCGCTCGGTCGCGAGTTTGGGTTGGCGTAAGCAACGTGCCAACGTATGAACTGACATGCGCCGATTGCGGTCATCGCTTCGAGCAGTTCTTGATGCGCATCATTCGTGATCCGGACAAGGTATGTCCGGCCTGCGGTTCTGAGCGTATCCTGATGGGGCACGGCGGTGGCTTCATCGGCAAGACTTCCGATAGGAGTTCATCGTGTGGTCCGGTCGGAGGATTCGGCTGAGGCTAGCGTCCGGCCAGGTTGGTCGGAACGCGCGGCGAATGGTGATGGATGGACTTCTCGTACACTCGAACGTGCCACATGACGTTCAGTCATGCTATTGAAGCCGTGGAGCGCTCTGTGCGCTCTCACGGCTTCGCCATTGAGAGAATGCATGATCTGCAGGCTACGCTCGCATCCAAGGGCTTTGCGATTCAGCCGCTGCGCATCTATGAACTCCGATTTGCAGGCGAGGAACACCCGTTTACAGGCGTCGACGGTGAATTCAGGCGCTGTCGCGTCCAAGTCTATGTGGAGGGGGACGAGGTCTTCGTTGCAGCGATCCGGTCGACCGTCCTGCTCGAGGATGATGCCGAGAATCCTACCGCATGCTTCGAAGAGATCGAACACCGGGTCGCCGATCTCGTGAATCAGATCGCGCAGTAGCCCTACTGCACGCAGCTCGAGTACTTGAGAAAGACCTTGATGGCTTCGTCGATGAGTTCGTCACGAGACTTCTCGCCGTCTTCGACAAGACACGTCTTCATCGAGAAGCCTATGATGTGAAGACCGACCTGATTGAGCGCCGACTTTGCAGCCATGATCTGAGTCAGAACGGCCTCGCAATCCTTGCCGGACTCGATCATCGTCTGTAGGCCACGGATCTGCCCTTCAAGCCGCTTGAGCCTGTTGATGATCTTGCGTCGCTCTTCGTCGTTGCCGATTGAGTCGCTTGTGAGTTCAATGCCGTCCATGGTGACTCCCTTGCGTCAGGAGCGGTTTGCCATACAATGATTAGGTTTGGCTCACTATACCCCCTGGGGGTATGCGTCGACAAGCCGAGGGGGCATCGGATGGGTTACAGCAAAACCAAGAGCGGCACCGACAACTCGCGGGCGGCTATGATCAAGCGGGTTCTCTGGATCATCCTCGGCTTGAACGTACTTGTTGCTGTTGCCAAGCTCGGATACGGCCTTATCACACGATCGGTTGGAATGACGGCCGACGGGTTCCACTCTATGTTCGACGGTACCTCGAACGTGATCGGGCTTCTCGCGATGGGCATTGCCGCGCGTCCCGCCGATAGCGATCACCCGTACGGACACTCGAAGTATGAAACGTTCGCGTCGGTTATCATCGGCGCGATGTTGATGCTGGCCGCCTGGCGCGTGGGAACCTCGGCTTTCGAGCGGCTCATGAACCCTGGCGAGCCAGCGCGGGTTGATGCCGTCTCGTTCGCCGTCATGATCGGCACGCTCTGTATCAACGTCTTTGTCACAAAGTACGAGCGTAAAGTAGGGGAGCGCCTGGGTAGCGAGATCCTTGTCGCGGACGCGAGCCACACCGGTAGTGACATTCTTGTGAGCATTGGCGTTATCGTCGGACTCATCGCGGTGAAGCTCGGATTTCCGATTGCGGATCCAATCGTCGGTCTTGTGGTCGCCGGATTCATAGTCTTCGCTGCGCTGCGTGTCTTCAAGTCCGCGAATGAGACGCTCTCCGACAGGGCCAGAATCGCACCCGAAGAGATCAGGGTCGTGGCTCTTGGGGTACCCGGTGTCCTGGGCTGCCATGAGGTTCGGACGAGAGGCCCTCTTGCCGAGGTGTACGTGGACCTGCACATTCAAGTTGATCCGACGGTGAGTGTTGCCGAGGGCCATGCGATCGCCGAACGAGTTGAGAAGTCGATCTGTGAGAACCTGAGTCAGGTCACAGACGTTATTGCGCATCTTGAACCGCTCGATGAGTATCAGAGGCGAAAGACCGAACTACAAGTCGCCGAAGAATCGGAATAAGACGTGCCGAAGCCCGTATCTGACGAAAACCGCAAGGACAAGCTGACTGGATACGGACTGGCCGTACTGGCCGCAGTGTGCTGGGCCACCGGGGGGCTTGGTGCGAAGTGGCTGTTCACGCCGCTGAACCCGACCACTGCCGGTTGGCCATTTCCGCCGCTCGGGATTGATATCGATCCCGTGATGCTGTCCGCATCGCGCGCCCTGGTTGCGTTTCTGATGCTCTTCACGTACCTGCTGATATCGCGCCGAAAAGCACTTCGAGTTCGTGTCGCAGACCTACCGTTTCTGGTGTTCTTCGGTGTCGTCGGACTTGCGCTCGTCCATTTCAGCTACTTCAAGGCCATTTCGCTCACCAACGTCGCGACCGCGATATTGCTTGAGTATCTCGCGCCGGTGATCGTGCTCGTTGTGTCGGTCGGATTCCTGCGAGATCGTTTCACCTGGGCATTGCCGGCCTCGGTGCTGCTGTCGGTCACAGGTTGCGCACTCGTAGTAGGGGCTATTGGTGGCGCTGGGCTGAGTGTCTCCGGTGCCGGCCTGGCCTGGGGTCTCGCCTCTGCGGGATTCTTCGCGGGTTACACGCTCATGGGGCGCTGGGCGGCGCACAAGTTCTCGGCATGGACGCTGCTGACGTATGGGCTTGGCGCTGCAACGATATTCTGGTTCGTGGTGCTTGGTGGCCCGGGCTCCATCTTCGCGACGTTGTCTGACATGCGCACGTTTGCGGCTGTGAGCTTCATTGCGTTCACAAGTACGGTCGTGCCGTTCGGGGCATTCCTGAAGGCCCTCAAGTACATTCGTGCGACCGAGGCTTCGGTAACCGCCACCCTTGAACCGGTTCTGGCAGCGATTCTTGCGTGGTTCTTGTTCCGCGAGTCACTCGGTGTGGCGCAGATGCTTGGAGGATTGCTGGTGATTTCAGCGATCGTCGTGTCACAGATGTCGCCCGCAGCCCGGGATGAGCTGCCGCCGGCAGTCTAGTATGTGGTGAGAACCGCGATTTCGTGGGAATATATCTTCTGGTACGTAGTTTGCTAAGGGCCGCGCCATCGCGCCTGGGGACGACGTACCAGAGGAGTCTCAATGGAACTCTCCCACAGGCCGGAACTACGGCACAAAGTCACCTTGTCGCCCCAGGTCTATCAGGGGCTCACTATTCTTGCAATGCCGGTCGCTGAGCTTCAGATGCTGATCGAGACCGAGCTGCTGGAGAACCCCGTCCTTGAGTTGGAAGAGGACGAGCACGAGCCCGCGGAGGAACTCGATGACCGCGTCGACGATTCCGAAGAAGAGCGCGCCTGGGATGACTGGCTTGACCAGTACGATGACCTCGAGCAGCTGGATTCAGGTTCTCCGCGCGATCCGAACCAAGAGGAGATCAACTCCGAAGACTTTGTCGGCGGAGTACAGTCCTTCGATGACTATCTGCTCGATCAGCTGGGCATGATCGAAGCTCCGGAGGACGTTGCCCGCGCCGCACGCGCGATCATCGGCTCACTGGACAATGACGGCCTGTTCGTCGGAGATAGTGCTGAGATAGCTGCAATCACCGGTGTCAGCGTTGCCGTGGCCGACAAGGCGCTCTCGGTCGTCCAGCAGCTTGACCCTCCCGGAGTCGGTGCCAGGAACGTTCGCGAAGCTCTGAGGATTCAGGCTGCGTACCTCGGGATAGACACCCCGCTCCTCCTTGCACTCATCGAGCGTCATCTCGACGCCGTGGCTGTGAGTCACACGCGCAAGATCGCGCGTGCGGAGCATGTCAGCGAGGACGAAGTGCGCGACACCGTTGAGAAGCTCAAGCAACTCAATCCTCGACCAGCCGGGGCATTCTCCCCCGGGCACGCGCCCGGCTATGTGGTCCCGGATGTCACGCTACGCCGTTTTGGGGACGAGTGGCTCATTATCCCGAACAATGAGGCTGTTCCTACGCTGAAGGTCTCTCCTCGGTACAGGCAGATGCTTCGAAGCCAGTCGAGCGCGGATGACGAAACACGCAAGTACCTCAAGGACAAGATTCGCTCGGCAGAATCGTTCCTGCGCAACGTTGATCGTCGCAGGGACACCGTGAGCCGCATCGCGGAGATCATCTTGGAGACCCAGCATGACTTCTTCGAGGACGGACGCGGGGACATGCGTCCGCTGCGCCTGGAAGATGTCGCTGTTGAGATCGGCGTGCATCTCAGTACGATAAGTCGGGGCGTCACCGGGAAGTACATGGCGACTCCGTACGGACTCTTTGAGTTGAAGCACTTCTTCTCGGGCGGCTACCGAACCTCGAGCGGTATGGACGTGGCTGCAACCACCGTGAAGCGGCGGATCAAGGAGTTCCTTGAGGCAGAGGATCCCGCGCACCCGCTGTCCGATCAGAAGCTTGCCGAGGCGCTCTCAGGCGAGGGCGTCGATGTGGCGCGCCGGACGGTCGCGAAGTATCGCGAGGAGATCGGCATCGACCCGTCGTGGGCGAGGAAGCGCCGATGAAGCCAGAGAAGCAGCAAACCGAGCGCATGGGCGACAAGCTTGACCAAACACTCGTCACAGGCCAGAGAAGCGACGGGCGGGATGTTGCGCTCATCGTGATCTTGCTCGGCGTTATCACCGTTCTGCATCTGTTCACGACCACATCGGCTCAGGCCATGCCGATGCATCTGCTGTACCGCAAGCTGTACTACCTACCGATCATGTACGCAGGTTTCGTGTTTGGCCGACGCGGCGGTTTCATCACGGCGATCGCAGCGAGCTTGCTGTTTGGATTGCACGCTACGGTCTCATTGGGCGGCCTTCTCGGTGTGCATATCGACAACCTCTACGAGATCGTGATGTACCTCGCTGTCGGTGTGATGTTCGGCTGGTTGCGTGATCTTGCCGAGGCCAAGACGAGCGACCTGCGTCAGTTGAGCAAACAGCTTGAGGAAGCGTACCGAAAACTAGAAGAGCGCGCGATACAACTCGTCAACATCCAGGACTACACCCAGTCGATCCTGCGCTCTATCACGTCGGGCGTCATGACTGTTGGTCCTGACGGCTCAGTCGCGACCGCCAACCCGGCCGCCGAGCGCATGTTGGGCGTGCGGGAGGTCGACATCGTCCCTCGGCGTATCGGTACGCTCTTCGCCGATGACTCAGGGCTCGACGCCGAGGTAACGAAGGTTCTCAACGGTCGCATCCCGAAGTCTGTCCGCGACATGCGACTGGTCACGCGGGCGGGCAGAGTGCTCCACGTGCAGGTCTCCACTTCGCGCATGCGCGATGTCGATGGCCGCATACTCGGCGCCGTCGTCACCATTGAGGATGTGTCCGAGGTCAAGGCGCTGACAGACCAACTTATCCGTGCTGATCGACTCGCAGCCATGGGCGAATTGACGGCGGGCGTGGCGCATGAGGTTCGAAACCCGCTCGGCATCATCAGGGCTTCGGTCCAGCTGGTTGAGGAATCTGGATGCGACCGCAGTAGGGTGCTGGAGGCGACGAGCGTCATCAAGCAAGAGATCGACCGCCTCGACCGCGTCATCAAGGCCCTGCTCGACTTCGGAAGGCCGTCGAAGCCATACCTACGACTAACGGACATGGGAGAAGTCATCGAGGACGTCATTTTGTTCACGCGCCGGTTTGCCGGACAATCGAAGGTGACGATCTCAGCCACCGACACCGGATCTCTGCCACAGATCATGGCTGACCCCGATCAAATGAAGCAGGTCTTTGTGAACCTCGTTTCGAACGCCGTGCAAGCGATGGAAGGCACGGGAGGCAAGATTTCTCTCAGTGGGCGGGTTGTTGACGGGTTCCTTTCGATCTCAATCTCGGACGACGGTCCCGGAATTCCCGCCGCAGACGTCAAGAAGGTATTTGATCCGTTCTACTCGACGCGTGATGCGGGTACGGGTCTCGGGTTGACGATCGTGCATCGTATTTTGGATGAGCACGACGGACACATCGAAGTCATAAGCGACCTTGGGCAGGGCACAACGTTCATCGTTTCCCTGCCTGTGTTCCAGATCAATGAGGAGGACCGATGAAACGGCGCGTACTGATTGCCGATGATGAGAAGAACATGCGCTGGGTGCTTGCCCAGGCATTGAGCGCTGAAGGGTACGAGGTGCAGGAGGCGGCCGACGGTAAGGCAGTTCTGGCCGCCGTCAATGAGCAGCCGCCGGATCTTATGGTTCTCGACCACAAGATGCCCGCGCCGGACGGCATGGAGGTTCTGCGTCGGCTGCGGGCCAAAGGACACTCGTTCCCGATCATCATGCTCACAGCGCACGGCAATGTGACGAGCGCTGTTGAGGCGATGAAGGCGGGCGCAAGCGAGTATCTGACGAAGCCATTCGATCTTGAAGAGTTGAAGATCAGCATTGAGAAGGCCCTGAAGGTCAGCGAGCTCTCGGCCGAGGTCACACGGCTTCGCGAGGAGCTCGACCGGGACTACGACGTCTCGGGAATCGTTGCGGCCGATCCGTCGATGCTCGGCATCCTTGAGACCATTCGCAAAGTTGCTCCGACGAGTGCCACCGTCATGGTCTATGGCGAGTCAGGTACGGGCAAAGAGCTCGTAGCCCGGGCTATGCACACAATGTCGGCCCGTTCGACCAAGCCGTTCATCTCTGTGAGCGCAGGCGCGTTGCCCGAGACGCTTCTGGAGAGTGAGCTGTTCGGGTACGAAAAGGGCGCCTTCACTGGTGCAATGCAGGCAAAACCCGGGCGTTTCGAACTCGCAAACGGCGGGACGATATTCCTGGATGAAATCGGGGACATCAGCCCGAACGTGCAAGTCAAGCTGCTGCGGGTACTGCAGGAGAGGACTTTTGAGCGCCTTGGCGGCACACGTCAGATCGAGGTCGATGTTCGCGTCGTGGCGGCTACCAACCGGGATATCCAGCAGCTGATTGCCGACGGGGATTTCAGAGAGGATCTCTACTACCGGCTCAACGTCGTCCCTGTCACCTTGCCGCCGCTTCGGCAGAGACCAAGCGAGATTCCGCTTCTGATCGCGCACTTCCTTGAGAAGTACAAGGCCGGCGACAGGCACTTCTCCGACGAGGCCATGAGGCTATTGGTCGAATATCAATGGCCCGGCAATGTCCGCGAACTTGAGAACACCATCGAGCGGATAGGAATCCTTGCCCGCGGCGAAGAAATCGATATTGATGATCTGCCTTCGGAGGTGCGCGCCGGAGTCGCGATGTGCTCACCCGGCGAACGATGTTTCGTTCTGCCAGAGGTCGGAATCAGCTTGGAAGAAGTGGAACTCGACTTCTTGCGACAGGCGCTTGAACGCACTGGCGGTTCGGCTCCCAAGGCCGCAAAACTCCTCGGTCTTACAACCAAGACCCTGGAAGCCCGAATGGAGAAGTTCGGCTTGTAGCCGCAGCCTCCGCTGACTGTCAACCCTTGGCACGAGGCTTGCAATACTCGTTATGTTGTTCTACATCGTCGCAGGGTGAAGTATGCATCCACAGAGCAAGCGAAGAGTGGTCGTTGTTGCAGCGGGTATCATCGCTGTCGTTTCGCTTGTCGCCGGACTCATTCTGCTCGTCAATGCCGAGGACGGATTCTCCGGTTGCACGGGTGCGGCTGAGTTTGGTTGGCTGGCGCCTTTGCTGGCAGCGTCGATCATCGGCGGCCTCGCCTGGGTACTGTTGGCTCAAGATCCTCCTGCGGCCGATGATGCCGGAAACACGCAGATCGCGGAATGCCCGGAGTGCAAACGAGCGGTTCTCGGCCAATGGCGAATGTGTCCATACTGCGGAGAGATGCTCGATCCTCGCTACTCCACCCGCGCGGCAGCGTCACAGAACAAGTAGTGGAATTCACGAACGCCGGAGGTGCTTATGTCTGAGTTGGTCACAACGCGCTTCGCTACGACCGGTATGCACTGTCACTCATGCTCGATGCTCATCCAGATGAGCCTCGACGACGTTGACGGCATTGAGAGCGCGGTTGCGGACAGTGCGTCTGGTATGACGGAAGTCGTCTACGATGCCGAGCGTGTTACTCCCGAGGTTATCATCTCGGAAATCGTTAAGGCAGGGTACGGCGCTGAGGTTGCCGAGTAGACCTACGACTGGACGAAAATACCCCCCGGGGGTATAGTATATGCACTGCGAACCGAGGCCGCGAGCAGCGGCCTCTGCCGTATCCACAATTCGGTGCGGTGCTTGATGATTGGATGATTCATGCCTGACGCCACCGTGAGCTACCTTGGAGCCTTTCTTGGCGGCCTTTTGTCGTTTCTGTCGCCGTGTGTGCTTCCGCTCATTCCCGGATATCTGTCCTTCATGACCGGACTGAGTGCCGGGGACCTGAAGAAGGGGGAGTCCGGCGTCGCCAGGGTTCTCATTCCGAGCGCGCTGTTCACGCTAGGATTCTCCGTCGTGTTCATCTTGCTAGGCGCCGCAGCTGGCTTCGCGAGCGGTGCCCTTCGTCCGTTCATGATCCGCTACGAGAATATTCTGGGTGTTGCTGCCGGTGTCGTGGTCGTGCTAGTGGGCGTGTTCTTGCTCGGTGTCATCAAGGTGCCCTGGCTGTACGGTGAGGCGCGCTTCGAGATGGCTAAGGCTCGGCGCTTTGGCCATGGAGCATCGTTCGTCATGGGCCTGGCTTTCGGCTTCGGGTGGACACCGTGCGTGGGACCGATATTGGCTGTCATTCTCGGCATGGCCGCCCAGACGGGGGATGCGGTGCGTTCCGCCAGCATGCTCGCCGTGTACTCGCTGGGCCTGGCAACACCGTTTCTTCTGACAGCGGTCTTCTTCGGCCGCCTGACCACTGCCCTGGGATGGTTCAATCGGCACTCGCTTGCGTTGTCCCGAGCGGCGGGCGTCGTGTTGATTCTCATGGGCGTGCTCATAGCGACCGGTGAGCTTGGTCGCCTGTCTACTCTCATCATCAAGGCGCTGCCATTCTTGTCTGGCCTCGGCTAACTGACGTCGTGCTGGTCTGCACGCGGCGTTCGGGCTAGGATTGAGCCAGTCGAAGAGGGCGGACGGTGGGATGGCACGGTCAAGACCGTTCAAGCGTAGTCTTGCGAACCGATACACGTTGCTGGTTGCCGTCCTCGTGGGTTTGACCACGCTGATTCTCGCGAGCGCGCTCGCCAGCGGCGTCTACCGTATGGCTCTGGGCGAAGAGTCTTCACGACAGCGCGCGCAGGGCGAGCTTATCGTTCGGGATGTTTCCAATCGGCTCCAGTCGTCGTTTCGGGTGCTTCGCACACTCGCAAGTCGCGACGTCATCGTCGGTGGCGACGACCGGGCAGTCGGGAAGGCGCTTGCGAGCGCGTACGTCGACAATGCCGAGTACCTGCGGGGAATCGCGCTCTACAGCTTTGAGGGCTCTCCGACGGTCATGTATCCCCAAGATCAGGCGCTGCCGTCCGATGATGTGATTCGTGGCTCGAACCTCTCTGAGGGCGTCGCGTACCTTTGGCTGGAGGCAGATGACCCAACCCCTGCATCGCTGTGGGTACTGGTTCCGATTCAGCTGTCGGATGGCTCTGAGTCCGTGCTTCTCGGCGCCGTGCGCACGGCGTTCATCGATGATGTTCTCAAACAAGTGAGCTTCTCTGAGAAGTCGCCGACCGCTCTGATCGTCGACTCGGCCGGGACATCCGTACTGACTGCCGGTGACCCACAGGTCTATCTGAACTCAAATATCGAGTACGACCCATCAGGGGATGATTCCGGACTCGGTTCGGTGCTGGTCGCCTCTGCGGCAGGGCAGAGATTCAGGGGCGTCTACGCGGACATATCAGGTCTGACGGGACTTGACTGGCGCGTGGTTGTGACCGAGCCGGACACCATCGTTGCCGCCGAGACCTGGCAGGCGCTACGGCCTGCCGTGTTCGCGTGGGGCGCATCTTCAGTCATCGCACTCATTCTTGCGCTCGTCTCGGTGGCCTGGCTTGCGAGGCCTCTCAGGCTACTGGATGAAAGGGCGCGCGCGGCCGCATCCGGGGCGATGCTCGAACCGCTTCCAGTCACGCGGAGTGATGAGATCGGCCGACTGATCGAGTCTTTCAACTCCGTCGGTCAGCGTCTGAACCGCATGCACGACATGTCGCAGATGCTTGCCCGCTCGGCTGACCTTGACCAGGTTCTGGATCTTGTTCTCGTGTCGCTAGGACGGATCTTGGTTGTCAAGGACGTGGGCATCATGCTTCTAGAGGACGAGGGACGGACCCTGTGGCTGGCGCGGGCAGCTGGCACGCTCGCGAAGTCGGCGGGAGCCAGAATCAAGACCGATTCATCGCGCTGGCTGGCAGAGGTGGTAGCCACGCGTGAGATGGCCGAGTTCATTGGAGAAGTGATCTCAGATCCGGTCATCATGCTTCGGGGCGCTGACGATACATCGCTGAGGGCGCTTGCTGTGCCGTTGGTCAAGGGCGAAACGATGCTCGGTGTCATGGTCGTGATGCACGGGGCCGAGGAGGCATTCAGCGACGCCGAGGCAGAGCTTGCGCGCTCCTTTGCTGCACAGGCATCGGTTGCCCTCGACAACGCGAGGCTCTTTGCCGAGGAGCGGCGCTCCAGGAGAGATGCTGAGGCACTGCGACACGTTGCCGAGATAATGGGAGGGGCTGACTCGCGACGGGATTCGCTGAGCTTGATCGCGGGCATCGAAGCCGAGCTGCTCGACGCCGACCTGTCGTGGGTATTCCTTGAGGGCGGGAGTGCGATGCGTGGCACCGCCGAGGAGGCGTTGGCCGGTTCGTGGCTCTCGCTGTGGCGACGTCTGCATGCCGAGCGTTCGTTTGCTGATACTTCGATGCCTGTCGCGCTTACGGACGCTGATACGGATCCTGAGGTTCGTTCTCGCCTCCGCGGACTCGGCGTGCGGATGGTTGTGATCTCGCCGATCACAGTGAGCGACTCGCTGGCCGGCCTGGTCGTGCTGGGGTGGTCCAACCGGACCTATCAGCTCGACAAACGTGCCAACGAACTGACCTCGGCGATAGGCAAGCAAGTTGCGCTCGCGCTGCAGAACGCCATGCTATTCGACGAGGCGCGGACCCGCGCGGACAACCTTGAGACGATCTTCCGAATATCGCAGGCGGTAAGTTCTTCGTTGCAGAGCAAGGTCGTGCTCAATCGCGTGCTCGACGTCGTCCAGAAGATCCTCTCGGCAGATGCCGTGATGCTCATGACGCTCGACGTCGATCGTTCTCTCATGATCGTCCCGATGGCCCGGGGAATCCTCAGCCCTGAGATGCTGCAGATGGAGTTTCGTGCAGGCGAAGATCTGCCTGGTGAGGTCTTTGAACATAAAGAGCCAGTGAATGTTATCGATCTTGCTGACTCGGCCTCTCCTCTTGCTCGGTTGGCCGCGTCACAGGACCTTGGCTCGGCGGTATTCGTCCCGCTGCTCGCGCGAGGCCGGTCTATCGGCGTACTCGCGGTGTTCTCCCGGGACAAGAACGCGTTCATTCCTGAAGAGGTGGAGCTGCTCAGGACGTTTGCCACTCAGGCTGCGCTTGCTATTGATACCGCGAACCTCTTCAGCCGCGAACATCATGTCGCGACAGTGCTTCAGCACAGTATCCTTCCAACCAGGCTTCCGCTGATCGAGGGCATCGAGTCGTCGAGCGTATACGTTCCGGCCGGAAGTGAGGTAGAGATCGGTGGCGATTACTACGATCTGTTCCTAGCTCCGGATGGGCGGGTAGCGCTGGCAATCGGCGATGTTTGCGGGAAAGGCGTAGAGGCTGCGACCAAGACATCGATGATCAAGTATTCGGTCAGGGGCATGATTGCGGCAGGAGCGAGCCCTTCGGATATTCTCGCGGAGCTCAATCGGGCGCTCGTTGCAGCCGGTGACCCATCCGATATCGTGACAGTGTGGCTGGGATTGCTTGATATCGGGACCGGTCGACTCTCCTGGGCGAATGGAGGGCACCCGCCTTCGATGCTTCTGCAACCCGAAACCGGGGAGATCGTCAGACTTGGGACCACGGGAGCGCTTCTCGGCGCGATCAACTCCGCCGAGTATGGGGAGTCTGAGGTTATCGTTGAGCCGGGCAACACGATTCTCCTGTATACCGATGGTGTAACGGAAGCGCGTAGCCAGGGCCGTTTCTTTGGTGAAGGTCGTGTGAGACGCGCGCTTCGACAGGGCGGCAGTCCGGCTGTGGTCACGCAGCGCCTGCTGGCGTCGGTACAGCGATTCTCTCACGGGGACCTCCGTGATGATGCCGCAATACTCACACTCATGCTCAAGGGCCCGGTCGAAGATCAGCCCCGCGGTGTTTCGGTACAGTGAGCAGAGGGAAACCTCCTGCAGAGCGACGAAGGATGCGAGGAGCTGGACTTGGAAATCGACCTGGAACATCGATTCGATGCGCACGTATGTGTTGTGCGTATGGATGGAGAGCTTGATCTTGGTACCGTCCCGCAGGTCCGGGACAGGATTTCTGACGCACTAGCGAGTGGGTGCGTGAACGTTGTACTCGATATGTCACGCGTTGCGTATGCGGACAGTTCAGCGTTCGGACTTCTGGTTTGGCTGGATCGGGAGCTGGAGCCTCGTGGAGGCAAGCTGGTTCTGGCTGGAGCGAACCTCAATGTGGGACGTGTATTGGAGCTTTCCGGGCTCGTTGGTGCTGCGCCTACCATCGCAGCTGCTGACGATGTATCGAGCGCGCTCTCCGGGCTAGTGGTTATCGACAAGAACGAGCCGCCGCTTTGGGTTGAGCGAATCACGTTGCCTGCGTCTGCTGATACGCTGGCTGCCGCTCGAGCGCGCGTTTGTGAGATGCTCGAGTCCCTCAGTATTCCTGAGACGAGTCTGTTCGACATTCGCGTTGCGGTCGGGGAGGCCCTCGCGAATGCTATTCGGCACGGGTCGCCGGGTGGTGAAGCAGACACGATATCCGCCGAGCTGAGTGCATTTTCAGACCGGGTCATGATTCGCGTGTCAGACTCGGGCAGCGGTTTTGATGGGTGCGCCTCGCCGAGCGGAGACCTTTACGCGGCATCAGGTCGCGGGGTCATGTTCATGCGCGCTCTGATGGATCAGGTTGAGTTCGAATCTTGTACAGATGGCGGAACGGTTGTGACGCTCGTTAAGCACACGGTCAGGGAGCATGTCTAGCCGCGCAGCGTAAGTGCGCACAGGGGCTCGAACGGTTATGCTGTACATGGCTGGGCGGTTAGCAACGCTCCGACCTTGACTCCTGTTCGTTCTCCGTGGAGGTGCCTGATGGAGTTGCTTGCCGCATTGCGCAACCGTCATTCGACCCGGCTCTTCAAGAGCCAGCCGGTCAGCGACGAAGAAATCCGTGCGCTGTGCGACGCGGCGTTGCTGGCACCATCGGCTATGAACAGCCAGCCGTGGCATTTCTATGTCGCTACAGGCGATTCCCGGAATGTGGTCGGCGAGATCATGTCGCTCACCACACTTCATCTCCAGGAGTACATTGAGGTTCTCGGGGTTGAGGTTGTCGAACGCGCGGCTCGGTTCTACGAGGACATGGGAATGGCCCCCGTCATCATCGCGGTCGCTACGCCGGTGTTCACTGATTCTACAGAACAGCGTGACGCCTACATTGCAGTGGGTGCCGCTATCGAGAACTTCTTGCTGCTCGCGGTTGATTCCGGTCTAGGGGCCTGCAATATTTCAGCCCCACGGTGGGTGGTCGATCAGCTGATGGACGCATTCGGCATCCCTGAGAACAACGTGATCGCCTCGCTCATCATCGTCGGGCACCCCGATGAGGCTCCGCTCGCGCAGGAGCGCCACCGCGACGTGGTGACTTTCGTCTCCAGATGATTCTTCGAGCTGTCTTCTTCGATGTGGGCAATACGTTGCTGCGCCCGTTTCCGAGCGTTTCAGAGGTGTGCCGTCAGGTTCTCGCCGAGGCAGGTCATGTGCATGACCTCTCGGCAATTGATGCGCTCATGCCTCTAGTTGATGAATACTATGAGGATCGCTACCGCGCCGACGATACCTTCTGGACTGACGAGGAGGAGACATCCTCCGTCTGGGTGGGGATGTACTCGCTCATGTGTCGGCGACTAGGCATCAAAGATGACGCTGTCCATCTGGCGCGCAGGGTCTATGAAGAGTTCGGCAAACCGTCCCGGTGGGCAGCGTACCCGGACGTCTTGCCAGCGCTCGACCGTCTTCGCGCAATGGACTTGCGGCTCGGCGTCATCTCAAATTGGGATAGCCGTTTGTCCGGATTGCTTGAGGCATTGGGTATCGGTGAACGTATGGATTTCGTGCTTTCTTCCGCCGAGGTAGGATTGCACAAGCCAGATCCTCGAATCTTCGAGTTGGCATGCGAGCGAATGGGTGTTCTGCCGGAAGAGGCTGCTCATGTGGGAGATCACCACTACGCAGATGTGCTTGGTGCGAGGGCAGTGGGGATGACTCCGGTTCTGATCGACCGGAGTGGGCAGATGCCGTTGCTGGTGGGACCTGCTCCAATAACAGACTTCGATACGCTCGAGGCAGTTCTCGGGCTGAGCTAGGGGAGGACCGATGGCGGTCAAGGATCTTCGTGAGTTCATGGCGCTGCTTGAGAGCCGGGGCGAGTTGAAGCGTGTGTCGGCGGAGTTGGACCCGGTGCTGGAAATCGGGGAAGTCACCGATCGCGTCAGCAAGGCGAATGGGCCCGGACTGCTCTTCGAGAACCCGGTGGACCGCTCGACTGGCAAGCGGTACACCATGCCGGTTGCAATCAATCTCATGGGCTCATATGACCGTATGGCCTGGGCTATGGGTGTTGATGCCGAGACGGGCTCGTGGAAGGACCTGGACGCGGTAGCGAAGCGGGTTATGGACAAGCTGCCGCTCGACATGCCTGCCTCGATGAAGGGCAAGCTCGACGTGCTGATGGGCCTCAAGGATCTTGCGGGGGCGGGCCCGAAAGAGATCAAGAAGGCACCGTGCCAGGAGGTCGTGCTGCGTGGCGACGATGTCGATCTTGGCATTCTGCCCGTTCTCAAGACGTGGCCGGACGATGGTGGACCGTTCATCACACTCCCGCTGGTTGTGACGGCTGATCTCAAGGGCAAGCCCAATATCGGCATGTATCGCATGCAGGTGTTCGACCGCACTACCACGGGGATGCACATCCACGAGCACCATGACGGCGCGAGAAATCTCCGCGAGCAGTTCGCAGCTGGCGTGACGCGCGTACCGGTCTCGGTTGCACTCGGAGCCGATCCCGTCACGATCTTCTCGGCAACAGCTCCTGTGCCGCCCATCATCGACGAGTATCTGTTCGCGGGAATACTGCGCGGTGAGAGCGTCGAGGTCGTCAAGTGTGTCACTAACGACCTGCTTGTTCCTGCGCACGCCGAGATCATCTTGGAGGGATACGTCGAGGCGGGGGAGACACGCTGGGAGGGCCCATTCGGCGACCACACCGGCTACTACTCGCTTGCCGATAACTTCCCGGTCTTTCACGTGGAAGCGATCACCATGCGCAAGGACGCCATCTATCCGGCGACCATCGTTGGTCGACCGCCGATGGAAGACTGCTACCTCGGCAAGGCGACAGAGCGGCTCTTCCTGCCGGTGGTCAAGGCGATGATGCCGGAGGTCGTCGACTACGACCTACCGCTCGAAGGCGTGTTCCACAACTGCGTTATCTTCCAGATCAAGAAGGAGTTCGCGGGACAGGCGTTCCGTGTGATGAACTTCGCGTGGTCGATGGGACAGATGATGTTCACTAAGTTCGTGATCGTGGTCGATGAAGACGTGGATTGTCACGATTACTCGCAGGTGGCATGGCGCTGCTTCAACAACGTCGATCCGAGCAGGGACATCCTCGTCTCCAAGGGGCCGCTTGATCGCCTCGATCACAGCAGCAATCTGCAGTCCTTCGGCTACAAGATGGGCATCGACGCCACTCGGCCGGTTGAGAACGAGGGTCATGACCGAGGCTGGCCCGACGCGCTTGAGATGACTGCTGAGGTCAAAGAGCGCATCGACAGCGTGTGGGGGAGTCTCGGCCTGTGATCAGAGTCGTCGAGAAGCTGAAGGTGCTGCTTGAGCTCGTGAAGTTCGAGCATTCGATCTTTGCGTTGCCGTATGCGTTCATCGGAGCGCTCTACGGCGCTGCGGCTGTCGCCAGCGATAATGGTGCTGGTTGGCCCACGCCTGCAGCGATTCTCTGGGTCGCAGTTGCGATGGTGGGTGCCCGGGCGTTCGCCTTCGTACTGAACCGGGCGGTCGACAAGGAGATTGACGCCAGGAACCCACGGACCGCGGGCCGCGCGATACCCGCCGGACTGATCAAGGCGTGGGAGCTCTGGCTGTTCGCGGTGTTCATGTTTGCCGCATACCTGCACGCTGTCTTCCAGCTCGCCCCCATCACACACTGGTTGTGGCCCGTCCCGCTCGCTGCCTTTGTGGCATACCCGTACATGAAGCGATTCACTCCGCTGTGTCACTACTGGCTTGGCCTCTGCCTCGGACTCGCGCCTGTTGCCGGGTGGGTGGCTGTCGGTGCGCCGATCAGCTCGTCCGCTCCGTGGGTTTTCGGTCTGGCCGTCATGCTATGGACTGCGGGCTTTGACATGATCTACGCCACGCAAGACGTCGCCTGCGATGTACGTGACGGCATCCACAGTATGCCTGCGGACTTCGGAATCCCTGTCGCGCTGCTGCAGACGCGAATCACGCACGTGCTGACGGTTCTGCTGCTTGCGTTCGGTGGAGTCCTCGCTGGTGTAGGCTGGGCGTGGTACGCGGGTGTGAGTCTGGCTGCGGCACTCTTGTGGTATGAGAACAGCATCGTGCGGGCGGATGATCTGTCGAAGGTCAACGCGGCGTTCTTCACAGTGAATGGCGTCATCGCGGTCGTCGTGTTTGTCGGCTCGCTCGTAGATCGCCTTCTCGGCTAGGAGAGGTTGTTATGAAGCACTACGTCGTCGTCATCACGGGAGCATCAGGTTCAGTCTACGGACTGCGGGCGGTCGAGCAGTTGCTGACCTCGGGCCACACGGTCTCGCTCGTCGCCACGCCGACCGGCGCTGAGGTCATGGCATACGAGACTGGTCTCAGACTTCCTGAGACGTCCGCTAAGGAGACGGTGCTGCGGTTTCTTGATCTTCCGCCGGATGCGCCTTTGCGGGTGGTTCCCGACAATGACATGTTCGATGCGGTCGCTAGCGGTTCGAGCAGTGTCGACGGGGTCATTGTGGTTCCGGCTTCAATGGGGTTCGTCGCCTCGGTCGCGGCTGGTCTCGGCAGCGATCTCGCCGAGCGAGCAGCGGATGTGGCTCTCAAAGAGCGCCGTCCCCTGGTCCTTGTGCCACGTGAGACGCCGCTCAACCTCATCCACCTGCGGAACATGACGTCCCTTGCCGAGGCGGGAGCGATTATCGTTCCGGCCATGCCGGCGTTCTATCAGCGTCCGGAGACGCTCGACGATATGGTCAACTTCGTCGTCGGCAAGGCTCTGGACGTTTTAGGGGTGGAGCATGAGCTCTATCCGCGCTGGCGCGAATAGGCGCTCGCTTGACGTTTGAGTGTCAACGGGGGCACAATCTTCACATAGCAGGGGTCTCCATCACACCACAGTCGTAGTACCAGTCGTAGAAGCAGTAGTCGTAGAAGGAGAAGTGCCATGACCCTGGCGCAAGCGCGTAAGCGCTATCCGCTCGTTCCCCGAGAGATTCTCAAATGGGCGATAGACAATATCGCTGATCAGCAGGATCTTGAGCGCGGCCTCCATCGCCTTGAGCAGGCGAAACGCATTCAGGTGAAGTACGGCGTCTAGTTCTGGACGCCCTGTGCACCACCCCTCACCCCTGCGTGCGGCCGCGCGAGACGCCCCCTCGGCTTGCGTGACCCCCACCGCACGCGACACCTGGATGCATGCCGGTGTGTTCAGGTGGCAATGAAACGGCCCGCCTGCGATTTGCAGGCGGGCCGAACTCATACCTGGAGGCGACGCCCGGATTCGAACCGGGGATAAAGGCTTTGCAGGCCTCTGCCTTGCCACTTGGCGACGTCGCCGTTTTAGGGGGAGCAAGTCGCTCCCTGCTTAAGAAAAGAAGGTCGGCCCCGATGGGCTTTGGAGAGCCTCGGACCAACCTTCCGGGGTGAACTATGGAGCGGACGACCGGATTCGAACCGGCGACCCCAACCTTGGCAAGGTTGTGCTCTACCAACTGAGCCACGTCCGCGCGCAAGGGGTAGTCTACCAATGCTCGGATACTGCTACAATAGTCGTCGCTGTTCATTGGGCAGCAGATGGGCGCTTAGCTCAGGGGGAGAGCACTTCCTTGACGCGGAAGGGGTCAGAGGTTCAAATCCTCTAGCGCCCACCATCGATGACAGAACGCCCCTTTGGGGTCTCTCCGGAGATACTCGAAGGGGCGTTTTAGTTGGCAGGACACTATCAGGACGGCACCTCGAGTCTCACTCCTTCGGCCGCAACTCTTCGACGACTCTGCTATCGACCCACCAAATGTCGTCTTTCTGGGCGAAGAAGAGGTAGTTCCCGTCGGGGGAAACGCATGCTCCTCCGGCTACGGGATCAAAGCCATGTTTCGTGAGATCTATCGCGTCTCCCCAGGATCCGTCCGCTTTTCTGAAGGAGACGAATAGATAGCTCCCGTCCACATCAAACAGAAGATAGCTTCCATCGGGGGCGATGCATGGGTGCGAGTAGTTCCCCGACGTGTTCGGTATGGTCAACCTCTCGTAGCTGACAAACACTCCGTTGGCGACAGTCACTCTGGCCAAATACGTCATGCCCTCGGTCTCGCTCGAAGACATATCTGTCGTGTATACCTGTCCATCCCGGCTTGAGCTTAGAAACATGCCTTGACCTGCGTAGTACGGTTCTGACCAGCCGTCCGCCGTTCTGTCGACTACGTAATACACCGGCCAGCCGGGCTTGCCTTCGGGCACGGGATGTCGCCACATGAAGTAGAGTCTCTTGTTATCAAGCGTGAGGTGGGGCTCACCAGCCGTATATCCGGCAGTCAATGCAAGTTGTTCGGGAGTTGTCCATGCTCCATCCACGATTCTTGTGAACAGTAGCGCGTTCTGTGAGTTGGCAGACATCCGATTGAAGTAGTATTCGCTGCCATCGGGAGAGAAGGTACCGGAGTACTCGAATTGGCTCGGGTCGGACACAATTCCGGGGGCAAACACCTCAGGTGTCATCCCGGGAGGTTCTTGACCGAGATAGGGACCACTCAATTGGGCCGTGGTGGTAGGAGTAGATGTCGGTTCGGAGGCAGCCTTCGGCTCGGCGTTTGCACAGCCGGTGAGAACGAGCAGCACTGCCATAAGTAAGAGGGCGCCTCTGACGGGCCGGAACACGGCTCTTCCTTTCGTCATCAGGACACTTATCCATGCAGACTCGACCTATTGGGCACCGTTCTGACAGCCAGCGTGAGGTGGCGTCTTCGGTTACCGGGCATATGCCCATCGCAATCGCCAAATAGCCCTCGAGAGCGATTCCCGCCCAGGACTTACGGGAATCAGGCAGGACTTCGTACGCGCCCCATATGCGTTTGGTTGGATCTCGACACGTCACGCGCGGTTCGAAGCGTCTTCTCTGTTACTTCCCCGCGTCCGCGCGAGGTGTACTTCGTCTGATTGAGCCGGAGTCATGTCCTGGCCCGTGCTCTTGCTCCTCGCCAAGCGCCTGGTTCTTCGCGCAATCGTCGCCCGCCCACTGTTCGGCTGAGGTTCTTTGCGTTATGCAGGTGGTTCCGGTTCGTGGTAACGCCGTATACTCGTTCGAACGAATGAGTCTCGAACAAAGGAGCAAGTCTATGCGTGCGCTTCCAAGACTGGTCATGTGGATTCTTGTGATGGCGGCTGTCACGGCTCCCGCAACGCAAGCTTTCGCTACTGAATGGCCGACGGGAGGCGTCAGGGTGGCACTCGACGCGCGGCGTCTCGGAGGATCGGACAGGTATGAGACCTCCGTGGCTATCGCCCGTGACGGGTTCCCAGCGTGGACGGGCGTTACCAACATCATCATCACTGCTGGCGAGACCAGGGCGATGGCCGACGCGGTTGCTGCCGGCGGTCTCGTCTGGGCGTATGAGGCACCTCTCATGCTGGTCCGTGGCACCTCGGTTCCGGCCGTCGTTAAGACGGCGTTGCAGGAGATCCGCTCGACCAACGGGACGGTCACCGTCACCATCGTGGGTGGCACGCCAAGCGTGAGTTCGGCGTGTGCGCGACAGATTGAGGCGATTACCGGTTCGGGATCTGTCGTCCGCCTGGCCGGGACAGATCGTTACGCCACAGCCGCCAAGGTGGCTCTCAGGATGCGGAAGTCGGCCACTGAAACCTCAAGGACTATGGCGCCTATGGCGCTCGTGGCCAACGGTACCGACGCATCTGGTTTCTATGATGCACTGGCGCTTTCGGCCGTTTCGGCTCGAATTGGATCACCCGTTCTCTTCGTGAGGAGGGATTCGGTCCCTTCAGCGACGCGCTCTGCACTGGCGACTCTGGCTCCGGATGAGGTCTTGGTTGCCGGCAGCACCGCATCGGTTGGCTCTGGCGTTTATGCGACTGTAGCGGGTACAGCCCGGGCAAAAGGTAGCGATCGCTACGGCACCGCAGTGGCCGTCGCACGGATGGCTCGCACTCGCGGGTGGCTGGAGGGTTCGTCGGTGAGCATTGCAGGTTCCGTCATCGACGCCATCACCGGAGGCGGTATTGCCGGTCGTGCGGGATCGCCGATCCTCTTCACCGAGGGCTGGCGTCTTGGTAAGACACCCGCGCTGTACCTGGCCGAGCTAGGTTCTGTGGTCACCTCGGCCACCGTGTACGGGGATTCGGCGACCGTGGGTAAAGCGACGTTCGCACAGATCAAGGGAGCGCCCGCTACTCCGTCGCTGTCAGCGCCCTCAAGCGGTCAGTACGTTGCCAAGTATGCGTACGTGAAGGTAGCGACCGGAGTCAACACGACCCTGGTCAAACTCTATGCAGGGGACACGCTTGTTGGCTCGGCGGCCGTCGATAGTTATGGCAAGGCCGACTTTGGAAAGCGAGCGATGCCAGCAAACGGCATCACGTTCAAGGTTGTGGCATCCAACCCGGATGGTAAGTCAGCTACCAAGACTTCGACATACAAGCGGTTGTCATATCCTGCGAGTACGTCGATCGTCATCGACAAGTCCGACTTCAAGCTCTACTGGGTTCAGGGAGACGTGCTCGTGAAGGCGTATCCGATAGCCACCGGTCGGCCGGGCATGGAGACTCCAGTGGCGACATGGAAGATCCTCGCCAAATACAAGACTGACCCTTCGAGCGTTTACGGTCCCCGCAAGATGCGACTATTCAGAAAGGTTGGCAGCGGCAGCACTGCGCGGTACGTCTACACCGCGTATGCGGTCCACGGAACGAACGAACCGTGGGTCATCGGAACCAAGGCCTCACACGGGTGTATTCGGATGTACAACAGTGACGTCTTGGAACTGTGGCCACAGGTGCCGATCGGTACCCTGGTACAGACCAGGGAATAGAATTAAGCTACATTGAGCAGGCTTTATCTGCCATCTGTCAGGCGTGTGACCTAACACGGTTAATCTGCATGTGAGAATGGGTTTAAGCGCTAGTCGGTGCGATATGTGGGGGGAAGCCATGACATCGCTTGCGGAGATGGTCGTAGTTATTCTGGAGCCGTACGTAGGACAGATGGTCGCAGACACCTGCGTACGTGCGACCGCGCTGTCACTTGGCAAGAGCGCCGACGAGCTGCAGGGAGCGGACATGCCTGCGCTCGAGAGCAACGTGAAGCGTTTGCTCGGACCGATTGCGCCGATGCAGACCATCGAGCACATTGTCGCGGAGATCGAGGGGGGAATCCGATGAGGTCGACTCACTCCATCTCAAAAAGCACCTGGTTGGTGCTTCTGCTAGGGACGCTTGCAGCAGTCATCGTGCAGGTTCTCGTCATCGCTGGTGTCGGTGGCGAATCTGTGACGACCGCAGTGAGCGACCTCGGCGGGGTCCTTGTGATTGGAGCTGCGGCGTTCATCACAATCCGAACAGCACTGCGATTTGGAAAAGGGGAGGCGCTGCGTAATCAGTGGCTTTCCATCGGGATAGGCATAGTGCTCTATGTCCTTGGGGATGTCGTCTGGACGTATATAGAGGTCATTAAGGGTCTTGAACCCCCGTTCCCGGGCGTTCCGGATCTCTTCTATATGTCGCTCTACGTCTTCATGGGTTACGGAATAGTCTCGGCGGCGTTTGCGTACAAGGGACTTGTTCGCGTCAGAACGCCACTTATCGCGTCCGTTGTGATCTCCGTGGCGAGCGCGGCGGCTCTCTATGTCGTGTTGGTGAAGGATATCCTTGCTGACGCCAGCGTCGGCACACTTGAGAAGGCGCTCGACATCTACTACCCATTGGCCGACACGCTGCTGCTGCTCTTGCCGGCGCTGTTCATCGTCTTCGTGGTCTCGCAGCTGGGTCGGGGCGCGCTTGCAATCCCGTGGCGCTTCGTGGTTGCCGGTGTGTCACTTCTGGCGGTGGCAGATACGGTCTACCAATGGCTTGAATGGCAGGAGCTGTACGGCGCCGGTAGCATAGTCGACCTCGGCTGGATGCTCGGCTACGTTCTGATAGCGACAGGGGCCTCGGCGATGCACGACCTCATCGTTCCAAGAGTTCGCGCCTAGAGCGCGATTCCTGGGCCCGGGGGAGTGTCTTTCGGCAATAGCCCGCCCGGAAGCACGATTGTCGCTGCCCCGGGCAGCACGCGGGCTCTCAGCGGCGTCTGACGGTCAATGATGTCGCCATCCGACTGAACCGGCAGACGCGGTTCGGACAGTATCTCGATCTCTCTCGCCGAGTAGATCTCGAGGCCGGGCCGCTCCGAGTGCTTGCCGAGCCGGTCTAGAATCGCCGCCCATGCCGCGGGCAGCAGTTCGGCGACGGAGCGCGTCTTGACCACAACTACTTCGAGGACGCCGTCTTGAGCGTCGCTGCCGTGCGTGAGCGGAAGGTCGAACTGGATGTGCGAGAGGTTGACGAGCATCACGGCGATGCCCTCGGTCATGATCTGTCGGCCATCGAGCCGCAGGATGAATGTCGCCACCGTTGGCTGCAGGTTCTGCGCTGCAGCAACAAAGTACGCCCCTTCACCAAGAAGTGGCTTCAGGTCTCGCGCGCGGTCGATGATCGAAGCATCAAAGCCGGCCCCCGCTATCATGAGGAAGCCGACGCCGGCGTCATGATCGAGTTCGCCGAGATCGATTGCCACCGGTATTCCCTCGATGGTGAGACGTGCTAACTCGAACGCATCTCCGGAGATTCCGACATTGTGCGCGAAGAGGTTCGCCGTGCCTGTCGGGTGCAACATCAAGGGGATTCCGGTGTTTCGAAGTGCGTATGCCACTGAGGAGACGGTGCCGTCTCCTCCAGATGCCACGACGCGGTCGTACTCGGAGACATCTCTGAGGAGGTACGAGAGATCGGAGCCTTCGCGGATGAAGCGCAGGGTCACTTCGGCGTCGCGTGCTCCGAGCGCCTGCACGTAGTCATAGAGAACCGGGTTGCCAAGACCGGCGCGCAGATTCGCGAGCATCAGGATGTTCATCTCGGCAAGCACCCCCGCGTGTCAGACCGATGGGATACACTCGGTTATCGAGATTTTACGGCATCGACGCCCGCCGTGCGTCGGCAAGGAGGCAGCGTGTACGTTCGCGATGACGAGGGTCTGCGATCGCTAGTTGCGAGTATGCGAGGTACAGACATCATTGCGGTGGACACAGAGTTCATGCGCGAGAAGACCTACTATGCCCGTCTGTGTCTCATACAGATCGCTACGGATGATATTTCGGCCATTGTCGATCCGTTTGTGGTCAAAGATCTGAGCCCGCTCTTCGAGCTGCTTCGCGACCCAGGCATCACCAAGCTGTTTCATGCGGGTTCACAGGACCTTGAGATACTGGTCAAGATGATGGGCGAGGTGCCAGCTCCGGTGTTCGACACCCAGGTCGCGGCGACGCTGGCGGGGCTGCCGACGCAGGTCGGCTACCAGGCGCTCATCAAGTCGCTCGTCGGAGTTGAACTCGGCAAGGCGCATACGTTCACTGACTGGGCCAGGCGACCGTTGTCTCCTGAGCAGATACAGTACGCACTCGACGACGTCATCTACATGCCGAAGGCGTATCGCGTACTGCACAAGCAGCTCACTGATGCTGGTCGGCTGGGCTGGTTGGCGAACGACTTCGAGAAGATGGCCGATCCGGCAACGTATGAATCCCACCCTGAGGAGCAGTACCGTCGGGTGAAGCGAGCATCTTCACTCGATAGACGGTCTCTCGCGGTCCTACGAGAGCTGGCTGCGTGGCGCGAGATCGAGGCCCAGAAGCGTGACGTTCCCAAGAGGTGGCTTGTCTCAGACGAAAGCCTGGTGGAGATGGCGCGACGGGCTCCTAACGACATCAACTCGCTCACCGGTGTTCGCGGGCTCAACGAGCAGGTGGCCCGGCGCAGTGCTGAGGCGCTTCTCGCTGCCGTTCAGAGGGGCAGGGAAGTGCCGGACGATGAGCTGCCGCGTTTCGAGAAGCGCAAGCGGCTTGAGGGCGAACTCGACGAGCTCGCCGATGTGATGTCAGCTGTTGTCCGGGTTCGTGCGAAAGAG
Source organism: Actinobacteria bacterium HGW-Actinobacteria-6 (assembly GCA_002841295.1). Taxonomy (GTDB): domain Bacteria; phylum Actinomycetota; class Coriobacteriia; order Anaerosomatales; family Anaerosomataceae; genus UBA2286. The sequence continues at coordinate 73,686 of PHEU01000007.1, forward strand.
CACGGTGTCGCACCGACCTTGTTTGCCACGCGCGACGATCTTGAACGGTTTGCGGGAGGCGAGCGTGACGCAAGTCCGCTTAGTGTCGGATGGAGGCACACACTCGTCGGCGCCGACCTTGAGGCGCTGCTTGATGGTCGCGTAACGCTCAGTATTCACGGCGGGCGTGTGGTGATCGGGCAGCCCTGCGCGCCGTTGGAAACCGGCGAGTAGGATGGGAACCGCTGCAGTCACCTCGGTAAGCGTGACGGAGGCCATCCGACGCGCCAAGAGCGCGCTGGAGACGATTGCGCTCACTGTGGTAGGCGAGGTATCCGAGTGCACGGTCAAGCCCGGGTACAAGGCCGTGTACTTCACGCTTGGTGATGCGTCATCGGTGTTGCCGTGTCTCATGTGGCGCGACAGCTATGACATGTGCGGGTTCGCGTTGCGTCCCGGGATGCTCGTCGAGGTCTCTGGGATGTTCACTGCATATGCGGCCAAAGGCAGGATGCAGTTCCAGGTGCGCCGCCTTACACCGGCTGGCGAAGGCGTGCTTCGAATGCAGGTTGCTGCGCTTGCGAGGAAGCTTGAAGCTGAGGGTCTGATGAGCGCCGACCGAAAGCGCCCGCTGCCTGTCTTTCCCATGAAGGTCGGGCTTGTCACCTCGCCGCGAGGCAAGGCAGTGCACGACGTTATTCGGACTCTGCGGCGTCGCTATCCGGTTGCGGAGCTCGTCATTGCCGGTGTTCAGGTCGAAGGTGATGGCGCCGTCGCCGCGATCGTCGAGGGACTTCGCCTCATGGGCGAGCGGGGCGATATCGATGTTGTGATTCTTGCCCGGGGTGGTGGGTCGTACGAAGACCTGATGCCGTTCAACTCCGAGGATATCGCCCGGGCCGTTGCTCAGTGCCCCGTCCCCGTCGTCACCGGGATCGGTCACGAGCCTGATGACTCGATCGCCGACATGGTCGCTGACTTTCGTGCGTCCACTCCGACGGCCGCCGCCGAGGCGACCACTCCGACCATGATTGAGATTGCATCGCGGCTCGATGGCCTGGCTCGGCTTCTCGGTAAGGCACTGTCACACTCGGTCACCGAGCGAGCGCATCGCCTGCGCCTCATCGCACACAGACCCGTGTTCCGCGATGCCGAATGTCTCATGTCTGCTCGTATGCAGGCGCTTGACGTGGCCGCGGACGCGCTTGGACGCGCTCTCCCGGTTGGGCTCGAGCGCGCTGGCGGCCTCATATCGCGCAATGCCGAGGCGCTTGCCCGTATCGCTCCGCGCTTGTTTGAGCGTCAGACATCAGCAGCGTCATCCGTGTCGCGTCGCATGCTTCAGCAGGCGCCCACGTTTCTCGAGCGTGCCGAGCAGCAATGGGTGCTGCAAGCGGCACGTCTGGAGGATCTCTCGCCACTCGCGATTCTCGGTCGCGGCTTCGCGGTATGCTATGACGAGTCGGGAGAGCGGGTACTGCGTTCAGCTGCAGACGTCTCGCCGGGTGACAGAGTTCGAGTGCGCCTCGCCGAGGGAGCCCTCGGCTGTATGGTAGAGAATGCCGAATTGGAGGTCTGACGTGGAAGAACCAGACAACGCCGCCGCGCCCGAAGAGATGACCTTCGGCGCTACGCTGGCTGAGCTTGAGGAGATCGTGAAGGCGCTAGAGGGTGGTCAGCTTGAGCTCGAGGACAGCCTTGAGCGCTACGAGCGTGGTGTGTCTTTGCTTCGCGTGTGCCGCGCAAAGCTCGCAGACGCACAACAGCGTGTGACGATGCTTGTGGGAGAGATAGAAGAAGAGGAAGCCGAGTAGGTCGCGCCGCCCGGTACCGCATCCGAGGAGGAAACGATGTCTGAATGCATCTTCTGCATGATCGCGAATGGCGATATTCCCGCCAAAGTCGTGCTTGATGAGGGCGACATACTGGCGTTTGACGACATCGCCCCGCAGGGTCCGATTCATACGCTCATCATTCCGAAGCACCATTACTCGGACATGGGGGACGCGGTTCCTGCTGAGATGATGGCGACCATCTTCTCAGCCGTGCCCCGGATCGCCGCCATGAAAGGCATCGCAGAGAGCGGCTACCGCGTTATCGTCAACAATGGTCGTGATGCCGCGCAAACGGTTGGACATCTGCACGTACATGTCATCGGTGGCAATCCGATGGCGCATGGAATGGTGCACTTCGTCGACGTTGACTAGGGGGTTGGCATGCGAGAGGTAGCGATAGTCACGGATAGTACGTCGGACATCACTCCGAAAATTGCCCAGAGTCTCGAAATAGGCGTGGTTCCGCTCATGGTTGCGTTTGGCGAAGAGGTGTTTGAGGACGGCGTCTTGTCCCAGCAGGAGTTCTTTGATCGCATGAACGCCGCGCCGAGCCTGCCGACCACATCGCAGCCATCTGTCGGTGCTTTCACTGAGATGTATGCGCGACAGCTGGAGACGGCTCGCAGCGTAGTCTCGGTGCACATCTCTGCCGCGCTCTCAGGCACGATCGAGTCGGCTACTGAAGCTGCACGTCATTTTGGTGATCGCGTTCATATTTTTGACACGCGCAATCTCGCGTGGGGTGAGGCGCTTCAGGTTGTTGAAGCGGCGCGCGCGGCAGCAAGTGGAGCGACCGTGCAAGATGTGCTCGCTACGCTCGAAGACGCTCGAAAGCGCGTTCGCATGATTGTTGGCATAGATGCGCTAGACAACCTGGCTCGCGGCGGTCGCATTGGCCGCGTATCGGCGTTTCTCGGTAGTGTCCTCAATCTTCGCGTGCTCTTCACCGTGAACCAGCTGGGATCGTTTGAGCCGGTTGCGAAGATTCGCGGTTCACATGCCGCACTCGATCGCACGATGTCGTGGGTGGCCGAGCAGATGGGACAGAAACAAGAGGCTGTCTTCGCGGTCATGCACGCGCTCTCGCCAGACAAGGCTGCCTGGCTAGAAGAACAGCTCAGGGTCAAGTACAACGTTCGGGAGATGTTCGTGATAGAGGCAGGTCCGGTTATCAGCACGCACACCGGCACCGGCTGGGGCGTTGCGCTCCTGTCCGTTGACTGATTCCGAGATGCCCGGCACGGTCTCAGTGACGTTTGATCCGCCCGGCGTCACCGTTGAGGTCGAACCGGGGACGACTGTTCTTGATGCCGCGCACGTCGCAGGTGTCACTATTCTCGCGACGTGTGGAGGCAAGGGGACGTGTGGCAAGTGCGCCGTGCGACTGTCGGCGGGAGAGCCTGGACCGGTTCGTCCTGCTCTTCGCGCTGCAGTGCTTCCGAGGGGTCTCTACCTGGCGTGTCTACTTGAGGTGGATACGCCGGTCACCGTGCGAGCCGTGAACATCGCTCGCCCACCGGGACAATAGGAAAGGCCCCGACCTTCGAGTCGGGGCCCTCCACATTCCTTCCCAGATTACCCCTGAGTCTCGTTTGGCCTAGTGCAGCTGTCACAGCTGCGTCATCGCGATGCCGGTCGTCGATGGGCCAACTCTTCGATTCTGCGGATTCCCCGCTGGAACCGACTTACAAGGGAAGGGAAACTGTTCTTAGGTAGGAATGTACACCCGTTACTGACGGCTTGCAACACTTGTTACATGAGCATTCTATTCAACGGATTCTTCTATTCTCCTTCTTACCCCACTGATTCATGCCGCTGACCGAGAAATCGCCGCCGCACGCCTGTAGCGGTCGCCGATTCTTCCGCTTAGCCGTCTACCATGTACTCAGGGGTATCGCCCCGCCTGCTTGATCCTGCTGCGGTTCGCCGCCAGAGGCGAAGCCCGCGTACAACAGTGAGGGAGGCGTATTTATGACTGATGCACATCACATCGAATCCTTGTCGCAAGAACTACGGGTTGTTAAGCCCGCCGCTTGGGTTTCCGAACGCGCGCACGTTCATTCTATGGAGGAGTACGAGGCGCTCTATCGCCGTTCTGTGGAGGATCCCGAGGGATTCTGGGCTGACATGGCAGACGAGATGCTGCATTGGCACCAGAAATGGGACACCGTTCTTGACTATGAGTTCGACACTCCGCGGATCGAATGGTTCAAGGGTGGCAAGACCAACGTTGCCTACAACTGCATCGACCGCCACATCGAGGGCTGGCGCCGCAACAAGGCTGCGCTCATCTGGGAGTCCGACGAAGGTCGAACCAAGATATACACGTACCAGTCGCTCTACTATAAGGTCTGCAAGTTCGCGAACGTTCTCAGGAAGCACGGCGTCAAGAAGGGCGACCGCGTCGCCATCTATATGCCTATGATTCCTGAGCTCACCATCGCGATGCTTGCTTGTGCCCGCATCGGTGCTGTTCACTCGATCGTGTTTGGCGGCTTCTCTTCCTCGGCTCTACGCGATCGCATTCAGGATTGCGGTGCCAAGATGCTCATCACAGCCGACGAAGGCATCCGCGGTGGCCGAGTCGTGCCACTCAAGGCTGAGGCTGATTCGGCGCTGTACGAGTGCCCGACCATCGAGTCCGTGATCGTCGTTTCCCGTGCGCGCACCCGCGTTGACATGGAGCCCGGCCGCGACTTCTGGTATCACGAAGAAGTCAGGGCCGACGATATCCGCCGCCATTGCGAGATCGAGTGGATGGATGCCGAGGATCCGCTCTTCATCCTCTACACGTCCGGGTCCACAGGTAAGCCCAAGGGTGTGCTCCACACCACTGCTGGCTACTTGCTCTACGCGGCAACGACCTTCCGCTATACGTTCGACTATCACGATGAGGATGTGTACTGGTGCACCGCCGACATCGGCTGGGTCACCGGCCATAGCTACATCGTCTACGGTCCACTCGCTGTTGGCGCCACGTCGCTCATGTTCGAGGGAATCCCCACGTATCCCGACCCCGGTCGTTTCTGGGAGATCATCGAGAAGCATGGCGTGAACCAGTTCTACACCGCTCCGACCGCGATTCGCGCCCTTATGAAGTCGGGCGAGCAGTGGCCGGAGAAGTACGACCTCTCCACGCTCCGCGTGCTCGGCACCGTTGGTGAGCCGATCAACCCTGAGGCATGGATGTGGTACTACAAGCACATCGGCGGAGAGCGCATTCCGATCGTGGACACGTACTGGCAGACGGAAACGGGTGGTCACCTCATCACCAACCTGCCCGGTGCCACTCCGATGAAGCCGGGCTCGGCCACGCGACCGTTCTTCGGCATCGTTCCGGAGATCGTGAACGAGGACGGTACCCCGACTCCCGTTGGAAGCGGTGGCCGCCTCTGCATCACGAAGCCGTGGCCGGGCATGTTCCGCGGTACGTGGGGCGATCCCGAGAACAAGCTGATCAAGGAAGTCTACTTCAAGCAATTCCCTGGCAAGTACTTCACCGGTGACGGTGCACGCATGGACGAGGATGGCTACTACTGGCTCCTCGGCCGGGTGGACGATGTCATCAACGTCTCCGGTCACCGCATGGGCACCGCCGAGGTTGAGAGTGCGTTGGTCAGCCACCCGTCTGTCGCGGAAGCTGCTGTTGTGGGCTACCCGCATGACATCAAGGGCGAGGGCATCTACGCGTACGTCATCCTCCGTGAGGGCAGCGCCGAGAATGCGGGTCTGCTCAAGATCCTTGCCGGTCACGTGCGTGAAGAGATCGGTCCGATCGCGAAGCCGGACTTCATCCACATCGTGCCGGAGCTTCCGAAGACTCGCTCGGGCAAGATCATGCGACGGATCCTGCGCAAGATTGCGGCAGGGGAGCGTGACATGGAAGCATTTGGCGACATCTCGACGCTTGCCGATCCTGGCATCGTCAGGAAGATTCTCGAGTCCGCTCCGGAGGTCTAGGTAGCACACAGGCTCGTACAGGAGGCCCCGGGAAAGACTCCGGGGCCTTCTTCTTTGGCTACAGAGCGAGGCTCTCCTGGATCACGGCGAGAAGCTCAGCATGGAGCGTGGGGTTTGCGGCACAGACGTCTTTGACAGAGTGCGTCCACTCTTCTGCATCAAAGCCGGTCACCAGGGCGCCCGACTCGCGCAGCGCAAGAACGCCAGCTGCAAGATCCCAGGGCATGAGCCCGAACTCCCAGAACGCATCGGCACGCCCTGCAGCGACATGACAGCAGTCGATCGCCGCCGAGCCGTCTCGGCGTACTCCGTGCACGTCTCGCATGATGCGCTCGAAGACGAGAAGTTGCCGGTCGAGCGTGGCCGTCCGGTCGTACGGGAAGCCGGTGATCATGAGCGATTCTCGGATCGTTGCGGTTGACGTGCACTGCAGCCTGCGCCCGTCCAGAAACGCACCTCCGCCGAGCGAAGCCCATGTGGTCTCACGGGCGGGAACGTTGCGTACCGCGCCGACCACCGGCTGTCCGCCTTGTAGGCACGCGACGCTGACCGAGTAGCACGGGTAGGCGTGGATGAACGACGTGGTCCCGTCGAGCGGGTCGATCACCCACACCTCCGGGTCATCGAGGCTTCCCTCGGCAACACCAGCAAGTGAGTACACTTCGGGTTCCTCCACGACGAAACGAGCACCTTCGAAGCGTTCGGCGATGAAGCGAACGACCGCCACGCCTGAGGCGATGTCGGCCTCGGTGACCATGTCGAATGCGCTCGACTTGGTGCGTATGGATCCGAGGTCGCCCGCTCGCGAAGCGAGCACATCGCCCCCTGCGGTTGCGGCGGCGATCGCCGTTTCAAGTCTGACTTCCATCCCACGCACCTCCGGTCGCATCGGGTATCCTCAGTGTAGCGATTCCCGGCGCGACGAAGCATGCTGAGTCATCTGTACCCACCAGGTGCGCGCATGTGCTTCACAAAGGATTCACACGCTGCGGGCATCATGAACACGTGTAACCGATGGGAAGCTGGTGCTAGCGTGAGCCGAACCGTACTGGTCGTTGATGACAACGCGAAGATAGTCGAGGTTCTCTCGGCGTACCTGGCGTCCGAAGGGTTCGAGGTGAGGACCGCAGTCGACGGGCCGGCAGCGGTTGCATCCGTTGCCGAGCAGAGGCCAGATATCGCGCTGCTCGACATCATGCTTCCGGGCATCGACGGCATAGAGCTCACGCGTCGCTTCCAGCGTGAATACGACCTGCCGATCATTCTCGTCACTGCGAAGACTGAGGAGATCGATCGACTCATCGGACTTGAGATAGGTGCTGATGACTACGTGTCGAAGCCATTCAGCCCACGTGAGGTCGTTGCTCGTGTGAAGGCGGTCCTACGCCGGGTGGATGGCTCGCATGTTCCGGACGCGCCGCCGGTGGTCGAGGTGGGTGATCTGCGTCTCGACAACGAACGCCGAGAGGTGACGATCGCCGGCGAAGTCGTCGATCTCACACGCACGGAGTTCGAGCTGCTCGCGACGATGGCCTCGCATCCAGGGCGCGTGTACGGGCGGCTTCAGCTCCTCGAGGCGGTCTCGGGCGACGCCTTTGAGGGCTACGAACGGACCATCGATGCGCACGTGAAGAATCTCAGGAAGAAGATCGGTGATGATCCGCGGCACCCGCGGTATGTCCGCACTGTCTTCGGCGTCGGATACAAGGTGGACTCGGACTGATGCGCAGAAGCAGGCTCGTCTGGCAGGTATTCTTCTCGATAGTCCTCGTGTCGCTCGTCTCGATCTCCGTGGCGGGGTTCATCGCGCGTGAGGCGCTCTCCTCGGCGTTCGAGGCGTATCTGATCGCGGCGCCCACCCATATGGGTATCGTGCAGGGCCACGGCGTCGGACGGATATTCATTGGCGTTGCCGAGCAAAGCTTCATGAGCGGTGTTGACCGGGGTATCGGCCTCTCTGCGTTGGCCGCTGTCGGTTTTGCAGCCGTTACCGCGCTCGTACTAGCCCGCTATCTCACAAAGCCGCTCAGGGAGCTCACAGAGGGTGCCAAGGCTATTGCCGAGGGCAACTTGGAGCACCGCGTGGTCGTAGCCGGTCCGGATGAGGTCGGCGACCTTGCCGAGGCGTTCAACGATATGGCGCTCTCGCTGCAAAACAGCGAGACGATGAGGAGCCGGCTTGTGAGTGACGTTGCGCATGAGTTGCGCAATCCGGTCGCCGCACTGCGTGCTCAGGCGGAGGCGATGTCCGAAGGCGTTCTCCCGATGACGGCGGAGCGAATGGACTCCATGGTCGAGGACCTGGCTCATCTATCGCGGCTCGTAGGAGACTTGCAGGAGTTCTCGACCGCCGAGGCTGGTGGGCTGCGCTACGACCGAGAGCAATTCGACCTCTGTGAGCTCGCGACTCGCGAGGTAGAACGGACCGCGCTTCTGGTTGGCGGGGGAGTTCAGGTATCGGCCGTCTGCGAAGATGGTCCTTGCATCACCGACGCCGACGCATTCCGGGTCGCGCAAGTGCTAAGGAACCTGCTCGGCAATGCTGTCCGGCACACACGCGGGGGTTCGATCACCGTGCGTGTTGAGCACGTACAAGGCTGGGTGCGCGCTTCGGTCGAGGACACGGGGGACGGCATTCCAGAGAAGGACCTGCCGTTGATCTTCGAGCGCTTCTATCGCGCTGACGCAGCGCGCGCCGCATCAACTGGCGGCATCGGTCTCGGACTGTCGATCTCAAAGCACATCATCGAAGACCAGGGTGGCCAGGTCTTCGCAGCGAGCAGCGAGGGCGTCGGATCGATAATCGGATTCGTGCTCCCGGATGCCGCTTCTGCTTCAGCAACTTCCTAGTTACGCGTGTTCGCGACGCTCGCGCATCTCCGCGCGTGCAGCCCGAACGATGCCGAGGAACTCGTCATCTGCGCCGGGCACCTCTGTCGCTTCGATGCCCTGTTCCTCCAGGAGTGTCAGGGCGGCCGCTACGGCTCTTGGGACCGCGCGTTCGACCTCCGGCGTGAGTCCGACGTCGAACTCCTCCGGAGCGATATCAGCAATCTGTACGCCGATACATTCGGTCATCTTTGGCTGTGCGTCGATGAGGCTTGCAGCGTTGAGAACATCGACCAGCCGTATATCGTGCAGCGAATGAACGACCTGGTTCGCCGCGAAGTCCTCAGGCGAAATGCGGACGACGGTTCCGGGCACGTATCCAGTGCCATCGATAGCGTCGGTGATAAGCATGTACTCGACACCCCGGAACAGATGCATCATGCCGAGACCCATCGTTCCCGCGTCGATTACTTCGACGTCGTCAGGAAAGGTGAATCTGGTTCGAATCTCCTCGGCGATGCGTGGACCCACGCCTTCGTCCCGCATGAGCATGTTGCCGACTCCGATTACTAGTACACGGCGTTGTGACACGAAGTCTCCTTCGAGGTAGTTGCGTTGCTCCATGATAGCGGAACGGGCCCCGGAGTTGCTCCGGGGCCCGTCCACATCCGACGGCTTGAGCCGCCAGCTGACCACAGACTAGTGGTCGGTCTCTTTCCAGAGGAAGATGATCTTCGACGGATTGAGGTTGTAGATGTTCGCCAGGTAGGCGTGGATCATCGTGAACACGATGAAGATCCACATACCGAAGTAGTGGATGATCCGCATGTTCATCGGGCCACCGACCATGTCGATTCCACCAGCGAAGAAGCCCCAATCCATGGTCGGACCATAGATCGCAAAGCCGGTGTAAGCCTGCAGGTAGGTGAGCGGAATGGTCGCCAGATACGCGATCTTCTGGAGCGAACCATACTTGGCCGAGATGACGCCTTCCTTGCGGAAGAACAGGTAGTACTTCACGGTCTCCAGGAACTGATGCTTGTTCTCTGCCTGCGGCAGCCAGTTCTTGATGTCCGTGTCGACCTCACGAGTGCCCAGCTGAACCGCAGTCTTCACGAAGAAGGCGGCGATGATGCGGAACGTGAGGTTGATGATGATCACGTACATCGCGACAAAGTGCATGCCACGGGCTACGCCCATGAACCCGTCAAAGAACGGGAAGTGGATGTAGAAGCCCGAGAACGCCAACATGATCATGCAGATCAAGTTGATGTAGTGAGTGATGACGAACACGAGCGGGTGAGCTTCACGATAGTGAGCGTGGCCCGACATCTACATCACCCCCAGGGGAGAAGACATAACGGTCGTACCCTTGCCGGACACGGTGTCCACAACGTGGACAGCACAGCCGATTCAAGGATCGAAGCTGTGAGCGACCTGAAGGATCTCAAGCGGACGCTCCGGATCGATGACCGGTGTACCAACAAGCGCCTGCTCCATCGGCCCAAGAATGCCCTGGTCGTCGCGTGGCGAGATGTCCCAGGTGGTCGGTGCGACAACCTGGTAGTTGTCGATCTTGCCACCCTTGACAGACATCCAGTGACCCACGGAACCGCGAGGAGCTTCCCAGAGACCCGCGCCGTCGCCCTCAGAGGCGCGCTCGGTCACGAAGTAGCTGCTGTCGCCGCCCTTGATGGCTCCGACGAGCTCGTTGACCCAATCGATAGACCACTTTGCAACCACAGCGGCCTCAAGGTTACGAGCGGCTACGCGGCCGAGAAGTGAAACGAGAACCGTCGGCGGGAGTTCCGTGCCAGCGGCTTTACTGAGCGCACCCAGGGCGACGTCGATGATTGCAGTGACGTCGGGCTGACCGTTGACGTACGCAACGAGCATACGGGAGAGCGGGCCGACCTCGGCCGGCAGACCCTTCAGACGTGCAGCCTTGCCCCACGAGTACTTACCTTCCGTGCTGTACTCTTCGTACTTCGCCTCAGTCATGCCCTTATCAGGGGTAAGACCGGTGGTCTTGTCGTCGTACCATGAGTGGCCGACGTACTCGGTGACATCCTGCGGTCCAACTTCGACCGAGGTGAGACCCTTGGCGCTCTCGATGAAGCCGCGCTGCAGTGAACGCTTGTAGGGGTCGAAGTCTTCAGCTTCGAAGACACCCCATGACAAGAAGTTGCCGCAGCCGCCGCCGAAGGAGGCAGCGCCGAGGATGTACGGTGCGATGGCGAGCGTGTCGGGAACGAGCGCCGTGTCGATGAAGTCCTTGACCTTGAGGAAACGGAAGAGGATGTCGTCGAGCTTGCTCTCGGTCGGGACGAACGCCGTGCCACCCGGGATGGAGGTCATGGGGTGCGGGAACTTACCGCTCATCACGGCGATGATCTCAGCGGCGACAGCCTGCATCTCGAGAGCCTCGAGGTAGTGGGCGGTGGCGATGAGGTCAAGCTCCGGCGGCAGAACGTAGCCGGGGTGGTCGAAATAGTGGCCGGTGAAGATTGAGAGCTGGCCGTTCTCGGCGAACGCTGCCAGACGCTTCTGGACGGCGCCGAAGTCATTGACGCGAGTGCCTGCTGCCTCAGCGAGTGCATACGTGTCTGCGATGTTCGCACTGAGTGCGTTGATCGGGTTCACGTAGTCAAGCGCCGTGAGGGTGTAGAACCACAGGATGTGGCTATGCAGGTACTGTGCTGCCTCGATCAGGTTACGGATGATGCGGGCGTTGTTCGGAATCGTGATTCCGAGCGCCTGTTCCGTGGACTGAGCAGAGGCGTGGCTGTGCGAGATCGGGCAAACGCCGCAGATGCGCTGGGAAACCCAGAACGCATCCTCGGGGTGGCGATCCTGGAGGATTAGCTCCATACCGCGCCACAGCGTGCCTGAAACCCACGCATCGGAAACCTTACCGTCGGTCACTTCGACTTCTACGCGCATGTGACCTTCAATACGGGTCAACGGGTCAACTACGGTGCGAGCCACTATTTATCGCCTCCCTTCTTTGCTCCGCGCTTACGGTCATATGCCTTCATTTCCTCCATGGGAGGACCATCGCCGACGCGACCGGCGGCATTCATGCCGAGGCCGTGGACAACGAGGGCTGCGGCGGCGACGCCGCCGACGACTGCAGCAGCGGTTCCGGCCTGGACATTGCCGAGACCCAGAACGCCATCAAGCTGCATGTCGGACATACGCATGAGGAACGGCGCGTTGTTGTCGACCCAGTTGAGTCCACCGCAACCGATGCACGGACCGCCGGCCTCGACGCACCAGCTGGCGCGGCGGTTCCAACGGGTGACCGGGCACTGCGTGAACGTCTGAGGACCCTTGCAGCCGACCTTGTAGAGGCAGTAGCCGAGCGCCTCTTCTTTGCTGCCGAGCTCGGTCACGAACTCGCCGTTCTCGAAGTGACCGCGGCGGGGGCAGTTGTCGTGGATGCTCTGGCCGTAGATACCGGCAGGCATGAGCAGGCCGACCTTCTCGCCCGTGACTTCGTCCGTGTAGTTGCGCGTGACCCACTCGGTGAGTTCGACGAACTTCGCAACGTCGCGGTCGGCTACGAGCAGCAACTGCACGACCATCGCAACGATCCACTCCGGGTTGACCGGGCAGGTGGGGAGGTTGACGACGGGTGTAGCAATGTTCTTGCTCTGCAGCCAGGCTGCGACACCGGTTGCCCCTGCGGGGTTCGGGTGAGCCTTGACCCAACCGCCGTCGACTGCGCATGAACCCACAGCTATGACGGCGAGAGCGTTTGTTGCGACTTCTTCGAGGATCGCGAGGCCGGTCTTGTCGGGAGCGCCGGCGGTCAATGTGCGACCTTCGAAGCCCGTCATGACGGAGCCCTCATAGATGACGATATAGCCGCCCTCTTCGACTCTCTTCGTAATGTTGTGCTCGGCCTGCGTGCCCGCAGTTGCCATGATCGTCTCGAAGTATTCGAATGACAGGTAGTCGAGAACGATACTGGCGACGTCAGGCGAGTCGACCTGTGCGATCGACTCGGTGCAGCCGGTGCACGATCCACCGTTGATCCACAGAGCGGGCAGAAGCTTGGGAGCCCCCTCCAGGGCGGCGGCGATCTGAGGAGCCATTGTCTCGGCCAACCCGAGGGCCGCGGCTACGGAACCGCAGTACTTGAGGAAGTCGCGACGGGTCACGCCACGGACCGCGAGCAGGTCGTGCAGCGCGCCTTGCGCCTCTTGCGCCATGCCATACACCTCCTTG
>PHEU01000008.1 GCA_002841295.1 Actinobacteria bacterium HGW-Actinobacteria-6
GTTGGCGGCCTGGTTCTTGTGGATGATGCCCTTGCTGGCAGCCACGTCGAGCGCCTTGCTCGCCTTGTTGGCAGCCTCAACGGCCGCAGCCTTGTCGCCGGCGACGACGGCCTCATCGACGCGCTTGACAGCGGTCTTGAGGGCCGACTTCTCGGCCTTGTTGCGGATGCGCGCCTTCTCGTTGGTCAGCACGCGCTTCTTCTGGCTCTTGATATTCGCCACAGTCTCAGGTCCCTCCAGATTCGGATGATGCCCGTCGCAGTGGAGTGCAGACGAACCCTGAGATACTAACACACGGCATCGGGCGTCGCCAACAGGGGTATTCGTAAGTGAGTTGCCCTGCTATCCTTACGCTCCGATGACTGACCCCACACTCATACGAAACTTCTCGATCATTGCGCACATCGACCACGGGAAATCGACGCTGGCCGATCGCATGCTCGAGCTGACGAACACCATCGCCGATCGCGACATGATGGAGCAGGTGCTCGACTCGATGGATATCGAGCGCGAGCGCGGCATCACCATCAAAGCGCAGGCGGTGCGTGTTTACTTCGAGGCGGCCGATGGCCTCACGTACCAGCTCAATCTCATCGATACTCCCGGGCACGTCGACTTCACGTATGAGGTGTCGCGCTCGCTTGCAGCGTGCGAAGGCGTATTGCTTGTCGTCGACGCCACGCAGGGCGTTGAGGCGCAGACAGTCGCCAACGCGCAGCTTGCGATGAACGCGCACCTGGAGATCGTCCCGATCATCAACAAGATCGATTTGCCGGCGGCCGATCCGGAGCGCGTGCGTCACGAGATCGAAGAAGGTCTCGCGATTCCTGCCGACGATGCGGTGCTCACGAGCGGCAAGACCGGACTCGGCGTGCGCGAGGCGCTCGAAGCTGTCGTCAAGCACGTGCCGCATCCCGTAGGGGACCCTGACGCGCCTTTGAAGGCACTCATCTTCGACTCGTACTTCGACGCGTACCGTGGTGTGGTCGCGCTCATCCGGGTCATGGACGGCAAGGTCAGCAAAGGCATGAAGGTCCGCCTGCTTGCCACGCAGACCGTCACTGACGTCGAAGAAGTCGGCGTCCGGCGTCCTGCGAACGTCCCGGTCGACGCGCTTACCGTGGGTGAGGTCGGCTACCTGATCACGGGTCTCAAGGACCCGTCCATCATGAAGGTCGGCGACACCATCACCCTCGCCAAGCACGGTACCGAAGAGCCTCTGCCCGGCTATCGTGAAGTGAAGCCGATGGTCTACACCGGCCTCTTTCCGATCGACGGCGACCAGTACCCGGAGCTACGCGACGCACTCGACAAGCTGCAGCTGAACGACCCCGCGCTCATCTACGATCCCGAGAGCAGCCACGCGCTCGGCTTCGGATTCCGCGTCGGGTTCCTCGGCTTGTTGCACATGGAGGTCGTCAAGGAGCGTCTGGAGCGTGAGTTCGATCTGGACCTGCTCGCGACCGCGCCCTCGGTGGAGTACCACGTCTTCAAGACCAACGGGACGAGCGAGTACATCCACTCGCCGCAGGATATGCCGGATCCCGGGACTATCGACCGTATGGAGGAGCCGTACCTCAAGGTGACGGTCCTCGTGCCCCCGGAGTACGTCGGCGCCGTCATGGAGCTTGCCGAGGGACACCGCGCCAGCTTCAAGGACATGCAGTATCTCTCCAAGACGACCGTTGAGATGCACTACGAGATGCCGCTTTCCGAACTCATCATGGACTACTTCGACCAGCTCAAGAGCCGTACTAAGGGCTACGCGAGCCTGGACTATGAATACATCGGCTACCGCGAAAGCGCGCTCGTGAAGCTCGACGTGCTGCTTGCCACCAAGATCGTGGACGCACTGAGCTTCATCGTGCACAAGGATAAGGCGTACGCCCGCGGCAAGATCCTTACCGAGAAACTTCGCGAGATCATCCCCCGACAGATGTTCGAGGTTCCGATCCAGGCGGCCATCGGCGGGCGCATCATCGCCCGCGAGACCGTCAAGGCCAAGCGCAAGGACGTTCTTGCCAAGTGCTACGGCGGCGACATCAGCCGCAAGCGCAAGCTTCTGGAGAAGCAGAAGAAGGGCAAGAAGCGCATGAAGAACGTCGGCAACATCGAAGTCCCCCAGGAGGCCTTCATGGCTATCCTGAAGGTCGATGAGTAGCCCCGGCGACACCCCAGCGCTGCCCGAGCACCTCTACGTGCACGTCCCGCTCTGCCGAACGAAGTGCGCGTATTGCGACTTCTATTCGCTCCCGCTCGCCGGAGTGACCGAGGACGTCAGTAGTATCGCCGCCTCGCTCGCAGCACAGGCGCAGGCGTGGCTGGCCCGAGATGTCCGTCCGCAACTCCTCAAGAGCCTCTACATCGGCGGGGGAACGCCCACCGTGCTCGGCCCCGAACTTGCGATGCTCGTGGCGGTCCTCACCACGTGGTTCCCGCTCGCCCCCGGCGCCGAGGTGACCGTCGAGGCCAATCCCGAATCGCTCGACGCGTCGCTCGCAGCCGCGCTCGCCGAGGCGGGTGTCACGCGCGTGAGCCTCGGCGTGCAAAGCCTCGACGATGGTGTGCTCGCATTCCTCGAGCGTCCGCACGATGCTGCGACCGCCCGCGCGGCCGCACACGCCGTGCGCGACGCGGGTCTCGCGCTCTCGGTCGACCTCATCTGCGGCATCCCGGGCCAGACCGCGCAGTCGTGGATCGACACCCTGAACGGCGCGATTGCGATGCGTCCCGAGCACGTCTCGGTGTACCCGCTGGCGATCGAAGCCGGAACGCCGCTCTCGGCGGCCGTTGCCATCGGCGACGTGCCGGAGCCGGATCCCGATACCGCCGCCGACATGATGCTGCTCGCGCAGCACGTGCTGGGGCAGGCGGGTCTCGCGCGCTACGAGGTCGCCAACTACGCGCTTCCCGGCGCCGAGTCGCGCCACAACACCGCCTACTGGACCGGTGCGCCCTACCTGGGCGTCGGCCCCGGCGCACACGGCATGCTCGACGCCGCGACTGCAGCCGCCGTCGGCTTCACGCCCGCTCGCGCTGATGACGTCGCCCGCCTGCGCTACTCGGTGGCGTGCGATCTCCGGGAAGGCCTCACTCCGATGCCGCGCCTCGACGTCGAAGTTCTCACCGGCGAGGAGACCCGCCGGGAGGACGTCATGCTCGGCCTACGGCTCGCGCGCGGCGTTGCCGACGACGAGGCCGGAGCCGCAGGCGTCACCGGTGCACTCGAAACGCTCGAAGCCGCCGGCCTCGTGGAACTCGTCGAGAGTCGCTGGCGCACGACCGAGCGCGGCTGGCTCCTCGGCAACGAGGTGTTCTCGGCGGTGTGGGCGGGGGAGTAGGAGCGACACGCTGCCTCCATACCATGACGCGACGCCTAGCACTGTGCTCCCGTAGTCGCGCACGACGCTGCGCTGACCTCTCTTCTGATCGTTCTTCTCACCAGGAGTCTTGCGCAGTCTTACGATGCATGATGTACTGTTGCCGAGTTTGCATGCTAGGGGGCGGTGATTCACCGGTTGCTCGTTGAGGGTGAGGTACGTCTGTGAAATGGCGCGCGTTTTCACCGCTAGTTTCGTCGATAGCCGTCCTTCTTGTCGTAATCAGCGTGTCACTGGGCTTCGCGAACGCGAAGGTCGACCTGAGCGTCCGTGATTCCAGTTCCCAGCCTCTCGTAGGAGCCGTATCGGTGATCGAGGGGAAGACTGGCTCGTCGAGCGCAATTGAGTCGGCCGCGATTCCTGACCGGGCTTCATCTGCCAGGGTATCGGGGCTCGAAAAGGATACGAGGAGCGCGCGCACGCCAAGACCGAAAACGGTACTGCCTCCGACCGACCCCATCGATCCGTCTGTCGTGCCTCCCACTGAACCCAGCGACCCGCCAGTAGTGCCTCCCACGGACCCGGTTGATCCGCCGGCCGAACCTCCCACCGAACCCGCTGATCCGCCTGTGCTTCCGGCGGCACCTGGTGCGATCGTGGGCGTGGCGTGCGTTTCGGCTGATATGGCCGATGTCGTTACATTCGATGCGCCGGCGGTCGGCGGTTCCGTGACATCATTCGCGTTGTTGCGCGCGGACTCCGCAGGGGGTTCATTTGTACAGGTGGCGACGGCCACAGCGGAGTCCCGAATGTTTCGTTACTCGGTGGAGGAGCCTTCCGCAGCTGTTTACGCGGTCGTCGCGCATGGCCCGGGCGGCGAAGGACCCCGCTCTTCTCCTGTCGACAATGCGGTGGTCTCGATCGCGACGGACGTCACGTCCGGCGGAGGGACGCTCCGCTCCTCAAACGGCGAGGTCGTGCTCGCGCTCGCTCCCGGCACGTTCACTTCTACAACCACAGTCACGATCGACGAGGTAGCCGGCACGCCCGCGGGCGGCATCCTCTCGCTAGCCGGCGTGTACAGAATCGAGCCGTCGGGGGACCTGCAGGCTCCCGCTACGTTCTCGGTGGCGTACACGCTTGCCGTGACGCATCACCAGGTCTCTGCGGCACTGTTGAAGGCCGCTTGCCTAATGACCTACGACGAGAACACGGGCCAGTGGGTGTCGGGAGCACGTGACGTCCACGCCGAAGCGGGGTACGTCACGGGTACGCTGGACCACTTCAGCGAGTGGGTCCCCGGCACGATACAGCCGCATGGCACGAGTCCGGAGTCGGTCGACTACTGCTCCGGTGTGTGTCATGACCTGGAGACAGCGGTAGGCTCAACGCTTCGGTACGCCGCGAGGGACTCCCAGGTCTGCTACAACTGCCACGGCAATCCGGACCTCGATGCCCCACCGCTAGGCGCCAGTGGAGCGAACGTCCAGAGCTCGTTCATGGGCTCGTCAATTATCTCGAAGCACCCCGTGGTCACGGGAGGGTTGTTCTGCACGGCATGCCACAATCCGCATGCGGATCCCGCTGCGAGTCCGGGCCTCCTGCGCGCGTATGATGCGGTCTCCGGCAAAGCAGTGACGACCGGCACGGCGTACTGCTGGACATGTCACGGTACCGTGAGCAACCGCACTATCAACGCGCTGGTTCCCGGGTACCTCACCCGAACAGGCGGTAACAAGAAGACGGGATTCAACGGGGCGCATACCGCATCGCGCGCGTCCAGCACTCGGTACGACACGGCCGAGGAGTTGCGCCAGGGGTCCACTCTCGGAACGCAGATTCTCAGCGGAGGCACTGTCGAGAACACATTCGAGCCCGTCCGACTCCCCAAAGACCCCGTCGCCGTGCCGTCTCCGCCGTTCCCGGCCGGGGCTGCCTACGCAGACAAGCCCTACGACGGAGACGCATCGAGTGGCGGAGGGGTGAACTGGACTGCTTCCACCCTGGGTGCGTCGGCGGCGAATGGCTGGTTTGGAAGCGGTACTGTGACTATCGACCTCGGAAGTGTCACCAATCTGAGCGCGTTCGAGTGTATGGGCGTGTCCACACCGGGTCGCTCCGCACACATTCTGGAGATTCAGACAAGCGATACCGGTCTAGCCGGCACCTTCGTGCCCTTGGTGAGCCAGGGGCAGCTCGGTACGGGGCTGCCGTACACCACGACGCTCACCGCATCGGCGAGTTGCCGGTACGTGCGGTTCGTGTTCTCGCGGCAGTTCGCGGCTGCGGGTGACCGTCTGGACATAGTCGAACTCTCCATCTTTGGCCCCACGCCTGGCACGTTCACCGTTCAGCCCGAAGTCGCTCGAAAGGCGACTTACGGGAGCGGTGTTGTCAGGTGGGGCGCCACCGGGCCGGCAGCTACAGACGTCACTGTTGATGCTCGCCTGTCCACGAACAGTGGTGTCACCTGGTCCGCCTGGCAGCCGGTCACCAACGGCGGTTCGCTGATGCCGGACAAGGCCGGAAGTAGTCTCGAGTATGCCCAGATGGAGTTGAGGACGACGCTTCCAGGGTCTCCAGGGGCCACGGCGGCCCTGGACTGGATCGAGGTCGCCACGACCCGCGGGAACATAACCGGAGTGACGCCCCAATGGACGGGCGAGTCACCTTCGAATGAGTGCCAGCGCTGTCACAGCTCACATGGAAGCGAGAACTCCGGACTCGTGGCGGCCGGCAGCACAGCGGCGTGTATCAACTGCCATGGTGGCGCCTTCGGCGGTTATGCCGGAGCCGCTCAGTTCGGTGTGTCCGCACACAAGACCGTCGACTGTGCCGAGTGTCACACGTCACACGGCAATGCGACCGGATCAGGCGCCACCTATGCGTACCTTCTGAACGACATTCCCAGGGACGCGTGTCTGGAATGCCACACGGCCGTCAAGGCAGCGTTCGACGCGAAGCAAGGAGTCGCCTCGGAGCGGGCCAAGCACGACGTCTACACTCCCGAGCAGGCCATCAGTGGCAGCCGACTTGCGTGTCGCAACTGCCACGCGACTCACAGCTCCGCCAATGGACTCGTGAATCCGGACAACCTCACTCAGGCGTACGGTGCGACGCGATTGGATCCAGCGTCGATTCCCACAGCGGAAGTTGTGATCTACCCCAGCATGGATACGATCCTGGACGCCACCAACCCGTCTTTCAACTACGGACAGTCGCCCCAGGGCACGATCACCCCAACGTCCAGGGCGCTGTTCTACTTCGATCTGAGTGTGATTCCCGCATCCGCTACCATTCAGAACGCCACACTCGTGATGTGGCCGAGCAATCCCGCCGACGTCAGCGTGGCCGACCACTACGTTGTCTATCCCATCACCGCCAGCTGGCGCGAAGGCACGGGCACGGGCACTCTCAACGACGGAGCGGTCAACGGGGCCACCTGGCTCGAGCGGGAGAACGCCCTGTCCTGGGCAGCGCCGGGCGGGGACCGCGGCGCGATCGGACCGTATGGCGTAACTGGTATCTCGCCTCGGAATATCACCGACATGGTGCAGGCCCTTCACGTGGGGCCGAACTACGGGCTCATGGTAGCGCCCCATGACCCGGATACAGCCACCTCGTTGCCGATCTACATGGACGAGTATGCCGGCGCGAATTCGTCTAAGTACCGGCCCAGGTTGCGCGTCGTCTATCAGACAGAGCCGGGCACCAAGACGGTCCTGGACGATGAGGCGTTCTGTCTGAAGTGCCACGACAATGACCTGCCGTTCAACCTCAAGGGCATCACCGGTATCACGCGCATCAACACCGCGTGGGTGATGTACAGCCCGCACGGTGCGGTGAAGGGTATCGGTCCGGGCTACGACAACAACGACAGCGGATCACTGAAGGCCCCGTACTCATGGGGCATGGACCCATTGCCATGCATGACGTGTCACGACCCACACGGTTCACGTCTGCCATTCCACCTGCGGGAAGTCGTGAACGGACGCGACATGACGCCGGTACTCAGCAGTGGGTGGACGTCGGCGTCGGCTGCCACGGTGCCCGCATACTTCTGCGGAGCGTGCCATGTGATTACCACGTCGCACCCGGGAAGCCTGGATTCGCCCGCAACACTCTGCGCCGGTCTGTGCCATAGTTCGGCGCACTAGGGTAGGCATCTGCCTCGCGCAAGGGTCCGGCTGCGAAGGGCGCTAATCGCCGTCTGTGGTCAACGGGCAGCCTCGGTCGCGGTTGTCCGGTCGCTGCCGGTAGCTCGCGTCCGTTGGCTTCTCGGAAACAGGGTGTTCAGTGCGGTATGGGCAGGGGAGTAGAGTCATTTATTGACGCTTTCCCACGGCGCAGTTAAGGTAATTCAGTCTGGATAATGTTCACAGAACTTTCGCTACGGGGGTGGCGTGGATGCAAGGTGGTGCGTACGCAAAGGTCGGTTTTGCGACTGCTGTGCTGCTGGTTGCATCCGTCTTTGCGGCACCTTCCGTCTCGTTCGGATTTTCGGACCCTGGATTCACAAGTCCATACACGTGCGATCAGTGCCACTCGACAAGCGGAGCGTCTTCTTCTGACTGGGAAGGCAAGGGTCCGCATGGGCTCTACACTGCGACTACTACCAAATGCGCCGTGTGTCATTCGGTGCATCAGGCACCTGCGACCGGCGTGCTGTTACTGAGTGGAACGACGGTCTCGGGATCGTGTCTCTCATGTCACGACGGTACGGGTGGTACGGCACCGTACAACGCGATCGAGGCGCGCGGCGGCAGCGTGGTCTCTGAACATTCGATCGACGCGACATCGGTGGTCCCGGGCGGATCTGTGCCGCTGTCGTCTATTCTCGGCTGCGGGGACTGTCATAGCGTGCACCGTGCCAAGGTCGTTGCACCGTTCTATCGCGATAGCGGCATTGCATTGGGCGCTCAGCAGCTAGTCGCTTCAGATTGTCTGTTGCGGAGCGATGTGAGCACCAGCAATCCTGTCGGGTACCCAGTCTATGGCGCGCAGTGGTGCGCATCGTGTCACGACCAGCGCCACTCGCAGTCGATGACGATGAATCACCCTGTAGCTGGTAGCTACTCTGTCGGTTATGGCGAGGTGACTACCACCGAAGGACTCGCTGGGAATCCTACGCGAGCATATGGTGACGGCAGTGACGGCACTTACTTCGTGGGTATGGGCCAGACGAACGCAGGCTACGTTATGGCTCCGGTTGTGGCCTCTGCAGACGGCAGGGTCGAGAATCGGCAGGACCCCCTGTGCCAGCAGTGCCACGAGGATGCAAGGAATGTCGCCTTGGCGTTCCGCGCGGACTACTCGGATCCTGCTCCGATTGCCGCTGGATACAACCCTTTGTACTTGACGTTCCCGCATCAGGGAACCGGCGAGCACCTGCTCGTTGAGCAGAAAGACGACCTCTGCCTCAACTGTCACTTGGTTGCAACGCTCCCGTAGCGCTGCGCGCGGCGACGGTGTTGCAGCAGACTGGCGTCTGAATCGCCGAGAGACCTGCGATGCACCCGCAACGATGACCCGTGGCCATCGACCTACGGTAGCTGCGACGTCGGGTGACAGTTCAAGCAGAGATCGTCGTTGAATGACGTGGCTCCGGCCTCAACGAGCATCCGATAGTTCGTGGTCTCGTGCGGGAAGTTCTGGAACCGTGGGTTGCTCGACGTTTCGACGCCATCTGGCATCGTCACCAGGAACGGTGTGACGAGCGCCTGCGTCCCGGTTGTAGATAGACTACCGAGACTACGTGCATCCTCGTGGCACTGCTGGCAGATCGGCGCGTGACCGGCCTGCTGCGGCGTTCGCGGATACGGCATCAGGTAACCCTGATTGTTGAAACCAAGCGTCTGGCTCGCGACTGTGGTTCCCGTCCATGCTCCGGCAACGTCCAGTCTGGCTACGCGGTCGTATACGAACGGCACCGAAGTCGTTGCCTTTGAGTCCGCCGGATGGTTGTGAACCGTGCTCAGCGCCGAGGAGCGACCCTTGTGACAGGCCAGGCACCAGTCAGAGCCGTACTCCGCCACTGCAGTGGTAACGCCGCCCGGGCGTTGCTTGAGCAGGCGAGACTTCACCTGCGGTACGCGAGTCGTCGAGTTCGCGATGCGATAACGGTCGCCCTGGAAGGCCGCTACCATGCTGCTGGCATGAGGGGTGTGGCAGTCCGTGCACGTCAGCGTGCCGTTGAGTCCCCCGAGAACCATCGTTGCCGAGCCGCCCGTGGAGGCGTTTCCGCCCGGGATGACGCTTGTGGATTCAACAGAGTGATCTGCAGCCACCGTCAATCCTCGCGCTGCGATCGTGCCGTACACTCCGCCTCCGCCAGTTCCATCGTGGCATGTCTCACATGAGGCCTTGACGGTTACCCCCGCGAGCAGTTGTTGCCCGCCTGCGGCTGCGGCGTGAACCGAGTGACACCCCTTGCACTTGTAGCTGGTCGCAGTGTAGCCGCCGTGCACACCAATCGCGGATGCGCCGTGGAAGATGCTGAAGCCGAAGGGGTTATGGCAGCGGCCGCAGTTCTCCTCGGTCATAGCTGGGTTCGGGGCCGAGGTGGTTTCGTCGTACGCGAACGCGACTCCGGCGCCAAGCAGTACGAGTGCCATCCCCACAACGAAAGAGCAGGTGACAAGCCGGATGCGATTCATGGTCCCCCCCCCCCGAGAGACAAGGCATATTAAGCATGCGTAACACTCATTATCACACGCAGACCGGAGGCGCAATAGAGATGCGAATCGCAGAGACTTCTGGTGGACGGCCGAGCGTGATACCATTCTTTGGCACTCTCATACGCTGAGTGCCAACGTAGGAGTCTCGTATGCTGAACGAACGCCGGCGCGCTGTTCTCGCCGCACTCGTCGATGAATATGTGAGCACCACCCAGCCGGTCGGCTCCAAGGTCCTCGTGGAGCGGCATCGTTTGGGCTGTTCGCCTGCGACCGTGCGCTCAGAGCTCGCCGCGCTTGAAGAGAGCGGCTTCCTGCGCCAGCCGCACGTCTCGGCGGGGCGCGTACCCACCGACGTCGGCTATCGTGCGTTCGTCGATGACGTCCATGAGCGTATCGGTGCCCTCGGTCTTTCCGCCGAGGAAGTCGGCAGCATCCACACCGCGTACGACGCCCTCGAGCATGAGATGGCCGACGTCATGCGTGAGACCTCCGTGTTGTTGTCGCGCTTCACTAACTACGTCGCGGTCGTTGCGGCGCCTGCGCTCAGGCGTGCCCGCATCCGCCGCGTCTCGGTTGTCCCGCTTGCCGAGCGCCGCGCACTCGTGGTCGTCGTCACTGACTCCGGGCAGGTCGCGAACCGCACGCTCGACTTGCAGGTCTCGGCCACCGACATGATGCTTGCCGAGGTCGAGCGGTACCTCACCGCGATCCTCGAGAACAAGGTGGGCGACCAGGTCGTTGGTATCCGAGACGATGCTTCGGCGGCTGGTGATGCGTTTGCGCGCGTCACGCTCCAGGTGCTCGATGAGGTCGTAGACTGTCTCAAGGAAGCCGACGAGGATCGGGTAGTCACCGGTGGTGTGGCTGCGCTTCTCGCGCAGCCGGAACTCGCCGATCCCGGCGTTGCTCGGCCGGTCGTGGCGCTTCTTGAGGACGGTCTCACGATGTTGAAGGTCCTCTCGGATGTGATGCAGACCGGTGGCGTGGCGGTGCGCATCGGGCACGAGAATCCGGTGGATGCGCTTGGCGCGATGAGCTTCGTTGCCAGCCCGTATGGGACCAAGGATCGCACCGGTGTCATCGGTGTCATCGGGCCCACTCGCATGAACTATGCCCGCGCGATCACCACGGTGAAGACCGTGGCCGATTCGCTTACTGACGTGCTCGGATAAGAAGGAGAACTGTGGCTTCCACTGACTACTACGATGTTCTTGGCGTTGCGCGTGATGCCTCGGGCGAAGAGATCAAGAAGGCGTTTCGCAAGAAGGCCCGCGAGACGCATCCCGACGTGTCCGACGGTGAGCATGCCGAGGAGGAGTTCAAGCGCATCAACGAAGCGTACGAGGTGCTCTCGGACGACCAGAAGCGCCAGAATTACGACCAGTACGGGACAGCAGACCCGCGGCAGGGCGGCTACGGCGATTCCGGCGTTGGCTTTGGCGGCTTTGAAGACATCTTCTCGGTGTTCATGGGCGGTATGGGCGGCATGGGTCAGCAGCGCGTGCGGCTTGAGGGTCGAGACATGCGCGGGCAGACCGTCATCACCCTGCAAGAGGCCGCGAAAGGCGTCGACAAGGACGTTCCCGTCACGCGTGTAGGTCCGTGCTCAACGTGCAATGCGAGCGGAGCCGCGCCCGGCGGCAGGGTCGAGACGTGCCCGTCGTGCAACGGCTCCGGTCAGCGCAGGACGCAGCGCAGGACGATCCTGGGCGTCATGGAGTCCATGTCGCCGTGCGAGCAGTGCTCGGCTACCGGCAAGATCGTCGATCCGCCATGCCCCACGTGTGGCGGCGAAGGCCGCACGCGCGTGTCCGAGAGCGTTCACGTGTCGATTCCGGCCGGCATCGACGACGGCGACACCATGCGCGTGAGCGGTAAAGGCGAAGCCGGTGTTCGCGGAGCGCAGTCGGGCGACTTGCTGCTGACCGTGCGTATCGCACCGCATGAGTTCTTGCATCGCGAAGGCGATGACCTGCACGCCATGGCGGCTATCAACATCGCACAGGCGGCTCTCGGCGGAAGCATCAAGGTGCCCGGACTCTTTGAAGATGAAGAGGTCAAGTTCAGCGCCGGCGTGCAAAGTGGTGCAACAGTGCGCCTGAGGAGTAGCGGCATGCCGAGGATGCGTGGCGGCGTGGGCGACCTCATCGTGCACTTGCGCGTTGATGTCCCGAAGAAGCTCGACAAGAAGCAGCGTGAGCTCCTGCGCCAGCTGGGCGAGTCGTTTGGTACCGGCAAGGGCGGGCCCAGCAAGCTTGAGCGCCTCAAGGATTGGCTCGGCGCATAAGATGGCCGAGCACCGCTTTTTCCTCGAAGGCCCGCTTGTGCCCGAGGGTGCGCTGGCACTCTCGCCGCAAGATGTGCACCACCTGCGCTCCGTGCTGCGCCTCGGCGCGGGCGACGAGATCGTCGTCGTGAGCTCGGATGGCGAGGCCGCGCTCGTGCGTCTCACCATGGTGAGTGCCGAGGGAGTGAGCGGTTCTGTCCGAGAAGCCGTTGAGGCGCCGCGCGTACCGCGTGTGTGGCTCGTGCAGGGTCTTGCCAAGGGCGAGAAGATGGACCTTGTCGTGCGCATGGTCACGGAGCTTGGCTGCGAGCGGATCGTTCCGCTCATGACGTCGCGCTCAGTCGTGCGGCTTGATCCTGCTCGCGCCGAGGCGCGCGTAGAGCGCTGGCAGCGAATCGCCGCCGGTGCTGCGAAGCAGGCGCAGCTCGTGCGTGTACCGGACGTGACTCCCGTCGTCACCATCGCGGGGCTCACCGATGCGCTTGAGGGAGCCGCACTCACGCTCGTTGCCTGGGAGGACTCCTTCGGCGCGCCGAGCATCGCCTCTGCGATCGAGGAGGCTGCACTTCCCGCCAGCGCGGCCGTCGCGATCGTTATCGGCCCGGAAGGCGGTCTCTCTGCCGAGGAAGTCACGCAGCTTCGTCATGAAGGCGCGGGTGTTGTCTCGCTCGGCGACACGATTCTGCGGACGGAGACGGCCGGTGTGGTCGCGACCGCGCTTGCACTCGCTGCCCGCGGAGGCCTCGGTGGCGTGTAGTTCGCATAAGGTGGCATTTCGCACGCTCGGCTGCAAGGTCAATCAAGTCGATGCCGAGACGATCGCCGCCGCGCTCATCGGCGACGGCGCCGTGATAGCCCCGCAAGAAGATGCCGAGATCGTCATCGTGACGACGTGCACCGTCACCGGCGAGGCCGACCACAAAGCCCGCAAGGCCGTGCGTCACGCGCACGCGCTCCCGCAATCACCCGTGGTGCTCGTGACCGGCTGCCTCGCGGCCGTTGATGATGGCACCCTCGTATCGCTCGGCGAACGCGTCATCGTCGAGGCCGACAAGTCAGCCGTTCCCGCACGCGTTGCGGCACTGCTCGGCGAGCAGACGGACGCGTCACCGCATCCCACCACCCGCGCCGGCGAGGGTTTCCATACCCGAGCGTTCGTGAAGGTCGAAGACGGCTGCGACAACTTCTGCGAGTACTGCATCGTGCCCTACGCACGCGGCGTGCCCCGGTCGATGGCGCTTGCCTCCGTCGTGAGCGAGGTCACCGCGCTTCACGAATCAGGCGCGCATGAGGTCGTGCTCACTGGCATCAACATCGGCCGCTATGAGGACGCCGGTGTGCGCCTGCCCGGGCTCATCGAAGCCGTTGCCGCCACCGGCATCGAGCGCATCCGGCTCTCCAGCATCGAGCCCGAAGATGTGGATGCCGCGCTCCTCTCCGCAATCAACGCTGCGCCGGCGTTCTGCGAGCACCTGCATATCCCGCTGCAGTCCGGTTCAGACCGAACCCTGGCCGAGATGGGCCGCCGCTACGACACCGCTACGTATGCCACCATCGTCGAGCGTGCCCGAGAAGCGATTCCACACCTGGCGCTTTCTGCCGACGTCATCGTTGGCTTTCCCGGCGAGACCGAAGCAGACGCAGCCGAGACGCTCGCGTTGCTTGAGCGCATCGGTTTCGCGAAGCTCCATGTCTTCCGCTACTCGGCACGCGCCGGCACTCCGGCGGCTGCTCGCACGGATCACGTGGCTCCCACAACGATCGCGGAGCGTGCCGCAGCGGTACGCGCTCTCGGTGATCGCATGCGTCTCGCGCATCTGCGTACGCAGGTGGGTCGCGAGCTTGAGGTCCTCGTCGTGCGCCCGGGTGAAGGTGTTGCGCGCGATGGTTCCCGGGTACGCTTTGCTTCAAGCACCACGAGCCCGGGAGAGCTCGTGGCGGCCACGGCAACAGGCATCGATGAAGCAGGATTCACGCTGACTGCGTGATAGAATCTACTGGTCAGCCCAAGGAGGCGATTACGAGCGTGTCTAACCCCACCCAGGTACGCCTGGTCGTTCCACCAGAGATCAATATGGTCGATCTCCTCGGCGAGGGAGACCATCTCTTGAAGCTCATAGAAGAGCAGTTCGAGTCGGAGATCGCTGTTCGCGGTAATGAAGTCGCCATCGTCGGCGACGTTGCCGAGGCACAGGCCGTCTCGGCAGTCTTTGGCGAACTCATCTCGCTGGTGAGCAAGGGCGAGCACCTCAATCCAGAGAGCCTTGACCGTGCGATGGACATGCTCAAGCGTGGCGAATGCAGCCCCACAAGCGTGTTCTCCGACGTTGTGCTGACGCATCGTGGTCAGAGTATCCGCCCCAAGACCGCTGGTCAGAAGGCGTACGTCGATGCGATCCGCAAGAACACCGTCACCTTCGGTATCGGCCCGGCCGGCACCGGCAAGACGTATCTCGCGATGGCAATGGCGGTTGATGCGCTGCGCAAGAAGGAAGTCGGCCGCATCATACTGACCCGTCCGGCGGTTGAGGCGGGGGAGAAGCTCGGGTTCTTGCCGGGCACGCTCTATGAGAAGGTCGACCCCTATCTGCGCCCGCTCTACGACGCGCTTTTCGACATGATGGATATCGAGCAATCCACGATGCTCACCGAGAAAGGCGTCATCGAAGTCGCCCCGCTCGCGTTCATGCGCGGGCGCACGCTCAATGACAGCTTCGTCATTCTCGATGAGGCACAGAACACCACTCCCGAGCAGATGAAGATGTTCCTCACCCGCCTCGGCTTCGGCAGCAAGATGGTCGTGACCGGTGACGTGACACAGACCGACCTCATCGGTGGGATGTCCGGCCTCATGCAGGTCCGGGACATTCTCGGCGGAGTGAACGACGTGTCGTTCGTAGAACTCTCTGCCCGCGATGTCGTCAGGCATCGTCTCGTCCAGCGCATCGTGACCGCGTACAGCGAGTTCGAGGGGGCGAAGGCGGCCGCCCGCGATGCCTAGCCTCCTGGATAGGATCGCGCGACTCTGGCCAAAGGAGGGTGCACTCTCGACCTCCTCGGGACAGCGCGTCGCGCTTGGGGTAGCGACCGCGCTCATGGCGTCGGTTCCGTTCGTCTTGACGCAAGAGAGCCTTCTGACCGCTGTTGCCGATGTCGTGTTGGTCTCGCTGCTCGTCTTGGTCGGTGGACTGTATCTCAACGCAAATGAGCAGTCAGTGTGGACGCGCTTCCGTGATGTCGCGATTCTCGCGGTCATCGTGCTCGGCGTTGTCTACGGCACGTGGCTCTCGGCGCTGGTCCTTCCCGGTGTGCCGCCATACGTGCTCCCCATCCCGCTCGCACCGATTCTCGCGACGCTGCTGCTCAACCCGCGTGTCGGCATCATCGTTGCCGTGGTCGGGGTCGGTGTTGGCGTGCTGTTCAACGTACTCGACGGCCCGCACGTTGTCGGCTCGCTCCTGGCTGCGGCTGCGGGCGTGACCGCCATGGGCGTCATCAGTGAGCGCTCCAAGCTCATCTCGGCAGGCGGACTGGTCGTCGCCGTCACCGGTGCCGCCGCTATGGGGGCAACGCTCATCGAGGGCGGCATTCTCTCAGGCGCGATCGTGGCCGGCGGACTGGGGCTTGTCGGCGGCTCGCTGACCGTCATTCTCATGCTCGGCCTGCTGCCCGTCTTCGAGGCCGTCTTTGGAGTGACCACGGACGTTCGTTTGCTGGAGCTTGCTAATCCGGGCAACCCGCTTCTCAGGCGGCTCATGATGGAGGCGCCCGGCACGTACAGCCACTCGGTCATGACCGGTAACCTTGCCGAGACGGCCGCCCTTGAGATCGGCGCGAGCGGACTGCTCGCCCGTGTGGGTTCGTACTACCACGATATCGGCAAGATCCGCCGTCCCGGCTTCTTCGTCGAGAACCAGGCCGGAGCGCAGAACCCTCATGACAACACGTCGCCCGCGCTTTCTGCGCTCATCATCACCGCGCACGTTCGCGAGGGTGTAGAGCTCGCCGAGCAGTACCGTCTGCCAGCCGAGATCGTGGAAATCGTCCGGCAACATCACGGCACCTCGATGGTGATGTACTTCTACAACAAAGCTGCTGCCGAGGGAGGCCCCGTCTACGAGGCGGACTTCCGGTATGCCGGTGAACGTCCGCGTTCCCGGGAGGCGGCGCTCGTGATGCTTGCGGATAGCTGCGAGGCTGCGGTCCGTGCGACCACCAAACCGACCCCGCCGCGTATTGAAGAGGTCGTGCGAAAGGTAGTCTCGGCCAAGCTAGCCGACCATCAGCTTGACTTGGCTAAGCTCACACTGGCCGAGATCGAATCGGTCATCGGCGTGTACACCCGGATGCTCTCGAGCGTGTACCATCCGAGAATGGAATACCCGGACGTCGTCAGCGGGAGGGACAAGCATGCAGGTCAGCGTAACAAGCCATCGCGAGCCTGAGCCGCTCAACTTCGAGGCGTTCGAGCGTCTCGCTCACTTCGTCCTGAAGATCGAAGCCGCGCCGGAGCTCTCGGAGCTCTCTATCGCGCTCGTTGATATCGACGAGATGACGCGGCTGAACGAGCAGTACCGCGGCATCGTGGGACCCACCGACGTGCTCTCATTCGGCTGCGATGATCCGTGCGTTGCCGCTGGCGATGAGCCGATAACCCTTGGCGACGTGATCATCGCTCCCGAGGTTGCTGCCGAGCAGGCCATCGAGCTTGAAACCACCATAGAAGCCGAGCTGAACCTTCTGCTCGTCCATGGCATCTTGCATCTGCTCGGCTATGACCATGAGGGCGATGAGGACGCGGCTGTGATGCAGGCGCGCGAAGTCGTTCTGCTCGAGGCGTACGCAGCGGAGTAGCATATGCGAAGCCGTTCGCTCCTCTGGAGCTTCAACTACGCGATCGACGGCATCGTCTACGCGTTGCGCACCCAGCGCAACATGCGGATTCACGTCGCCACAGCGACGCTTGTGCTCATCGCGGCACTCTTCTTCCGTGTCAGCAGGTTGGAGTTTCTCGTTCTCGTGCTCACGGTGGCGTTCGTGATCGGTACGGAGCTCGTCAATACGGCGGTGGAAGCCACCATCGACGTCGCCACTCAGACGTTCGACCCGATCGCCAAGATCGCCAAGGACGTTGCGGCCGGTGCAGTCTTTGTCAGCGCGATCTGCGCGGTTGTCATCGGCTACGTGATCTTCTTCGGCAGGCTCACCAGCGTGACCACGACGCTGCTTGTGCGTGTGCGGCAGACACCTGCGCATATCACCGTCGTCACGCTTGTGCTTGTCGCCTTCGCTGTGCTGGTTGCGAAAGCACTCAACCGGGAGGGCGGAACGTGGCTACGAGGCGGATGGCCATCGGGGCATACCGCGCTTGCGGTCTCCGGCGCAGCGGCGATCGCCTACACCACGGGAAGCGCCGGTGCCGGCGTGATCGGACTCTTCCTGGCGGCGCTCGTCGCGCACAGTCGCGTAGAGTCCGAGACGCACACGATATGGCAGGTTATCTGGGGCGGTACGCTCGGCTTTCTCATCACGACTGCCGTCTTTCAGCTATTCTGGGTGTAGTCGCAACAAGAAGGGTCTGAACCCAATTCCATGATCGCACTCATCCTTATCTCAGAAGTTGTCCTCCTTGCGCTGCTCGCTGCTGCGCTCGGCATACTTTCGGCTGCCGACGGAGCGGTTCCGCACATCTCGCGCGGACGTGGCCGTCGTCTTGCGGAGAGTGATCGACGCGGCGCAGCCGAGCTGGACGCTCTCCTGGAGCATCCGGGCCGTCTCGTGGCTGCCACGGCGCTCATGCGCGCTCTCGCGTACGTGATCGCCTCGGCCAGCATCGGTTGGGTGCTGCTCAATCTCGCGAGTCTCCCACAGGTCTGGGCAACGCTCGCGGTTGGTTCGCTCCTCGGACTCCTGGTGGTGTTCGTGTTCGCCGAGGCGCTCCCGCGCACGTTCGCGGTTCAGAATCCGGAGCGAGTGGCCCTCTCGGCGGCTCCGATCGCAACCGCGTTCGTCACGGTGCTCTATCCGGTCGCGAAGTTGCTCGGAGTTGGCTGGACCGCGCTCGTGGGTCTCGTTGCTGATGAACACGCCGTTGATGCGTGGGTCACCCCCGACGAGCTGCGATCCGGCGGCAACGGAGACGAAGACGCTACCACCCGCGAGGAAGCGGAAGACGCGATCATCGACGCTGTCGCCGATTTCACGAGCAAAATCGTGCGCGAGGTCATGGTGCCGAGAACAGACATGGTGTGCCTTGAGGACACCGCCACGGTGGGCGATGCACTCGATCTCATCGAGGAGTCCGGAGTCTCCCGACTTCCTGTGTATCACGATACTGTCGACGACATCCTCGGCGTGCTCTACGCCAAGGACCTGCTCATCTTCCTCGGGCGTGGCAGCGTTGACGCTCAGCTCTCCAAGATCGCGCGGGCACCGTACTTCGTGCCTGAGACCAAGCCTGTTGAGGAGCTGCTGATCGAGATGCGCAGCAAGACGCACATCGCGATCGTCGCCGACGAATACGGTGGTACGTCGGGTCTCGTGACCATCGAGGATCTGCTTGAGGAGATCGTCGGTGAGATCTTCGACGAGTACGATGTGGCCGAACAGATGATGGTCGATATCGGTGAAGGGCGTATGCTCATAGATGGACGAACGCCGATCGGCGATCTGAACGAGGCATTCGGAACCGATGTTGAGCTTGAAGCCGACTCTGTCGGTGGGTTGTTCATTGAGATTGCCGGTCGTATCCCCGATGCAGGGGAATCGATCGAGGTCGAGGGTCTTCGTATCACCGTTCGAGAAGTTGAAGGAAACCGTATCCGCCGGGTCGTTGTTGAACCTGCGGCAGCGCCTACTGAGAGAGGGGCCGAGAATGACTAAAGGCATCACGCAACCTGATCTTGCTTTGCTTGCCTTTGCGCGCGAGATTCGATCCAAAGCCTACGCCCCGTATTCGAATTTCCGAGTCGGAGCCGCGATATTTGCCGGCGGCGAGATATTCCAGGGCGTGAACGTCGAGAACGCGGCGTTTGGCTCGACCATCTGTGCGGAGCGCGCGGCAGCCATGGCAGCAGTCACGGCCGGCTTCACCGACTTTGACGCGATTGCCGTCGTCGGCGATTCTGACGCACCGACCGTCCCGTGTGGGGCGTGCAGACAGTTCCTGGCTGAGTTCAATCCGGAGATGCGTGTCATCCTCGGCGGGAAGACCGACGCAGTCGAGGTCACCTCGCTCGACGTGCTGCTTCCCGACGCATTCGTGCGCGGCTATCTCGATCAGGACGACAACGAGGACGAAGAATGACCGAACCTACATACGAGGTCGTGAAGAGCGGCTTCGTTGCGCTTGTCGGTCGTCCGAACGCTGGCAAGTCAACGCTCGTGAACGCGCTTGTCGGATCGAAGGTCGCCATCACCTCGAACACGCCGCAGACCACGCGGCACCGCCTGCGCGCGATCGTCGACCAGGAGGATGCGCAGATCGTCTTCGTCGACACGCCAGGGCTCCACAAGCCCGAAGATGCGCTCGGTGAGGAGCTCAACCGCTCGGCCATGATGGCGCTCTCTGATGTTGACGTGGCGTGTCTTGTCATCGATGCGTCGCAGCAGATCGGCCCGGGCGACCGCTGGGTTGCGCATCGCGTGGCCGAGGCTAAGGCCGCTCGCGTGCTCATCCTCACCAAAGTCGATATAGCGCGACCTGAAGAGGTCGAGAAGCAGCTTGTGGTCGCACGTGGTCTGGCAAAGTTCGATGAAGTCGTGGTCTGCTCGGCACGCGAGGCGTTCAACCTCGATGGTGTCATCGCCGCGGTGAAATCGCACCTGCCCGACGGCCCGCGCTATTTCCCGCGCGACATGCCGACCGACCAGTCCGTCGTGGTCATGCTTGCGGAGTTCATCCGCGAGCGCGTCTTGCACAACACCCGCGATGAGGTTCCGCATGCCGTCGGCGTGGTCATCGAGGACATGAAGTACTCCAAGAAGTCAGACACGACCACGATAATGGCGATCATCTTCGTTGAACGTGAGTCTCAGAAGGGCATCATCGTCGGTAAGAGCGGCGATATGATCCGCAAGATCGGTACCGATGCGCGCGTGGATCTTGAGCGGCTTCTCGGCACGAAGGTCTATCTTGACCTGCGAGTGAAGGTGAAGAAGGACTGGCGCCGGGACGCATCGCAGATCAAGCGCTTCGGTTACGGAGAGGGGCGCTAGCATGGCGATCGACCGCGCGGCACTAGCCGCATCCATCGACCAGACGCTGCTCAAGCCAACGGTGGGCTTCAAGGCGGCCGCCGAGTGGATCGAGCAAAGCTCGCAGCTGGGGTTCGCCTCGCTGTGCGTTTCGCCGTTCCTGGTGCCGGTGACCACACAGCTGCTCTCCGGGACCAGCACAAAGGTGTGCTCGGTCTGCGGATTCCCGCTCGGCTATTCGATGACCGAGAGCAAGGCCGAGGAGGCCACGCATCTCGTGAACCTCGGTTGCCAAGAGGTCGACATGGTGATGAACGTCGCCGCGCTCCTTGAGAGCGAGGATGCATTCGTGAAGGATGACATCGCTGCAGTTGTCGCCGCCGTCCGTGACGCCTCGCGTGGCACCGGGCTGGTCAAAGTCATCCTTGAGACCGGGTACCTCAGCGATGAACAGATCGTGCGCGCGAGCCGCATAGCTGTGGCTGCCGGTGCCGACTTTGTGAAGACATCCACCGGGTTCGGGCCGAGAGGCGCAAGCGTCGAGGACGTCCGCGCCATGCGGAGCACCGTGGGTCCAGATATCGGCGTGAAGGCGGCCGGCGGCATTCGTGACCTGGATGCGGCGCTGGCGATGATCGAGGCGGGTGCGAACCGCATCGGTTCTTCGGCGGGCATCGAGATCCTCGCTGCCTTCGACGCACGGAGCGGCGAGTAACGCTGTGGGGACAGCGTACCGCGTGCGGGCGCTCGCGCTTCGCAAGACCAAGCTCGGCGAGTCCGATCTCATCGTGACGCTGCTTGCCGCTGACGGCTGCCAGATACGCGCCGTCGCGAAGGGCGCGCGCAAGACCAAGTCCCGCTTCGGGGCGCGCCTCGAGCCGTTCTCGGTGGCGGATCTCATGCTCTCCCCGGGTCGTTCGCTGGAGATCATAACCGAGGCCGAGACGGTCACGAGTCACGATGCGCTCAGGAGCGACTACGACCGCCTTCGCGCGGCATCCGTGGTCGCTGACTTCCTCGACAAGGTCTCGGTTGAATGCCAGGCCGAGGAGCGCACCTTCGCGCTGGCAACCACGACGCTTGATGTCATGGAGCGCTCGGAGATCGAGCTCCTGCCGGCAGTCGTCACCGCATTCCTCATCAAAGGGATGGCGATGCAGGGGTACCGCCCCCAGCTGTCCTCATGCGCCATGTGTGCCGCAGCTACCGACGTTCACGACGTGCGGTTCTCCCTCTCTGCAGGCGGCGTTGTCTGCCTTGCATGTGGCGGCGCTGATGTCTCGGCGATGTCGGTGGCGGCCGACATGCCTGTGATCCTCGACGCGCTCGTACGCGCGAAGCTTGCCGACGTTGCGGCTCTCGGCATACCGGCCCCGGCTATCACCGATGCGCTGCGCCTCGTTGGCGCGTTCGTCGTGTATCACGTGCCGGCGCGCATGAAAGCGCTCGACGCATATCTTCGGGGTGCGTAGGAGTCAGTGAAATCGCGACCCTGACATAGGGACGGCGCGACGCCTGTTGTACACTATCTGGCACACAAGTTTCACCCGCTGTGACCGCAACTATGCGAGGGGCATCGCTTCATGAGCGCACTAACCTTCCAGGACATGATCCTGGCGCTGTCGCGTTATTGGGCCGATCAGGGCTGCGTGGTCTTGCAGCCGTACGACATGGAGGTCGGCGCCGGTACCTTCCACCCTGCCACGACGCTTCGTGCTCTTGGCCCGGACGCGTGGCGCACGGCGTACGTGCAGCCGTCGCGCCGCCCAACCGACGGCCGTTACGGTGAGAACCCGAACCGCCTGCAGCACTACTACCAGTTCCAGGTGATTCTCAAGCCGAGCCCGGACGACGTGCTCGACCTGTACTTCGGCTCGCTTCGCGCCATCGGTATCGAGCCTGCCGAGCACGACATGCGCCTCGTGGAAGACGACTGGGAGTCGCCAACGCTCGGCGCATGGGGCCTCGGGTGGGAAGTGTGGCTCAACGGCATGGAAGTAACACAATTCACATACTTCCAGCAGGTCGGCGGCATCGAATGCCGTCCGATACCCGCAGAGATCACGTACGGCCTGGAGCGCCTCGCGATGTACATCCAGGGTGTGAACAGCGTCTACGACCTCATCTGGTCCGAGGGTCCCGACGGGCTCAAGTTCACCTACGGCGACGTCTTCTTGCGCAACGAGCAGCAGTACTCGGCATATAACTTCGAGACCGCGAACGTCGATATGCTCCTCGGCCTATTCTCCACGTATGAGGCCGAGTGCAAACGCACGCTTGAGGCGGGGTTGGTCTTGCCGGCGTACGACTTCGTGCTCAAGTGCTCCCACGCATTCAACCTGCTCGATGCTCGCGGCGCGATCGCAGTGACCGAGCGCACCGGCTACATCCTGCGTGTTCGCTCGCTCGCCAAGGCCTGCTGCGAAGCGTACTACGCACTGGTGACCGAAGGGGGCGATGCCCTGTGAGCCGCGACCTCATCTTTGAGATCGGTTCCGAGGAGATCCCCTCGGCTCCACTGTATTCCGCGATCACGCAGCTCAAGGAGCGCGCCGAGAAGGCATTTGCCGACGCGCACCTCGAGTACGGCACCATCACCGTGTACGGATCGCCCCGGCGACTCGCTCTGTCGGTGACCGATCTTGCCGAGCAGCAGCAGGACGTGACGCTTCGGCACAAGGGTCCCGCGTCCAAAGCGGCCTTCGATGCCGAGGGTAACCCCACGAAAGCCGCTGAGGGTTTCGCCCGCGGCAAGGGCCTCGCCGTAACTGACCTGACGATCGAAGACGTCGAAGGCGGTTCGTACGTCTTCGCCATCGTCGAGCGCAAGGGTATGCCTGCAACCTCCGTCCTGCCCGATATCCTGAGCGGGCTCATCGGCGGTCTCGACTGGCCGAAGTCAATGCGGTGGGGAAGCGGCAGCGCCAAGTTCATTCGCCCGGTTCGCTCGATCGTTGCGCTCTTCGGCGACGAGGTCGTGCCGGTCGAGTACGCGGGTGTGACGGCCGGGCGCGTGAGCGCAGGACACCGGTTCCTCGGCGGTCCTGTTGAGATCATGTCGGCAGGAACGTACGTGGAGTCGCTCATCGACGGCAAGGTCATGGCGAACCAGGACGCTCGTGCCAGCGCGATCGCTGCCGGTATCGACGCGGCTGCTGCCGAGCGTGGCGGGCGTGCGGTCGTGCCCGAGAAGACGTTCGCGGAGGTCGTGAACCTCGTTGAGTGGCCGACTGTTGGCGTTGGGCACTTTGATGAGGCGTTCCTCGATGTGCCGCGCGAGGTGCTTGAAGAGGCGATGGAGTCACATCAGCGGTACTTCCCGATCGAGCGCGCTGATGGCGCCCTCTCGCCGTACTTCATCGTCGTCCACAACGGTGAGCCCACTCGAACAGACGCCATCATCGCGGGCCACGAGCGCGTTATCCGTGCCCGTCTCGCAGACGCCGCATTCTTCTACACCGAGGACCTCAAGCACCCGCTCGAGGCGTATGTCGATCGTCTCGGCGTGATCGTCTTCCAGGAGAAGCTCGGTTCGCTCGGCGATAAGGTCGTGCGGATTGAGGCGCTTGCACGCGCACTTGCCGCACAGGCCGGAGCGTCCCCCGACGACGAGGCGTACGCGGTTCGTGCCGCACACCTCGCCAAGGCCGATCTCGTGACGCACGCGGTCGTCGAGTTCACGTCGCTCCAGGGCGTCATGGGTCGCTACTACGCGCTCGCGTCCGGTGAGGTAGAGGGTGTGGCCGAGGCGATTCTCGATCACTATCGCCCGCGTTTTGCCGGTGACACGTTGCCGTCATCGCTTGCGGGCAAGCTGGTCTCGGCAGCCGACAAGTTCGACACCATCGCGGGTATCTTCGCGATCGGGCAGGCGCCGACCGGCTCGGCAGACCCATACGCGCTCAGGCGCTTCGCCATCGGCATCATCACGATGATGGTCGATGGTGGACTCAATATCACCTTCGATGAGTCGATCGCATCCGCGCTGGCGGGTTACACAGATGTGCTGCCAGCGCTTGACGTCGAGAAGGTCGGTTCGGAGATCAAAGCGTTCTTCCTCGGCAGGCTTGAGGGCATGCTGCGCGATCGCGGTCATGCGTACGACACGGTTGCAGCCGTTCTGGCCACGGTTGGTGATGATCCCGCGGGTGCGCTTGCGCGTGCCGAGGCACTCACAGCTGTTCGCGCCGAGGCAGACGCCATCGAGGACCTCTCCGTTGCATTTGCGCGTGCGAGCAAGCTCGGTAAGCCTGAGCTTGGATGCGAGGCAGACACCGCGCTCATGGGTGAGGTCGAGGCTGCACTCTCATCGGCGCTTGAAGTGGCCGAGAGCGCGGCTCGCGAGGCCATGCAGCTCGAAGACTACGCTGGCGCCCTGCGGGTGCTCGCAGAGCTCAGGCCGCAGATTGATGCTTTCTTTGACGGTGTGCTCGTCATGGATCCCGACGAGGCCGTGCGCACGATGCGCCTGCAACTACTCAACAGGTTTGTGACGCTCTTTGCCTCATTTGCCGACTTCGGTGCGCTGGCAGGGTGATGAAGGTGGCCGGACCGCTTACCGTACATGTTCTCTCGGATTCCCTGGGCGAAACGGGGGAGACAGTCGCGCGAGCCGCAGTGGCTCAGTTCGACAGCGAGGCGTTCCGCATCGAGCGGTTGCCGAAAGTCTCGACTCCCGAGGAGTTGCATGCGGCAGTCAAGTCGCATTGCGGGTCGGATTGCATATTCTTCTATACCTTCGTGAACGACGCCCTTCGCAGCGAGATGTCAAAGCTCGCCATGGGCGGCGTGAACGCGGTCGACCTGATCGGCCCGTCGGTGGAATTGCTCAGGCGTGCCAGTGGTTTCGAACCTACTGGTGAGGCCGGTGCGATCCGCCGAACCGACCAGGATTACTTCGACCGTATCGAGGCGATGGAGTTTGCGGTTCGTCACGACGACGGGCGCAACACCGAAGGACTCCAGGAAGCTGACATCGTTCTCATCGGTGTATCGCGCACGAGCAAGACGCCGCTTTCAATGTATATGGCGTTCAAGGGGTTTCGCGTTGCCAACGTGCCGCTCGCGCCGGGCTCCGCTCCACCCCCCGAGATATTCGAGCTTGACCCGCGCCGCGTGTTCGGGCTTGTGACGTCGGCCGATATCCTTATGGAGATCCGTACGGCGCGCATGTCTGAGCTTGGCGGATGGATTCCGGGGTATGCGGAGCGCGAGACCGTCGAGCGCGAGATCGAGGATGCACGCTCCGTGATGAGACGCATCGGATGCCTCGTCATCAGAACCGATGATCGCGCCATCGAAGAGACATCTCGCGAAATCATCGCTCACCTGCAAGGCTACGAAACGCACGATTAGGCACGTCACGCCCGGTTAACCGCGTTACGTAGAACTGTCATCCATAAGGCTTGTCCCGCAACGCCCGGTTTACGCTATCATGCTCTCGTCGGTCGCCAGCTGTGAGGGAGAACTGTCTTGTCTGACGTCAAGCGCGTATACGCCTTTGGTGGGGGACGTACCGAAGGCAACAAGAACATGAAGTTCATTCTCGGCGGCAAAGGTGCGAACCTTGCCGAGATGGCCAATATGGGGCTTCCGGTCCCGCCTGGGTTCACAATCACCTGTCAGGCGTGCATGGAGTATTACAACTCCACACCGCCGGCATTCCCGGCCGGACTTGCCGAAGACATCGACGAGTACATCGCCGAGCTCGAGGGCAAGATGGGCAAGCGCCTCGGAGATCCCGCCGATCCGCTGCTTGTCTCGGTCCGCTCAGGCTCTGCTTTCTCGATGCCGGGCATGATGGACACGATTCTCAACCTTGGCCTCAACGACACCTCGGTTCAGGGTCTCATTCAGCAGACCGGCAACGAGCGTTTCGCATGGGACAGCTACCGCCGCTTCATCCAGATGTTCAGCAAGGTCGTCTTGGATGTTGACGGTGATCGGTTCGAGAACGCCATCAACAAGATGAAGCTCGACCGTGGTGTGAGAAACGACACCGATCTTGACGCAGCGGACATGCGCGCCCTGGTCGATGAGTTCAAGGAGATCGTCTCGGCAGAAGTGAGTGCCGAGGAGTTCCCGATGCTCGCAGTCGGCGGTCGCGTGGTCTTCCCGCAGACGGTTTCCCAGCAACTCACGCTCTCGATCGAGGCCGTCTTCAAGAGCTGGAACAACAAGCGCGCCTTCGACTATCGCAAAATGGAGAAGATCGCGGACGATATCGGCACCGCGGTCAACGTGCAGACGATGGTCTTCGGCAACAAGGGCGAGACCTCGGCCACGGGCGTCGCGTTTACGCGCAACCCGGCCGACGGCACGAACGAGTACTACGGCGACTTCCTCACGAACGCGCAGGGCGAAGACGTCGTTGCCGGTATCCGCAACACCTCGCCGCTCGCCGAGCTGCCCGCTGTCTTCCCGGAAGCCGGCCGAGAGCTCTATGACATCTTCGAGGTCTTGCAGAACGCGTATCGCGACATGTGCGACATCGAGTTCACCATCGAGCAGGGCACGCTCTGGATGCTTCAGACCCGCGTCGGCAAGCGCACCGCGCGCGCTGCGCTCAAGATCGCCGTCGATATGGTCGAAGAAGGCATGATCGACCGTGAGGAAGCGGTGCTCCGCATCGAT
Source organism: Actinobacteria bacterium HGW-Actinobacteria-6 (assembly GCA_002841295.1). Lineage (GTDB taxonomy): Bacteria > Actinomycetota > Coriobacteriia > Anaerosomatales > Anaerosomataceae > UBA2286. The sequence goes on from PHEU01000008.1 coordinate 27,114, forward strand.
CCCGCGCAGCTCGATCAGCTCCTGCACCCGCAGTTCGACGTGAACGCCGACTACGACGTCGTCGCCAAGGGCCTGAACGCGAGCCCCGGTGCAGCCGTTGGAGAGGTCGTCTTCTCGGCAAACGATGCCGAGGCAGCCGCTGCCGAGGGACGCAAAGTCATCCTCGTTCGCTGGGAGACCACGCCCGACGACCTGCATGGCATGGTAGCCGCGCAGGGCATCCTCACGTCGCACGGTGGCAAGACGTCGCACGCGGCGGTTGTTGCCCGCGGTATGGGCAAGCCGTGCGTCTGCGGTGCCGATATGCTCAGAATCGATGCCGAGCACAAGATCGCTCGCATCTCCGGTACCGATGTCGAGCTCAAAGAGGGCGACATCATCTCGATTGACGGCACGACCGGTAAGGTCGTTCTCGGCGCCGTGTCATTGGTTGAGCCCGAGGTCTTCGACGAGTTCGACACGATCCTCACCTGGGCCGATGAGTTCCGCACCATGGGTGTTCGCGCAAACGCCGACACGCCTGATGATGCCGCACTCGGCCGCAAGTTCGGTGCCGCCGGCATCGGCCTGTGCCGCACGGAGCACATGTTCCTCGGCACGCGTAAGGACATCATCCAGGACTTCATCCTGGCCGATGACCAGCACACGCGCGAAGAGGCTCTCAGCAAGCTCATGAAGGTTCAGACCGAGGATTACCTCGGCATACTGAGCGCGATGGACGGGCTGCCGGTGACGGTTCGCCTGCTCGATCCGCCGCTCCACGAGTTCCTGGACAGCCCGCGTGAGCTTGAGGTCGAGATCGTGCGCGATGAGTGCGCCGGTCGTCCGACAGCCGACACCGCTGTGAAGCGTCGCTTGCTCGCGCAGATCGACTCCATGACCGAGATGAACCCGATGCTCGGACTCCGTGGGTGCCGTCTCGGCATCATGTTCCCCGAGCTCTATGCGATGCAGGTTCGCGCAATCGCGCACGCGACTGCCGAACTCATCGGTGCCGGCAAGAACCCGCGCCCCGAGATCATGATTCCGCTCGTTTCGGTGAAGGCCGAGCTTGATGTACTTCGTGCCGAGAGCGAAGCCGTTATCGCCGAGGTCATCGCCGCCACAGGTGTCATGCTCGATATCCCGATCGGCACGATGATCGAGCTTCCCCGTGCTGCCATCACCGCAGACGAGATCGGTACGGTCGCCGACTTCTTCAGCTTCGGCACCAACGACCTCACGCAGACGACGTTCGGCTTCTCGCGCGACGATATCGAGGCGAAGTTCCTGCCGCGGTACCTGGAGCGCAAGGTGCTCATTCGTAACCCGTTCGAGACCGTCGACTCGGGTGTGGCTGAGCTCGTGCGCATCGGCTGCGAGAAGGGCCGCCAGGCCAATCCGGGCATCAAGCTCGGTGTGTGCGGCGAGCACGGTGGGGATCCCGAGAGCGTGAAGATCTTCCACACAATCGGCCTCAACTACGTGAGCTGCTCACCGTACCGGATCCCGCTCGCTCGCCTCGCAGCTGCGCAGGCTGCACTGGCCGACAAGGCGGTCGCGTCAGATAATCGCTAATTCCAGCATCTCCCTAGCGTTTATGCGTGCCTCCGGCGATACTTCGTAGGAGGCACGCAACGCGTTAGGGGCCTGAATGGCGAGCAGGACCAAACTTTACCAGCGAGCACAATCACCGCTTATCCAGGGTCGCTCCAAGCGTGAGCGTCCGTTTTGGCAGCCGCTGCTCCTGGCGTTTGCGGCGGCCATGTTCCTGCCGCTCTTTGTGTGGTGGCTCATCACGATGATTGCAGGAGCTCAGCCCGGAGAGGCGATTGCTCTCCTCGGCGCTGACTTCGTCACCATCCTCGCGCCCATGCTCCCCGGTGCGCTCGTTGGCAGCTACGTTGGCGTCTGGGGCGCTCGTCAGTGGGCGAGCCGTCGCGCGTGGCTCGTCGGTGCGCTGATGGGTGCCGTTCTTGGCGGAGCTGGCCTGTTACTGTTCGGCTGATCGGGGAGCACACGTGAGCGATGTCATTCTTACACGTGAGGCGGCAGAGGCTGAGGAGCGCTTGCGCCTTTCGCCGAGAGCCGCGTTCTCTGACGCCACTGTCGGCCGGGAGATTCCGCTGGAGCCGGATCCGCTGCGTACCGAGTTCCAGCGCGATCGCGACCGGATCATCCACTGCAAAGCGTTCCGGCGACTGTCACACAAGACGCAGGTCTTCCTGGCGCCCGAGGGTGATCACTACCGGACCCGACTCACTCATACCCTTGAGGTCGCACAGATTGCCCGCTCCATCGCGCGGGCGCTTCGACTGAACGAGGACCTCACCGAGGCCATCGCGCTTGGACACGACCTTGGCCACACGCCATTTGGTCACACCGGCGAGAGTGCGCTCTCACAATGCCTTGCCGAGGTGGCGGCCGAGTACCCCGGAATGCCGCATGCGTACGAGCATAACCTGCAGTCACTACGCGTGGTCGAGGTGCTCGAGTATGACGGTCGCGGACTGAACCTCACCTGGGAGGTGCGTGACGGCATCCGGAATCACACCGGAGAAGATGTGCCCGCCACGCTTGAAGGCCAGATCGTGAAGACCGCCGACCGTATCGCCTATATCAACCACGATATCGACGACGCGGTTCGGGCCGGTGTGATGTCGGATTCCGAGATTCCCGAGGCCATCACGGCTGTCCTGGGCAAGCATCATGGCGAGCGGATCACGGCACTCGTGCAGTCGATGGTCATGGCGAGCGCCGACCAGGATCGCATCATGATGACGCCGGAGGTTGAGGCCGCGATGCTCACGCTCCGGGCGTTCCTTTTCGACCGCGTTTACCTCTCGATGGACGCGAAGGGGGAGGACCCGAAAGCGCTCGAACTTGTGAAGCGCCTCTTCGGCTACTACCTGACACATCCGTCAGAGCTGCCCGAGGAGTTCGCGCTCGAGTCGCTCGGCCCGCTGCCGCAGCGCGTCGTCGATTACGTTGCCGGGATGACCGACCGGTACGCGATCCGCACGTACGAACACCTCTTCATGCCGTCCAGATGGAAGATGTAGAGCGTCATCTACCGCTGTCGGCGTGCGAATTCAGTGAAGTCGCCTGTATATTTCAGTCAGGGACTGTGACTTAAGCTTGACTACGGGTAACTTAATTAGTTGAGGGGGTCGCTGCGTCTCGGCCTCCAAAACGTGATGCGGCTGATTTTGTGCCGCCTGACTGCAAGGGGGTACATATGCGTGAAATCATGCGTGTGAACATGTCGGATCTGTCGATCAAGATGGAAGCGGTTCCGGACAAGTGGGCCCGGTACGGAGGACGTGCACTTACCTCGGCGATCGTCTTCGACGAAGTTCCGGCCACGGCCGACGCCATGGGTCCCGACAACAAGCTCGTGTTCGCACCGGGGTTCCTCGGCGGAACGAATGCACCAAACGGCGGACGGCTCTCCGTTGGTGCCAAGAGTCCCCTCACAGGCGGCCTCAAGGAATCCAACTCCGGCGGCCAGGCTGCCAATGCTTTCGGCAAGATGGGTCTTGCAGCTGTGATCGTTGAGGGTGTTCCGGCTGATGCTTCGGCTGCGTACATGCTGGTCATCGATCCTGACAAGTCCGCGAAGCTTGAGCGTGTCGACGCCTGGAAGGGCATGGGCAACTACGCCGTCGCCGATGCCATCAAGGCAATGCGTCCTGAGGGCGATCGCTATGCCACCATCACGAACGGGCCTGCCGGTGAAATGGGTCTCAAGGCCTCCGGTATCGCCATGTCCGACATGAAGGGTTACCCGAACCGCTTTGCTGGCCGTGGTGGCCTCGGTGCGGTCATGGGAACCAAGGGCCTGAAGGCGATCGTTGTCAGCGATAAGGGTCTCCCCATGCGCGAGCATGCTGACAAGGAAGCATTCCAGGCTGCGATGAAGGTCTTCGCGAACGCGCTGACCACGCACCCGGTCTCCGGACAGGGTCTGCCCACGTACGGCACGAACGTTCTTGCCAACATCATCAATGAGGCCGGCGGGTATCCGACGCGCAACTTCTCGGATGGTCGTTTCGAAGGCGTCGAGGGCATCTCCGGTGAGAAGCAGCGCGAGATGACACTCGAGCGTGGCGGCAACGTGAAGCACGGCTGCCACACGGGCTGCGTCATCCAGTGCTCGCGGTACTGGAATGACAAGGACGGCAACTATGTGACCAAGGGCCCCGAGTATGAATCCGCATGGGCGCTTGGCGCTGACTGTGGCATCTCAGACCTGGATGTCGTCGGCGTGCTTGACCGCATGTGCGGCGATTACGGCCTGGATACGATCGAGATGGGCGCAACGCTCGGCGTGTATATGGACTCCGGCGCAATCGCCTTTGGCGACGGCGATGCGGCCATCGCAACGCTCAAGGAGACCGTGACGGGTAGCGAGCTTGGCCGTGCGATCGGCGACGGAGCCGAGGCGACCGGTATCAAGTACGGCGTCGCACATATCCCGGTCGTGAAGCACCAGGCGCTGCCGGCGTACGACCCGCGTCCGATCCAGGGCATCGGCGTCACGTACGCGACGTCCACGCAGGGTGCGGACCACACCGCAGGGTACGCCATCACGGCCAACGTGCTTGCGGTCGGTGGCTCGGTCGACCCGCTGAAGCCGGAGGGTCAGGCTGCACTGTCGCAGGGTCTGCAGATCGCGACAGGCATGCTCGACTCGATGGGCTTCTGCATCTTCGTCGCGTTCCCGGTGCTCGACATGCCCGAGGCGTTCGGCGCGATCGTGGACATGATGTCCGCCCACACCGGCGACACGTGGGATGCCGACGCGCTCATGGCTGTCGGTAAGGAAGCGCTGACGTATGAGCGGCTGTTCAACCAGCACGCCGGGTTCACTGCGGCCGACGATCGTCTGCCTGCGTTCTTCACCGAGGTGCCGCTGCCGCCGCACAATGTGGTGTTCACGGTTACCGACGCGGAGCTCGATTCGGTGTTCGACTTCGTTGACGAGACCGCCAAGGGGCTTGGAATCTCGTAGGTAGGCTCAGGGGTTTGGATACAGCTCGCGCCGGGCGGTTGGTTGCGTCCGGCGCGAGCGTTTTGCCCGGTCGGAAGCGGAGGGTGGTGGGTCATGATGGTCGTTGATGTCGCGCTGTTCGCAAGTCTGGCGTCGTTTCAACCCGACGGGCTGCCCGGCCGTCACTCCCGGCCGATCGAGTTCCCGGACGGGTTCTTGATCTCGCAGGTGATCGAGATGCTGGCCTTGCCTGACGAGCCGCGCGTGATCTTCGTGAACGGCCGCCATGCCGAGGAGCGCTCGGCGCTGCGCGATGGTGACCGGCTCGCGATCTTCCCGCCGGTTGGCGGAGGGTAGCGCGATGGATGCGAATACTGATTCCCGCTTGGCGTTGCGAGGTGCGACGGTCGCGATCATCGGGTGCGGCGGGCTTGGGAGCAACGTGGCCGCCATGCTCGTGCGTTCGGGCGTGGGGACGCTGCACCTCATCGACTTCGATCGGGTGGAGGAAGACAACCTCAACCGGCAGCTGTTCTTCCAAGATGACATCGGTCGCCTGAAGACCGGGGCGCTCGCGGACACGCTGCGCCGGATCTCGCCCGAGGTGAGGCTGCTGGAGACCGTCGCGCGTGTCACGGCCGAGAACCTCGCGGGGCTTGTCGGCAGCGCCGACGTGATCGTCGAAGCTGTGGACGGCGCGGCCGACAAGGCGATGATCGGCAACGTCTGCACGACCGAGCTGCCTGAGGTGCCGCTCGTGACAGCGTCGGGCCTTGCGGGGAGTGGCTCGGCGAACGAGATCGTGAGCGAGCGGATTGCGGACAACGTGTACCTGGTGGGGGATCTGTCGAGCGATGTCCGAGACGGTCTGCCGCTGTACGCATCGCGTGTGATGGTGGCCGCCGCTCACGAGGCGCACGTGGTGATCCGCGTGCTGCTCGGATACCGTGAGCCTTAGATCGGGGTCGCGCACGCTGTCTTGAGTAAGTATCTGTTCAGGTTCTGATCGGCGTTCGTTTGGTGCGACGCTGTAGTGTGCTGCTCGTGATCGCGGCGTTTGATTCGCGGACGATGCAGAAGTCCGGGTCCCTTTCGGAGTTCATCGAAGTGTTTCGATGTCACGCGCACCCCATATTGACACCGCCCGTGTCGATATCGATGTCGGCAATGTAAGGAATATCAGGGCTTGCCGCCGTCGGCCATTGAGTGATTACGGGTCCGCTGCGACGCCACAATCACCCGTATGTGATTCGATATCGACACGGGCGGTCTCGATGGGCGCGAGGGCGGTATCGACGCGCATCGATGAGCGTGAAAAGAGGGAGGGGAGCGCGAGCATGACGATTCCGAGGCGCGCTCGCGTTCACGGCAGCGTTGAGACTGAGTACATCAACTTCGGACGGGGGCCGGTGTCGCATGCGCACCATCTATCAGTCCAACAACCACCCAAAGGGGGCGCAACACCTATGGCCGGACCGGATTTCGCGCGGATACCCGACATCATTGCGATGCTTAACAATGGCACACGCCGTCATGTGTGCGAGTACCTCGCCATGCAGCCCCTCACCATGCAGCAACTCTCGCAGTACGTCTCGGTCAAACAGCCGACATTCTCGTACCACATGGGCGCTCTGTTCGACTCTGAACTCGTTACCTGGCGATTCGGCGATGACCTGCTGTACCTGAATCCCACTCACGTCGCGCTCCTGCAGCGCTACGCGTGCGAGGTGCTTGCAGATCACAACCGCGCCACCAAGAGCCTTCTCGAGACACCTCCACTAGGGCCGCTTGGTCTCTGAGCTCCTCACACGGTATCTATCCTTCCGTTTCCAACTTGTTGCCGCACGCCGACTCTTCGAATAGAATCACCGGAGCATCACAGGGGGCAAGGGAACCCCCTGCGTAAATGCACCCGGTGTGGTATTCGAAGGGAGAGTTGCGACTTATGGCTGACTGGATTGCCTGGTTTGCCCCGATCGCTGCTGTGATCGGTGTAGCCGTGGCAGCGTACCTCGGCGCATGGGTCCTCAAGCAGGATTCAGGCACTGAGAAGATGCAGGAGATTTCCAAGGCGATCCAAGAGGGCGCCATGGCATTCCTTCTGCGCGAGTACCGCGTGCTCATCATATTTGCCGCGGTCGTGTTCCTGGTTCTTGGCTTTGCCATTAACTGGCTAACTGGTGTGGCGTTCCTCACAGGTGGAATCCTTTCCGCCTCCGCCGGCTTCTTCGGCATGTACATCGCCACCCGCGCAAATGCACGTACCGCTCAGGCAGCCACGTCTGGCATCGCCAAGGCACTCAACGTAGCGTTCCGTTCCGGTCTCATGATGGGCTTGACCGTCGCCAGCTTCGGCCTCGGTGGACTCAGCCTCTGGGCCATCTTCATGCTCGTGACCGGCACCAACCCCGCTGCGAACGCTGAGATCGTCAACGGCTTTGCAATGGGCGCCAGCTCAATCGCACTCTTCGCTCGTGTTGGTGGCGGCATCTACACCAAGGCTGCTGACGTAGGCGCCGACCTCGTCGGTAAGGTCGAGGCCGGTATTCCCGAGGACGATCCGCGCAACCCCGCCGTTATCGCCGACAACGTTGGCGACAACGTTGGCGACGTCGCCGGCATGGGTGCCGACCTCTTCGAGAGCTACGTTGGCTCGATCCTCGCGCCGATGGTTCTCGCAATCTCGCTGTGGTACACCGCAGGCGGCGCTCGCAGCCTCGATCTGCAGTACGGCATCATCACACCGCTTCTGATCGCCGCCTTCGGCATCATCATGTCGATCGTCGGTCTGTTCGCGGTTCGCGCCAAAGAGGGCGACAATCTTCACAACGCGCTCAACCGCGGCACCTACGTGGCCGCTGGCCTTGAGATCGTCGCGATGTTCTTCCTGTTCTATCACTGGAGCAGCCGCACCCTCGAGCAGACCGCCGGCGTCGACACCAGTGCTCGTATCTGGTTCTTCGGCTCCGTTGTAGTCGGTCTCGCCGCCGGTATCGCAATCGGCAAGATCACCGAGTACTACTGCTCGGATCATTACAGCCCGGTCAAGAAGATCGCCGAGGCGTCCGAGACGGGTGCCGCCACCAACATCATCCAGGGACTTGGAACCGGTATGATCTCCACCGTCTTCCCGATCCTCGTTGTTGGTGCTGCGATCCTCGCGGCCTACGCCATGGGTAACATGGCCGTGCCGGACAACAACCTTTCCGGTATCTACGGTATCGCTCTTGCCGCGCTCGGCATGCTCTCCATCACCGCCATCACCGTTGGTGTTGACGCGTATGGTCCTGTGGCCGACAACGCCGGTGGAATCGCCGAGATGGCCCACATGGGCAAGGACATCCGCTCCATCACCGATAACCTCGACTCGGTGGGCAACACCACCGCAGCCATCGCTAAGGGCTTCGCGATCGGCTCTGCCGGTCTTACCGCCCTCGCGCTGTTCGTTGCGTTCCGCCAGTCGCTCTCCCTCGGCGGGCTCACCGTCGACATGTCGCTGGAGAACCCGAAGGTCATCGTCGGCCTCTTCGTCGGCGGTATGCTGCCGTTCCTGTTCGGCGCGCTCACCATGGGTGCCGTCGGCCGCGCAGCCTTCGCGATGATCGGTGAGGTTCGCCGTCAGTTCCGCGAGATCCCGGGCATCATGGAGGGCACTGGCCGTCCTGACTACGCAGCGTGCGTGGACATCTCCACCAAGGGCGCGCTCAAGGAGATGGTCGTTCCCGGCGCGATCGCCGTTGCCGTGCCGATCCTGGTCGGTATCGTCGACCTCTCCATGCTTGCGGGTCTGCTCGCCGGCGCTCTCGTCACCGGCTTCCTGCTGGCCATCTTCATGGCCAATGCGGGTGGCGCGTGGGACAACGCCAAGAAGTACATCGAGAGTGGCGAGCACGGTGGCAAGGGCTCAGATGCTCACAAGGCCGCTGTTGTTGGCGACACCGTTGGCGATCCGTTCAAGGACACCTCCGGTCCCTCGATGAACATTCTCATCAAGCTCATGACGGTTGTGTCACTCGTCTTCGTGCCGCTGTTCCTCAAGGTTCACGGCGGCTAAGACCGCGTCACTGCTGTAGGGTAGAATGCTCCCGGGTGCCATAATCGGCGCCCGGGAGCGTTGTCTTTGCCGAGAGGGGGTTACGTGGGTCGCATCTCTGACGTAGACGTTGAGCGCGTTCGCGACGCCACAGACCTCGTCGCACTCGTTTCTGAGACCGTTGTCCTCAAGAAGAAGGGTCGTCTCTTCTGGGGTAACTGTCCGTTCCATGGCGAGAAGACGCCCAGTTTCAAGATCGATCCGGGCACGGATCTGTGGCACTGCTTTGGCTGCGGGCTCGGCGGCGACGTCTTCGGCTACGTGATGCGTGCCGAGAACCTCGAGTTCCCCGACGCCATCAGGCGCCTTGCAGACCGCGCTCACATCGAGATCGTCGAAGAGGGCGGCGCGGGCATGCCCACGGGCCGCAAAGAGCGTCTCATCGCCGCGTGCGAGGCCGCCGCCGACTTCTTCCACAAGAATCTCATTGCCGGGCGCAGCCCCGGTGCCGAGGAGGCCCGCGAGTACCTCAAGCGCCGGGACTTCGGCATCGACGTCGCCAAGCGCTGGCGTCTGGGGTATGCGCCGAGTGGCAAAGATGAGATGACCAAAGCACTCCTCGCGCAGGGGTTCACGCGTGACGAGCTCGTTGACGCGAACATCACACTCGCCGTTGAGCGCGGTGCCGTGAAGGACCGCTTCTTCGGGCGCATCATGTTCCCGATCACCGACCTGTCCGGCCGCGTCATCGCTTTTGGTGGGCGCGTGGTCGGCGACGGGCATCCCAAGTACCTCAACAGCAACGAGACGCCGATCTTCCACAAGTCGTCGAACATGTACGGCATCGACCGCGCGCGCAATGAGATCGTCGCAAGCGGTACGGCGGTCGTGGTCGAAGGGTACACCGACGTCATCGCGTTGGCCGAGCAGGGGATCGGCTACGTTGTGGCCACACTCGGCACGGCGCTTACCGAGCGGCACGTGAAGCTCCTCGGCAGGTTTGCCAAGAAAGTCGTGTACCTCTTTGACGGCGACGAGGCAGGCCAGCGCGCTGCAAGCCGCGCTGCCGAGTTCATCGACGCAAGTTCGACTCCCGAGGCAGGCAATGCGCGCGTCGACCTTGGCGTGGCCGTCATCCCTGAAGGCATGGACCCGGCGGATTTCGTTGGTGAACGTGGCGCGGTCGAGATGCGCGCGCTCATCGATGGCGCGCAACCTCTGCTGCGATTCGTGATCGACCAGCGTTTGTCCACGCACGACCTCTCCACGCCGGAGGGAAAGTCAGCAGCGCTCAACGATGCGGTGCAGCCGCTTGCGGCAGTGAAGGGCTCGATACTCGCGCAGGAATACGTGAGCTACATCGCAAGTCGCCTGCTCACGACGCCCGATTACGTGCAGCGCGCGCTATCCGGCGCTCACGTCCACAGGCCCCGGTCTGAGGCCGAAGAAGAGCAGGTCGCACAGCACGGTGTGAAGGCTCCGACGATCGACAGCAACCAGGCCCGTGCCGAGAAAGAGCTGCTGCGCACCGTGACGCTTGCGCCCTCCATCCGCGCCGAGGCACGCGATTTGCTATCGGAGGAGTTCGTACTCGACGAAAGCCGTCGGGTCTTGCTCGGCTGGATTCTTGAGGCCGGGCAGGCGTCGGGACAAGCACTTTTTGACAGTATTTCGAAGCGTGATAGAAATAGTGCGGAATCCTTGTCTGAGTGGTTGGTAGACGCTCCTGACGTGGAACAGATAGAATACGCATTTCGGGAAGTTTCGGGCCGTCTCAAGGAATTCGCCCTTGAGCGTCTAATACTTACTAAGAAAGCTGGTCTTCGCGCGCTTGACGCTGTGAAGGACGCGACCGCCTACGACGGACTATTCAGGGAAGTCGTCACACTGGAAAGACAGCGCAACGCGCTGAGAACCCGTATGACACAACCTGCTGATGGAAGAGTGGAGTGACTGCGTGAGCCCTGCAGCCAAGAAGACTGACAAGACCGAGACCACTGCTGCGCCTGTGAAGGCTGAAGCGAAGCCAAAGGCAGCACCAAAGGCGAAAGCGAAGGCAACGCCAAAGGCGAAGCCGGAAGCAACGGTAGAAGCAACGCCTAAGCCGAAGGCGAAGGCCAAAGCCAAAGCGACCAAGCTTGCACCCGAGCTTGAGCTTGCTGCTGTTCAGAAGCTCATCACCGCCGGCAAGACCAAGGGGAGCCTCACTGACGAGGAAATCCAGGTTGCGCTGAGTGACGTCGATTTGTCCGACGATCAGTTCGAGTCTGTCTACGCGCACATCTCCAAGAGCGGCATCGACGTCGTCGAGGATCCGATTCACGCATCCGCCGATGAGCCCGATCACGCCGACGAGCTTCCTGAGGATGCTGTCGTCGAGGAGATCCCTGCCGAGACAGAAGAGGTCATCAAGCCCGTCAAGGCCAAGAAGAAGCCGAAGCGCAAGGTCGACGCGCACACGCTGGCGCCGCTCACGAGCGACCCCGTGCGCATGTACCTCAAGGAGATCGGCAAAGTCTCGCTCCTGAACGCTCGCCAGGAAGTGGATCTCGCCAAGAAGATCGAAGCCGGCGAAGAGGTCATGGCTCGCCTGGCCGAGATCGATGAGACGGGTGAGAAGGTTGAGAAGGCCGAACTCCGTCGCCTCCACCGCATCGAGGACATCGGCCTGAACGCCAAGAAGCAACTCGTCGAGGCCAACCTGCGCCTCGTTGTATCGATCGCAAAGCGCTACGTCGGTCGCGGCATGCTCTTCCTGGACCTTATCCAGGAAGGCAACCTCGGCCTCATTCGTGCCGTGGAGAAGTTCGACTACTCCAAGGGCTTCAAGTTCTCCACCTACGCCACCTGGTGGATCCGCCAGGCCATCACCCGCGCAATCGCGGACCAGGCCCGCACGATCCGCATCCCGGTGCACATGGTCGAGACCATCAACAAGCTCATCCGCGTACAGCGCCAGCTGTTGCAGGAGCTCGGGCGTGAGCCGCTGCCCGAGGAGATCGGCGAGAAGATGGATATGACCGCCGAGCGTGTCCGTGAGATCCTCAAGATCTCGCAGGAGCCTGTCTCGCTGGAAACGCCGATCGGCGAAGAAGAGGACTCTCAGCTCGGAGACTTCATTGAGGACTCCGAGGCCGTGGTTCCCCCGGATGCAGCCAGCTTCTCGATGCTGCAGGAGCAGCTGACCCGCGTGCTCGATTCGCTCTCTGAGCGTGAGCGCAAGGTCATCGAGCTGCGCTTCGGTCTAGATGACGGGCATCCGCGCACGCTCGAAGAGGTGGGTCGCGAGTTCGGCGTCACCCGCGAGCGCATCCGTCAGATCGAGAGCAAGACACTGTGCAAGCTGCGGCATCCGTCGCGGTCGAGCAAGCTCAAGGATTATCTCGAGTAGCGTTCGGCCGACCTAGCCGCGCAGCGCCTGCTTTTCTAGCTCCTCGTTCAATCGACGAATCAGGGCGTCTTTCGCGTTGACCTCATCACTCAGGAGGTCGATTGTCACGCGCAGCTCGTTGTTGTCCTTCTGGAGGCTGTCGACCTTCTTCTCCAGCTTGTTCACAAGCCGCTCGTTGTACTGGCGCAGAATGGCGATGTCCTCGGCGGCAACCCGCTTGGCGGAGCGCTTGAGTGCCTTCTTCTCACGATGGATCTGCTCGACGATGTGGATGAGCGTGTGCGCCTCCATCGGTTTACGCAGAAACGCATCGGCTCCCAGAGAGAGTGCGAGGCTCTCGTCTTCTTCTTCCACGTACGTGGCTGTATAGAAGGCGAACACAATCGAGGCGAGCTGCGGGTCTTGGTGCCATTCAATGCACAGACGGTAGCCATCCATGACTGGCATGAGTATGTCGGCGATGATCATGTCCGGTGGGTTGGTTCTGGCGAGCTCAAGCGCCTCTGCACCGTCGGACGCGGTTTCGACCTTGTGCCCCCGGGCTGTGAATACCGATTCGAGCAGATATCGTGATGGTGCATCATCGTCAACGACCAGCAATCGCATTTGAACCCCCCAGTTCATGGCGCATGCAATGGTGCTCTATGAGTATGCCTTCAAAGTGGCTCTGCACACAAGAACGCCCCCCACGGAGGCGGGGGGCGCCTTTGGATTCAAATGGCTCCTCGGGTAGGACTCGAACCTACAACCCTCCGGTTAACAGCCGGATGCTCTGCCAATTGAGCTACCGAGGAGTATCAGTGGGACCCGAACTGAGCGGGCGCACCGACGCATTATAGACGGAGCGTGGCGCTTGGCGCAACGCTTTGGGAGGGTCTTTCAGCAGTCTGGATTCTTTCGCTGCAATCGGGCACATTCACCTATTGCCCACTCGTGGGTTGGCGGGTAGGCTCTCATGGAAGTTGTCGGGGGTAATGTTCAAGTGGGGGACGGGGTGCTCGCCCGAGTGTCTACTCGTGGATTTCGCCGGAATGGGCGCACGCTCAGACCGATCTATGCCGTCGCGGCAATCACCGTGCTGGTGTGCGTCGTCCTCACAGCGGTCGCAATCTGGGCTTACGGCGTCGTGTCGCAGGAAGCAGAGGCCGATGCTCACATCTACCTTTCTCAGGTAGCGGAGGGCAATGCCGCGCTCATGCGGTACTGGTTTGCCGAGAGTGAATCCGACATTGAGTCTCTTGGCACCACGTCTCGCGTTCGTACCGAGTTCGAGCAGTACCTGGACGGTGACAGGGACAAGGTGGACTGGCTGACGCTTCGTCTTGAATCTGAGCGTAAGTCCCGCAATTACGTGAACATCACGCTCTTCGATACCCTCGGCAAGGCGCAGTTGACCCTTGGACCGGGATCCCCGGGACACGAGCAGCAGATCGTGCAGTACGCTTCTGTGGCCGCAGACATGACCGGCGGTGTCATTTCAACGTCCCACGCTGCCGATCACGGCGAGTATCACGTTCTGTGGTTTGCTCCGCTGCGCGTAGGAGAAGGTGAGCCTGGCGGTGCCCGAACGACCGGCGTGGTTATGTACGAGTCGGACCTGAAGCGGTACCTGCAGCGAGTCGTCGCACCGGTGAATGACCCGTGGCCCACGACGGTCTCGCTACTCATCTCGGACCACGGCGGCGACTACCAGGCGTCAACTGACGACATGTTCAACTTTGGTCTTTCGACCGATAGCTCCCGCGGATCCGACTTCATCAGTGAGCACGCAACGGTGAACGGCTCGAACGTGGTCGTAGCCGCGTACACCACCAGGAAGCAGCTCGAAGATTCACTCCTGTGGGAGCGGAACACCATCGCGGCTGTGGGCTTGGCAGTGCTTCTGACGCTTCTCGCCTTCGTGTTCATCTACGCGCGTTCGGAGCGCAATCGCCACAAGGAGCAGTTGGCCAAAGAGCAGCTCGCCGAGGCGCTCGAGACCCAGGATCGCTTCCTTGCGAACATGAGCCACGATCTGCGCACGCCGCTCAACTCGATACTCGGGTTCTCATCGATGATGCGCACCGGCCTGACGGGTCCGCTCAACGAGGAGCAACAGCGCCAGGTCACGATGATCGAGTCATCGGGCAGGCATCTTCTGGCGCTGGTGACCGATGTCCTCGAACTGAGCAAGGTGAGGGCCGGCAAGGAGGACCTGGATCCCGAGACGTTCTTTGCGGCTGACCTCATCAACCTCGTTACAGATGTGCTTGCTCCCCAGGTGGCCGAGAAGGGCCTGACGTGGACAGCAACGGTTCCCGAGGGCCTTGAGATCACCACCGACCGTCGCCTTGCAGAGCGTGTGCTGCTCAATCTGTGCGGCAACGCCGTCAAGTTCACGGTGAACGGCGGCGTGAGCGTCGTTGTAACCCGACGCGCCGATGGTGCAACCTGGATAGCCGTTCACGACACGGGTCCGGGCCTTGAGTACGGCACGCATCGCGAGATTATGCGGGAGTTCAGCCAGCTCCATCGCCCCGGCACGCTCAAGCCGGAGGGCTCGGGGCTCGGCTTGGCGATTTGCTCTACCACGGCTGAGCTGCTCGGCGGTTCGATCGACGTCAACAGTGTTCCCGGTCACGGTGCAACATTCACCTTCGTCTTACCCCCAAATGGTGATGTATCATAGGTGGTCGCTGTTCAGCGGGCGTTGGCCTGTTGTCCGGCCGGGCCCGTAGCTCAACGGTGGAGCAGGGGACTCATAATCCCTTGGTTGTAGGTTCGAATCCTACCGGGCCCACCAACATGCAACCGGCACCTCGGAGGTGCATTCTTGGCGATTGGAAGAGTCGCTCGGCGCGATAGAGCGAACACCCGACGCAAACGAACGTACGTCGTGCCCGTAGCGGCGATCATAGCTCTCGCAGTGGTGGCAATCGGCACTGGCGTAGCACTCGGCATCTTCCGCGCCGCACCGGCAGACGTTTCTTTGGCGGTCGTTGAGGTTCCTGCCGAGGCGGCAACCGCTTCCGTGGTCGCATCCGATGTGGCTTCCGGGGAGACCAGCGCCACCGGCACCATGGTCGAGGTCCCGGATGTGACGGGTTCGGCCGTCGACGACGCCGACACGCTGCTCACGATCGCCGGCTTTGAAGTCGTCCACACGGCCACGCCCGCAGGTGACGCGAAGGTCGGCACCGTCCTGGCGCAAGATCCCGCCGCCGGCTCTGTGATGGTGCGCGGCACAACAGTCATGCTCACGTATGCATCCGACGACCCGAACGTCACCACCACATCCGCCCTCAAGGCTGATGCGACCACTACCGGCCGCGTCTACGTTGTCTGCATCGATCCCGGTCATCAGGACAAGGCGAACAACGACCAGGAGCCTATCGGCCCCGGCTCAAAGACGCTCAAGGCGAAGGTCACCGGCGGCGCGAGTGGCGCGGTCACCAAGCAGCGTGAGTCCAACCTTGTGCTCAAGATCGCCGTGCGCCTGAAGAAGGAGCTCGAGGCCCAGGGTGTGCGCGTGGTCATGACGCGTACCACCGGAGCCGTCGACATATCCAACGCTCAGCGTGCCGAGGTGGCTAACGCAGCGGGAGCCGATCTCTTCATCCGGATCCATGCCGACGGCAACACCAATGGCGACGTACGCGGCATGTCGACGCTCTATCCGGCGGGCAATGACTGGGTCAAGCCGATCACCGCACAGAGCCTCACCGCCGCCAGGGCGATTCACAACGCCACGCTCTTCACGACCGGTGCGAAGGACCACGGCGTCGTCCCCAGGAGTGACATCTCCGGGTTCAACTGGTCAAAGGTGCCGTCTGTGATCGTCGAAGCTGGCTTCCTCAGCAATCCCGTTGAAGACAAGCTTCTCGCAAGCGAGGCGTATCAGGCTAAACTAGCCGAGGGCATGAGCCGCGGCATCATGGCGTACCTAAAGGGGGAGTAGCGTGTCGCAGCCGGGGGGCGGAGGATTCGCTAGCGCGTTTCGTACCGGAACCATCGCGGGACTTGTCGTTATCGTTGTCGTTGGCGCGGCTCTTGGCGCGTACGTGGCGACTGGTAACAGACTGCCCGGACAAGGAAGAACCGACTCTGGCCGCGTGCTCATCGTTACGGGTGTGCCGGATGAGAACGGCGACTTGGTCGCACAGGTCATCGCCGATGTGGAAGCGACCGACGCATCCGCCCCACCTGTCGTCTTCAGCGTTGATCCCACAAGCGCCGTGACGATCGTTGGCACCAGTTACGGTCATCTGCGCGACGCATACCCGTTCGGTGGCGGGGCACGGGTCTCAGAGGCGTACGCACGCCTCAATGGCGGCGTGACACTCCCGTACATCGATTTCGGACCGACTGCGTTGGCCGAAGCAGTGAAGGCCGCCGGTGGTGTGAACCTTGAGCTGCCCTCAGCCATCAATGTCTTCGACGGCGAGGCGCTCTACACGTTCCCTGCGGGCGCGGTGCTTGTGGATGCCGAGGAGTTCCGAGCCATCCTGAACGGCGTGGCATACCTGCCGGACGCCGAACGCAGGGACGTTCTTGCGCAGGCGGCCGAGCGAGTGACCGCACTGATAGCGGGGTATCCCGGTGGGCTTGGGAGCGCGATTAACGCCGGGACAGTTACGACCGACCTGGGTGCCGATGACGTCGCGACGTTTGTGACGCGGCTCACTCAAGCCCGCTAGCTGCGCAAACCCATTGTTTGCGAGATGTTTACATAGTGCTAATGTGTTGTGGAATTGTGTAAAGTGAGGGCGGCATGCGCCACATTGACGCTGCCGGGGGGCGCTTTCTCGGGGATTGGCAACAATATGACGGTTGACGAAGCAGTTCGTTCAAGCAAGCGTGGCGTGCTGGTTGCGCTCGCGCTTGTTGTAGTGGTTGCCGCACTTCTGGGTGTGGGCTACTTCTTCTTGGGTGGTGCCGATCTTATGGCCGAGCTCACCGGCGGCAAGCCCGTCGCCGAGACGCCGAGCACGCCCGCGCCGGCACCCACGACATCGGATGAGGGGTCTTCCGAGTCGACTGACAGCGTGAGTACCGAAGCCGAAGAGGCCGAGCCCGCCGAGGATTCCGAGGCGGCACCGTCCGGCTTCACCAGCACCGACGCAAAGACCAACACCGCTGTGACGCCGCCCACGGGCGACCAGGCAGCGCGTATGTACTGGGAGCAGGCCGCCAGCCAGGAGCAGATCGCCAAGCTCGTGGCCGGTGAGATCAAGACCGTGAGCTTTGGCACCGTCACCACAAGCGGCAACACCGCTAACGTGCGCCTCACGGTAACCGGCACGTCCAGCAGCGTGTCGGGCACCATGGTGCTTCGCAACTACAGCGGCGTGTGGTACTTCTCGAGCATCGCCCGTGACGGCAACACGCTTGCGGTCACGACCGGCAAAGCAGCCGACCTGGGCATCGTATCCACACTCGTTGCCAATCAGGCGAGCAACCAGGCTATCGTCAAAGGCATCATCAGCGGCGGCTATAAGACGTGCACCGTGAACGGCGTCTCGAGCGGCTCTGGCACCGCCACGATCAAGATGACCGTTGGTGGCGGCACGTCGCCAGCGACCGCCGGCAGCATCGTGTGCGTGAGCAAGACGATCGGCGGCAGCAAGTACTGGTTCATCACCTCGTTCACCAAGAACTAGCCCGGACACCAGAAGCGGAGACAACTGCGTGGAGCTGCGCGATTACCTCAACGTTATCCGGGCACGCAAGTGGGTCATCATCCAGGCCGTTGTTATCGTCACCATCACGGCGATAGTCGTAAGCCTGTTGCAGCCTGCCGTGTTCGAGGGTCAGGCAAAGGTCCTCATCTCAGATCGCGACACCGGCGCCGCCATCCTGGGCACCGCCATCTCCGATCTCACCAGCCAGCCAGAGCGCGGCCTGCAAACGCAGGTCCAGCTCATGCAGCTGCGTCCGCTTGCCGAGAACACCATCCGCAAGCTCGGACTCAAAGAGAAGCCGGAAGACCTCCTCAAGAACATCACCGTCTCCGCCGTTGGACAGACGAACATCGTGACCATCACGACGCGTGCCGGCGACTCCCGCATGGCGAGCATGATCGCCAACACCATGGCCGATGAGTTCGTTGCCTGGAGCCGGGAGTACAAGCGTGAGAGCATCAAGGCCGCAGCCGATGAGGTCGACGCGCGCCTTGAGCAGTCAAAGCAGGAGCTTCTTGAACTTGGGCGCCGCATTTCAGCTCAGGGCAAGAGCGACGAGCTCTCCGCCGAGCTGGCGATCGCTACCGGCAGCTACACCACGCTTGCGGGCCAGCTAGAAGAGCTCCGGATCCAGGAGCAGCTTGAGGTCGGCTCCGGCCGCGTGGTGAGCCCCGCTGTTGTGACCGACGAGAAGGTTGAGCCCAGCCCGAAGCGTAACGGTGCACTTGGCCTGGCTGTTGGCCTCATTTTCGGTCTGGGCATGGCGTTCTTCTACGAGTATCTCGACAACACCATCAAGTCCTCTGAGGAAGCCGAGAAGGTGTACGGCGCTCCGGTACTGGGCCTGATTCCTGCCGAGAAGTACGACAAGGACGAGAAGCGCAGACTCACGCTTATCACGCACTCGGGTACACCTGCTGCCGAGGCGTACCGCGTACTGCGCAACAGCCTCGACTTCATCAACTTTGAGCACAACATCAAGACGCTGCTGGTAACGAGCGCAGCGCCTGCCGAGGGTAAATCCACCGTAGCTGCAAACCTGGCCGCAGGCCTTGCGCAGGCCGGCAAGAAGGTTGTGCTGCTCTCATGCGACTTCAGGCGTCCGACCACCCAGCAATTCTTCCAAGTGAACACGATGATCGGACTCTCAGACGTGCTCACCGGCGCGAACTCGCTCAAGAGCGCGCTGCAGCGCTCCGGTGAACTTGCGAACCTGCTCGTCCTCACCAGCGGCAAGCTACCGCCGAACCCGAGCGAACTCCTGGGTTCCGATAAGATGCACGCGCTTATCAAGGAGCTTGAGGAGTGGGCCGACTGGGTTATCGTGGACAGCCCACCGCTTCTTGCTGTTGCAGACGGTGCCGCGGTTGCCCGTTGGGTCGACGGCGTACTCATCGTGACCAAGGGCGGTATGTCTACCCGGGATGCTGGCAAGAAGGCCACTGAGATGCTTGGGCAAGTGGGCGCTCGCATCATCGGTACGGTCGTGTGGGGTCTTGAGAGCACTCCCGGCGGCGGTGGCTACGGCTACTACGGCGGCAAGGGGTATAAGGGCTACTACTACTACGCCGACTACTACAGCAACGTCCCGGCCGATGGCCGATCAGCGAAGCATGGCAAGGTTGCAGCCATTCCTTCCGCGCAGACCCAACAGCATATCTACATCCCGCCGACGAGTCCCGGGCGTAAGTTCGCTGAGGCTGTGGGCAAGGTGCTGACCGGCGTGCTGGCGGCGCTTGTGGTGATCGTCATCGTGCTCCTGGTGGTGTACTTCCTAGACCAGGCGATGGGCTGGGGGATCATTACCAGTGCGCTAGGCTGATCATTGATGTCCGAAGCCGTGCGCACATTGATACCGCACACTATTCATTACTGCTGGTTCGGTGGTGCTCCAAAGTCCGACCTGATCCTCAGATGCCAGGAATCCTGGAGCCATTTCATGCCCGGCTGGGAGATCATTGAGTGGAACGAGTCAAACTTCGACGTCACCAAGGCGCAGTATGCTCGAGAGGCATATGAAGCCAAGAAGTGGGCCTTTGTATCTGACTACGCTCGATTTGACATCCTGCAGGCGCATGGTGGGGTGTACCTCGACACGGATGTGGAGCTTCTCCAGCCTATTCCGCTGTGGGTACTTGAGAATCGCGCCTTCACTGGTATGGAATCTGGAGGGTTTGTGAACCCTGGATTGATTTTCGGGTGCGTCCAGTATCTCCCGCTCTTGTCCGAGATCCTTGAATCCTATAACCGCAGCTCCTTCGTGACAGAAGATGGGTTGGATTTGCAGACCGTCAACAGGCGGGTGACTGGAATCCTGGAGTCACATGGATTCCGACATGAGGATGTAATCCAGCAAGTCGCCGATACGACCATTTACCCAGCTGAGTTCTTCTGTGGCTACGACCAGGATGTTCACGAGCCGAAGCTGACTGCGCATACCATTTCGATGCACCACTATGCACACACGTGGGGGCGTCCCCGAGACAAGATTAGAACAGATCTACAGCGGATTCTACGGAAGTGCATTGGAGACTCAGCGTATCGTAGACTGCTCTCTGTTAAGAGGAGCCTTTTTGGGGTGCGTGGAGCATGAGGGTGGGGATTCTTACCTTCCACCGTGCTCTAAACTACGGAGCCGTGCTTCAGGCGTATGCACTGCAGTGCTGCCTGAAGGGAATGGGTGCCGAGTGCGATGTCATCGACTACAGATGCGACTTCCTGGAACGGGGATACGGGGCGCTGCACTTGGGGACCGGGAGCCCTAGGGATATTGTCTCTGGCATGGCGCACGCTCCCGAGAGAATCATGAAGCATCGCCGTTTCCGCGAATTTCGGGACGCGCATCTGAGGCTTTCAGATGCCGCCTATACCCGCGAGATTGTTGCAGACGCCGATGAACTTTACGATCTGTTTGTCACCGGGAGTGACCAGGTGTGGAATCCTGATCTTACTGGGGATGATCTGACTTTCTATCTGGACTTCTGTGATGGGAGAAAGAGAATCTCCTACGCCGCAAGCCTTGGCAAGAGCGGATCCCTGGAGGAGTACGACAAGTTGTACCTTGAGCGGCTTTCGGAGTATAGAGCAATCTCCGTGCGCGAGGAGGACAGCAAGAACCACCTTGCGGCTTTGCTTCAGCGCGATGTCGAGTGGGTGTTAGATCCTGTGTTCCTTTTGCGGTCTGCAGAATGGGCCTCACTTGCCGCGGGTCCGTCCATGAATCGGCCCTATATCCTCGTTTACTGTCTGCATGAGAAGGCACTATACGGATACGCAGAGCAACTGCGAACAGCCAGCGGTCTGCACGTGGTATACGTGCCTGAGAGCATGAAGACATGGATCAAGGGAAGCAGGGTGGCAAGCCCCAGTGTGGTCGAGTTGTTGGGACTCATCAAGCATGCGGAGTTTGTGCTGACTGATTCATTCCACGTGCTTGCGTTCTCAATCATCTTCAGACGTAGCTTCAAGGTCCAACTGAAGGGGCGACTGCATGGACTCAATTCTCGAGTGACATCGCTGTTGACTGCCCTTGGGCTAGAGGAGCAGGTGATTCGCCAGGGCGACTGTCAGGAGATGGAGTTTTCGACAGTCGCGTTCGAGGCTGCAGGTCCGCTGTTGGAGGAGATGGTTGAGGAATCACTATCGTTCCTGCGAGCGGCCCTGGGCACCCGGACAACTCAGTGAATATGGGCCGAGTTCGAGATGTGTTCACGCACCTGGGGTTTGAAGCTAAGGTGTATGTGATCCTGTTCGTCGCGACATTATTCAGCGGTTCGCTATACGGCATTGTCGCGCCGTACTTCATTGTGATAGAGATTGCGCTGCTATTCTGGATGTGTGTCCAGATGCCTGGTAAGCGTCCGATGGCCTACTTTAATAGGTCGCACTATGTCCAGTTCGCCATCCTAGTGGTATTCAGCCTGTTCTTGCTGTGGCAGGTCCCGCATTCATACGTATCTTCTATCGGTTGGAGCTATGTACGGCGTTTCCTGGTGTTCTCGCTAATGTTTCTGATGGTGCCGCGTCCCGAGGTCGCCTTCTCCGCAATCAAAGCATCGAAGTACTACTCCCTCCTCGTCGCGGTATCCATAGTCATCGCGACACTACTGACTGGCGAGAAGACCGGTGGGCTGGTTGGAAGCTATCAGTATGGTGGGATGATGATGTCCGTCGCGTGCATCCTGTTCCTCGTTGACTATTTCATTGAAGAGGGACGGTCCACCGATGCCCTTGGTTTCACAATCTCGCTCGTTGCCCTGCTGATCAGCGGTAAGAGGATGTTCGCACTTCTTGTAGTGGTTGCATTTGTGCTCCTATATGCTCTGTCTAGGCGTCGTGCAGGAGTGGTGCGGGCAGCGAGACTTCTCGCTGCGGGCGCAATCATAGTTTTGCCGCTGTACTACTGGTTCGCGCCGGTCCGTGAACTCGCGCAGCGATTGCAGTTGCTGACAATGGATCCTGGATCAGCGACCAGCGGACGAAACCTACTATGGGCTGCGGCATGGGAGACGTTTCGCTCGCACAGTCTCACGGGTATCGGGTTTGGGAACTTCGCTGCTTGGATCGGGGCGAACTATGACACGAGGACCATCGGACAGTACATGGCACACAACATCTACTACGGACTGCTAGCAGAGACGGGGATTGTCGGTTTTGTGCTGGTCGTAGGGTTGCTTGTGGTTTCGCTCATACAGTCAATCCCTGTACTCCTGCGCTTTAGGCGTGAGGAGAGTGCATTGCTGTACTACGTGCTGACAGTTTCAGTTGCATTCCAGCTATGGTTTGTCGTCTACGGACTGACCGGCAACGGCATCTACAACTGGCATGAGATGTTTCTCTACGTAAGCGCCCTGGCGATGATGATATCGGTACAGGTTCACATGCGGACTGCAGTGAGGGGCGAATGGAACGCTACCCTCCCTGGAAGTGGCCCACGGTGATGAGAATCTTCGCCGCGAAGCATCTTGATGAGACTGTTCGATCTAAGAGCACATCTGGCGGGGTCTTTGTTGCCCTGTGTGAGTACGTGCTGGGGCTTGGCGGCGTGGTGTACGGAGCGCGCTTCGATCAGGCGATGCGTGTCGTACACGATCGCGCCGTCTCGATGGACGAATGTGCAAGATTCTCAGGATCGAAGTACGTACAGAGCGACATGGGGTCCTGCTATCGGTTGGTAAGAGAGGATATGCAGGCAGGGAGAAGGGTCCTCTTCTCAGGAACCCCGTGCCAGGTCGCAGGATTACGTTCATTCCTGGAACTCTCACGAACGGTCGGCAATCTATTGACTGTCGACCTCGTGTGTCACGGAGTCCCAAGCCCGATGATCTGGGCTGCTCACGTTGGCTTCATCCAGGCTGCTGAGCGGAGTTCCCTGCTCGACTACCGCTTTCGGGACAAGAGCGCCGGCTGGCATCGCTCACGGCATGTGGCAGTCATGGATAGGGGCGCAATATCGAATCATCGCGTAGATGCGTTTCGGGAAGTCTTCAACTTCAATTATGCCTTGCGCCCAAGCTGCCATGTTTGTCCGTTCGCAAGGCTCGACAGAGTTGCGGATATAACGCTTGGAGATTACTGGGGCGTTGGGCAGCACTTCCCAGATTTCGATGACAATCGCGGTGTATCACTGGTTATTCTGCATTCGGAGGACGGATCGGCTGCATTCGACGCGATTCGGGATCATTTCTCGTTAATTGAGCTATCGGTGGAGCAATGTCTTCAGCAACCGTTGCAGGCGCCCACGCCGCCGTCGCCGCAGCGAGCGGCGTTCTGGCGGGCGTACCGCCAGGGCGGCTACGAGGCGGCTATCAGGCGCTTCACAAGCTACGGGCTGATCAGGAGAATCGCGCGCGGACTGCGCAGGGCGATCAGGGAGTTCATGTCGTGACGGATGAGAGGAAGATGACACCACCTCAAATCGTCGTGCTGGCGGTTGAATGTTGCGGGTGTACTGCGTGCGCCGCAATCTGCCCAGCAGGAGCAATCGTGATGTGTGCGGACGATGAAGGCTTCGTGTATCCCGAGATTGACCGCGCCGTGTGTACAGCCTGCATGCTCTGTGTCCGCGTGTGCCCGATGCGACGTGTGACGAGTGCGCCCGTGCGCGGGGGTACAGCGTGAGCTTCCACGTGGCGCCCAGAAGCCTCAGAGCTCGCTATGGGGCGATGCCTTTACCAGTTCGTTCCGCCTTGTGGTTTACCTTTGCAGGGATCACCCTCAAAGCGATAGCCATGCTTACAACGCCCATCTTCACACGCATAATGACGACGGACCAGTACGGTCTTTACAGCCTGTATAACTCCTGGTTCCAAGTGCTCATGGTCATCACAACATTCCGTCTGACTGCCGCTGTATTCAACAAGGGGATGAGTATCTTCCCAGAAGCGCGCGACGAATACACGGCCACCATGCAGACCACTTCTACGGCGCTCGTAGTGGTAGCGATGGTGGTGTACGCGGTGTTTCACGGGCGGTTTGACGCGATCACAGGCCTGCCGTCTGTAGTCATGATTGCCATGTTTAGTGAGCTCTTGTTCAGTCCCTCGGTGGCATTCTGGACCGCGCGTGAGAGGTATGACTACCACTACAGGCCGGTTGTGATAGTGACTGTTGGTATCTCCGCGCTAACGGCAATCGCAGGGGTGGTCGCGGTAGTGATGTCGGGTGACAAGGCCGTTGCCCGGATACTTGCCGGTGCGGTTGTGAGTACGGGCATAGGGATTGCAATCTACGTTCGGAATATCAGGCGGGCTGGCAGGTTGTTCGTTCCTGCATACGCGCGCTATGCGCTGATGTTCAATCTCCCGCTGGTGCCACACTATCTCTCAATGTACGCACTGGACCAGCTTGATCGCATCATGGTGGCGAGAATGGTCAGCCTATCAGCTGCTGCTATCTACAGCGTAGGCTACACGGTTGGGCTGGCCATTCGAGTCGCAACCGACAGTGCTTCTGCAGCCTTGATCCCGTGGCAGTACCGGCAGTTGGAGGCGGATAACCTTCGCGGCTTGGGAAGGAGACTGTCCCAAGTGTTCGTACTCTACGCATTTTTTGTCCTGTTCTTCGTCGCGCTTGCACCGGAGTTAGTGGCGGTGCTCGGGGGGAGCGCGTACCAAGGCGCAATCTACGTAGTACCCCCGGTGTCTGTTGCCACGTTCTTCATCTTCGCCTATATGATGTTCGGCAATATCGAGGTCTATTACGATGCGACCAAGATGATGACGTATGGATCCGTAGTGGCGGCAGTAGCCAACGTCGCCTTGAACGCGGTGTATATCCCTCGATTTGGCTACGTCGCGGCAGGTTACACGACACTCGCGTGCTATGGCGGACTAGCGGCAGCGCATTACGTGTATGTGACGAGGGTCGTTCGCGTGCGTGTTGACGGCGGGCGTATTGTCGACGCAAAGGTGATGCTTGGGCTGACGGCTGGACTTCTAGCAGGAATGGCGCTTCTCGTGGCGACCTATCAAACCCCAGGTGTGAGGTATGTCTTGATAGTGCTGGGGTGTGTCGGGCTGTATCTGCAGCGAACTAGAATCAGGGCTCTGCTGGGCAGCATCAATGAACCTAGGGCTCAGTGATGAAACGTCTACGGTCTCAGAAGCATGCCCACTCTGTTGAGTCAGTCGGGACAATGGGGGGTTCGAGTGCCCATTAAGGTCGTGCGCAACTCAGGCTTACTCGAACGTCGGCGCTCTGGCAGGCGTGCCGAACTGCGAGTCGCGTCTGCCGAGAGACTGAGGGTACTCTCCGTTGGCCCCGGCCCTCGTGCGGGAGGAGGGATGTGGACCGTCGCGTCCGCGATTGCGAACTCAATCCAGGCTGACGCGGACGTCCGGCATCTGGAGACCACCGCAGACTCGTCTGCCGCAAGCGTGTGGAAGTTGGTCGTGGCTATTGCGGCGTACCTCAGGTTCCTAGCTATTCTCCTGTTTAGGCGTCCGGATGTGGTACACGTGCACTTCGCGTCAGGGTACAGCATCGTACGCAAGCTGCCCTTTATTAATGCGGCTTGCCGCATGGGTGTCCCGGTGCTCGCGCATCATCACGGCGGCGCTTTCACAGAGTTCATCGGGGCTGAGGACTGGCGCGTTCACGCAGCACGGCGCGCCCTGAAGCGCACAATGCTGATTGCTGTAATCGACGAGCGAAGTATGAGTCTCCTCTCAAATTGGCTGGGATTGCCCAATGAGCGTTTCGTGCTCCTCCCCAACACGGTTGTAGTGCCAACTTCAGTGTCCAAGCGACGAACCCAAGAGCGGGATTCCTTGACGTTCCTCTATGTTGGAAGACTCTCTATAGAGAAAGGTGTTGACGACCTTCTGGAGGCCTTTGCAGGCATGGCTGATCAGATGCCGCGAGCCTCACTAATCGTAGCTGGTGATGGTTCACAGCTTGATGTACTTCTTGCTTCAAGCCGAGGGCTGCGCGTGGATTTCCTAGGAAGAGTCACCGCTGAGGACCGCGATAATCTGCTCGACAGGTGCGACGTATTCGTGCTCCCGTCGCATGTTGAGAACGTGCCACTCGCTCTAATGGAGGCCATGGCATATGGGCTTCCAGTGGTGGCTACCCGCGTTGGAGGCGTGCCGGATATGGTCGAGAACGGGAGTAGCGGCCTGATCGTCGAGGCGGGTGACGTGGTAGGTATGCGCCAGGCCATGGTTCGCTGCGCCGAAGATGGTTCTCTCAGGAGAGCGCTCGGGAGAGCAGCCCGAGTGAGAGCGGCTTCCTTCGATCGGCGTGCGTTGCGCGGTCATGTGTTGTGCGCATATCGAAGGTTGGTGGTTGAGGCGATGGAGCAGGAAGGAGAAGGCTATGGATCTCGCGAGTGACCGTATCAAGGGATTGACGCGAATCAATCGCTTAATCCGCCGGAACCCTATGCTATATGGACGCATAGGACGCCTGCTTGAGCACTGGGAATCTGTGCCCATCGAGCAACTGGCAAGCGAGATGGCCCAGCGATTGGAGCACTCCCTAGAATGGGCTGCGCATTCAGTCTCGGGTAGGCCCTACGCTAGACGTGCCCTTTCGGAGTGGCCGATCGTAGACAAGGATGAGATACGACAACGGTCGTGCGCCCGCTTGACTTCTGCCTGGCCGTACGCTGTGGGGCAGACGAGCGGAACGAGCGGAATGCCCCTCTCGGTGCGCCGAAGCGTGTACTCGGTTGTATTCGAGTGTGCGGTGATAGACCGGACGCTGAGGAAGGCTGGCGTGGCCGACGTGGGTTCCGCCTACGCTGTGCTGCGAGGAGACAACATCCAGTCTCCAAGCGAGTTTGAGCCGCCGTTTTGGAAAATGTCCGATGGTGGCCGCGCGCTTGTCATGTCGTCAAACCACATTTGTGCTAGGACGGCGGGGGAGTATCACCGCGCACTCGTACAACATTCGCCCGACTACATGATCGCGTATCCCACATCGCTGGAGAGCCTGGCTGGTCACCTGAGGGCACAAGGTCTTTCGTTGGATATCCCTGTCATCCTCACGCAAGCCGAGGTCCTCAGTGACTACTGCAGAGAGCTGGCGACTGAGGTGTTTCGTGCAGCCGTCGTCGACGAATACGGTCATGCAGAGAGGGTTGTGAAGGCAAACTCCTTCGCACCGCACGCGTATCGATTCGTGCCGGGGTACTCGTTTATCGAACTGATTCCTTCCGCCGCCAACGGGTTGTGGGAGGTCATTGGCACTGGGCTCTTTAATCGAGCAATGCCGCTTGTCCGATACCGCACTGGCGATCTCGTAGAGTTGCCGGCTGACGCCGATGAGAGCTATGTGAGGGCGGTTGAACTTGGACGCGCTGACTTCGTTCGTGTCTGCGGTAGGTCAGGGGACTATCTGCTCTCGCCGGAGGGCGTGAGGCTTATGGGGATAGACCACATTCCGCGGGGAGTGTCTAGCGTGATCCAGTCTCAGGTTGTTCAGGATGGGCATTCAGTGACGTTTCGCATCGTCCCTGCAGCTTCTTTCAGCGAGGTTGACCTCGAGACCCTACTGCAGAATGCTCGCAAGAAGCTGCCTAACAGCATGGACGTGCGCATCGAACTTGTAGACATGCTGGAGCGCACCACGGCGGGAAAGACGCCGTATGTTATCAGACGAGGCCCCGACGACCAGAGAAAGGACAGAGGTCTATGAGGGTTCCCCATGTTGTGATTGTCGTCGAGAACCTTCCGGTACCATTTGACCGTCGCGTCTGGATGGAGGCGCGGGCGTTGCGAGATTCCGGCTACAAGGTATCCGTGATCTGTCCGGTGGGTAAAGGGTTCTGCACAGAGGATGAGGTTCTCGAGGACGTCAGAATCCTGCGCCACGAGTTACACGAGGCCACCACGATGGTCGGGTACATCCGCGAATACACCTCCGCTCTATGGCATGAATCACGTCTGTTGGCTCGTCTGCGGCGCGAGGGTCCTATCGATGTGATTCAGATTTGTAACCCGCCGGATCTACTCTTCCTCGTGACTCTAGCCCATAAGTTCCTCCATGGTACTCGAGTCGTATTTGACCATCACGACATCAATCCGGAGCTGTTTGAGGTGAAGTTCGGCCGCCGAGGTGTCTTCTACTGGCTTCTTAGAGTCGCCGAGCGCCTAACGTTCTCTGTTGCCGATGTGGTGATTTCCACGAACGAATCCTACCGGGAAATAGCTCTTGGTCGTGGACGAGTGAATCCGGACCGCGTGTTCATAGTCAAAAGTGCACCGGATCTCGCAGAGTACACCGCTCCGTCATCTCACGGGCCGAGGGCTGGGGATGGATGTCTGATTGGTTACGTAGGGATTATGGCTGCACAGGACGGCGTTGATGTACTGATCGAGGCTGCTGCCATTCTGCTCGGACATCTCGCTTCCAACGGATTGAGGTTCCGAATCATAGGGGGCGGTTCCGAAGAGAACAACTTGCGCCGCCGAGCGCGAGACCTTGGTATCGAAGAGTCAGTTGAGTTCACGGGGTACCTCTACGGAGCGGACATGCGGCTGTCTCTCTCAGAGTGTGATCTCGGTGTGGTTCCTGACCCGAAGAATCCGTACAACGATAGATGTACGATGAACAAGGTGCTTGAGTACATGGCACTTGGGTTGCCCGTCGTGCAGTTTGACCTGCTCGAAAGCAGGCGGTCCGCAGGCGATGCTGCACTCTACGCTGAGGGCAACGATGCCGCGGCACTCGCAGCGGCCATTGAGTCTGTGTGCTTTGATGCCGTCCAGCTGGAGCAAATGCGTCAGGCAGGCCTGGACCGCATCGGGCAGCTGCAGTGGGCGGTTCAGCGAGAAAGCCTTTCGGCGGCCTATGAGTGCGTTTTGGAGAGAACCATTTGGCATGGCTGACCGGTACTCTTGGGTGTAGCCGCACGCTGGCTCAACGGTCGGAATGTCCTTGGAGGGTTGCGTAGTCGCCTGGCAGCGGGGGTCTTAGGCCTCATTGACACGGACGAGCACCGTGCATCTTGCGTGTTCTGGCTCTACACATTCGTGCGATGGCAGCTGGGGCTGAAGTCAGATACGCTACGTAACAAGCTACAGGGGCCACGTGGCTTGTAGTTGGCTGAGAAGGGGGTTGGCTGTGGGCGCATTACATGCGGTTCTGCGACGTTCCTACAATCGTTGGTTTCGGCCGAACCCTCTAGATGAGTTGAGGGCACGGGGACTCATCGTTGGCCGGAACTTCAAGATGTTAGACGGCGGGTCTCTTGACTGGAGCCATTGCTGGCATATCACTATCGGAGACGACGTCACGATGGCTCCAGGTGTTCGCATAATCGCACATGACGCTTCTACCAAGATGCACCTGGGATACACGCGGATTGGCAAGGTTGAGATTGGCGATCGTGTGTTCATTGGTGCAGCGTCAATTGTCTTGCCAGGTGTCCGAATTGGCACCAATGTCGTAATTGGAGCTGGGAGCGTTGTCTCAAAGAGCATCCCGGATAACACAGTGGCGTGTGGCAACCCGGCCAGAGCGGTGGGAGCGACCGACGAGTGGCTGGTTCGTAAGAGACGCGAGATGGGCACTGTGCCCTGTTTTGGCGAGGAGTATACAAGCCGACAGGATGTCACTGAGGCCATGAAGGTTGAGATGAACTCTCGCATGACCAGTGGCATCGGCTACGTCGTCTGACTCTCAGTCAACCACCGCAAGCACGTGCCAGCACTTGCTTTGAACTCGCAGCGGAAGTGCTACGGCCCGCCGGTTTGGAGCGCGAACTACTCCGTTTGAGCTCGAATACGTTTCCGTCACGCGCTCCTCGACGCAAGAACTCCGTGCTGGATTGTTCGCGCGCCGCGTCTCTCGGCGTGGGCATGCCAGGCGAGGTGCACGGAGTCATCCGTCGCCCTTCCACATTCAGCACCGATCGCATTGATCACAACTACCGCGACCCGCATGACTCGGGCGCGCGTATGTTCCTGCACTACGGCGAACTCACCGACGGCACCGGATTGCGCCGGATTCTAGAGAAGGTGCACCTGGACGACGTCTACAACCTCGGCGCGCAGTTGCATGTGAAGGTGTCGTTCGACATGCCCGAGTACACACCAGACGTGGTCGGCACCGGTACGTTGCGGTTGCTTGATGCAGTGCGCGACTACATTGGCATCTCCGGCAAACAGGTTCGGTTCCGTCAGGTTGGTTCCTCGGAGTTGAGGTTTGCTGCTCCACCCCTGTGATAATCTGACGTCGGCGAATCTGACGAATGGGGTGTACCGATGAAGGGCATTATCCTTGCCGGCGGCGCAGGCACTCGGCTGCATCCCATTACGCTCGCTACGTCGAAGCAGCTGTTGCCTGTCTACGACAAGCCGATGATCTACTATCCGCTTTCCGTCCTCATGCTCGCGGGTATCCGCGAGGTCCTCGTTATCACCACTCCGGTGGATCAGCCCGCATTTCAGCGTCTCCTTGGCGATGGTGGGCAATGGGGAATCTCGATATCCTATGCGGTGCAGCCAACTCCTGGGGGTCTTGCACAGGCATTTCTCATCGGTGAAGCGTTCCTGGATGGCGGGCCTGCCTGCCTCGTGCTGGGGGACAACATCTTCTTCGGTGCTGGCTTTAGTGAGGTTCTCAAGTCTGCAGCTGCAGACGCTGCGGAAGGCGGCGCGGTTGTCCTCGGCTATAAGGTCAAGGACCCTGAGCGCTACGGTGTCGTCGAGTTTGATGACGCCGGTCGTGCGGTCTCTATTGAGGAGAAGCCAGCTCAGCCGCGTTCCAATTACGCGGTCACGGGACTCTACTTCTACGATGCTCGTGTGTGTGAGATGGCAAAGGCGGTCAAGCCTTCTGCGCGCGGCGAGCTTGAGATCACCACCCTTAACAACTTGTACCTTGAAGACGGCAGCCTGAGTGTTCGCGTTATGGGGCGCGGCATGGCGTGGCTTGATACGGGAACGCCGGATTCGCTGCAAGAGGCGGGTGCGTTCGTGCAGACGCTTGAGAAGCGTCAGGGGCAAAAAGTCGCTTGCTTAGAAGAGATCGCGTACAGCATGGGCTTCATCGATCAGGATGCGCTCATGCGTGCCGCTGAAGGAACATCGTCTGAGTACTACAAGTACCTTATGGAGCTGTGAGGAGTCCTCATGATCGACGGCGTGAAGATCGAAGACCTGAGTGTGATCCCGGACGATCGCGGATTCCTCATGGAGATGTTCCGGAGCGATTCGCCGGACTTCATCAACTTTGGACAGGTGTACATGACGTGCGTGTACCCGGGCGTGGTGAAGGCGTGGCACTACCACAAGAAGCAGACCGACAACTTCATCTGCGTGGGCGGCATGGCTAAAGTCGCCCTGCACGATACGCGCGAGGATTCTCCCACCAAAGGTGAAACCAATACGTTCGTCATCGGCTGGCAGCGTCAGCGCAGGCTGACAATCCCTGCGGGCGTCTACCACGGCTTCACCGCAGTGGGCACGGAGCCGGCGAACATCATCAACATCCCCACCGAGGTCTACAACTACGACGAGCCCGACGAGTTCCGTCGCGCGTTTGATGACCCGGAAATCGGCTATGACTGGGGAGTGACCAACGGATGAAACTCCTCGTCTGTGGCGGAGCCGGGTTCATCGGCTCCGCGTTCGTTCGCCGTCAGATCCAGCTGCATGATGATGTTGAGGTCGTGTGCCTCGACAAGCTCACGTACGCGGGTAACCTTGATAACCTTGCGCCTGTGGCAGAAGACGCCCGCTACACGTTTGTGGAGGGGGACATCTGCGACCGTGAGGTCGTGGAGGCTGCCGCCGCCGGAGTGGACGCTATTGTTAACTTTGCGGCGGAAACGCACGTAGACCGCTCGATAGCTGAGCCCGATGCGTTCATCCGTACGGATGTTCTCGGCACGCATACGCTGCTTGAGGTTGTGCGCGAGCGCGGGATCGGACGCCTTGTGCAGGTCTCAACCGACGAGGTGTACGGCTCGATCGACGAAGGCTCCTTCACGGAAGAGAGCCAGATCACGCCGTCGAGTCCGTACTCGGCAAGCAAGGCCGGTGGCGACTTGCAGGTGCTGGCGTACCACAGGACCTTCGGCCTGCCGGTGATGATCACGCGCGGGAGCAACACCTACGGGCCGTACCAGTACCCGGAGAAGCTGATACCACTCTTTGTGACCAATGCGCTTGAGGGCAAGAAGATGCCGCTTTACGGCGATGGCATGAACGTGCGCGACTGGCTGCATGTGGACGATCACTGCTCGGGCATCGAGTGGGTTCTCGGCAAGGGTGAACCCGGCGAGGTCTACAACGTCGGTGGCGGCAACGAGCGCACCAACCGTGAGATCACATCCATCATCTTGGATGAGCTGGGGCTTTCTGAGGACTCGATCGAGTGGGTCACGGACCGGCCCGGTCACGATCGCCGCTACTCGCTGGATACCGGCAAGCTACGCGCGCAGGGCTGGGCGTCTGAGGTCGACTTTGAGCAAGGCCTGCGCGACACCATCCGCTGGTACCGGGACAACGAGACCTGGTGGCACAAGATCAAGCACGGCGAGGGCGAGTTTGCGCAGTGGCAGAAGCGGTGGTACGAAGACCGTGCCTAGTCGCGTACTGATCGCCGGCGCCGGCGGGATGCTCGGCACGGCGCTGCAGATGGTACTGGCCGGCCGCAACGTCGAAGTCACGGCTCCGTCTGAGGCAGAGTTCGACATCACCGATGAGCCTCGCACCCGCGCGGTTCTGCGCGCGTTTGCAGCCGCTGGCGGGGGAGTGCTCATCAACGCGGCAGCGTACACCAACGTGGAAGCCGCGGAGGACAACGCTGAGCTCGCGTATCGCGTGAACGAGACTGGTGCACGCATCCTTGCTGAGGCAGCGCATGACCTCGGCGTGGGATTTGTGCACGTATCGACCGACTTCGTCTTCGACGGCACCAGAGATGGCGCGTACTCGGAGTACCTCGTGACCAATCCGCTCTCCGTGTACGGCGCGTCCAAGCTTGCAGGTGAGCGCGCGGTGCTCGAGGTCTGCCCCCAGGCGCTGATCGTGCGCACGGCGTGGGTCTTTGGGCCCGGCGGGCTCAACTTCCCGGCGAAGATACTGGAGCTTGCGCGCACGCGGGACTCGCTCTCTGTCGTGACGGATGAGATCGGCTCGCCCACGTACACACTCGATCTGGCGGCTGGGATTCTCGGCCTGGTGGATGCCGGTGCTTCCGGCATCGTGCATCTGGCGGGCGCTGGTTCTTGCAGCCGATATGAGCTTGCCGCAGAGGTACTGCGCCTGGCCGGTTTGGAGCGCGAACTGGTTCCGGTGACATCGGATGCGTTTCCGTCGCGCGCCGCTCGGCCAAAGAACTCGGTTCTGGATTGTTCACGCGCCGCATCTCTTGGCGTCACGATGCCGGAATGGCGCGATGCCCTGGAGCGGTTCGTTCAACGCGCATAGCGGATCCGCGGTTCTAGCGTCTAGGTCTCGGCAAGAGTCTGTTCTACCCCATATGAAACGCTGACAGGCGAGAGTCTCCCTTGTAAAGCGTTACCATGGGGGGTAACATATGACTCGAATTCGTCGTGGTGGATACATCTTCGTCTTGTGGAGGGGCGACCACGATCCGCGCCATGTGCATGTCTTCAAGGACGCTCGGCTGCTCGGCAAGTGGAACCTTGATGCCGACTGCCTGATGTCGGGTTGCGTATCACCGCATGCGGTCGGTCTGATTCACGCTTTGAGCAGGGAGGGCAAGCTGTGAGAATCCAATCCGTGCGATTGAACAACCGCAAGCGGGAGGTCGTGATCAGCACCCCGCGTGGCGAGTTCGCATACCCGTATGCCCGCCTTGATCCCGAACCCACGATTGACGACCCGATCGTTGAGTTCTTCATCGACGAAGAACTTGCGGGCATGGCGGTCACCTACGTTCTTGCGTCAGGGCGCGACGGGTTCGTCCACATGGAAATGGCGTTCGACTACAACCGGGAGCCCGCGTATATGCGCGACATCCTACTGCACCGACTGACACTGGATGCGCAGAGCAGATTCACAGCGAGCGGCCTGTCGAAGCGAGAGGTGGCTAGACGCCTCAGGACTTCACCGGCTCAGCTGTATCGGCTCCTTGACCAGACGAACTACGACAAGTCTGTGGACGGGATGCTCGAACTCCTGAGCGTTCTTGGGTGTGATGTGGAGTTCACGGTGTCCGAGCGCTCGGCGTAGGATTTGTTCTCGAGCCCTCGTGCGCGCTGGAGCTGCTTCTCCACGAACTTGGAGTGAGCCCGTCTGCTACTCTAGGAGGTACCAGATACCGTCTCCGGAGGCTCCAATGTCTCGCATCGCACTCATCACCGGCATCACCGGCCAGGACGGCTCTTACCTGGCTGAACTCCTTCTCGACAAGGGGTATGAGGTGCACGGCATCATCCGTCGCGCCTCTACCTTCAACACCGACCGCATCGATCATCTCTATCGCGACCCGCATGAGTCGGGGGCGCGTATGTTCCTGCACTACGGCGACCTCACCGACGGCACCGGCCTGCGTCGCATTCTGGAGAAGGTACACCCGGATGAGGTCTACAACCTCGCTGCACAGTCGCACGTGAAGGTCTCGTTCGATATGCCTGAGTACACAGCAGACGTGGTTGCCACCGGCACGTTGCGGCTGCTCGATGCCGTGCGTGACTACATGCTCATCTCCGGCAATCAGGTCCGGTTCTATCAGGCCGGATCCTCTGAGATGTATGGCGCGGCTCCTGCCCCTCAGGGCCCGGACACGCCGTTTTATCCCCGCAGCCCGTATGCTGCTTCCAAAGTCGCTGCGTACTGGTACTGCGTGAACTACCGCGAGGCGTATGGGATGTTCATCGCCAACGGCATCCTGTTCAACCACGAGTCAGAAGAGCGCGGCGAGACGTTCGTCACCCGCAAGATCACACGCGCCGTTGGGCGCATCAAGCACGGACTGCAAGACAAGCTCTACCTCGGCAACATGGACGCCCAGCGGGACTGGGGCTATGCGCCTGACTATGTAGAGGCCATGTGGATGATGCTGCAGCAAGACGAGCCCGATGACTACGTCGTCGCCACAGGAGAGGCGTATTCGGTGCGACAGTTCCTGGAGCTTGCCTTCAGCATGGGGGGCATGGACTGGAAGCAGTTCGTCCAGATAGACCCGCGCTATTTCCGGCCGACTGAGGTCGATTATCTGCTCGGTGATGCGAGTGCCACGCGCGAGAAGCTTGGGTGGGCGCCGAAGGTCGGCTTTGAGGAGCTCGTCCAGCGCATGGTGGATCACGACATGGAGCTTGCCGCACAGGAGAAGACCTTGCGCGATGCCGGTCATAGTGTAGGGCTCAGGGGGCTCTCGGATGCTTAGGTCGAGCCGAATCTACGTTGCGGGTCACAAGGGCCTCGTTGGCAGCGCCATCATGCGACGGCTTGAGGGCCTGGGACACGAGACGCTCATCACACGTACTCGTGCTGAGCTCGATCTCACCCGACAGAACGACGTTGTCAGCTTCTTTGACGAGACCCGGCCCGACTATGTATTCATGGCCGGTGCGAAGGTCGGCGGCATTCTCGCTAATAGCACCTACCCGGCTGATTTCATCCGCGAGAACCTTCTCGTCCAGACGAACGTCATCGATGCCGCCTACCGCAGTGGCGTGAGCAAGCTCCTCTTCCTCGGCAGCAGCTGCATCTACCCGAAGCTGGCACCGCAGCCGATGGTAGAGGAGTACCTGCTGAGCGGACCGCTTGAGCCAACCAACGAGGCGTACGCGGTTGCCAAGATCGCCGGTATCGTTATGGTGGACAGCTATCGCAAGCAGTACGGATTCAACGGCATCAGCCTGATGCCAACGAACCTCTACGGGCCGGGTGACCGGTTCGATCTGGAGTCGTCGCACGTACTGCCGGCTCTCATGCGCAAGTTTCATGACGCCAAGGTCGCGGGCGAGCCGCAGGTTGTTGTCTGGGGGACAGGCACACCCCGCCGCGAGTTCCTGCACGTGGATGATCTTGCGGATGCGGCCGTCTTCCTGATGGACAAATACGACGGCGCAGGTATTGTGAACGTCGGTGTTGGACATGACGTGAGCATCGCTGAGCTTGCCGCGATCATCGCGGAGGTCGTGGGTTACGAAGGTGAGGTCGTCTACGACGCCTCAAAGCCCGACGGCACGCCCAGGAAGCTTCTGGACGTCTCAAAGCTTGCCGCGCTCGGCTGGCGGCCCAGAATCGGCCTCAAGGACGGGATTGCTGCTACCTATCAGTGGTATGTGGCAAACTGCGGATAGCAACGGATTCATATCGAGCTTCGGGGGGAGCAGTCCTGTGACTGAAGATCAAACGTTGGGCTTTCTTGAGAGGCAGCGCAGGAAGCGTCTTGTTGTTGGAATGCTGGTAGCCTGCGATGCGGCTGCACTGCTGATAGCGACGTTCCTTGCATCGTATGTCCGGTTCCATAACCTTGAAGCACTCGCCGGGCTTGAGAACATCACTGCGGAAGTGAGCTACTTCGAGATCTCCGCTGTGGTCTCGCTCATCTGGCTCGGCTTTCTGTGGTCGGAGCGACTCTACGACCTCGAACAGCTGACGTTTGGAGCGGGCGAGTTTGCGCGTGTCCTGCGGGCGCTTGCTATGGGAGTCGTCGGCTTCATTCTGGCAACGTACGCGCTCAAGACGCCCGGTCTCTCGCGTGCGTGGACGATTCTCGCCTTCGGATTTGCCGTGCTCCTGGTGAGCGGTGGCAGGTTCATGGTGAGGCGATTCCTCGCCTGGAAGCGAGCTCACGGGAGGCTTCTGAGGCGCACGATCGTTGTCGGCTCAAACGAAGAGGCCGCAAGCATCCTTCGGGTGTTGCTGCTCAACCCATCGCAGGGACTCCGGCCCATCGGCTGCCTGGCGTCGTCGCGTCAGGAGGTGCTGACGCTGGATTACTGCTCGGAGCTGGTGCCGCAACTTGGCGCTGCACGCGACTTGCCCTCGATAGTTCGCGAGCATGATGTAGATACCGTTATCATCGCGTCCTCGGCGTTTGACCATGACGTGCTCGCACGAATGATTGCCGAGCTGCGTGGTTTCGACGTGTCGATCCACGTCTCCTCCGGGCTCTTCGAGGTGCTCACGTCGCGCGTGCTCGTGCGCGAGATAGCCGGCGTGCCGCTCGTGACCGTGCGCGCCGTGTCGCTCTCGGCAGGGAACCTCGTCACCAAGCGGATATTCGACATCATTGTCGCCTCGGCTGTGGTGCTGGTCGGGCTGCCGCTTTGGCTCTTTGTGGCGGTGGGCATCTATGCCGATAACCCCGGCCCGATCTTCTACCGTCAGCGGCGTGTTGGTAAGGACGGCACAGAGTTCGACATGCTCAAGTTCCGCTCCATGTGCGTGGATGCCGATGCGCGGCTCAATGCGCTGCGTGAAGTGAACGAGGCAACGGGGCCGCTCTTCAAGATGAAGGACGACCCCCGCATCACCCGAATCGGGAAGTGGATGCGCAAGTTCTCCATCGATGAGTTCCCGCAGCTTCTGAACGTGCTGTCCGGGGAGATGTCGCTCGTTGGCCCCCGCCCGCCACTGCCGGTTGAGACAGCGACGTACTCGGAACAAGACTGGCGCCGCATGGAGGTGCCGCCGGGCATGACGGGCCTGTGGCAGGTCTCGGGACGCTCGTCGCTCACCTTTGATGAGATGGTCCGGCTCGACTTGTTCTACATCGAGAACTGGAGCGTCGGCTTCGATCTCTCGCTCATGCTGCGCACCATCCCGGCCGTGCTCTTCGCGCGCGGCGCGTACTAGCTTCCAGCCCCCCGAATCCTGGTGCATGTGTTCTTCATGCGCTAGTGTAGCTGAAACGATATCGCAACCAACGCGCGATATCATGGTTTTGGCACGGCAAACAGGGGGACGCGAGTCGGCGTAGGTGCGTTCTGCTACACGGCAACCGTCCAGGGCGACAACGGAGGACAGCGTATGAAACGGATGGGTGCGATCGTTTGTTTGGTGCTCGTGGGAGCTTTGATGCTTCCCGGATGCGCCGCAAAGACCTCGACCGAGGGTGCCGCCGACGGCGACACTATCATGATCGGTGCAGCTCTTTGCCAGACCGGTATTCAGGCCCCGCTCGATGAGCCCGCGCTTCGCGGTGCCCAGCTGGCCGTTGATGAGCTCAACGCCAATGGCGGTATTCTCGGCAAGACGGTCGAGCTCGTTGCGCTCGACGGCAAGAGCGACCCGGTGACGGTTGGTAACGTCGCCAAGCAGCTCATCGACGATGGCGCAGCCGCCATCATTGCCCCGAGCGACTTCGACTTTGGTGGCCCCGCAAGCCGCGAGGCGCAGAAGGCCGGCATCGTCGGCATCTCGCCGTGTGCTTCGTCGCCGCTCTACGGCTCGGCCGCGCTTGGTGACAAGCAGTTCACGCTCTCCATGTGGAACACCACCATGGGTGCCGTCACCGCCGAGTACGCGTTCAACGAGCTGGGCTTCAAGACGGTGTACGTCATCACCGATGACTTCATCGACTACACCAAGAGCCTTTCCAAGTACTTCATCGTCCGCTTCGAAGAGCTGGGCGGCACGGTTGTCTTCGAGGACACCTACACGCAGGGCCAGGCCGATGTCTCGGCACAGCTTGCGCGTATCAAGGCGCTCCCCGAGAAGCCTGACTTCATCTACATCTCGTCGTACATGCCCGACCTTGCTCTCATGATCCGCACGCTTCGCGAGTCCGGCGTCACGCAGCCGGTCGTGGGCGGCGACGCGTACGACGATCCGTCGCTGTTTGAGGCGCTCGGCACGCAGTACGGTAGCGATGTCTACTTCGACACCCACGGCTACCTGGACAACGCTGCCAACCCGAAGTACGGCGATTGGGCAGCTGCGTATGAGGCCAAGTTCAACTCGGCCCCTGAGGCTGTTTGGGTCATGCCTGGCTACGACGTTGTCATGACGCTTGCGCAGGCTATGGAAGCTGCAGGTTCAACGGATGGTGCGGCTGTGGCCAAGGTCATGGAGACCACCACGTTTGACCTGTTGACTGGCCAGCTCCAGTGGTCCGACGCCGCGTCCGGTCACACTCCGAACAAGGCTGCGGCCATGGTGTCGCT